>JAEMSX010000087.1 GCA_016462645.1 Thermoleophilaceae bacterium
CTCCTGGATGGTGGATGGATGGAGCGCCCCGGACCTTTTGGTCCGGGGCGTTTTCATTTCTGCACCCCGCGCTCCCCACAACGCCACCCCTCCAATGTTGCATGCCTCAGGCATGCAAGCGTTTGACCGCCAAAACCGCCTGATTCCCAAGCCTTTCGCGTTGCATGCCTGAGGCATGCAGCGAAGACCGCTTGAAACAGGCACTCAATTCCTCGCATCGACCTTGCATGCCTGAGGCATGCAATCCGGGGGAGTCGGTGGGGGGCCAGTTTTCGGTAACTAAAGGATCGTTCCGAGCGGCCGATTCATTGACTGCAGTACTGCTTGGTATTCGACTGGATTTGGCCGCGTGGGCCACCGCTATATTCGACCTCAGTGGCCACCGGTCACGCACGATGAACGATTCATCAAACATCCCCGTCAACTTCGCGCCATCTGACATTTCCTAGATGGCACTTCCTGACATCACTCTTCAACTGGCCGGTGAATCCGGCGAAGGCGTCATCTCTGGTGGCGACATTCTTACGGCTGGCGCCGCACGTGGTGGCTACTGGGGATTGACGTTCCGCACGTACCCCGCCGAGATCAAGGGCGGCCCGTGCATGTTCCAGGTGCGCATCGGCGCTGACCGGATCAAATCGATCGGCGACCACACCGACCTGCTCGTCTGCTTCAACCAGGAGGGCTTCGAGCTCCAGCACTCGACCGTCGGGCCCGAAGGCATCATCATCGCCGACGCCGAGTCGTGCAAGGTGACCGAAGAATTCGCAGGCCGCTCCTACGAAGTCGCCTTCAGCGCAATCGCGGAAGAGGCCGGTGGATCCCGCCGTGGCAAGAACATGGTGATCGTCGGCATGACCTGCGGACTGCTCGACATCGACACCGAGCAGATCGAGAACCTGATCCTCAAGCGATATGCGCACAAGGGCGACGTCGGCGAGGCGAACATCAATTCGCTCCGCGCCGGCGCAAGCTACGCCCGCGAGAATCTTCCCGACGTCTGCAACATCCAGCACCCGAACGAGCCGGAGCGCGAGCGCATTCTGCTCTCGGGAAACCAGGCGATCGTCGCCGGCGCGCTGCACGCGGGCCTCACCTACTACGCCGGCTACCCGATCACGCCGGCCTCTGACATCCTGGAATCGCTCGCCGCGCGCCTGCCGCGCATGAACGGCGTCGCGATTCAGACCGAGGACGAGATCGCCGCACTGGCGTCAGTCCTTGGCGCCAGCTTCACCGGCGCGAAGGCGATGACCGCCACGTCCGGCCCGGGCCTTTCGCTGATGGCCGAGCTGATCGGTCTCGCCGGAACGGCAGAGCTCCCCGCGGTGATCATCGACGCCCAGCGCGCCGGACCGTCAACGGGAATGCCGACCAAGACCGAGCAGAGCGACCTCAACCAGGCCGTCTACGGCTCGCACGGCGAGGCGCCGCGAGTCGTGATCGCGCCGACCACCGTCGACGACTGCCTCGTCTGCACCGTCGAAGCCTTCAATGCCGCCGAGACCTACCAGGTCCCAGTCATCCTGCTGTCAGACCAGTCGCTGAGTCACCGTCTCGAGACGGTCGACCGCCCGGACCTCTCGACGATCCCGGTCGAGGACCGCGTGAAGCCCAACGGCGACGCCGGCGACAAGCGCTACCAGCGCTACGAGCTGACCGAGTCGGGTGTTTCGCCGATGGCGATCCCCGGATCACCTGGCGCCTACGTGTCCACCGGCATCGAGCACGACGAGCTCGGTCACCCCGGATACACCCCCGAACTGCACATGGCGATGCAGGACAAGCGCTTCAAGAAGCTCGATCCGCTGCGCGAGCTCGGCCGCGTCACGGTCACCGGACCGGAGCAGGCCAAGGTCGGAATCCTCGGATGGGGATCGACCGAGGGCGCAGCCGTCGAGGCTGCAGAAATCTTGCGCGAGCGCGGCATCAGCGCCGCGACCTTCTACCCGCGCATCCTTGCGCCGATGCCCGTGCGTCGGATCCAGGAATGGGCCGAGGGCATGGAGACGGTCTTCGTCCCCGAGGTCAACTACACCGGGCAGTTCGCCCGCATGGTGCGCGCCGACTGCGGCATCGATGTGATCGCGCAGTCGCAGATCACCGGATACCCCTTCACTGCCGCGGACATCGCGGACTTCATCCAAGAGCGCGTACCGGCACCAGCCAAGGCCACCGCCTAAAAGGAGCAGTCAAGATGACGACCGATCCCAAGGACTTCAAATCAGATCTCAAACCGATCTGGTGTCCGGGCTGCGGCGACTTCGGAGTGCTCGCCGCTGCGTACCGCGCGTTCGCCGAACTCGATCTTGACCCCGACCGCACCGTGGTCGTCTCCGGTATCGGCTGCTCGAGCCGCTTCCCGGGATTCGTCACGACCTACGGCTACCACGGCGTCCACGGCCGCGCACTGCCCACCGCGATGGGCGTGAAGATGGCCAACCCCGAGCTTGAAGTGATCGCAGTCGGTGGCGACGGCGACGGATTCGCGATCGGCGGCGGGCACTTCCCGCACGCCGCGCGCCGCAACATCGACATCACCTACATCGTGATGGACAACGAGATCTACGGGCTGACCAAGGGTCAGGTCTCGCCGACCTCGTTGCACCAGCAGAAGTCCCCGAGCTCGCCCTACGGAAACGTCGAGCAGCCGCTGAACACGATGGCGACCGCGATCGCGGCCGACGCATCGTTCGTCGCGCGCGGCGCGAGTTTCCGCCCGAAGGAGCTGACCGAGCTGGTCATCGCCGGAATGAAGAGTCCGGGCTTCTCGTTCATCGACGCCTACTCGCCGTGCACAGCTTTCAACAACAACACCCAGCTCTGGAAGGACGAGGTCTCGCAGCTCGATGAGCAGCACGATCCGACCGACCGCGCGGCGGCATTCGCCCACGCACTCGAGGACCCGATGGCACTCGGCATCTTCTACAAGAACGAGCGCCCGACGATGGCTGATCAGCTCCAGGCACTGAAAGACAATTCAGAGCCCACCACGCCCGACGCATTGCTCGACAGCTACGCGCTCGACGTAAAAGCTGCGCGCTAGCCGAAGCGGCTAGTTCTCGTCAAAGAAGCTCTTGTCGAACTGCGGCGTCGGGTCGATCGCGACCGTGCGCGTGTCTTCTGCCGGCGCGTCGTCCGGATCGACGATCTTGGCGTCACCGAAGAGGTCGGCGGCGAGCTTGTAGCCGACCTCGTGGTTACCGCGGCGCAGCGGCGTGAGCGCGACCTTGTAGGTCTGCACGTCTCCGGCGGCCAGCGGACCCATGTTGAAACTGCTGGCGAGCGCCGAGTTGTAGGGCGTGACGTTCGCGTAGTCGACGTCCTGGGTCAACCAGATCGGACGGATTTCGGAAGCCGCGCCGACCTGCTTGACCTGCATGCGCAGGCCCTCGATCGTCACGATCAGCTGCGGAATGTCGCGCGTGTCGGTGTTGCGGATCTTCAGAACGAAGTCGGTGGGGGTGCCCAGGTACTGGCGTTTCGGGAATTTCCATTCCTCGACCAGGACCGACCAGGTGCCGCTCGGAGCGTTGGCATTCTGGGGCTCGCCACTGCCGCAACCGGCGAGCGGAATTGCGAGCAGGGCGACGAGCACCAGTGCAAGTAAAGACGCGGGCTTCCGCCACGCAGAAATGTGCTCAGACTCCTCCACAGTCAAGACCGCTCGCAAGATACCACCAGCACCGACAGCAAACTGCGCCAAGCCTGATGTTTGTGCAGGATTCGGGTACGAAATAGGAAACTCGCCTAGATATGATCTGCATTCGGAATTTGGGGACCTGACCCGCTGTGTTGCATAGGAGCAAACAGTCTGGTGTTGAGCACCGTGGTGTTTGGGCAACTGCTGGGAGAGCGAAAAGGATGGCTGCTTTGGAAGCTGCCGTGAGGAAGTGCGGTACGGCGCGGTGAATCTTGCGTCCAAGACCTATGACGCAGTGCAGGAATTTCTCTCCGAGATCGGGGAGATGGTGATCCTCGGCGGCAAGACGCTCGTCTCAGCGGCAACACCGCCTTACCCGTACGGCGGCGAGTTCGTGCAGCAGTTCCTCTTCGCGCTCAAGCTCTGCTGGTTTCCGCTGGTCGTCTCGACGATCGCACTCGGCTACGGCGCCCCTGGTCTTCAGGCGGCAAACATCTTCACGATCCTCGGATCGATCGACCGACTCGGTGGTTTCTTCGTCCTCGCCTCAATCCGAGAGTTCGCCCCGTTCGTCACCGCCATCGTGATGGCCGGCGTCGCCGGAACGGCGATCACCGCAGACCTCGGTGCACGCAAGATCCGCGACGAGCTTGACGCGCTGGCCGTGCTCGGCGTTGACGCGATCAAGAACCTCGTCGTCCCGCGCTTCTTCGCGCTGATGATCCTGACGGGCCTGTTCGACGTCTTCGCGTTGATGCTCGGCGTCACCGGCGGCGTGATCGCCACCCTGGTCAACGGCGCGCCGCTCGGCCCGTTCTGGGCAACCTTCTTCACCAACGCCTCGGTCACCGACCTCTGGGGATCGATCTTCAAGACGACCATCTTCGGCGCGATCATCGCGATCGTCTGTTGTCACAAGGGCATGAACGCGAAGGGCGGCGCTGAGGGCGTCGGCCGCGCCGTCAACCAGGCGGTCGTCATCGCCTTCATCGGCATCTTCGCGTTCAACGTCGTCTTCACTCAGGCGCTCCTGGCCACCCACCCCGAGATCACGCAGATCAGGTAGGGGACAGACATGGTCGGCGCACGCAGCAGGATTGAACAGTGGATCGAGGACTTCGGTCGGGTCGTGAAGTTCGGCACAGAAGTCGTCGTCGACATCTTCAACGGCCGCGTCATGACCTTCTTCGGCGAGACGCTGCGCCAGGCCGGAGTGCTGATCCTCGGCTCGGCGGTCGTGATCTGGACCCTGATGTTCTTCGTCGGCCTGCAGTGCGGAATCGAGGGCGCCTACTCGCTGCGTGCGTTCGGCGCGCCGGCATACGCCGGAGTCTTCACCGCATGGTGCGACCTGCGAGAGATCGCCCCGTACGCGTTCGGTTACATGATGTGCGCGAAGGTCGGTACCGGAATCGTCGCCGAGATCGGATCGATGCGCATCAGCGACGAGATTGACGCACTCGAGGTCATGGGTATTGACTCAGTGCTCTTCCTGGCTTCCACAAGGCTTCTCGCATCATGGCTCGTTCTTCCTTTCCTCTACGTGACCGGTGTGGCCGGCGCGTTCGTGGCGTCCTACCTGGCGGTGGTCCAGCAGGTGGGCGACGTCTCCAGCGGTTCCTACTCGCTGATCTTCTGGTTGTTCCAGAACCCACCAGACCTCTTATTCAGCCTCATAAAGGCGATGGTGATGGCCACGTTCATCGTCATCATCGCCTGTTACTACGGCTACAACGTCACGGGTGGCCCCGTTGGCGTGGGTA
>JAEMSX010000088.1 GCA_016462645.1 Thermoleophilaceae bacterium
GCGAATCGGGCTCCGCTCAGGACGCCAGCCTGGGCGACCTGGTCGAGGCGCGGCTCGAAGCTGTCGGCTTCGCCGCGACCAGCAGCTCGTTCGAGGCGACGACGCTGAACGGCCGGCGCACGCTCGCGAACGTGGTCGGCACGCGCCCTGGCCCCTCCGACCGCAGGTTGCTCGTGATCGCCTCGCGCGACGGCTCGCCGGGCGAGCTGGCGAAGAACGGCGCGCTCGAGACCGGCATCCTGCTTGAGCTTGCGCGCGTGCTGGAGGGCCGCACCTTCGAACACACGCTGGTCATGGCATCGGTCAGCGGCGGCGTGGATGGCGGCCTCGGTGCGGACAAGCTCGTCCAGACTCTGCGCGGCCCGTTCGACGCGATCATCGTGCTGCGCAACGTCGGAGGCAAGGCGATCGCCACGCCGCTGCTCACCGACCAGGACTCGCGGATGGTGCCCGACCAGCGCTTCGTGCGCACGCTGGGCCGCATCACGGACCTCGAGATCGGCGGCAGCGCCGCGGTCAAGTCGCTCGGCGGGCAACTCGTGCGGCTCGGCTTTCCGATGGCGCTCGGCGAGCAGTCGACGATGGCGGGCCAGGGCCTGAACGGTGCCTCGGTGAGCCCCGCCGGTGAGCCGCTGGTGCCACCGCTTGAGGACTCGGCGGCGCAGGCCGGTCACGTCGGCCAGACGGCGCTTCGCGCGCTGACGACCTTTGACAGTTCGTTTCATCCCGCCGCGCCGACGGCGGCGCCGCTGAAGGTCGGCGGCAAGTTGATCCCGCAGTGGGCCCTCGTGCTGCTGATCGGTTCGCTGTTCTTCCCGCTGATCGTGGCCTCGATCGATTCCTGGGCACGCGCGCGGCGCTGGCGGCAGGCCAGCCAGCGCGGACTGCTCGCGCCGGCGATCGCGACGGTCTGGCTGCTGCTGCTCGGGTTCCTGCTGCGCGGCGTCGGCCTCAGCGGAATCATCGACGCTCCTCCGCTCCCGCCCGACCCCGGCGCGGTCACCGGCGCGGGCGCGACAGCGATCGGCGTGTTCGTCGCAATTCTCGCTGTGCTCGGCATGCTCGTCGCCGCGGCCTCCGCGCGCCAGGCGACGCCGAAAGGCGGCGAGGCGGGCTTCGCGCTCTGGATCGTCTTCACGGGGCTTGCGGTTTTCGTGGTCAATCCGATCGCCGCGGGCTTTCTCGTGCTGTTGCTGCACCTGCTCGTGCTGCTGCTTCTGACCGGCGAGGCCCGGCGTCGTCAGGTGTTCGGCCTCGCGCTGCTCGGGCTGCTGCCGATCTTCGCCGCGATGGCGTACTTCCCGACCGTGTTCGACATCTCCCTGCCGGGATCGCTGCGCTACGCGGTTCTGCTGGAGGCCGGTGGATTCGTCGGCCCGCTCACGCTCGCGGCCGGATGCGCGGTCACGGCAGCGATCGGGACCGCTCTGATCCACCTTTACTGGTCCGCGCCGCGCGCGCCGAAGTCGGCCAGCCGACGGGGAACGGCAGAACCCTTCCAATAGTTGAGTGAAGGATCGACATGTGTCGGATGTTGGTGGGTCCAATACCGACCGACAACTTGATTGCAGCTCACCCCAGAGCCTTACTAGTCCGAACTGCACAACCTCGATTCAATCCCCCACAATCCCCAGACCTCCGAGAGAGAAGTCGGAAGATTGCTACTCAGCATGCCCACATCCCCTATTGACGCCGATGCATACGTGGTCGACCCCAACCGCGTCGCGGAAGCCTTGCTGGCCCGGATCGACGAGCTGGCCAACGAGCGCGCGCGTTTTCGCCGCTCGCTGATCTACTCAGTCGAAATGATCGAAGCCCCGGATTTCGAGCCGGGCTCCGTCGACATTCAGTAGTTCCGCGCCAGTGCCCTCGGTCACCTGACCGATGACAGTGAGCGTCGTTCCAGTCTCGGCGACCGCACTCTTTGCGAACTCCACCTGCCCCTGCGGCAGCGTCGCCAGCAGTTCGTACTCCTCGCCGCTCGCTGCGGCGAATGCGGCGTCCTCGATCCCCGCGGCGAGCGGGACCGAGGCGAGTTCGATCGTCAGTTGCACGCCGCTCGCGTCGCCGACCTGACCGGCGTCGCGCGCCAAGCCATCCGAGATGTCGATCATTGCGGTCGCGCCGTGGGCCGCCAGCGCTGCCCCCGCGGCGAAGCGTGGGATCGGTGCGAACTGTTTCATGAGTCGCGGATCAGCGGAGTCCGTGCCTGCGGCGATCAACTCGATCGCGCGCGCCGAACCGCCGAGCGCGCCGGTCACCACGATCGCGTCGCCCGGCTGCGCGCCCGCGCGAGTCACCACCGCATCGTCGGTCGCCGCGTAACCGACGACGGTGACGCTGAGCCAGAGTTCGCCGGCTGAGGAGAGGTCGCCGCCCGCGACACCCGCGCCGCATTCTTCGGCGGCAGCCGCGATTCCGTCACAGAGTGCGTCGAAGCCCGCCTCGCTCAGCTCCTTCGGTAGTCCGGCCGCCACGTAGACCTCGCCGGCGGAGGCACCCATCGCGGCGAGATCAGAGAGCGCCGCGGCGACGGCCTTGCGGCCGACCGCTTCGAGTGGCCAGGCCGGGAGTTCGAAGTGGACGCCTTCGACGACGGCGTCGATCGAAGTCACGGAGACTGCGCCGTCCGCGCGCACCACAGCCGCGTCATCGCCGCTGGGCACGACGATGCGATCGGCCGAGGCGCCGAAGCGCGCGACCAGGCTGTGGATTCGATCTTGTTCAGTCATCAGAATGGGCGTGCTCAGAATGGGATTGCGATGACGAGCGTGTACGCCGTCAGAAGGATCGTCGCGAGCTGCAGGCCACGGCACTTTCCGAGCGCGGCGAACGGCAGCAGCCACAACAGGTACCACGGCACCAGCCACGCCGAGGCGAGCAGCACGCCGAAGGTCGCCCAGCCGGCGTTGGCCATCCAGGTCTCCGGCTGCTTGTAGCTGCGCCAGATCAGATACGCGACGACCGCCGCGAGGATCAGAACGAAGACCACGCGCACCACGTCTGTGGCGACGCCGCGATCAACACCGAACAACGCGTCGATCCCGTCGACGGTGCGGTGTGGCAGCGACCAGCGGCTTGAGCGGTCCTGGTTCGAGGAGATCAGGTTCAGGCCGTTCAGCGCGTCGCCGCCGAACGCGACCAGGCCGGTCAGCAGCGTGAGGACTGCGGCTCCCGCCATCGCCAGGAACATCGCGAACTTGCGCCTGGCCGCGGCGAGCATGAACACGAGCGGCACGGCGGCGGAGGCCTTGATGCCGAGCGCGAGCGCGCTGATGAATCCGCCGCCGGCTTCGCGCGCGCCGTCATCACGCGAGAGCGCGAACGCGATTCCGGCGAACACGATCAGCATCGTCAGCGCCTCGTTGTGTGCGCCGCCGACCACATGCACGAGCGTCGCGGGCGAGAGTCCCACGATCGCGATCGCGCGCGCGGTGTCCGCGCCGACCTTCTGCGCGATCGACTTCACCAGCAGCACGAGCCCGAGGCTCGACGCCGCCGCGATCAACTTCAGCGTCCAGAACGCAACCGGGACCGACACCCAAGCCAGTGGATAGGTGAAGAGCGTGAAGTAAGGGCCGTAGACATCCACGGCATCCTTGGATCCGGCAAACCCGAACACCGGGTCGCCGGGGATGTCGAAGGGCCGGAAGGCGTACGGATTGAGCCCGTGCTCCACCCCGAGCCGCGCATAGGCGATGTAGCTGAAGACGTCCTGCGAGAGCAGTGGCGGCGCAAGGAAGAACACCGCGTGCAGCCCGACCACAGACCACAGCAACCACGATGCGCGCAGCTTTGGAGCGAGCCATACGACCAGCGCCCAGAGCAGCGCCGAGAGCATCAACGGCAGGTAGTAGGTCCAACCGGCGTCCGCGCCGGCGAGCGACTCAACTCCGAAGACGCGATAGACGCCGATCAACCAGTCCGGCGAACCGCCGGCTGTGGCGAGCACGACCTTCGACCCGATCACCGCCGGGGCAGCCGCGAGCCAGACAAATACGAGAATTAGCGCCGCGAGTGCGGCTTGGGCCCAGCGCGACGAGCCGCCCGCACCGGCGACCGGACGATCGGTCACTGGCCGGGAGCTGCGCCGCCGGGCGCTGCGGGTGCCTGGGTGTCGGGCTGCTCGGGCGTCTGTTGCGGCGTGTCGTTTCCGCCACCGTTACCGCCGCCGCCGTTGTCCTGGGCCTTCTTCTTGCCCTCTGTGTAGGTCTTCTTCTTCTTCGGGTCGGCCTGGTAGTCCGAGCCCTCTTCCTTGCCCATCTGGGCGTACTTGCCCGAGAAAGGACTGGACACGAACGGAGTCTTGGGCTCCGGGAAGTCCTTGCAGCGATTTCCGATGGCGGCCTTCATGAACTTGGTCCAGATGTCGGTCGGCAGCGTTCCACCTGCAACCTCGCCGACTCCCTCGACGTTGTACATCGAACGCTGGGCGTTCGGGTAGCCCATCCACGTTGCGGTTGCCAGCGTCGGCGTGTAGCCGACGAGCCACGCGTCGCGGTGATTGTCCGTGGTGCCGGTCTTGCCGGCGGCGGGGCAGGTGAAGCCTCCGCTGCGCACGCCGGTGGCCGTTCCGCCGGAGACGTTCTGCTCAAGAATCTTGGTGACCTCATAGGCCTCGCCGTCGGTGAAGACGCGCTTGCGCTGCACCTTGTACTCGGAGTCGTCCTTCGTGCCGGGGAAGTCGACCTTCGAGATCACGAGCTGCTTGGAGCGAACTCCGCCGGCCGCGAGCGTCGCGTAGGCGTGGCTCATCTCGAGCGGTGAGACACCGTTCTCAAGACCGCCCAGGCCCTCGGCCGGGTAGCCGTTGAGCTTTGAGCGGATACCCATCATGCGCGCGGTGCGCTTGACGTTGTTCGGGCCGACGTCCATGTCGAGCTGGATGTAGACCGAGTTGTCGGAGGCGACCGTTGCCTGCACGAGGTTCATGTTGCCGCCGTAGGAGTCCGAGTACGTGGCGACCTTGATCGGACCCCAGGGCGAAGTCTTGATGTCGATCGGGTGCGAGTTGTAGGTCGTGCTGCTGGGGTCGATGCCCTGGCGGATCGCCGTGAGCAGCACCATCGTCTTGAAGGACGATCCCGGCTGGCGCGAACCCTGCGCCGCGAGGTTGAACTGGCTCTGCCCGTAGCCACCGCTGCTGGCCATCGCGCGCACGTATCCGTTGCGCGGATCGGTCGCGACGATCGCGCTCGAAGGGTCGCCCGAGCTGACAAGCGTGGAGTTGATCGCGTCGCGCGCGGCGTTCTGCAGGCGCGGATCGATCGTTGTGTGGATCTTCAGGCCGCCCTTGCGCACGGTGTTGATTCCGTACTTGTCGATCAGCTGCTGCTTGACGTAGTCAAAGAAGTACGGCTCGCGGATCTTCGTGTAGCGCGTGCCGCGGTGCAGGCGCA
>JAEMSX010000149.1 GCA_016462645.1 Thermoleophilaceae bacterium
TGCTCGCGGTACCCGCGATCTACGCGACCGGCGGGGCCGCGACGCCGATTCTGCCCTTGGCTTACCTGGTGGTGGCGCACGCCGCGTACGCGCTCTCCGCGCGCGACGCGGCCCTGCGCACCGGCGCGATGATGGGAATCCTCATCGCGACGCTTCTGGTCAACGTGCAGACGGCGAACTTCACCGGCGTTTCGGTGATCGTCGGCGAGGTGCTTGTGATCGCCGGTCTCCTGCGCTACAACCGCGTGCGTGCAGACGCCGCCGAACGCGCCGCGCTGGAGCTCTCGCGCGTCGATGCGCTCACCAAGCTTTCAAACCGCCGCGTGTTCGAGCGCAGGCTCGCCGACGCCGCGGAACTCCCGCGCGGCTCCGAGGGGTCGGGATACGACTTCGGCGGCCTGATCCTTGCCGACGTGGACAACTTCAAGACGATCAACTCGAGTGGCGGCCACAAAGCCGGCGACGAGGTGCTGCGCATGATCGCGGCAGTGCTCGATGGCGCGGTCGGCAGTGAAGCGACTGTCTGCCGCATCGGCGGCGATGAGTTCGCCGTGATCGTCCACGAGGGCGATGCCGCGAGCCTGATGCGCACGGCCGCCAAGGCCCGCGCCGCGATCGGCGCGGTCGACTGGAACGTGCTCTGCGAGCCTGACGTGACGCTTTCGATGGGATACGCGACGTGGGAGCACGTCGACAGTTGGAAGGACATCGTCGTCGCAGCCGACCTCGCGCTGCGCACGAGCAAGGACTCCGGCAAGGACGCGGTGTCGGTGTCTCCGCTGGATTCCGCTGCGACCAATCGCCCGCCGCGCCTCGGTCCCGACCAGGCGCTGGCGAGCTGAACCGCCCGACGGGCAAAGCCGCCACCTCGGCCAAGACCCAGTCAAGTCAGCCCGCACCAAACTTGCATGCCTGAGGCATGCAACCGAAAGTGGCGGCCAAAACTCCCGCAGCCAAGCCATATCTCTTGCATGCCTCTGGCATGCAGAAAGAAGCGCCATTTCAAGCGGCGAAATCCGCAGGAATTCAGTTGCATGCCTGAGGCATGCAATTGAGAACTAGAGCCAGTCGCGCTTGCGGAAATAGAGCAGCATCGCGCCGACAATGGCGAACATGCCGCCGATCACCACGAAGAAGCCGACCGTTGAGTTCTGCCCCGGAATGTGATTGTTCATTCCGAAGATTCCGCTGATCAATGTGAGCGGCAGGAAGAAGACGGAGAAGATCGTGAGAACTCGCAGGACGTCGTTGACGTTGTGGCTGATGACCGACTCGTTCGTGGCCTCAAGTGCCTCGACGACCTCCTTGTAGTTCTCGAGCATGTCCCACATGCGCTCGGAAGCGTCGACGATGTCCTCGAAGTAGACCTCAAGCTCCTCGGCCAGGAAGCGTGCCTTCACGCGCTCGAGGTCGCGCAGCACCGCGCGCTGCGGGCGGATGATCTTGCGGAAGTTGATGATCTCCTGCTTGACGTTGGAGATGTCGCGGACGACCTCGCGGGACTC
>JAEMSX010000089.1 GCA_016462645.1 Thermoleophilaceae bacterium
CAGGCCACTTCTGATGAGACGCCTCCGCGAATTGGCGCTCAGGGACAGCGCCAGCAAGGACACGGCCACCGCCTGACCGCTGCATTCGAGGCTCTCGAGCGCTTTCCGGCGCTCGCAGAATCACGCGACCGCGTGCTGCACCTGGTCACCAGCAACAGCAGTGACAAGGCAACGACCGACCTCGTAGAGGCGATCGAACGCGATGTGGCTCTTGTGATCACGGTGATCCGCTACGCCAACAAGGCGACCGGCGGCCGCCGCAAAGTCGTGACAGTCCGCGAAGCAGTCGAGGTGCTCAGCCCCGGCGGCGTCGAGGCGATCGTCACGCGCACCAAGACATTTGACTTTTTCGAGCGCACCGCTCAGTGGGACTCCACGCCGGATCGCTTCCGTCTGCACGCAATCGCGACACAGCAGGCAGCGGAACGAATCGCTCGTGAGATCAACTGGGACGGCGACGTCGACGCACTGCTGGTCACAGCACTGCTGCACGACATCGGCAAGCTCGTTCTGACCTACGCCTACGACGGCTACCCCCAGCAGGTTCATGGTTCGGCCCGCACGCCGCAGGAGCGCCTCATGCGCGAACGCCGCGAGCTTGGTGTCGACCACGCACTGGTTGGCGGAGTGCTCGCCCGTCGTTGGGGCCTGCCCAACAGCATGGCTGCGGCGATCGAGCGTCACCACGCTGACGAAGAGGGCGGCGAGGCCGCGATCATCCGCCTGGCGGACATGCTCGCGCATTACGCAGAGGGCGGAGATGTCTCTCCGGACGAGCTGCTGAAGGCCTCACGCAATGTGCGTCTGACTGTGCGTCAGCTGCGCAGCATCTTGTACGAAGTCCCCAACGGTGGTGGAAACGAGCGCAAGCGCCCGACCTCCCCGAGCCCGCTGTCACCGCGCGAGTCCGACGTTCTGCGTCAGCTCGCCGAAGGCAACGTCTACGAGGACATCGCCAAGAACCTCCACCTCTCGACCAGCACGGTGCGCACGCACCTGCACAACATCTACGGCAAGCTGGGCGTGAAGGACCGCGCGCAGGCTGTCCTGAATGCTGCCGAGAACGGCTGGCTCTAGGTCGCGATCAGCGATACCCGTTTTGGAGGCCTCTCCGGCGTTGCCGGGGAGGCCTTCTTTCTGGGGTAGCGGAGCGCCGCAACGCCTGCAATCATTCCTCTTCAATTTCTCGCGCAGGAGGCGCTTTCCGATGATCCGCTCGTTCCGACTTCTCATGTCTGCTCTGCCCATCGTGCTGGTGGCGATGGCGCTGTTCGCCGGTGGCGCGAGCGCAGCTTCCTTCTGCGTCGGCAACCATCCGCTCTGCGGCATACCGGATCAGTACCCGGCGACGGCCGCCGGACTGACGAGCGCGATCGCGGACGCGAACAACAACAGCGCCAATCCGGGCGCGGACTCGGTCTATGTCGGCGCAGGCACCTACACCGTCGGCGCCAACACGAGCCCATCGCTTTCGGCGGGGCTCTCCATCATCGGTGCCGGCAAGGGGTCGACTTTCATCGAGGCCGGCGCGAACAACATCAACGCGCTCTTCTTCAGCAACTCTTCGCACCCACTCGACATCAGCGGCATCACGTTTCGCAATGTCGGCTACAGCGGCGGTACAGGGCTGTACATCGGGAAAGGAGCTGTGCATGACGTCGGATTCGAGGTCGTGGCGTTCTCGGGCTCGGTGCGCGGATTTCGCAATTACGACGACGCCACGCTTGACAACGCGACGTTCAAGGTGACCGGCGCGGGCGCGGTCGCCGGCTACGCATCCGATTTGATCACCGTGACGGACACAAAGGTCATCGGCACGGCCGCGAACTCGTCCGGGTTTCAGACCGGAGGCACCGCGGCCCGGACGTTCGACCGCGTCGAGCTCCGCAATCTCCGCCGCGGAATCTTCAGCGACGAGGGTCCGACCGTCGCCCGGAACGTCTTTGCCGAATTGCCCGTGGGGGCGGCCGGAAACGGTGCGATCGCGATCGAGTCGGAAAACGGGAACAACTGCGGGACGTGCAACCTCTCGATCGTCGCGGACAACGTCACGGTGATCGGAAGCTCGAACTCGACCAACCAGGTCGGAATCGGCACGGGCGGCACGTCCACCGACGGCTCGCCCGAGAGCGGCGTTGCCACGGTCAACAACTCCTACTTCCACATGCCCGGCTCGGGCGGCCTGGCGATCCGCTGCACGCAGTCGGGCGCCGGGTCGAGCGCGTCGCTGGACACCAGCTATGTGGCCGCGGATCCTGCGCGCGTGGTTCGCATCGGAGCCTGCAGCGGTGCCGACACCGGCCCGCTTGACACCACGGCCCTGGGCACGTCTTTCAACCTGACCGCGGCCGGTGACTACCGCCCGACCACCGGTTCGCCGCTGATCGACGCCGGCGATCCTGCGGCCGTGGTCGCCGTGGGCGCCACCGATATCGACGAACTCGACCGCCTCTACGACGGCGACGCGGACCTCACGGACCGACTCGACATCGGCGCATACGAGTTTCAGCCGGACATGAAGCCGGCGGTTGCCTTCACTGCCACGCCGAATCCGGTCGATCCCGCATCGCCCGTGTCCTTCACTGCGACGGCGAGCGATCCCGACGGCGGGGCGGTGACGCTCGGCTGGCAGTTCGGAGACGCCGCATCAGGGACCGGCTTCACGCCGAGCCACAGCTACACCAACTCCGGCGACTACGACGTCGTGGCGACGGCGACTGACGACGAGGCGAAGCAGGGGACCTCAACGGCGGTTGTGCACGTCAATTCGGGACCGCCGACCACGCCGATCCCGGACGTCGGCGTGACGGAAGCGTTCCGCGGTGAAGCGATCACGTTCACGGCCTCCGGTTCCACCGATCCCGACAACGACCCGTTCACGTATGAGTGGTCATTCTCTAACGGACAGACGGCAACCGGCGCGAGCGTTCAGGCCACGGCCACCACGGTCGGGACGTTCACCGCGACTGTGAAGGCAGTGGACGACAACCAGGAGGAGTCGGCGGAGGCCACGATCACCGTGACGATCCTGAACAGGGCGCCCGTTGCGACGGCTCTCGTTGCGACGCCCGCGACGGTGGTCCGCGGCGAGACTGTCGGCCTCACCTCGACGGACTCGGATGCGGACGGCGACCTGCGCTACCACGATTGGGACTACGGGGACGGCCTTACCGACTCGACGATCTCGTCAAACATCACCTCGCACTCGTATGCCACGATCGGCCAGAAGACGGTCACGCTCACGGTGCGTGATGCGTTCAGCGGCGAGGACACGATCACGACAACGGTGGATGTGGTCAATCAGGCGCCGGTCGTAGGTTCGATCACGCGCGCCGGCGAAGGAAGCATCGGCGACGTTCAGAGCTTCGCGATCAGCGGTACTGACGCGGACGCAGATCCGCTCGCATTCAGCTGGAGCTTCGGCGACGGGAGCACGGGGACCGGCGCGTCGGTGTCGCACGCCTACAAATCGGCGGGGACCTTCTCGGTTGTGGCCAGTGCGAACGACGGTCAAGGCGCCGTGGTCACGGCGCAGGCCACGGTGACGATCGATCCTCCGATCATCACGCTGACCAAGCCGGCGAAGGGCTTCAAGCTGGGCAGGAAGATCATCGTGCCGGTGAACGCGTCGTCGGCAACCGTCGCCACGCTCACGCTCACGCGCGTGAAAGTCGGCTGGAAGCAGGGCAAGAAGTGCGTGGCCAAGAGGCCGTCGCTGAAGTCGAAGAAGCGTTGCGACATCGCGCTGAAGGGCTCCACGCTGAAGGCGCTCCCGGCGGGCAACTCGGTCATCAGCATCGGTCCCCGTTGGGCGGGCAAGAAGCTGCCGAAGGGCAAGTATCGACTGACGGCTACGCCCGACCAGGGTGGCAAGCCGGTGAGCGTGCTCGTCGCAATCCTGTAACTCCGATCCGATTTGTCCACATCGCCTGTAGAATGCGTCTACAGGCTCATGATCTCGATCACCTCCAAATCCGTTTACGCGCTCTCGGCACTGGTCGAGCTGGCGCACCACGAGGGTGGTGATCCGATTCCGGTCAGCGAGATCGCCCGCAGGCGCGAGCTCCCTTCACAGTTTCTCGAGCAGCTCTTCGGCACGCTGCGCCGCGCCAACATCGTCTCCAGTCGTCGCGGCGTGAAGGGCGGCTACATCCTCGCCAAGCCGGCCAACGAGATCACGGCGCTCGAAGTCGTGCAGACGCTCGACGGCGAGATCGCCGAAGAACAGCTTTCAGTTGCTCCCTGGGGTGAGGTCGTCGGCGCACTGCGCCAGCAGCTTGCGGAGCGTGACCTCGCGACGCTTGCGGAGGCCGAGTCCTCCGAAGCCGGCGGAGCGATGTATTACATCTGATGGCAGCGATCGCCTCGAACATCGTTGAGCTGATGGGCGGCACGCCGCTCGTCGAGCTGAAGACGCTTTCTGGCGATCTGCCCGGAACGGTCGTCGCCAAGATCGAGGCCTACAACCCGGCCGGCAGCGTCAAGGACCGCATCGGTGTCTCGATGATCGAGGCCGCCGAGAAGGAAGGTCGGATCGAGCCCGGCAAGACCACGATCGTTGAGGCCACGAGTGGCAACACCGGCATCGCGCTGGCCTTTGTCGCGGCGGCCAAAGGCTACGACCTGATCCTCACCCTCCCAGAGGGCATGAGCCGCGAGCGCCAGGGGTTGCTGAAGCTATACGGCGCGACGGTTGAGATCGTGGAGTCGATGGGCGGGATGGGCGAGGCCGTTGACGCCGCCCGCAAGCTCGCGCGCAGCGACGAGTACTTCCTGCCCGATCAGTTCTCCAATCCAGCAAACCCCGATGTCCACCGCCGCACGACGGCCGAGGAGATCTGGGCCGACACCGGCGGCAAAGTCGATGTCTTTGTCGCGGGCGTGGGCACCGGCGGAACGATCACCGGAGTCGGCGAGCGCTTGAAGGAGCGCAAGGCCGGCGTGAAGGTTGTCGCCGTCGAGCCGGCAGCATCGCCCGTCCTGTCCGGCGGCGCGGTCGGCATTCACCGCATTCAGGGAATCGGCGCCGGATTCGTCCCGCCGGTCCTCAACCGCGGCGTGCTCGACGAGATCGTTCCCGTCGAGGACGACGACGCGGTCGACACCGCTCGCGAAGTCACGCGCAAGGAAGGCGTGAGCTGCGGCATGTCCGGCGGCGCCGCGATCCGCGCGGCGCTCGACATCGCGGCGCGCCCGGAGTCCAAGGGCAAACTGATTGTCACCGTCGTTCCCGACAGCGGCGAGCGCTACATCTCGCTGCCGTTCTTCACGCAGTGAACGTCGCGGTAATTGGCTGCGGGGTGCGTGGGTCGATCGTGGCCGCGCTGCTGGCCGGGGCTGGGGTGGAGGAGATCTC
>JAEMSX010000031.1 GCA_016462645.1 Thermoleophilaceae bacterium
GACCCGGGCCCGTGGGCCTGCGCCGGCATGACCGGTGGGCGCATCTACATGCGCAAGTGGCCGGAGATGGGTCTCACCAAGGAGGCGCTCGAGCGTCGCCTGGGCAAGGGCGCCAAGGCCGTGATCGAAGAGATCGACGCCGAAGGTCTGCTGGACATCCAGGAGCTGCTCGAGGCCTACGCCGATGAGCTGCGCAAGAGTGGCCAGGCCGACGAGGCCGATCGCATGGTCGCGCTTGCCGCCTCAGCTGGAGACAACTTCTTCCAGTGCGTGCCCGAGTCCGAGCAGGCCGACCCCTCGATTTCAACTGAATAAGCTCAAGGCGTGCGTTCGGCTCAGGCGACAATCACAATCGACCGGCCATCAGAAGAGGTCTTCGGCTATCTGCTGGACATCGGTTCACGTACTGAGTTCGCACCTGAGTTGTTCCGCGAGTTCCATCTGACCCGCGTGGAGTCCAAGGGCGTCGGCGCCGGCGCGCGCTACCGCCTGCACCGCAAGCTGCGCGACCGCCGTGCGGGATCCTCGATCACCGAGGCCGTCCCGGGCCAGCGCATCCTTGAGGAGGGCTCCACGGGCCGTGGAGGCCGCGTCGGCCTCGCTGCCGAGTTCCTGCTCGAGGAGCAGCCTGGCGGCGCCACAAAGGTCACCTGGATCCTCGAGACCTACCCGCTCAACCCGGCCGACCGCCTGCGCGAGTTCGGTGAACGCAGGCAGATCAAGCGGCGCATGAAGCGCGGCGCAAGGCGTCTCCGGGACATTCTCGAATCCGCCCCGGGCGCCGTTCGCGGCGACCGTCCGACCGTCGCCGGGCTCGACCCGTCGTACGTGCCGAACCCCTGATCGCGCGAGCAAGCGACGATCGTCACTTACCCCGCCTGGCCACTTACTAGACTGCCCGCCGCATGAAGCATTCCCCGTCAAGCACGCGTGCCACGCGCACCCTCGTTCGCCTCGCCAGCCTGCTCGCAATTGCCGCCATCGCGTTCTCCGCGAGCGGCTGCGAAAAGGACCCGAAGCCCCTGACCTCACACAACGAGGGCACCCGCATCTACCTCGGGAACGCTTTCTACCAGGTCCAGATTTCGCGCATGCTCAACCCGAAGGACGTCGAGGACAGCTACTACCTCGAAGGTCAGCCGGCTCCGGCCAAGGGCGACGCCTACTTCGGAGTCTTCATGTACGTCACCAACGAGGACTCCGAGCAGCGCGTCCTCCCGATCAGCGCTGACAAGATGAAGATCGTCACCGCTGCCGGTGAGGAGTTCGAGCCGATTCCGGTCAAGGCAGCAGGTTGGGGCTACTCACCTTCTCCGATCGGCAAGGACGCAATGCTTCCGGTGCCGAACACTCCGGCGTTCGTCGGTCCGATCCGTGGAGGGCTCATCCTCTTCCGCCTCTCACAGGCCGCGCTTGACGCGCGTCCCCTCGAGCTCGAGATCGATGGCGGCAAGAAGCAAAAGGGCGCCATCACGCTCGACGTTTAGCCCCCGGCTACTCGTTATTCGTCTTCCTGCTGGACGCTTGATGGTCGGAGCTTCTTCCGTGACCGCCATCATCTCCTCATGAGCCTGCTTGATTGGACGATCATCCTCGGCGTGGTGATCTTCGCCGCCTGGGGATTTCGCCAGGGTGCGGTGATCGGCATCTCGTCGTTGATCGGATTCGTCGGCGGCACGCTCGTGGGCGTCAACGTCGCCGGTCGCCTGCTGCAGAGCGGCAACGATTCGCCGTACACGCCGCTGCTCGCGCTGGCGGCTGCGCTGCTCGTGGGCGGCATCCTCGCGGAGATCGCGCTGCTGATCGGGTATCGCCTGCGGGTGCGCTTCACGAGCCTCGGAGCGCGCCGCATCGACGGCGCGATCGGCGCCGTGCTGCTCGCCGCGTTCGCAATCGGGGTCGTCTGGGTGGGCGCGGCCGCGATCACGCAGTCGCGCGCGAACAAGGACCTGCGTCGTGAGATCCGCACCTCGGCCGTTGTCAAGCAGCTCAACGCCCTGCTGCCGCCCAGCACAGGCGTGCTGGACGCGATCGCACGCATCGACCCTGTCCCACAGATCAACGGACCGGCACCGAACGTCTCTGCGCCTGACAGCGCCGTCGCGCGCGATCCCGACGTCCAGCGCGCGACCCAGTCAACAGTTCGCGTGATCGGCTCGGCCTGTGGCTACGGCATCGAGGGCTCGGGGTGGGTCGCCGGCGGGCGCCTCGTCGTGACCAACGCGCATGTCGTCGCGGGCGAGATCGACACCGCCGTCCAGGTCCTCGGAGGCGGCCCGCAGCTGGCCGCTCAGGCGATCTGGTTCGACGCGAAGAACGACCTCGCGATTCTCTACGTCCCTGGTCTCACGGCGCCGCCGCTGGAGCTGGTCACGGAGACCGAGAAGGGCACGTCCGGGGCGATCATCGGCTACCCGCTGAACGGCCCGCTTGACGTGCAGCCGGCGCGTATCGGCGCAACCTCAACTGTCGTTTCCGACAACATCTACGGCAGCGGTCCGATCACGCGACGCATGACCACGTTCCGCGGGACGGTCCGTCACGGAAACTCCGGCGGTCCGATCGTCGACGAGGCCGGCCGCGTCCGCACGACGGTCTTCGCGGCCAAGAGCGACAGCGACAACTCGCGCGGATACGGCGTGCCGGGGGAGCAGATCGCAGAGGCGCTCGCGCTGGCTGACATCAACCGCGCGGTCTCGACCGGCGGCTGCACCTAGGTCTTCTTGCTGCAAACCGATGGAATCGGGTGTTTCCCAGCCTTTTCCGTCACCGCAAGGCCTTAGATTGGCCTCCAATGTCCCTCTGTTTCATTGAGCCCCAGGACGCGGTCCGCGTCGTTGCGGGCAGCGTCGGCCGCGAGGCCCGTCGCCAGCTCGTGACCGAGGTCGTCCACGCGTGGGTCAACTCGCTTCCGGACTCGGAGCTCCCGATCCACTACGCCGAGGCGATCAGGGCACTCGACTCCGACGACCTCACGGTGCTCGCCGCCTGGCACGCATCGCTCGAGGTCGGCCAGCCCGTCGCCAACCGTGACTTCCTGATCGGCGCGTACACCTCGCTGGACAAGGACAATCGCCGCGAGGCGCTGCGCATCGCGGCAAGCTTCCGCAGCGACGAGGCCTTCGAGAGCGGCTCCTCAGACGAGGAGATGCTCGAAACGGTCCTCCCGTGGCTGCCGCCCCAGCAGACGATGGAGCTCGCCGCTGAGGCGATGCGCATCTATGTCTGGGACAGGATCGGGTCTGACAACTAGGCCAGCAGTGGCCTGAGTTCGGTCAGCACGGCGTCGTTGCCGCCGTGGTACCGCACAGCCTTGAAGCCGAAGTCCCGCGCCGCGTCGCAGTTGATCTCGATGTCGTCCACGAGTACGCACTCACTGCGCTTCACGTCTTCAAGACCCGGCAGCTCCGTGATCCGCTGAAAAGTGATCTCGTAGATCAACGGCTCCGGCTTGCGCGTGCCCTCAAAGCCGCTGTCGGTGATCGCCTCGAACAGCTCGTCGATCGGCAGCATTGCGCGCCAGCGCGGCTCCCACTCCTTGACGTTGTTGGTCAGGAGCGCGAGGCGGCCGCCGGCGGCCTTGTATTCAAAGAGAAAGTCGATGAACGGCTGGTTGGGGGAGAGCTGACTGAAATAGAACTCCGCGAAGTCAACGAACTCAGTGTCATCGCCGAGTTGCTTGCGCAGCTGGTCCTGCATCACGCGTTCGAACTCGGGCTCGCTCATCTCACCCTTCTCGAGCTTGTAGAGCGGGTTCTCGCCGAGCTCCTCGCCAATCGTGAACATCGCCTTGCCGAGTTCCTCGAGCGGAATCCCTGTCTCCTGCTGCCAGGCGATGAACGCCTCTTCCAGCGGGTTGGTCAGCACCCCGCCGAAGTCGCTGATGATCACGCGAACGCCGGCCATGTCAGGCAGCAATTCTGGGCGGGGCGGCGAGGGCGATCTCGTAGTAACCGATGCCGGTGTGCGGACCCATCGTCCACTTGTAGAAAGCGAGCGCGACGTCGCGGTCCGTCAGCTCCACGTGGGTGCCGGGAATCGCTTCACCGCTGATGCGTCGCGGAAGCTCATCCTCCTCAAGCCAAAGCTCAAGTGAAGCCTGAGTGTGCAGGTCGTCCTTGCTGAAGACGGTCGATAGTCGCGCGTCTGCGACGGCCAGGCTCTGGCCGCTTTCGATCAGCACGGAGTCGTTGCGCTCATCGCCGTGACCGTGGTAGACAGCGGGTTTGTAGGCGTTCAGGAAGAAGCTGTCGCCGTTGTCGAACACCGCGACGATCGAACGCAGGATTGGCGGACCCTGACGACGCGAGGGGAGGGTGGAGACGCCGAAGCTCTTGAAGCGACGCTCGCGCTTCTCATTCTCCGTGACGCGGCCGGTGACGTCGCAGACGATCACCTCGCTGCTGTCGAGGTGCGCGCCCTGGTCGCGGCTGCGCCAGTCGAGCTCGAACGAGCCCTTGGCGGACTGCATCTGCGCCTGCCAGCGGGTGGTGCTGAGGGTGGTCAACTGCTGAACATCACTGACAGCAAAGCCCAAAGTCTGCGCGTCGCCCTTCCCGGAGAACATCACAGAGACCTGCGGTCCGGCAATGCCGAAAACGTCCTTCTCCGGCTCGAAAAAAGCCAGACTCTCAGCCTCAAGTAGAGGTACAGACTGGATGGTTGTCATTCGTGAAGCTGGTGGGTTTCGAAGTCGAATTCCGGTTCGCGCTCTCCCTGGGTGGAAGTGGTGCGCCCGCGCGGCTGATCGGATTTGGCGAAGTCTCGCATACCCGTATCGTCAGCCACGAATCCCCCCATGAACGTCGCACGCGTGCGGCCCATGCCGAATCTGACGACGCGACCGCGCAGAAGCTTGCGCGAGGGCGGGGCGATCAGCAGGATTCCGACGATGTCGGACAGGAATCCCGGGACCAGCAGCAGCGTGCCGCCCATGATCACGAGAAAGCCGTCAACCGCTTCGTTCGCGGGGATCCGGCCGGCATCGACTGCCTTGCGGAAATTACGCCAGACGGCACCGCCCTGGCTCTTTACAAGCCAGGCCCCGAGCAGCGAATCCAGCAGCAGCAACAGGATCGTCGGCATCACGCCGATCATCTCGCCGACCTGCAGGATCAGCCAGAGCTCAATCACCGGAACGGCGATGAAAAGGATGATGAAGAACACAGCGATCATCGGGGCAACATTAACCGCCCGCGCCTACACTTCACGTTATGCCTGCATTGACCCCAGACGACGTGTACGAAGCGCTCGAGCAAGTGATCGATCCCGAACTCGGTCTCGACTTCGTCGAGCTTGGCCTGATCTACGACGTCGAGGTCAATCAAACCGGCGAAGGACACGGCAATGAGGTCTTCGTGACCTACTCGCTGACCTCGCCCGGCTGCCCGATCGGCCCGCAGATCGCGGACCAGATCAAAGAGTTCACGATCGAACTCGACGGGGTTGAGAAGGTCTTCCCCAAGCTCGTTTTCTCTCCGCCATGGACGCCGGAGATGATGAGCGAAGACGCGAAGTTCGCGCTCGGTTACTAGAAAGCCAGTTGCGGCGCGACTTTTCTCCTTGCGCCGGGTTCAGGGGGGAGGTAAGCTTTAGTGACCGACGTCACATTGCATGTGTACGTCTGGTAACTGCTGAGTCATCAGATGTTTGTCATTAGGTCTTTTTCACGGCGTCACGGACGCCAGGGGGTTGTTGGGGGATGAAGTTCGGGAAGCTCAAAGCGTTGGTCGCGACAGACCTGCGAAGGATCTCGCTCACCGCGACGGTCGCTGTGCTCGTCGTTCTGGCCGCATCAGTCGGGACTCCGCAGGCAAGCGGCGTCTTTGCACCGACCATTCAGCTCGAGACGAGCACCACGCGCGCAACCGCGCACCCGGACGCCCGCATCACGATCGACAACACCGCGAGCGACGACAACATCAAGGACCTCAGCGTCAGCCTGCCTGACGGCTTCTGGGGTTCACTCGGCGCGGTTCCGGCCAAGTGCCCCGCGGTCGACGCTGAGGCCGGGAACTGTGCGACGACGACTCCCGACAGCAAGATCGGCACAGTCACCGCGACAGCACTTATCGAGGATGGCGACACTACGGCAAACGGCGTGTTGAGCGGAGACGTGTTTCTGACCGGAGATCTCTCTGGCGACTCCGACCCGACCAACGACAACGACCCGGCCGGCGTGTCAATCCTCGTGCGTGCAAAGGTTGGCGCCGTCGATCTAGGGGACGTCAAGATTCAGGGTCGCGCAGTTGCGCGCATGTTCACGCCTGTCGGTTTTCCGGTTGGAGCGAAACCTGAGCTGCAGGGCCTCGACACCGTCGTGAAGGACATTCCGCAGGAAATCACGGACTTGGCCAACGTCCCGAACCGCACTGTGACCTACAAGGTCAACAAGATGCAGATCGATCTGATCAGCGAGCTCCAAGCCCCTGACGATCCGGATCCGATCAATGGTTACATGCCGCCCCTGCTGACCAACCCGTCGCACTGTGGAACCTACGAGATCTCGGCGACGGCAACCCCCTACGGTGGCGGATCTGACGCGACGTTCACAGATGACTATGTCGTCGATCAGTGCGATACAGCGCGCTTCGACCCGACGTCCACGACTTCGTTCCTGAACCTCGACGGTAACGACAAGATTCCTGCCGGATCGGCGCAGGCCATCTCGTCAAGTCTGGCATTTCCGGTCGCGACGAACCAGCCCGACGCGAACTCATCGCTTGACTCGATGACGGTTTACCTTCCACGCGGCATGGGCGCAAACTACGCCGCCTTCGGTTCCGCCGCCCAGATGTGTTCCGGCAGTTCCACCGGTTCTGCCAGTGGCCGGTATTGGTTCGACCCCTCAAGCTGCCCGGCCTCATCGCTGATCGGGATCGCGTACATCAACACGCCGCTTCTCCCGCCTGGCCAGCCGCTCTACGCAGACGTCTACTCGATCAATACGACTCCGGTGCCGTCCATAGCGCTGGCCGCGGTGGGTGGCAACTACGGAAACCCGATGGGAATCGATGTGTATCTCGTGGGCTCAGCGAACAACTACAAGACGGACTCCGGCTGTGTTTCCAGCTGTGACCAGCGAATCGGCATCACGTTCTCGCACCTTCCTGATACGCCGATCACGAGCCTTGACGTGGTGCTCGACCCGGGCGACAATCGGTCCAGCACGACACTCAGCGGTCGTTTCATCAAGCAGCCCGACGACGGTGCTGGAAACTGCCAGGAAAACAACGATGTCGTCGCCGTGATGGGCGGGTCATCCGGCAATGCCAGGTCTTCGGTTCAGTCGTACGAGACGACCTGTACTGGCAACACGATTCATCCGACGACCGGCCCGTGGGGACAGGTCACGACTGAATCGACCCCGACATTTGACTTTACGTATTCCGGCGCGGCGGCCAACCTCTGGTGCGGTATCGACTCGATCATTGGAGTCGTCAGCGACTGCAAGGCTGCGGGTGCTTTCACCGCTCCGTCAACCGCCGACGGTGCCCATCGCATGATCATTGGCGACAACACCACTTCCGCATCGTTCGGCTCCAAGTCCCTCGTTCGCGACTTTGTGGTCCAGCCGACGCTCAGCTACGACGAGGTCGTCCCGACCACGTCGCTCTCAGCGGGCCCTGGCGCCCCCGGACCGGCCGTGGGTACCACGGACGACTCAACTCCGTCCTTCACCTTCAGCTCCAGCGAGACGGGCACGTTCCAGTGTTCGCTCGACGACGGCGCGTTTCTCCCGTGTGGCTCGGCGACCGGCACGGCGGACGCGAGCTACTCGATCCCCGTCGCCGAGTACCTCGAAGCCAGCGACACAGTCCACACCTTTGAGGTGCGCGCCCAGGACACGGCCGGCAACGTCGACCTGTCCCCGGCCAAGGCCAGCTTCAAGGTCGAGAAGCTCTTTGACCCGCAGAACTCGGTCGTGCTGTCCACGAACGTGGCTCGCGCTCACCCCGAGCTGACGATGACGATCACCAACGACTCGCACGAGGACATCAAGGACCTTCACCTGAACCTGCCTGACGGTTTCTTCGGTGGACTGACCGGTGTTGTCGCCCGTTGCCCGATCGCCAACGCCGACGCCGGCACCTGCGACCCGGGCTCACAGATCGGAACGGTCGACGCGACGGCAGTGATCGACCGCAGCACCGCGAGCATCAAGGGCAAGGTCTACCTGACGATGCCGCGCAACGACGCCGACCCGGCCGGCCTGACGATCGAGGTCAAGCCGAAGCTTCAGGGCGTCACCTTCAACCCGATTCGCATCAACGCGACCCTCGAGGTGCGCGGCCAGGCTGACGGCATCAACACCGCGGCGCTGACGATCCCGAGGACGACGACCACGACGATCGGCGAAGTGAGCGAATTCGATGTCCGCACGATGGTCATCAAGCTGCAGAACAACAACGCCGCCCCGCAGCCGCTCCTGACCAACCCGAGCGCCTGCTTCACCGGCGCGTTCGCCAGCACGTTTGATGGTTACGACAGCTCGCAGACGACTGACAATCCGACCGTCAGCTTCGTTGGTTGCCAGAACCTTGGCTTCGGCCCCGTGCTCGGACTGAGCCAGGTGGAACGCAGCACCGGCGCGCCCCCGGGCCCGTCGACTGCCGCGAAGCGCGCAACGGTCGACTTCACCGCTGCGCTCACCAGCGACCCGAACGGCGCCGGAATCAAGAGCGTGGACCTCACGCTGCCGGGCCCGCTCACGATCGACGCGCAGCTCATCCCGCCGCCGTGCTTCCCGTCCACAACCTCGAAGCTGACGGAGTGCCCCGCCAATACTGCTGTCGGCACGGTCTCCGCCGTGTCACCGCTGCTGCCGGAGCCAATCGAGGGCAAGGTGTACGTGCTCAAATCGCCGACCTCACTGCCACGACTGCTCGTGTCTCTGCGCGGAATCATCGACGTCGACCTGGTCGCCGTCAACCGCAACACCGGACCTGGCTTCAGCCAGATCGCCACATCCTTCAGCACGCTCCCTGACGTGCCGCTGACTTCCTTCAACATGAAGATCAACGGCTTCCTCACCACCCGCGACAACACCTGCCGCTTCGGTCCGGAGGAATGGAACGTGCTCGGAACGATGAACGGTCACAATGGCTCGGCGTCAGCGGTCAACGTTCCGCTCAAGTTCGACTGCCCGAACGCCACCAACTCAGTCTTCGCGCAGTCATGGAAGCCGAAGAACTCGAAGTCCACCCTTGGCCTTCAGGTGGGTCCGGCGGGTAGCCGCACGCTGAAGAAGACGACGATCACCCTGCCGAAGGGCGTGAAGTTCATCAAGTCGGCCCTGACCAAGAAGAAGATCGCCAAGAAGATCACGGTGATCGCCGGCGGCAAGAAGCTCAAGGCGAGCTGCTTCAAGGTCAAGTCATCGACCACATTCGAGATCGGCTTCTGCAAGAAGTCCGCTACCGACGTCTTCGTCACCTTCAAGTCGGGCTCTCTGAAGACGAAGACGAAGTCGAAGAAGGTGCGAGCGAAGGTAAAGACCGTCGACTCCGCGAAGAAGGCGCAGTACGCGAAGTTCGTCACGGAGCTTCCGTTCTAAGGCTCAACTAAAGCCTTAGGGTTGCCCGTTTTAGATCCAGAAACAGCTTGAAATTGAACCCGCCGGCCTCGCGCCGGCGGTGTTTTTTAATCTTTTCGAGGCGGTTACCCCATGGTTATCGGGTTTTGTGACCATTCGGTGAGTATTTATGAAAAACCACTTGACTTCCGCCCAACATCCTGTTAATATCCTTTCGATTGTGTGACATGGGTCACACGACTGTCCGCGGTGCAGGGGGGGATTTCCCGCACTACGGCGGTAATTAGTCCAATGAATCATGGGGTTCCAGACGCGGTTGTTTGGGTTCCCGGGGGGAGTACAAGTTGACTAGCCAGGTTCCGTTCACCCGTGCGTTTGCGCGTCGCAACCAGGGAGGCACCCAGTCGGGACGTAAGAACGTTCTGACACTTATGTGTGCCATGGCCCTCGCGATTGCAGCGATGGTGATCATCCCAAGTGGTGCAAGCGCCGCTTTCTCAGTGTCCAACTTCAACTATTCAAGCTCGAGCCTTCAGGCATCCGGTCACCCGGACACGACGATCTCGTTCAACCGCAACGGCTCCGAGAGTGAAGACCTCAAGGACATCCAGCTGGATCTTCCTACCGGCGTCTTCGCCAACCCGGAAGCAGCTACGACCAAGTGCTCGGCGTCGCAGTTCAATGCTGACAACTGCCCGGCTGCTTCAAACGTTGGTTCGGTGAGCGTCAAGGTCAAGGCCCTCTCGCTTCTCGACCTCACCATTCCGGGATCGGTTGACGTCCTCACGGCCGACAACGGCCAGGTCGCAACACTCGGCTTGTCTCTGCGTCCGGCGAAGATCTGCATTGTGATCTTCTGCGCGCAGCCGAACAAGATCTTCCTGAAGACGGGAATCACGATCAACACGTTCGACGACTCGAACCTGCGTACTTACACGCCGGGCTCGCCGAAGTCGGCCGTCATCGGCATCCCGCTGCTCTTCGTCACGCCGACGATCACTGGTGACATCACGATCAACAGCCTTTCGCTGTCGTTCCAGTCACGCGGTGGTTCGCCGACTCAGTCGTGCACGTGGTGGGGTAGCTGCACCACCAAGCCGCCGACAGGTCCGTACTTCTTCCGTCAGGCCGGCGCGTGTGTCCCGACCACTTCGACGGTGAAGCTGATCTCGTACCAGAACGCTTCGTCGACCGCGACGTCCACCTACACGCCTACCGGCTGTGGCAGCGTTCCGTCCACGAGCACTGGCTTCACGTTCCAGCCAGCAGTCAAGAAGTACAACACCCCGAGCGCGACGACGTACACCCTGACCATTCCTGAAGCCGACGCCACAATTCAGCACGCGCTGCCGAAGATCGTGGACAACGACTTCCCGATGGGATCGGGCATCAACCTCGACGCCCTCAGCGGAGTCGTTTCCTGCACCGAGACTCAGCTGCGCGCCAAGGCGTGCCCGGCTGGCTCCAAGATCGGAACCGCATCCGCCGCCAGCAAGTACCTGCCGGCCGGTCTCAAGGGTGATGTGTATGCAACCGGCTCAGTCGGTAACCAGGTGCCGATCGCGGTTCTGCTCCGCGGCCAGGCTCAGGGTGCCAACGACCAGACCTACGTGATCTTCCGAGGCACCCTTGGTGTCCGCGGATCGGTTGAGGGTGGCGATGGCCACGCTTACGCCCGCTTCGACAAGATCCCGCAGCTGCCGTTCTCAGCATTCACGCTGAACCTGACGGCGCCGGTCTACGTCAACCCGAAGACCTGTGGCACCGCCACAACGACTGCAACCATCACGCAGTTCTCCGGTCAGACGATCACCAAGACCAATCCGTACACGAACACGGACTGCCCGGCAGCCCCGGAGACGACAATCACGCAGCAGCCGGCAAGCACGACCGTCGACCCGACGGCCGACTTCGCCTACTCCTCGTCGATTGCTGGTTCAACATTCACCTGCACGCTGAAGTTGCAGGGATCCGCTGATCCGGCCGTACCGTTCGGCTGCAACGGCGACAACTGGACGCCCACCGGCACCACCGGTTCGTTCAGCTCGGAGAGCCTGCCCAACGGCACGTACGACTTCTCCGTGTACGCCACGAACCAAACCGTCGCTGACGCGACTCCGGCAACGGCATCGTTCACGCTGAACCTCACGAGCGTGTTCACGATGACGCCGTCGATCTCGCCGAGCACGGTTGATGCGGCCACCCACCCGGACTTCAACGCAAGCGTTGCGTTCGACGGTGGCCAGCCTGCAGCGGTGGCAATCCGTATGCCGATGGGCTTCAACGCCAGCCTCGCTACCGCCGAGCAGTGCTCGAACGCTGACGCACTGGGCGGAACCTGCCAGGCCGGTTCGATCATCGGTACTGCCAGCCTGACGGCGAACGTCGGAGCAGGCACCGAGAACTCGACCAGCGGCACGATCTACCTGACGGAAGGCCCCGAGGCGGATGACGCCGGCGGTGTCGCCCTGAAGATCGAGTCACCGAGCGGAACGTTTGTCGCTCAGGCTGGTGCGTACCTCGTCAACAACGGAAACAACCAGTACCTCGACATCCGTTCGTTCCCGAACAAGCTGTCCGGTCCTGGCGGTTCACAGGTCGACTTCACGATCAAGAACCTGTCGCTCGACTTCAATGGAGCCAGCGGACTGCTCACCACGCCGAGCAAGTGTGGCGTTGACCAGTTCCAGACCTCCGGTAAGTCGTACGACAACCAGACCGCAGCCGTTTCATCGGTTGACCTCACCACCGTTGGCTGCGCCGCGATTCTGGGGAACTTCACCCCGAACCTGACGCAGACGTTCTCCAGCACACAGGCTGCAACGGAGAGCAACGTGTCGGCGTTCATCGACGGAATCGGTGACAACACCGGAACGATCAAGAACATGACCGTCCTCGAGCCGGCAGCATTCGGCGCCAACTACGCCGCATTCGGCGTGGCTGACGACATGTGCCCCGGTGGCTCGATCACGGGCTCGAACTCCACGTTCGACCCGTCATCCTGCCCGGCCTCAGCGATCATCGGCACGATGGTCCTGTACACGCCGCTCCTGGTCGACCCGATTGTCGGCACGGTCTACCTGGTCAACCAGCTGCCGCTGCCGTGGTTCGGCGTGGCAATCGACCAGCCCGGCATCCACGTCAGGCTGACCGGATTCACCGACCTCGTGAAGGTGAACCCGTCCTGCGTCGAGCAGAACCCGGATGGCACGTCTGGCTTCTGTCAGAAGCAGATCTCGGTCAAGTTCAACAACCTGCCGGACGTTCCGCTCCAGGCTGTTGACTTCTCACTGACCGGTGAGCCGCGTCCGAACAATGCCAACACCAAGCTGCTGACGAGCAACGTGCTCAAGGTCTCTGACCCGAACACGTCCAACTGCCCGAAGGCACCGAACGACACCAGCGCTGCGAAGGCGACCGTCGACTCCTACACCGGAGCCGTCGCGAACCTCGAGCAGCTGATCACGTTCACAGGCTGCTAGCGGATTGACGGAATGCCGCCCCGGACCCGAGCCACGCGCTCGGGACTCCGGGGCGGCTCTTCCGCGTCATTCGTGGAGCGCCGGAACGTCCCAGGCTTTCCAAACTTTTCCACATAGCTCGAAGAAGTCCGATTTAGTCCGAAATAGTCCGTTTCCGTCCAGGAAACACATCTGAAATCAAATCCAGAGCACGCACCCCGTGTTCTGAATTATTGGGGGAGTACCGAAGTAATGAATGGTTCAGCTGCAGTGAACCGCGCAACGCGCGGGACTATCAGCGTTAAGGGTGCCGTGCTCGCGGCAGTCCTTACCGCCATCGCGTGTTTTGCGATGCTTGCCGCCGGTGCGTCGAACGCGAATGCGTCGTTCAACGTCACCGATTTCGACATGTCGCCGTCGACTCCGTCGTCGACGACGAACCCGCTTCAGGCGGGTGGCCACCCGACAGTGAACTTCCGGATCAACCCGGATGCGAACCTCGCGGATGGCTCGAACGGAGATGACCTCAAGAAGGTCATGTACGAGTTTCCGGCAGGCTCGCTGGGTAACCCCGAGGCCGCGGTTCCCAAGTGCACCGCGTCGCAGTTCAACAGCGACAAGTGCCCGTCCAGCAGCTACATCGGATCGCTCTCGGTGAAGCTGCGGATCAGGCCGCTATGGAGTTACACCACTCTCACTGCTCCTGGATCGATGTACATCCTCGATCCCCCGACCCCTGGATCGGCCGTCACGGTCGGTTTCATCGTCCGCCCTCCGGGCTACCGCCTCATCTTCCTCAAGTCTGAGGTCAAGGGTGTGGTTTCGGTGCGCAACGGACTCGACGCGAACTACGGCCTCGACTTCACCGTCGACAACATTCCGCGCGTCCTGCAGACCACGTGGGGTTCAAACCTCAACGCCACGATTCAGGACCTCACTGTCGTCCTGAACCACAAGACGAAGACCGACAAGTCGGGCCCGTTCTTCACATACGCCCCGACGCGTTGTGACGCATCACTCGTCCGTGCGACGCTTACTTCATACGCAGGCGTCTCTCAGGTCAAGAACGACTCGTACACGACCACCGGCTGCAGCTCGGTGCCGTTTACTCCGACCGCGAGTGTCAACCCTTCCACTCTGGATGCAAATGCGCCGGCAAACTGGGCTGCGAGCTTCACAGTTCCGACGGCCGCCGCGAACATTCAGAACTCGCACATCCGCAGCATCAGCGTTGACCTTCCCCCGTCAACCCAGCTGAACTACGCGGAGCTCGCGAATCTCACGACTGTCTGCTCTGAGGCACAGATCAACGCGGATTCCTGCCCGTCGACTTCCAGGATTGGAACCGTCAGCGCACACGTCCCGTTCCTCCCGGGCGCAAGCCCGAACTTCAATGGTGAGGTTTACCTCCTCTCCAAGACCTCCGGCGTCACCTTCGGCTACATCGTTCGCGGACCGAACGGCGTCACCGCTCAGGTACGTGGATGGATTCAGCCCGTCGACGTCACAGGTGATGGCAACTCTGACCTGATTCGTACGTATTCCGAGAACATGCCGCAGGCACCGTTCTCGCCGGCGAACATCTCGTTCGACCGCCCGTTGGTCCTCAACCCGATCAACTGCGGCGCGCAGCCGGTCAAGACCACGATCACCGGTTGGTCCGGCGCTTCTTGGACACAGTCTGTGAACAAGAACTTCGTCTGCACCGGCCCGGCGACTCCGGACACGGCGATCATCGCGCCGACCGTCCCGAACCCGACCAACGACAACACGCCGACGTTCTCATTCAGCGCAACGCCTTCAAGCGGCGCGACCTTCGAAGTCAGCGTTGACGGCAGCACCTTTGCCGCCGCAGCCGGCACGAGCTACACGACGGCAACGCTCAGCGATGGTTCACACACCTTCCGTGTGCGTGCCTGCAACGCAGCGGCCATCACGCCGTGTGACGCCACTCCGGCATCGCAGACGTTCGTGGTCGACACGGTTGCTCCGTCGCTGACGATCGGCTCGCCGACCGCCGGCCAGCTGATCAACTCAACGGCAGTTGGAGTGAGCTTCTTCTCCTCCGACTCCTCAGCGACCATGCGATGCAAGCTCGACAGCAACGCTGACGCGGCCTGCACCTCGCCGGCCAACTACACCGGTCTCTCGCAGGGCTCGCACACCGTCCAGGTGACGGCTACCGACCCGGCCGGAAACCAGACGGTGCGCTCTGTCACCTTCACGGTTGACAGTCAGGCACCGACCGGAACGGCCACATGTGCCGCGAACAGCCCTGTCGCATCGAGCGCCAGCTGCTCGTTCTCGTTCAATGAGCCGGTTACCAACGTGACCTGCACATCGAGCGCAGGCGCAACTGACACATCATGTGTCTCGCCGAAGATCTACTCAAGCCTCGCGAACGGCACCTACTCGTTCTCGGTCAGCGGTACAGACGCTGCCGGCAACGTTGGTACGGCAGTCGCTCCGAACTTCACGATCAACGTCGACACAACTGGCCCCGTCACGACGATCAACTCCGGACCGTCCGGAGCCCAGTCGTCACGCACGGCCACCTACACGTTCTCGGCAGATGAGTCGGCAACGTTCTACTGCTCCCTCGACGGAGCACCCGCGACGGTCTGTGTCTCGGGCGTTTCGTACACGAGCCTGGTCGACGGCCCGCACTCCTTCGCGGTTTACGGCATCGACGGATCAAGCAACCAGGGTGCGACGGTCACGCGCAACTTCTCGGTTGACGGGACTGCCCCGGCAACTCCGTCGCTGACGCGTACGTCACCGACCAGCACCCCGACCAGCCAGACCACCGCGACCCTCACGGTCACCGGCGTTGAAGCTGGCGGAATCGTCCAGTACTCCAGCAACGGAGGAACGACCTGGACCACGGGTACCAACCCGCTGAACCTGACCGGCCTGACCAACGGCACCACCTACACGTACATCGCACGTGTCCAGGACGCCGCTGGTAACAACAGCGCCGCATCGAGCTCGGTGAGCTGGACCGTCGACACGACTGCCCCGGCAGCTCCGACGCTGGCCCGCACGTCACCGACCAGCACCCCGACCAACCAGACGACCGCGACCCTCACGGCGAGCGGCGTTGAAGCTGGCGGAATCGTCCAGTACTCCACCAACGGTGGAACCACCTGGACCACTGGTACCAACCCGCTGAACCTGACCGGCCTGACCAACGGCACCTACACGTACATCGCACGTGTACAGGACGCCGCTGGTAACAACAGCGCCGCATCGAGCTCGGTGAGCTGGACCGTTGACACCGCACCGCCGGCAGCCCCGACGGTGACGCGTCAGAACCCGACGGCCAACCCGACGGCATCGACAACGCAGGACATCGTGATCGGCGGCGTTGAAGCCGGCGCCACGGTCGCCTGCACGCTCGACTCCGTCGCGTACACGCCGTGTGCGGCTGGAACGATCAGCCTCTCGGGTCTGTCCAGCGCGACGCACACGTTCTCGGTCATCCAGACCGACACCGCTGGCAACGCTGGTTCAGCTGGATCGGTCGTCTGGACCGTGGACGCCGGTGGCGTCAACGCCCCGACGATCAGCGCTGGCCCCGCGGCCGGCAGCTTCGTCTCCAGCACGAGCGCGAGCTTCTCGTTCAGCTCGACGACGCCGAGCGTGACCTACGAGTGCAAGCTCGAGGCCGCCGGTACCTACAGCGCGTGCACCAGCCCGCAGGCTTACACCAGCCTGACCCAGGGTTCGCACACGTTCTTCGTCCGCGCCAAGAACGGCGTTGGAACGCTCTCATCTGAGACCACGCGTCAGTGGACGGTCGACACGGTTGCCCCGGCAGCCCCGACCCTCACCCGCACGGCTCCGGCGAGCACGCCGACCAACTCCACCAACGCCACGCTCACACCGGGCGGCGTTGAAGCTGGCGGAATCGTCCAGTACTCCAGCAACGGAGGAACGACCTGGACCACGGGTACCAACCCGCTGAACCTGACCGGCCTGACCAACGGCACCACCTACACGTACATCGCACGTGTCCAGGACGCCGCTGGTAACAACAGCGCCGCATCGAGCTCGGTGAGCTGGACCGTTGACACCGCACCGCCGGCAGCCCCGACGGTGACGCGTCAGAACCCGACGGCCAACCCGACGGCATCGACAACGCAGGACATCGTGATCGGCGGCGTTGAAGCCGGCGCCACGGTCGCCTGCACGCTCGACTCCGTCGCGTACACGCCGTGTGCGGCTGGAACGATCAGCCTCTCGGGTCTGTCCAGCGCGACGCACACGTTCTCGGTCATCCAGACCGACACCGCTGGCAACGCTGGTTCAGCTGGATCGGTCGTCTGGACCGTGGACGCCGGTGGCGTCAACGCCCCGACGATCAGCGCTGGCCCCGCGGCCGGCAGCTTCGTCTCCAGCACGAGCGCGAGCTTCTCGTTCAGCTCGACGACGCCGAGCGTGACCTACGAGTGCAAGCTCGAGGCCGCCGGTACCTACAGCGCGTGCACCAGCCCGCAGGCTTACACCAGCCTGACCCAGGGTTCGCACACGTTCTTCGTCCGCGCCAAGAACGGCGTTGGAACGCTCTCATCTGAGACCACGCGTCAGTGGACGGTCGACACGGTTGCCCCGGCAGCCCCGACCCTCACCCGCACGGCTCCGGCGAGCACGCCGACCAACTCCACCAACGCCACGCTCACACCGGGCGGCGTTGAAGCTGGCGGAATCGTCCAGTACTCCAGCAACGGAGGAACGACCTGGACCACGGGTACCAACCCGCTGAACCTGACCGGCCTGACCAACGGCACCACCTACACGTACATCGCACGTGTCCAGGACGCCGCTGGTAACAACAGCGCCGCATCGAGCTCGGTGAGCTGGACCGTTGACACCGCACCGCCGGCAGCCCCGACGGTGACGCGTCAGAACCCGACGGCCAACCCGACGGCATCGACAACGCAGGACATCGTGATCGGCGGCGTTGAAGCCGGCGCCACGGTCGCCTGCACGCTCGACTCCGTCGCGTACACGCCGTGTGCGGCTGGAACGATCAGCCTCTCGGGTCTGTCCAGCGCGACGCACACGTTCTCGGTCATCCAGACCGACACCGCTGGCAACGCTGGTTCAGCTGGATCGGTCGTCTGGACCGTGGACGCCGGTGGCGTCAACGCCCCGACGATCAGCGCTGGCCCCGCGGCCGGCAGCTTCGTCTCCAGCACGAGCGCGAGCTTCTCGTTCAGCTCGACGACGCCGAGCGTGACCTACGAGTGCAAGCTCGAGGCCGCCGGTACCTACAGCGCGTGCACCAGCCCGCAGGCTTACACCAGCCTGACCCAGGGTTCGCACACGTTCTTCGTCCGCGCCAAGAACGGCGTCGGAACGCTCTCATCTGAGACCACGCGTCAGTGGACGGTCGACACGGGAATCCCGGCGAACCCGGGCATCTCGCTCGACTCACCGGCCACCTCGCCGACTCAGTCGCGCAACGCGTCGATCAGCTTCACTGGCGAAGCGAGCGCGACGTTCTTCGGTCGCCTCGACAGCGCTTCATTCGCTGTCGTGACCAGCCCGGTTGCACTCAGCAGCCTCGCTGACGGCAACCACACCTACACCGTCTACCAGGTCGACCAGGCCGGTAACACGAGTGGAACGGTGCAGGTCGCCTGGACCGTCGACAATGCAGCACCGGCAGTCCCGACGCTCACGCGTACGGCTCCGGCGAGCACGCCGACCAACTCCACGACCGCCACGCTCACGGCTGGCAACGTCGAGGCAGGCGGAACGGTTGAGTACTCAAGCAACGGCGGAACCACCTGGACCGCAGGTGCGAACCCGCTGAACCTCAGCGGCCTGACCAACGGCACGTACACCTACGTCGCCCGCGTGACGGACGCTGCCGGCAACACCAGTGCCGCATCAAGCGCAGTCTCATGGGTCGTAGACACCGTCGCCCCGGTGGCCCCGAGCGTGACCGGTCCGTCCGGCACGACCGCGCTGCAGACGGCGTCGATCTCCTTCACCGGTGAGGCCGGAGCCACCTTCGGCTGCAGCCTCGATGGTGGAGCGTCGCCGACGTTCACCCCGTGCACCAGCCCGCAGAACCTGTCGGGTCTGGCCAACGGACCGCACACCTACGACGTCCGCCAGACGGACACCGCAGGCAACGTCGGACCGGCACAGCGCATCTCGTGGACAGTGGACACGTCAGCGTTCACCGCATCGATCCTCACGGGTCCGAGCGGCACGATCGCAACGACCACAGCGGCGTTCACGTACACCGCGACGATCACTTCGGGCACCACGTTCGAATGTGGAAACGTCGTCGGTACAACTGCGCCGACCACGTTCACGACGTGCCCGAACGCAGGCCAGTCATACACCGGCCTCGTGAGCGGCACCACGTACACGTTCGCTGTGCGCGCCAAGAACGGTGCCCAGACGACTCCGGCCGTCCCGCGTACCTACACGATCGACACGACACCACCGACTGTCACCCCGACCAACCCGGGTACAACCGGACCGTCCGGATCGATCGCGTTCTCCGCGACTGACGCAACGAGCCCCGTCACCACGAACTGCGCGCTCGACGGTGGCGCTTCCACCTCCTGCAGCGGTTCGTACGCGTTCTCCGGTCTGACGAACGGAGCGCACCAGCTGGTCATCACCGCGATGGACGGCGTCGGTAACTCCGGCACCACCCCGGTCAACTGGACCGTGGATGCAATCGCGCCTGACACCTCGATCAGCGGCACCCCGGCGAGCCCGACGTCATCGAAGTCCGCTTCCTTGACGCTGAGCTCGACCGAACCGTCAAGCACGTTCCAGTGCAACGTTGACGGCGGTGGATACAACAGCTGCACGAGCCCGCTCGCGCTTTCCGCGCTTGCTGAAGGTGCCCACACTGTCCTGGCTCGCGCCACGGACCAGTACGGCAACCAGGACGCAACGCCGGCATCCGCCAGCTGGACTGTCGACAGCATTGCTCCGGCAGTTCCGACGCTGACGCGTACGTCACCGACCAGCACCCCGACCAGCCAGACCACCGCGACCCTCACGGTCACCGGCGTTGAAGCTGGCGGAATCGTCCAGTACTCCAGCAACGGAGGAACGACCTGGACCACGGGTACCAACCCGCTGAACCTGACCGGCCTGACCAACGGCACCACCTACACGTACATCGCACGTGTCCAGGACGCCGCTGGTAACAACAGCGCCGCATCGAGCTCGGTGAGCTGGACCGTCGACACGACTGCCCCGGCAGCTCCGACGCTGGCCCGCACGTCACCGACCAGCACCCCGACCAACCAGACGACCGCGACCCTCACGGCGAGCGGCGTTGAAGCTGGCGGAATCGTCCAGTACTCCACCAACGGTGGAACCACCTGGACGACCGGCGCCAACCCGCTGAGCCTCAGTGGCCTGACCGACGGCACCTACACGTACATCGCACGTGTCCAGGACGCCGCTGGTAACAACAGCGCCGCA
>JAEMSX010000090.1:0-1834 GCA_016462645.1 Thermoleophilaceae bacterium
CGTCACCCCGCAGGCACACAACGGCTGCCGTCCGCGCAAGCGTCGGAGGCTCTAAACAATGGCTCGCGACACAGGTTCACAGTGCAAGCTTTGCCGCCGCGAAGGCGAGAAGCTCTACCTCAAGGGTTCACGTTGTTACACGGACAAGTGCGGCGTTGACCGTCGTTCGTACCCGCCGGGACAGCACGGTCTCACCCGCCAGCGTCAGAGCGAGTACCGCCTGCAGCTGCGCGAGAAGCAGAAGGCTCGCCGTTTCTACCAGATCCTGGAGAAGCAGTTCCGCGCCTACTACGACAAGGCCAGCCGTCAGAAGGGCGTCACCGGTGACAACCTCCTGCGCATTCTTGAGTGCCGATTCGACAACGTGCTCGTGCGCCTCGGCTTCGCAGCCTCGCGCCGCCAGGCACGTCAGCTGATCAATCACGGTCACTGGCTGATCAACGGCCAGCGCGTCGACATCCCAAGTTTCCAGGTCCGTGAAGGGGACGTAATTTCCCTTTCGGACAAGTCAACAGCGAAGGACGTCATCACGGAAGCAACCGCGATGATTACCAGCGTGCCGGCCTGGCTTCAGGCTGACCACGACGCGTTGACCGCACGCATCCTGCGTCTGCCCGACCGTGGTGAGATCACCACGCCGGTGCAGGAGCAGTTGATCGTCGAGCTTTACTCGAAGTAACAATCCCCCGAACGCGCCGCCGAGTGAAAGCTTGGATGGCTGTCGACCAAGACCAAGAAGAAAAAGGGTTCCGATGCTTGAATTCCAGACTCCTCGCATTTCCGCCCAGCAGATCGAAGGCAACCGTGGTGTCTTCACGATCGAACCGCTGGACCGTGGATTTGGCTACACATTTGGCAGCGCGCTACGTCGCGTCATGCTCTCATCACTCGCCGGCGCTGCCGTGACGAGTCTGCGAATCGAGGGCGTTGCCCACGAGTTCTCGACGATCCAGGGTGTGAAGGAGGATGTCACCGACATCGTCCTCAACCTCAAGTCGCTTGTCGCAAAGGTCCACTCGGACGCCACGGAAGTCGAGGCACCCCTCGTCTTCACCGGCCCTGGTGAGGTCAAGGCCAAGGACATCGACCTGCCCGCAGGCATCGAGATCCTCAACCCCAACGCGCACCTCGCGACGCTCGAGAAGAAGTCCAAGCTCGAGATGTACCTGACGATCGGCCGCGGCCGCGGTTACGCGCCGGCGGACGAGAACAAGACGGCAGACCAGCCGATCGGCGTGATTCCGATCGACTCGATCTTCTCGCCGGTCAAGCGCGTCAGCTACTCCGTCGAGGGCGCCCGTGTCGGTCAGCGCACCGACTACGACAAGCTCACGATCGAGGTCGAGACCGACGGCTCCGTCGAGCCCGACGCCGCACTGCGCGAGGCCTCCGAGATCCTGATCAAGACGCTTGCGATCTTCACCGACGAGATGACCGTCGCAGCACTGCGCGGCGAGCTCGAAGAAGCCGAGGAAATCGGCGGCGGACTGCCGGAAGCCGGCGGCCCCGACGACATCCTCATCGAGGAGCTCGACCTGGGCGTGCGTTCGTACAACTGCCTCAAGCGTGGCGGCATCCAGACTGTCGGCCAGCTGCTTGAGCGCAGCGAAGCCGAGCTCGCAGCGATCCCGAACTTCGGCCGCAAGAGCATTCAGGAAGTCGTTGACGTTCTCGCCGACCGTGGACTGGCACTGAAGGGCTAGTCCTTCTACTCTCAGGACCACAGTTATGCGCCACAACAAGAAACGCAACAAGCTCTCCCGCGACTCAGCACACCGCAAGGCGCTGTTCGCGAACCTGATCAAGGAGACGATCGACCACGAGCGGATCAAGA
>JAEMSX010000090.1:1934-5266 GCA_016462645.1 Thermoleophilaceae bacterium
AAGGCGCTGTTCGCGAACCTGATCAAGGAGACGATCGACCACGAGCGGATCAAGACGACCGAGGCCAAGGCCAAGGCAGTCAAGCCCGAGCTCGAGAAGATCATCACCCTCGCCAAGCAGGGTGACCTGCACGCGCGTCGTCAGGCCCTGGCTGCGCTCAACAACGACAAGTTCATCGTGCACAAGTTGTTCGAAGAAGTTGCTCCGCGTTACGCAGACCGCCCGGGTGGCTACACACGCATCCTCAAGCTCGGACCGCGTCGCTCGGACTCGACGGAGATGGTCTACCTCGAGCTCGTCTAGCGCCCGTCGCTTGCAATAGCCAGACTTCTCCAGAGGTCCCGCCCCGAACGGCGGGACCTCTGGTCTTTTAAGGCTCAGGAGACCGCTGAAGCTCCCAAGGGGGGCGGATGGGACATGGTCCGACAGATCGCGCGGCCGGTCTGTGAAGTGCTGAATCGCTTGCGTGCCGCTACTTGGGCAGCCACTTCACGTAGACGCTCTTGGTGCGGTTTCCGCGCGCGTCAATGAAGTTCTCGCCACCGGTTGCGGCGAAGGCGATCAGATTGGCCCTTGCGCTTGCGTCGATCTCCGTGATGTTCGAGTGGCCGTAGGCCAGATCGTCGGAGTTGCCGGTGTTGCGGTTCAGGTAGTAGAGCGCGTGGCTGCGGGCCCAGACGACGATGCCCCGGTGGGCGGCGCGCGAAGTGACGCCGCCGACGACGGCGTTGCGCGCTGCGGTCTGGATCGACTTGCGGCCACCGTTGATGATCCCGACCTTCACGTTGCCGCCGGAGTTGTAGGCGACGGCCCAGCCGTGGGAAGTCGCGTAGTCAGAAACGCGCGGCGCGCCTCCCGGGCCGAGCGTTCGCTTGAGGCGGCCATGCCGGAAGACGACGTTGCCACCGCGCACGAAGGTGATCGACTTGCCGTCGCGCGAGAAACGGGGTTCGGTGCCGGTGCCGAGAGACTTGGGCGCTCCGGCGCCGACGCGCGACCAGTACACCTTGCCGCCGGACTCAAACAGCACCTTCTTGCAGTTGCCGGCGATCGAGGGGTTGACCGCGGGTCCGCTGATCCCGTTGGAGATCAGGATGGTGCGCTTGCGTCGCAGGTCACGCACAAAGATGTCGCTGTCGGGAGTGGCGTCCCTGCTGGACAGGTTGGTCGCCGTGGACTGGAACGCGACGCAGTGCGGGCGGTTGACCATCGAGCCGTCCACGGCCGGGTTGCTCGATTCTCCGTTGGCCTGGCCGTTGGGACCGAAGCTGACGCGCTGGAGGCGTCCTGAGCGCAGGGCACGCGGGACGCGGTTGGTGGGGCGGAACCAGGCGAAGATGTCGCGTACGCCGTTGCTGTCGCCTCTGACGAGGTTGGACGCGTAGGACGAGTAGGCGACGAAGCGCACGGCGCGGTTGTCGCCCGACACGGCCGGCTCGCCGGAGTTGCCGTTCGGCGTCGCGCCGCCCATGCCCGAGGAGATGCTCACCGGGGTTGAGCCGTAGATCCCGGCCCAGGAGCTGGAGGCAAAAACACAGAGGGCACCCAACGCGAGCGCTGCGGCTACGCAGATGCGCGCCGAGATTCGGGGAATATGGGGGGCAGACGGCATTTTGAGTGTTGTCGCGATACCTCGGGTTCCGGGGCCGGAACCTCTGGTCCACTCGTTGTTCGACGCCGGTGAGCATCGATCCTTGACAGAAGAACACGCCAATCGGCAAGAATCTTCGGTCGAGTGACAACAAGACTTACCATCGAATACGACGGAACTTCGTTCCGCGGATGGGCCAAACAGCCCGGAGTACGCACTATTCAGGAGGAGCTCGAGACGGCCCTGAGGATCGTGCGTCGCGAGGAGACGAAGCTCACGGTCGCCGGGCGTACCGACGCTGGTGTACACGCGTGGGGGCAGGTCGCCTCGCACCCGGGTGACCCCGCGAACGTGCGCTCGATCAATGCATTGCTGCCTGACGACATTGCGGTTCTGTCCAGCGAATTGACGCATCAAGGGTTCGACGCCCGGGCGGACGCAAGGTCCCGCACGTATTGCTATCGCGTGTGGAATCGCCGCGAACGGCCCGCACTGATGCGCGGTCGCGTGCTCTGGTGCGACTACAGGCTCGATCCGGCGCTGCTCGCAGCCTGTGGCGAGCTTCTGGTCGGCCAGCACGACTTCGAGGCCTTCACGCTTTCCCAGCAGCCCTACGAGCACTACCGGCGCACGGTGCGCAGGGCTGAGTGGATTCAACGCGCGCGCCTGCTCGAGTTCTGGATCGAGGGCGACCGCTTCACGCGTCGCATGGTCAGGGGTCTTGTCGCGTATCAGATCGATGTCGCGCGGGGATCGCGAAAGATCGAAGAATTTGCGCGCCTGCTCGAGGGAGCGCCGCGCGCGGAGGGTGGGGCAACCGCTCCTGCTCATGGCCTGTACCTGGCGTCCGTGGACTTTGACGACGCCGAGAATCCCGCCACATAGGATGAGTGCATACCGATGAAGGTCCTGCTGACAAACGACGACGGCATCCAGGCATCCGGCCTGCACGCGTTCCGCCGCGCCCTTCTGAAGGTGCCGGGGATCGAGCTCGCCGTGATCGCCCCGGACTCAAACCGCAGCGCGATCGGACGCGGCATCACGACACGTGACCCGCTCTACGTCGAGAAGGTCGACTTCGGCGACGGCACGCACGGCTTCCAGACCGACGGCACGCCAGTGGACTGCGTTCGTTTTGCGACCCTCGGCCTGCTCGATTTCACGCCTGAGCTGATCGTCTCCGGGATCAACCACGGCGCCAACCTCGGCGACGACATCACCTACAGCGGCACCGTCGCCGCGGCCTTTGAAGGCGTGATCCTCGACATCCCCGCGATTGCGGTCTCACAACAGGCCGTGCGCGGAGAAATGGGCTGGAGCTTCGGCGGCGAACTCGACTTCGACGCCGGCGCGCGCTTCGCCGCAGGACTGGTCGAGCGCTGGGACGATCTGCCTGTCGAGTCCGGAACGCTCTTGAACGTCAACGTTCCCGCCGGCGAGATCGGAGGCGTGCGCGTGTGCACGCTGGGCAAGCGGATCTACAAGGACCGCCTGGAAAAGAAATCAGAAGAGGGCGCACGCATCCGCTACCGCATCTACGGCGACGATCCGTCGTACGTCGACGAGGACGGCACTGACTTCGAGGCGATCGCCGAGGGCGACATCGCCGTCACCCCGGTGCACTTTGAGCTGACCAGTCACCGCCAGCTTGAGCGCCTGGCGGCGGCCGACCTTCAGTCCGCGGTCGACTTCGGCGTCGCCAAGTAGATCCCGGTCTGGAAGTTCAGCCAGCTGTAGTAGG
>JAEMSX010000013.1 GCA_016462645.1 Thermoleophilaceae bacterium
CGCCGATGGACGTGGCGCTGCTTGCCGGCGGCACCGGCGGCGCCAAGCTCGCCGTAGGGCTGCGCGACATCCTGCACGGCTTCGGCGGCGAAGCCGCTGAACAGCCGGGACAGCTCAGCGTGATCGCCAACACGGCGGACGACATCGAGATCTACGACGTCCACGTCTCCCCCGACCCCGACCTGATCACCTTTCGCCTCGCGGGCGCGCTCAATTCGCTGGGCTTCGGGATCGAGGGTGAGGGACATGCGCTGATGGATGCGCGTCGCGCCGCCGGCGAGGACATCTGGTTCGAGCTCGGCGATGACGACATGCGCGTCTGCGCCGAGCGAGCGCAGCTGTTGGCGGCCGGCAAGACACTGACCGACGCCCACGCCGAGGCGACGGCCGAGTACGACACCGGTGGCGCCCGCGTGCTGCCGATGAGCAACGCGCCGGTCCGGACCGTGATCGAGACCGCAGACGGTCCCCGCGGGATCCAGCAGTACCTGATTCAGGACCGCAGCGGACCGGCGATCGACTCGGTTCGCTTCGACGGGATCGACACTGCGGTGATCACCCCCGAGGCGGCGGACGCGATCGCCTCGGCGGATCTGATCGTCGTCGGACCCTCGAATCCGGTGATCAGCGTCTCGCCGATCCTCTCCACGCTCGGCCTGGCGCGATCGCTTCGCGAGTCGCCCGCGCCCGTGCTCGGGGTCAGTCCGTTCGTCGGCGGCGTGGTTCTGAAGGGACCGACTGAGAAATTCATCGAGGCCGCGGGTTTCGCGCCGACGAGCGCCGGAGTCGCCGACTACTACGAGACGCGCCACGGCGACCTGATCGACGCCTGGATCGCGGACGATCCGATCCCCGGCCACGCGCACCACCTCGCGAACGTCGAGATGAACGATCCCGCGAGAACGCGATCGGTCGCCGCGGAAGTGCTCCGCTACGGCGCCTCGTTGCCGCGAACTGGGTCAGACTGACGCGATGTCTTCCCGCCGCGAACGCACTTGCGTGATCCTGCCGGTCAAGCCCTTCGATGACGCGAAGGAGCGCCTGGCCACGGGGCTCTCGCCCGAACAGCGGCGTGCGGTGGCCGAGGCGATGGTCAAAGACGTGCTCGCCGCGCTCTCGCGCGCTCGCGAGGTCGATGGAGTCGTTGTGATCAGCGCCGAGCCGAAGCTCGCGCAGCTGGCAGAGAACGTCGCTGACGCGATCATCCCCGACAAGCGCACCGGGCACAGCGACGCCGCCAGGGCCGGCGTTGTCTGGGCGATCGAACACGACTTCGGCCGCGTCGTGATGATCCCCGGCGACTGCCCGTTGCTCGACCCCGCCGAACTGGACGATCTGATCGTGCGCACGCGCGAGGACCGGATTGAGTTCGCTGTCATCCCCGACCGCATGGGCACCGGGACGAACGCCCTCGTGATCTCACCGCCGGACGCGGTCGAGCCGTCATTCGGCCCCGGGAGCCGGCAGCGGCACATCGCGATGGGGCTCGCGGCATCGCGCCGCGTGGCCGAGCATGAAGTGCCTTCGCTCGCGCTCGACCTCGACACCGCCGACGACCTGATGGAACTTGCCGAGCGGCTCTCCGGCGGCGATCACGAGGCCGACAACACCGAGCAGGCAGTTGCGGCGCTGCTGACAAACCGGCGCACTCTGCCCGGCGGGTACGCGCGTTGAAGCTGACGATCGAGGCTGTCGCCGGACTGCCCGAGATCGCGCCTGGCGAGGATCTCGCCGCGCTGATCGCGAGTCACGCGAGCCTCGAGGACGGCGACATCGTCGTCATCGCCCAGAAGGCGGTGAGCAAGTCCGAGGGTCGTTTCGCGGACCCCGGCGCTATCGAGCCGGGCGACCGCGCGCGCGAGCTTGCGGCCAGCACCGCGAAGGACCCGGGCCTCGTGCAGCTCATCCTCGACGAGAGCAATGAGGTGCTGCGCGCCACCGAGGGCGTGCTGATCGTCGAGACCAGGCACGGCTTCATCTGCGCGAACGCCGGGATCGACAGCTCCAACGTACCGGGCACGGAGCGCGTGCTGCTGCTGCCCGTCGACCCGGACGCCTCGGCGCGAACGCTGCGCTCCGCGCTCCAATCCTCCACCGGCAGGCGGCTCGCCGTCCTGATCACCGACAGCTTTGGCCGGGCGTGGCGATCGGGGCAGCAGGACGTGGCGATCGGTTGCGCCGGCATCGAGCCCCTGCTCGACGAGCGCGGAAGCAGCGACCGTGAGGGCCGCGAGCTCACCGCAACGATTCAGGCGATCGCAGACGAGCTCGCGGCGGCCGCAGATCTCGCGCGCACGAAGGACAGCGGGGAGCCCGTCGTGATCATTCGCGGCCGCTCGGAACTCGTGATTTCGGCCGACGGACCTGGCGCCGCAGCTTCATTGCGGGAGCGCACACAGGATCTTTTCCGTTGATCGCGTAGTTGTTTATAGGTAATCGAGCTACCCAAGGGTGGGATAACTAACTAATTTGGGTTACCATACCGTCGCATTTCGGCTATTATGAATACTTGAAAGTAAGGCACTTTTGATCTTTCTCCCATGGACCGGGTAATTTCTGGCATATTGACTGCAATCGATCTTGCGAGCGGATCAGTTCTCTCGGCGCTTGCCGCTTCTCCGCGCGCAGATCTTCTCTCCCCCCAACTAATTGAGCAGACAATCCTCCGGCTCCCGCCGGACCGTGATGACCGATGACCAATACCGAGCCCCCAGAATCCTCGGATCAGCCGATGGCTGAGCCGGCCCAGACCTCGGCACTCGCTCCCCCGGAGTCCGCGCGCAGCTTTTTCGACTTCTCCGAGGCGACCGCAACCGTGCTCGATCTGCTGGCCAAGCAGCTCCCCGACTGCGCGGTGTTCGTCGCCTACCACGACGACGACGCCCAGCTTCTGCGCATCGTCGACTTCCGCGGTCCGGACATCTTCGGCATCCGCCATGGCCAGACGCTTGCCCTGCTCGCCCGGCCGGGCGCAGACGGCGTTGTCGACCCCGCCCCCGCGATCCTCGCGAGCGTCGAGATCAAGAACGCCGACAGCTTCGTCGGCATCCCGCTGGAGCTCCAGGACGGGAGCCACTTCGGGACGCTCTGCGCCATATCTGACGCCGCCAAGCGCTTCCACCGCAACGAGCTCGACCTGCTGACCGTGCTCGGTCGCGTCATCGTCAACGAACTCGACCGCGAGCGCAAGGAAGAAGAGCTCGAGAAGAAGCACGCCGATCTCGTCGAGCACGCAGAACAACTGCGCACCGATGCCTTCAGCGACGCCCTGACCGGCGTCGCCAACCGCCGCGGCTTCGAGCGCGCCCTTGCGCGCGAATGGAAGCTCAGCCGCCGCGGCACCGTTGAGTCCTACCTGGTGCTGATCGATCTGGACGGCTTCAAGAGCGTCAACGACCGCTTCGGCCACGCCGCGGGTGACCGCGTCCTCCAGCTCTGCGCGCAAGCGCTGCAGGAGGCCGCACGAGGCACCGACGTGGTCGGGCGGATCGGTGGCGACGAGTTCGCCGCCGTGCTCGTCGGCTGCGAAAGCCCCGATGACGCGGTCGGCTACCGCGAACGCGCGCGCATCACGCTTGAGCGCTACCTCAAGGGCGAGGACGCCCACGTCAGCTTTTCCGCCGGCCACCAGTCGCTGGCCGAGTCCCCTTCCCCGGTGCGCGCGATGGATCTCGCCGACCAGGCGATGTACTGGCAGAAGCGCCAGCGCGCCGCGCGTGCTCCGCGCAGCGCAGACCTTGCGAGCAAGATGGGTCGCGCCTCACGGCGCTCCAACCCCCCGGCTTCCGAGCCGGCTGCCTGATCAGGCCGCACGCACGGCGGCCGGGAGCGGGTATTCCGCAAGCCGTGCCGTGTACAGCGTGTCGCGCTGGTAGACCGGGCGCCCGGCCGCGTGACCTGCCGCCACCAGATCCACCGGATCAAGCCGTGAGCCATGGAGCGAGCCCGCAGCGCGCGAGATCGACTCCTCCATCAGCGTGCCGCCGAGGTCGTTGACGCCCCATCGCAGCGCCTCGGTCGCCGCTCCGAGCCCCATCTTCACCCAGCTCGCCTGCACGTTCGGCACGGTACGCCCGAGCGCCAGGCGGAACACCGCCGTCTGCTTGAGGTTCTCCTCGCGGGTGATCTCGGCGATTCCGTGTGTGCGGCCGAGCAACGTCTGGTACGGGATGAACGAGAGCGGCACAAACTCGGTGATCGCCGCCGGGGCGCTTGCCAGCGAGCGCTCCTGCAACTCGCGGAGGACACGCATGTGGCGCGCCAGCTCCCACGGCTCCTCGATGTGACCGAACATCACGGTGGAAGTCGTCGGGATGCCCGCCGCGTGGGCGGCCTCGACGATCTCGATCCAGCGGGCCGCGGGGAGCTTGTTCGGCGAGATTCGCCCGCGCACGTTGTCGTCGAGCACCTCGGCGGCGGTGCCGGGGGTCGATCCGAGTCCAAGCTCTTTCAGATACGCGAAGACTTCCTGCGGTGAGCGACCGGAGCGATCGACCATGTTGGCGACCTCCATCGGCGAGTACGCGTGAAGATGAAGCTGCGGCGCTGCGTCCTTTGCGATCGCGAGCCAGTTGCCGTAGTCCGCAAGTTCATAGTCGGGATGGATTCCGCCCTGCATGCACAGCTCGGTCGCCCCGAACTCGACGGCCTCGGCGATCTTTTCGCGAAAGCTCGCTTCGTCGGCCTCGTAGGCGTCGGGCGAGCGGCGGCTCTGGCCGAAACCGCAGAAGGCGCAGCCGACGGTGCAGATGTTCGTGAAGTTGATGTTCCGGTTGACGACGAAGCTGACGTCGTCGCCGACCAGTTCCTCGCGCAGCGTGTCGGCGGCGCTGCGGAGCTCCTCGATCAGCTCGTCGCGGCTCTCGCTGAACAACGCCGTCAGCTGCTCCTCCGTCAGCGCCTCCCCCTCGCCGGCCGCCGCGATCGCTTCGCTCACGTAAGTGGCCTCGGCGAGCTCGGGGCGCTGGACACGGCGACGCTCGCCACGCGGGATGAAGCTCCAGAAGCGTTGCGTGATCGTGTCCATCACGGCGGGCGCGAGCCACTGCGGGTTGGTGTACTGCGGGTACACGCAAAGCCGCTCCGCCAGCGCGATGTTGTCCTCCGAGAGGCGCTCGCGCACCTGATTCGGCGACGGAAACGGATGCTCGGGCGAGATGTGGTCGCCGTTTGCCGACAGCCCGCCGAGGTCGGTCGCTCCGGCCTCGACCAGCTCAGGCCACCAGTCGGCGAGGTTCGGTGGGATCTGGATGCCGACGTCGGGCATCATCGCGCGCGTCGCGAGCACGAGCTCCTTCATGTCGTCGATCGAGACGCTGCAGGCCCAGTCGGGCAGGCGCGCATCGTCGGGCGATGCGCCGCCCGGCGCCAAACCGGTGCGCCAGAGGTCATCGGCGGCGTCGCTCGCGATCTCACCGACGTCCTGGCCGTGGTAACGCGGGTGAGGCACGAAGTTCTGCAGGATCACTTCCTGAATGTGGCCGTACTGCTGATGCAGATCGGCGATCGCCCGCAGGCTGGCGATGCGCTCCTCGGGCGTCTCGCCGATCCCGACCAGGATCCCCGTCGTGTACGGAACCTTGAGTTGGCCGGCGAGCTCGATCGTACGCAGGCGCTCTTTCGGGTGCTTGGTCGGCGAGCCCGCGTGAACAGTTTCCATCAGGCGCTCGGAGATCGACTCGAGCATCAGACCCTGCGAGGCATTGACCTCGCGCAGGCGCTCCATGTCGGCCTGTTCCATCACGCCGAGGTTCGTGTGCGGCAGGATCCCGCGCTCAAGCGCCCGCTCGCAGACCCAGACGACGTAGTCGACGAAATCCTTGTGGCCGAGCTGATTGAGCTGGGCCATGACCTTCGGGTTCTCGTCCGGCGCTTCGCCGGTGAGGATAAGCAGCTCTTTGGCGCGGCGCTTCTCGGCGTCGTCCAGCAACTGCTCGACCTCATCAGGTGTGCGCAGGTGCGCGAGGTGCGTCGCGAACGCGCAGTACTTGCAGTAACAGCGACACGTCCGCGACAACGAAATCGTGAAGTTTCGCGAATAGGTGACGCGGCGCATTGCGCCACTGTATCTGCGGCCACCGCTACAAAAGCTGCTCCGCGGCAACCTCCGCCGAGATGTCGACCACGACATGCTCGACGGGAAGGTCGGTCTTGCCCTCGATCCTCTCGACGACTCCCTTTTCGATCCAGTTCGAGCGCCCCTCGGGATGCGTCGAGACGAGCACGCCGTCGGGCTCGTAGATCGAGACCGCGTCTTCGAACGCGCGCACCGGATTGGCGTCGCCGACTTCTCCCTCGGCTTCGATGCCGCTCTCATGCAGCAGGGCGATTGAAGCGTCGAGCCGCTCCTGCGCCTCAGCGCGCGGTTCGTCGACGTCCGAGAACACGTACTTCAGACGCGAACTGAGCGCCGGGGCGATGATGATCACGCGCCCTCCGTCTGCGGTCAGTTCGCGGATGTGGTGGTGCAGCCCCTTGCCCGCGATCGTCTCATTGGCGATGACGAGCAGTCGTTGATAAGCCATACCCCGGCTCCTTTCAAAAGGGGTGGTGGTGGAGTCCCCCTTCCGGACCATTGTGCCGGAAGGGGAAGATCCACGCGCCAGGGCGTCGCCGAGCGCTTAGAGCGGCGATGCTTCGGAGGGCGCCGGCGGGGCCTCGTCCTTCTCGCCCTTGATGTAGAGCACGTTGTAGAGCGTTGCGGCGAGTACGCCTGCCGCGATCGGTGCGATCAGGTAGACAAGGAAGAAGTCCTTGACCGACCCGAATCCGCCAGATCCCTCAGCCCCGAAGAGAGCATTTGCGACATCCGGTCCGAAGGCGCGCGCGGGGTTCAGGGCTGCACCGGTGAACGAACCGATCACGAGTACGCCGAGTGAGAGCGAGAGCGCGATCGCGGCAGGCGCCCATTCCTTGGGCCCGTCCGGATTGATCGCCGTGGCGACGATCGTCCAGACGAGAACGAACACAAACAGCGCCTCCAACGCGATCCCCGAAGCGGTCGAGACGCCGTCCGCGAGGCTCGGCGCGCCGAAGCTGACGACCTGACCCTGCTTGTTCAGCACGAGCGCCAGGAAGAACGCCGCAAGCAACGCACCGATGACCTGGGCGACGATGTACAGCAACGCGTGAGGGGCCTTGATCTTCTTGATCGAGAGCAGACCGATCGTCACTGCCGGATTGAAATGTCCACCGGAAATCGCGCCGAGCGTCTGGATGCCGATGAAGAGCCCGAGGAAGTGAGCAAGCGCCACGAACGGGATCACGATGTTCGGAAGCGGCGTCTCCGATCCGGCTATTGCGCCGGCGTAGACCGTTGCCGATCCGATGATCGAGATGACGAGCAGAAATGTTCCCAGCAATTCGGCCAGATAGGCCTTGCCGATGTGTTTTTCGTCCATTGAGCGCTCCTTGAAGATGGGGTGGGATGAACCGAGATGTTGTTCATGTTCCCATCTGGCCCAGAAAGAAAAAGCGAGCTGCCCCGATCAGGGCAGGGCGAGCTTCTGGATCAGCGCCACGCCCTCGCGCATCATTCGTGAACGCGGGACGACCAGGTCGAAGCCGGCATCCAGCGCGGCGCGCCGAACGTCGTCGTCGGTATGTGCGTAGTAGGCGAGCGCGGGGACCGACTGCTCGCCTCGCGCCTCAGCCAGCGCGGATGCGGGATCGGTGGAGGCGTCGGTCAGATCGACGATCACCAGCTGCGCGTCCGCATCGGCCTGCGCGACGGGCTCGAATCCGGCTTGGCGGATCATCCCCTCGACCTTGGAGCCGAACAGCAGGTCGTCGCTGACGAGCCGGACGGGCACGGCGTGCCGGCTAGAGGCCGCGGCGTTCGCGGAACTCGCGACGCGCTGCTTCGGGACGGCCCCACATCTGGACTGTCTCGGCGCGGCCTTCGCGGATCTGCCGGACCACGAGCTCGCCGGAAATCTCGTTCTGATCGAGCAGCCCGAGCGTCGCGTGCACTGCCTCGGGCGCCGCGCCGTGGCCGAAACGGTGCGCGACGAGGATGTTGAAGTGCCAGTCGGCCCGTGAGTACGGGCGTGCGTTGCACTGGGTCAGCAACGTGGCGGCATCGACGTAGTTGTCCTCGTCGTTGATCCGCAGGTCGAACTCCAGGTCGGTCCAGTCACTGGGCAGCGAGTCGACGATCTCCTGGAATTCCGTTGCGAGGGCCATCGGTGCGATGTTATCCCCCGTCGAGCTGGAGCAACTGCTCGGCGGTGACCTGAAGCGTCGTGTGCTCCAGATCGAAGTCCTCTTCGAGCATCTGCTCGATCGCGCGGCGGGCGTCGTCAACGGCGCACGTCGCATCGACCGTGATGTGCGCCGCAAGCGCCGGGAACCCGGACGTGATCGACCAGATGTGCAGGTCGTGAACCTCGCGCACGCCCTCGACGCGGGCGATCGCCATGCCGACCTCTTCAACATTGATGCCCTCGGGCGCGCGCTCGAGCAGGACCTCCACCGGTTCGCGGATCAGGCGCCACGAGGACAACAGAATCAGCACGGAGATGAGCAGGCCGACGATCGGGTCGAGCACGTTCCAGCCCGTGACCACGATGCCGAGGCCGGCGACGATCACGCCGAGCGAGCCGAGCGCGTCGGCGACCGAGTGGCGCAGGACGCCCTCAAGGTTGATGTCGCCGCGGTCGCCGCGCACAAGCACCCAGGTGGCGAGCACGTTGCCGATCAGTCCGAGTCCACCGAAGAGGAACACGCCCATGCCGTCGATGTCCGGTGGGTCGGAGAATCGGCCGAACGCCTCGATCGCGATGTAGATCGAGACGCCGACCAGCGCCAGACCGTTGATCAACGCGGCAAGAATCTCGACGCGCCCGAGGCCGAATGTGCCGCGCCCGCTCGCCGGCCGCGCGGCAACCTTCGCTGCAGCGATGCCCAGCGCGATCGCCAGGACATCGGAGAGCACGTGACCTGCGTCCGCCAGCAGTGCGAGCGAGCCGGTGATCCACGCGCCGATGATCGCGAACACCAGCATCGCCACGTTGATCAGCAGCGCCTGGACCATCCGCCGCGTGTTGTCGGCGCGCGAGGCGCCGCCGTGGGCGTGCGCGTGGCCGTGCGAGTGCGCGTGTGCGGGTCCGTGCATGCCGTCCAAATTATCGAGCGGGGTCGCCGCCCTTCCACGCAGGTACGATGTTGTTTCGATGAACACCGAACTAACAACCGGGTACCTGCGCGCCGAGGACCCCGCCGTCCTGGTGCTGCGCGGAGACGACGCCGGCGAGTTCCTGAACGGCCAGGTCACCAACGATGTCGGGTCGTTGACCGACGGTGAGTCGCGCTACGCGCTGCTGCTCACGCCCAAGGGCAAGATTCGCGCGGACATGCGGATCGCGCGCGATGGCGACGAGACGATCGTTGTCACCTCCGCTGCGCACCTGCCCGTGATCCGTCACACGGTCGACACGTTCAGGATCGGATACTTCTTCTCGACGACCGACGCGACGGGCGAGTTCGCCCTGATTCAGCTGATCGGACCCGGCGCGCCGGCGGCGCTCGAGGGCCTCACGATTCCGGTGGTCGAACTTGAATCGCCGATGGGCGTGGATCTGCTCGTCGAGGCCGGTGAGTCCTCGGCGCTGATCGCGCAGCTCGCGGGGCGCGGTCTTGCCCAGTTCACGCCGGAGCAGTACGAGACGGCGCGTGTTGAATACGGCGTGCCGGCGTTCGGCACCGAGCTGAACGAAGACACCTTCCCCGCCGAGGCCTCGCTCGAGAGTCGCGCCGTCAACTTCGAGAAAGGCTGTTACGTCGGTCAGGAGACCGTCGCGCGGATGCACTGGAAAGGCAAGCCCAATCGCCACCTGCGAATCCTTCGCTCCGAGCGGCCGCTCACCCCGGGCGCCCCGGTGACGATGGCCGACGGCAAAGAACTTGGCAATGTCGGCACCGCGACCGTCGCCACGACCGGCGAGCCGATCGCGCTGGCGATCCTGCGCCGCGAGGCAGAGCCCGGAGAAACCGTGATCGCCGGCGGCATCAGTGCAACGATCGTTGAGGTTCCGGAGCTGACAAATGCCTAGCGCCGAATCACACCGCCGGTCGGATGTGTTTGATCTTGTGTACGCACCGGCACGTATTCATCTACGTAATGGGTGGTCATCCGTCCATTCGGTAAGTACGCTGTAAGTCAATCCCAGAACGGAGGTCCGACATGGCAGCAGTCAGCCAACAGCCCGCAGGAGCTGAGCTCGACCGACTCGAAGAGTCTGAGGCCAAGGCATGGCGCATTTACTCCAAGAGCCTCGAGGGACTCAACGGAGAGGCCTACAACGAGGCCGAGGACCGTTCATGGGAGCGCCTCCAGCGCAAGCTCGGACAGATCGCGTCGCGGCGCGAAGAGCTCGGCGCTTCTGGTCACACCCACAACAACACGGGCGGCCAGTCCTGAAGTCTTTCCGCACAGTCGTGGTCGTTGGCGCTCTCGCAGCGTCAGCGGCTGTGGCTGGATGCGGCAGCAACACTCCCACCGCGACCGGCGAAAAACCCGGCGACGGCAAAGCGATCTTCACCGATTCCTGTGGTGGTTGCCACACGCTACAAGCCGCCGGAACCAATGGCGGCAGCGGTCCTGACCTCACGAACATCGGCCTGACAGCGGCCGCTGTCTCCAAGCAGGTCTACAGCGGTGGCGGCGGAATGCCGTCCTTCGACGGTGAGCTCATCGATCAGCAGATCGCGGCAGTTTCGGCGTTCGTCGCCGAGAACGACGGCTCCAACTAACTGACCGCCGCCTAAAGTTCCACCCGATGCTTTCCCGCCTGCGCGAGAAGACCAACGGGTTCACGGTCACCCCCAAGCAGTTCAACGTGATCGCGATCACCGCGGTCACGCTGCTGACGCTGATCATCGCGACCGGTGCCGGCGTGCGCCTCAGCGACTCCGGGCTCGGATGCGAGAGCTGGCCGACGTGCCGCGCCGGGCAACTCACCGTGCCGACCGACCTCCACTCACTGGTCGAGTTCGGCAATCGCATGCTTTCGGGCCTGATCACCTTCGTTGTGCTCGGCGCGGCGATCGCGGCGATGCGGCGACGCCCCCGACGTCGCGATCTTGTTCTGCTTGCCTGGACCCTGCCGCTCGGAGCGTTCATCCAGGCCGCACTCGGTGCGATGAGCGTCAAGAGCGACCTCGGCTACGGCTGGGTGATGGCCCACTTCGCCACATCGATGGTGATGACGATCTTCGCGATTCTGCTGATCTGGCGCTGCCTGCATGAACCCGGGTCGCGCCCGCGCTCGGCCGATCGCCTCACGGTGTGGTCGATTCGCGGCCTGCTCGTGCTGACCGCGGCAGCATGGATCAGCGGCATGGGAGCAACCGCGGCCGGACCGCATGCCGGCGGCCACGCCGATCAGACCGTCTCCCCGCGGTGGGAACCGAAGAGCAGCGGATCGCTCGAATGGGTGGTGCACCGTCACGGCCGCGTCGCCGACCTGCTCGGCATCGTCGCAGTGGGCGTGTGGATCCTGCTCTGGCGGCGCCGCGCATCGCGCGAGCTGCGCATCAACTCGAGCGTTTTCGTGGTGCTGGTCGGAATCCAGGGACTGATCGGATCAGTCCAATGGAATCAGCACCTACCCGCAGAGCTCGTATGGCTGCACGTCGTTTTCGCGACACTCTGTTGGGTTTCGGCGCTGTGGTTCACGTTCACGGCCGGCCGGCTTGAGCCGAGGTCCGAGCCCGCTCCGGTCGCCGCCGGCTACGACAAGAAGCCGCTGAACGCGTCGTAGAGCAGGTAGATGTTCAGGCTGGAGATGATCGCGGCGAAGATGCTGACGGTCACCGTCGTGATCGGCCTGTTGACCATGTCGCCCATGATCTTCTTGTCACGGGTGATGATGATCAGCGGGATCAGGGCGAAGGGAATTCCGAACGAGAGCACGATCTGCGAGTAGACCAGTGCCTCGGTGGTGTTCACGCCGAGCGCCAGGATCAGCAGCGCCGGCGCCATCGTGATCGCGCGACGGATGCCGAGTGGGATGCGCCAGCCCATGAACCCCGACATCACGACCTGGCCGGCGTAGGTGCCAACGCTCGATGACGAAAAGCCGGAGGCCATCAGCGCGACACCGAACGCGAGTGCCGCCCCACCGCCGACGAGCGTTCCCAGCTCGCCGTGGATGTTGATCAGATCGTCGATCTGATCGAGGCCGGGAACGTTGAAGAGTGCTGCCGCAATGCAGAGCATCGAGAGGTTCACGACGCCGGCGATACCGAGGCCGATGAAGCAGTCGAGGCGGTTGTACTTCAGCAAGGTGCGCATCTCGTGCTTGTTGGTCGGGCGGATGCGGTTCTTCTGCAACGCCGAGTGGAGGTAGACGACGTGCGGCATCACGGTGGCGCCGATGATTCCGACGGCCAGGGCGAGCGCCTCGGTTGACCCGAGGCTCGGGATGACGCCCTCGGCGATCGCGACGTAGTCCTGATCGCCGGCGGCGAAGAACGTGTAGATGAATCCCAGCGCGATCAGCGAGAGCAACGCGATGATCGCAAGCTCGAACTTGCGGTAGCCGCGCTCCTCGAGCGCGAGGATGCCGAAAGCGACGACCGCCGTGATCAGGCCCGCCGGGAACAGCCCGATGCCGAAGATCAGATAGAGGCCGATCGCGGCGCCGACGAACTCGGCGAGGTCTGTCGCCATCGCGACGATCTCCGCCTGGAACCAGAGAAATCCGTTGGACTTCCTGCCGAAGCGCTCGTGACAGAGCTCGGGCAGGCTGCGGCCGGTGAAGAGTCCGGCCTTCGAGGTCAGGTACTGGACCATGATCGCCATCAGGTTGGCCATCAGGATCACCCAGACGAGCTGGTAGCCGAACTGTGCGCCGGCGGCGAAGTTCGTGGCGAAGTTGCCCGGGTCGACGTAGGCGACAGAGGCCACGAAGGCCGGGCCGAGGATCGCGATCGTGCCGCGGATGCGCCCCTTCGACAATTTGTCGGAGAGCATGCTGTCCGGGTTGAGAACCGGCGAATCCGGCAGGCTCAGCCCGGGCGACTCCGGCTCATATGAAGGCTCCCTCAAGTTCATAGTCGTAACTAACGTAACACAAAAGTTTGGCTTGCCAAGAAATTAGTTGATGCGGGTGTATGATGATTTTGTGTCTCCCGGTATCCAGCACCGTTCTCCGGCTGTGGAGGACTATTTGAAGGCGATCTACTCGCTGACGGTCGTGAACGAGACCGCCTCCACGAACGACCTCGCCGCACGCCTTGGCGTTTCCACCGGGTCCGTCTCGGCGATGATCGGGAAGCTCGCTGAGGAGGGGTTGGTCACGCACGAGCCCTACCGCGGCGCAGGGCTGACCGACGAGGGCCGCGACATCGCCCTTCGCGTCGTCCGCCGCCACCGACTGATCGAGCTCTTCCTCGCCAGGTCCCTGGACATGCCTTGGGAAGACCTCCACGACGAGGCCGAGATTCTCGAGCACGCGATGTCCGATCGCTTGATCGACCTGATCGCCGAGAAGCTCGGCGACCCGCAGTTCGACCCGCACGGCGACCCCATCCCCTCACGTGACCTGACGATCGAATCGCGGCCGACGATCAGCCTCGCTGCGCTCGAGCCTGGGTCTGAGGGGATCTTCGTGCGCGTGTCCGACTCCAATCCCGACATGCTGCGCTTCCTGACCGCGCAGGGCATCGGCATCGGCGATCGCGTCGAGATGGTCGGCCAGCAGCCGTTCGACGGTCCGTCGATCGTGCGGATCGCGGGAGCCGAGCATTCGCTGGGCCTCACCCTCGCCCGCGCGATGCGCGTCTCCGAGCAGAACTGACCCACCACCGCCCTACTGCCTTTTGCATGCCTCTGGCATGCAAGCGAGTGGCACCGGCACAAGCGTGATTCACAAGCCATTCTCATTGCATGCCTCCGGCATGCAATGGAAAACGCTTGAAACCGGGCCTAAATCACGCGCGCCAGCGTTGCTTGCCTGAGGCATGCAATGCGTGGCGGCGGTGGGCGGTGGCTACGGCTGGTTGAGATCCTGCTGCGCGGACTTGCGCTGCGGGCCGACGTCGACGATCACGGCGTCAGCCGCGGCCTTGTCAGCAGAGACCGAGAGTTCGCCGGGAGCGACGGTCTGCTTGAAGTTGAAGGTCTGGCCGCTGCCGATCTCGACCTCGCGGTCGAACTGCTCGCTCGAGAAGAGGACCTTCTGCGTCACCCCGGTCTGGTTCGTGGTCACGAATCGGGTCGGACCGGCACCGAACGGGTTGGGCGAGAGCGCAATCGAATCCTCGCCGACGATCACCGAGATGCTCAGCGTCGCCGGGGGCTTCGGGTCGTTCGGGTAGCTCTCGTTGCCGGCGCAGCCGGATACCGCCAGCACTGCGGCCAGCACGACGATCGCGCCCGCGATTGATTTGCGCATCCCTCTCACCGCGCAGAAGGTTACCGCCGCGCGCAGAGCGATACGATTCGCGCCGAGTTTTCCAGTCAGAACCACACCGTCAATCGACACCCCAGAGAAAGCGCCATGCCTGTACTTGAAGCAACTGACGTAGATCTCAACACACGGCTCGCCGACGACTCCCAGCCGCTCGGCGAACTGCCCACCTCGATGCTCGCGTGGGTCATCCGCGAGGAGCGCTTCGGCGAGCCCAAGGATGCAATCCAGCTCGAAGAGATCGAGTGCCCCGAGCCGGGCCCGTTCGAGGTCGTCGTCAAGACGATGGCCGCCGGCGTCAACTTCAACAACGTGTGGGCTTCGCTCGGCGAGCCTGTCAGCCCCTTCCGCTACCACCCGGAGGACCACCACATCGGTGGTTCTGACGCTTCGGGAATTGTCTGGAAGGTCGGCGAGGGCGTGACGCGCTGGAAGCCCGGCGACGAAGTCGTCGTGCACTGCAACCAGGCGAGCTACGAGGACGTCGAGGTCCACGGATTCGACCCGCTCGCAGCGCCGAGCCAGAAGATCTGGGCCTACGAGACCACCTGGGGCAGCTTTGCGCAGTACTTCAAGGTGCAGGCGCAGCAGCTCCTGCACAAGCCGAAGAGCCTTTCCTGGGACGAAGCCGCAAGTTACGGCCTCACCTACTTCACCGCGTACCGCATGCTGATGAACCGCGCCGAGCTTCAGGCCGGGCACAAGGTTCTGATCTGGGGTGCGGCCGGCGGTCTCGGCGTGTTCGCGACGCAGCTGGTCAAGATGGCCGGCGGCAAGAGCGTCGGCGTCGTCAGCAGCGACGAAAAGGGCGAGCTGATCATGAAGCTCGGCGCCGAGGGCTACATCAACCGCAACGACTACGGATTCGCGCGCAAGGGCGGCGAGACTCCGGAGGAAGAGAAGGCGCGCTTCAAGGAGTCACGTCGCTTCGGAAAGGCCGTCGGCGAGATCCTCGGCGGCGAGCCCGACATCGTCTTCGAGCACGTCGGCAAGTCGACCTTCCCGACGAGCGTCCTCACGGTCAAGCCGTTCGGCAAGGTCGTCATCTGCGGCGCGACCAGCGGCTACAACCTCGATTTTGATGTGCGCTACCTCTGGATGCGCCAGAAGGAGATCCTCGGCAGCCACTTCGCAAATGCCTGGGAGGCCCACAAGGCCAACCAGCTGATCGAGGACGGCCAGATCAGCCCGGTGCTGTGGAAGACGATGGGCTTTGAGGACGTACCCAACGCGCACCAGATGCTGCGCGACAATGAACACCTTGGAAAAATTGCGATTCTCGTCGGAGCGACCGAAGAAGGCCAGGGAATTACGGCCGACGGTCCCCGCGCTATTCGCGCAGAAGTTGGAGGCTGATCAGATGGCAAAGGCAGTAGAAGTCGCGTGGAACCTCACGCCGTTCCGCAGTGACGAGTTCTGCGAAATTCTCAAGCCGTACGCAGAGCGCGTGATCAACTACGGCGCGACCGGCTTCATGATCGTGCGCCAGGCCGACGACGAGTTGATCGTCAAGCAGTACGCCTGGTTTGAGAAGAAAGAGGACTGGGACCGCTACTGGAACTCCGAGCTGATGCAGGAGTGCCGCGCGAAGTTGCTCAGCCACTACGCGGTGCCAGTGCTCTACACGTGGCAGGAAGTCGTCACGTTCAACAAGTTCCCCGACGAAGCCGCAGTCCCCGCCGAAGTAGAGGCCTAGATCGCGATGACGGTCAGGAACGGGGAGAGCGGCAAGCCGCCGATGCTCCTGATCCACGGCTTCACCGGCACGCCGGTGATGTGGGATCCGATCCTGCCGTACCTCGAGATGCACCACGAGTGCGTCGCGATCAACCTCCCCGGCCATCACGGCGGGCCGCCGTTCACCGACCCGAAGGACCACATGGTCGACGCCTTCGTCGACCTGGTCGAGGAACAGATGGATGCGCTGGGCTGGAAGCGGGCGCACATCGTGGGCAACTCGCTCGGCGGCTGGCTCGCGCTGCTGCTCGCCGAGCGCAAACGCGCGCTGACCACCGTGGCGATCTCCCCTGCCGGCGGATGGAAGCTGCATTCAGCTGAAACGCGCCGCGCGATCCGCCTGTTCAAGCAGATGCACTACAGCGCGACTTGGTTCGAACCGATCGCGCTCGAGCTGGCCAAGCGCCCGCGTGGCCGCAAACTCACGATGCGCGACGCGATGGCCTTCCCGGAGCGCCTCCCGGGCCCGCTGGCCCAGGAATGGATCAACGCGATCGTTGACACGCCAGCCTGGAGGCTCCTCCTGGAGAACTCACCGAACGTCAACGCGCCCAGCACGATGGAGGGCCTCGAAGGCCCCGTGCGCATCGCCTGGGGCACGAAGGACCGCATCCTGCCCTTCAAGCGCTACTCCCCGGGCTGGAAGGCCGTACTGCCCGATGTCGACTGGGTGACGCTCGAAGGCATGGGTCACGTGCCGATGTCGGACGATCCGGCGCTGATTGCGCAGACGATCCTCGAAGTGAGCACGGCTCACCCGAGCGAAGTCGTCGAACCCGAGTAGAAGGCAGCGCTAGCTCTGCGCGAGCGGAGCCATGGTGAGGCCGAAGTCCGCGAGCTGCTCCCAGTACAACTCAGCCGGCTCAAGTTGGCCTGACCAGACTGTTGCGCGGCCGACGTTGTGGATCTCGTCGGCGAACTCGTAGCCACGGCCGATCGAAACGCCGGGCAGCGTGCGCGAGAGCATCGTCGCCACACCGTCAAAGGTGTTGTGGTCGTCGTTCATGACGATGATGTGCCAGAGGTCGCCGAGGCCGGAGCCGGGGCCCCGCGTGATCGGCTGCTCGATTGTCTCGCTGGACATGACAGTCATTTTAGGCGGATTCTTCGGCCTGTGCCGCTGCTTTTTTCGCCCAGTAGCGCTCAAGACCCGCGTAGTTGTGATCGACCGGCAAGGAGCCGACCAACGATTCGGCCACGTCCGGGGGCACGCTCTCGAGCTTCGCCTCGAAGTCGCGCATGAACTCCTCGCTGCTGCAATCGCGCGCGAGTTCCGCGAGACGGCGCAGCTCCTGTTTGGCCGCGACGATCGAATCGATCACGTCCGGCACGCGGCCAAAGTGCGTGAGGCCGAGCGTCGACGGTGCCGGGTCGTGCTCTGCAAGCTTGTCGAGCGATTCGAGCCACAGTTCGATGTCGACCTCCGGAGGCGGGGTTGAGACCACGCGCAGATCAAAGCCGTGGATCGTCTGACCGACGAGGTCGCCGACGAGCGCGTACTCCGTCTCCTGATGGAAGTAGGCCATGTGGTGTCCCGAATGCCCGGGCGTGTGGATCGCCTCGAAACCTTCAACCACTTCGCCGTCCGCAATCGCGTGGATGTTCGCCTCGGGCACCGGAACGACTTCACCCCACTTGTCGATCTCCTCGCCGTAGATACGCGTGGCGCTGGCGATCAGGCGCGTCGGATCGACCATGTGCGGAAGGCCGATCTCGTGGATGTAGACCTGCAGGTCGGGGTAGCGCTCGACGAGGCGGCCGGTGCCGCCCGCGTGATCGAGATGCACGTGGGTCAACAACACGGTCGAGGGCACGCGGTCGCCCAGCGCGTCGATGACGTTCTGGATCGAGGACTCCGGGCCCGGATCCACGAGCACGTTCTCGTAGCGGTGGCAGGCGATCGAGCGCTCGATGCCGAGGAATCTGGTGTCAATGATTTCGAAACTCATATGAGCGCCAGATTACTGCGGCGCATACGCGGCCGAATCAGACGTGCGCGCGAGCAGTCGGCCCAGCGCATCCACGACCTGGTTCGGATGTTTGGACGGGAGTTGGTGGTCGCCTTCGATCTCGGTGATCGTCGCGTGCGTGAGACCTTCCGCGAGGCGCCTGGCGTTCTTCAGTCCCACGGTCTGGTCCTGACGGCCGTGCAGGATCAGCGACGGCGCTGAGATGCGCTTGAGGTTGCGCGTGATCATGCGCTCCGTGTCGTTGAAGAGCAGGCGGTCGTTGGCGAGCGCGCGAACGCTGCTGTGGCGAGCAAGCACGGATACGGCGATGCGGCGCTCCGGAGCGAGCTCGGGATCGTCGCCGTAGGCGAACGCCGCCCCCTGCTTCGCCGCGAACTTGCGCAGGATCCGCAGGAAGATCAGATCGAGCACCTGGCACAAACCCGGGCGTTCGATGGAGCGAATCAGCCTGGCCTGCTTCTCGCGCGACTCGAGGATGCGCGTGCCGCCGGCGGCTGGCGCGAGCAGCAGCATCGACTCGACGAAGTCCGGCTTGCGGATCGCGAGGCCGAGCGTCGCGAGCCCACCGAAGGAATGCCCGACCACGACAGCGCGCTCAACTCCGAGCGTGCCCGCCGCCTCGACGATCGCATCGAGCTGCTCGCCGAAATCCTGCGGCGCACCTTCCGACCACGCGTACCCCGGCCGGTCAAACGCGATCGTGTGGCGGCCGGGCAGCTCGGCGCGCACGCGATCGAAGTCGCGCGCGTTGCCCGGCATTCCATGGATGAAGACGATCGGAGTCCCCTCCCCCACCGTCTCCAGGTAGTGGATCGGGCCGTTCGCGGTTTCGATGATCCCGCCGCCGGCCTCAGGCCGGCGCGGCAGCCGCCCAACAACAAGATTGAGAACTGCGAGTGCGCCGAAGAGCGCGGCGATGACGTAGATGGCGAACATCGAACTGGATCGAGCTTATGTACGTGCCGCGGGACCCGGCGTGTCAGCGCGACGCGGAACGAATGGCATTCGCGACGTCGCCCGGATTCACCCAGGTCTGCATGTGCCCGCCTGAAAGCTGGATGTACTTGGCGTTCGGCATCTGCCTGGCCATCGCGGCAACCGGGGCCGCGGGAACGAGCTTGTCATCGACGCCCTGAATCACCCATGCCGGGGTGGTCGTCGAGCTGTACTTGGCGGCCAACGAATCAACAACTCCGCCGAAGTCGAGTTCCTCGTCGGCGAACGTCTTCAGGTCGCTCGATTTCAGGTTCACGGCCTTGAGCTGTTCTTCATACTGCTCGATCGTCGCGTCCGGATCAAAGGCCTTCTTCACCTGCGGCCCGGAAGTCGCTGTGAGCATCGCCTGGCCGAACGTCGCGTTCACGATCGGCTGGACGACGGGAAGTTGCAGCGCCTTGACGAGCTGGGCCTGGATCTTGTTGAACTCGCTCTCGCCGTTCGGGTCGACACCGGGGTCGACCGGCACGATCGCCCGGGCCCCGCGCGGGTACTTCTGCGCGTACGCCACCGCGAGCGTTCCGCCGTAGGAGTGACCGGCGATCACCGGCTTCTGCTTGAGATTGAGCTTCTTGGTCAGGGCATGGATCGCCGTCACCTGATCGTCGAAGTCGACGTATTCGCCGCTGGAGAATCCGTAACCGGGCCGATCGATTGCGATCGTGCGCTGGCCGACGAGCTGCTTCTGAACGTAGTTCCAGTCGAGATACGTACCCGGGTGGCCGTGAATCATCACAACCGCCGGCTCCTTGCCGGGAGTCTCGACGTAGTGGAAGTTCACGCCGGCGGCCTGCGTGAACTTGCTTCCGGCCGGCAGTGGCGGATCTGCGGGCAGCCTGCCCCAGGTCCAGTTCAAGAGAATGATCCCCACAAGGATCGAGAACAACAGTTTGCGTTTCATGCGCGCTCCCCCATGCGGCGGCAGCATACCGACGCTTTTAGTCAGGACGACAGCCCGGGGGTCGTCGCTCAAATACAATTTGTCACATGAGCAACCACCGCCTTCCCCAGCCGGACCGCCCGTGGGTCATGAGGACCTACAGCGGCCACAGCAACGCCAAGAAGTCCAACGAGCTTTATCGCAAGAACATCGCCAAAGGTCAGACCGGCCTTTCGATCGCCTTCGACCTGCCGACGCAGACGGGCTACGACGCGGACGACGAGCTTTCCAAGGGCGAAGTGGGCAAGGTCGGCGTTTCGATCGCGCACAAGCAGGACATGCAGACGTTGCTCGACGGCATCCCGCTGGGCGAGATGAACACCTCGATGACGATCAACGCGACGGCGATGTGGCTGCTCAGTCTTTACATCGCGACCGCCGAGGAGAACGGCGTCGATCAGGCCGAGCTTTCGGGCACGACCCAGAACGACATCCTCAAGGAATATCTCTCGCGCGGCACCTACGCCTTCCCGCCCGGCCCGTCGATGCGCCTGATCGCCGACATGGTCAGCCACACGGTCAACCACGTGCCCAAGTGGAACCCGATCAACATCTGCAGCTACCACCTCCAGGAAGCCGGCGCCACGCCGGTCCAGGAAATCGCGTACTCGATGAGTAACGCGATCGCGGTGCTCGATTCCGTGAAGGCGCGCGGCCAGGTCTCAGACGAGGATTTCCCGAAGGTCTTCGGCCGCATCTCCTTCTTTGTCAACGCCGGCATTCGCTTTGTCGAGGAACACGCCAAGCTCCGCGCGATGGGCAAGCTCTGGTCCGAGCTCGCCGACCGCTACGGCGTCGAGGACGAGAAGCTGCGGCGCTTCCGTTACGGCGTGCAGGTCAACTCGCTGGGCCTGACCGAGGCCCAGCCCGAGAACAACATCCAGCGCATCGTGCTCGAGGCGCTCGCGGTGACGATCGGCCGCGACGCCCGCGCCCGCGCGCTGCAGCTGCCCGCATGGAACGAGGCTCTCGGCCTCCCGCGCGCATGGGACCAGCAGTGGGCTCTGCGCATCCAGCAGGTCCTGGCGTTCGAGACCGACCTGCTCGACTACCCCGACATCTTCGAGGGTTCGATCGTCATGGACGGTCTGGTCGACGAGCTCGTCACCGGCGCCAAGGCCGAGATGGCGATCGTCGAGGAGAACGGCGGCGCCGTCGAAGCCGTGCCGTACATGAAGGCCGCGCTCGTCGAGAGCCACAGCCGTCGCGTCAGTGCGATCGAGAACGGCGACCTCACCGTCGTCGGCCAGAACAAGTTCACCTCGACCGAGGAGTCGCCGCTGACAGCGGACGCCGAGGGCGGAATCATGGTCATCGACCCGGAGGTCGAGCGCGAGCTGATCGAAGCCGTCGAGAACTGGCGCGAGGGCCGCGACCAGGAGGCCGTCGACAAGGCGCTCGCCGACCTCGCCGCCGCTGCCGCCAACGAGTCCGAGAACCTGATGCCGTACTCGATCGCCGCCGCCAAGGCCGGCGCGACGACCGGCGAGTGGTCGTCCACCCTGCGCGACGTCTTCGGCGCCTACCGCGGACCGACGGGAATCGGCGACGCCACGATGCACGGCGACAACGAGTCGCTTGAAGCCCTGCGCGAGCGCGTGGAAGAAGTCTCAGAGACCCTCGGCCGCCGCTTGAAGATCCTGGTCGGCAAGCCCGGGCTTGACGGCCACAGCAACGGCGCCGAGCAGATCGCCGTGCGCGCCCGTGACGTCGGCATGGACGTTGTCTACGAGGGCATCCGGCTCACGCCGTCGCAGATCGCGACGAGCGCCGTCCAGGAGGGCGTCCACGTCGTCGGCCTGTCGATCCTCTCCGGATCGCACCGCGAGCTGATCCCGGCCGTGATCGAAAACCTGCGTGAAGCGGGCGTCGACGTGCCGGTCGTATGCGGCGGGATCATCCCCGACCACGACGTCCAGCCGCTGCTCGACGCCGGAGTCGCGCGCGTCTACACGCCGAAGGACTTCGAGCTCAACCGCATCATGGGCGACATCATCGAGCTGGTGGCCGAGCGTGCGAACGCCCAGGCGCCGGCCGCCGTCTAGCTGGTCAGAACGATCAGCGCCACGGCGCTGATCCACGCGTACATCGCGACATAGAGCAGTCGCTCGATCAGGCCGAAGTAGCCGTTGCTCGCGGCGCGGGCGATCCCGGTCGCGGCCGCAGCAATGCTGACGAATGCGGCGAGCGCCCAGAGCAGACCGCTGCTCGCGTCCCAGAACGGGTCGTCGGCGATCGCGAAGCTGAACGTGACCGCCGCAATCGCGATCGAGGCGAACGCAATCACCGCCAGGACGGTGTGCGAGTGACCGACCGGCGTCTCTTCCTCGCCCTCGAGGTCGGTCGGGAAGATCGTGATCGCCCAGCGCGTCGCGGCGAAGAGCAGCAGCGCGAGGATCGTCAGCGTCGGCTTCGGGAAGATCGCGTCAGCCATCACCACCGCGGTGAGCAGGCCCGCGAACCCGAGCCAGATGGCGGTCAGGCGGTAGAACCACGCGTGCTCGCGCGCGCCGTAGTCCGAGACCGCGTCGCGGGTCGGCTTGACATCGCGATCGAGCAGATGAACGCTGACCAGGGAGATGATCGATCCCGCCACGAGAAGCAGTACGAACGTGGCAATCGTCTGCGTGGTGCCCGTGACAGTCGTGATGTGGTTCTGAGCCTGCATCGCGGGCGGCAGCCTAGCCACCGGCGACCGTAGACTCCCACAGCGTGAACGGGCACAACCTGATCTCCCATGAGGACGCGGCCGAGCTCGGCAGGCGCCTGGCCGCCGGCGACCGCCTTGCGGCTCCCGCCGCGCTCAATCTGCTCGAACAACGCGGTGCTGAAGCCCAGGAACGCGCTGACTCGCTGCTCGCGGAGATCTCCCCCGCAAAGCTCGGCCACGAGTCGCCGGGCGTGATCGTCGGCATCACCGGCCCGCCCGGTGCCGGCAAGTCCACCCTGCTTTCCGAGTTGATCGCGCTCTGGCGCGCCCGTGAGAAGTCGGTCGCCGTGCTGGCGATCGACCCATCCTCCAAGCGCTCGGGCGGATCGCTGCTCGGCGATCGCGCCCGCATGGCGGTTGACTCGCGCGATGACGCCGTGCTGGTGCGCTCGAGCGCCACGGCAACGCGCCTCGGCGGCCTCGCCCCCACAACCCGGGAATCGGCGATGGCGTTGGCCGCGACGTTCGACGTGGTGATCGTTGAGACGGTCGGCGTCGGTCAGTCCGAGACCGACATCGCCGAGCTCGCCGACATCGTCGTCGTGATCGTGCAGCCCGCCAGCGGCGACGTCCTGCAGTTCATCAAGTCGGGCGTGATGGAGATTCCCGACATCCTCGTCGTCACCAAGAAGGACCTCGGCAAAGTGGCGCTGAACGCTTCGCGCGACCTGCACTCGGCGCTGCGCGCGCTCGGTTCGAAGACGCCCGTCCTGCTGGTTTCGTCCGTTCCGCCGACCAGCGGCGTCGAGGACCTGATCGGTACGGTCGAGGAACAGTTCGCGGAGCTCGATCTGACCGCGCGCCGCGCGCGGCTGCGTCGCCTCGCAGCGCTCGACTCATTCACGCAGGAGAACGGTGAGCGCGGCCTGCGCGCGCTGGGCGGTCGACGCGAAGCTGAGAAGTTCCTTGCCGGCCAGGACGCGGCCCTCGGCCACCGTCAGCTGCGTCAGCTGCTCGACGCGCGGGCGGCCGCCCAATAGAAAGACCCGCCCCGCGAGCGCCGAATTGGCGGAGCGCGGAACGGGCCTCTCGAAACTGCAGGTTCAGACTCGTGCTTACTGCCCGAGGATCTGAACCTTCCACTCGCCGCCCTCTTTGACCAGCGACAGGTTCTGGGCCTGGTTTGCGGAGTTGACGTTTGACGTCACGTCCACGGCGGCCGTCGCGGTCTTGCCGTCCTTCGAAATCTTCACCGAATTGACGACGATCTTGAAGTCCTTCAGGCCCGCGCCTGACTGCTCGAACGTCTTCACGCAGTCGCCGCCGATCTTCGCGGCCTCCTTGGAAAGGATGTCGTTGCAGAGCTTCTTGTAGTTCTTGTCGGCGGTCGCGTCGGCGAATTCGCCGAGCGTCGCCACGACGGCTGCCTGTTCAGCGTCGAAGTCGCCGTCCTTTCCGACAACAACCTTCTTGGCCTCGCCGACGGTGTCACCCGACTGCACGTCGCCGCCACCGGTGGCGGTGCCGCTGCCATTCGAGGTACTCGAGCCGTTCTTATCGTCTCCACCGCACCCAACGACCGCAAACGCGGCCAGTGAGAGAATGGCGGCCACGGCGAGCAGCCGCGCAGCGATTCCAACCTTCTTCATCAAAGTTCCTTTCAAAAAATGTCTGCCGAAGTTCTCAACAGTCCTTCGGCACGTAAGTCTCGGCTCCTTATGCGTGAGCCGCCCCCTTAATCAAGCTTTCATACGGTATTGCATGCCGCTCGCACTCCCTCCGATCGCCCTAAACTCTGCCGCGTGGACTCTTTTGGACCCCCAGATGACGTAGGTGCGTGGCTGCGCTGCTACCGCTGCTGGTCCCGCAGCCTCGAAGTCCAGCTTCATGTCGAGGGCATCTACAAGATCGACCCGGACACCGCCGAGCGCACGGAAACCGTTGACGAGCTGCACGAAGCCGTGATTCAGTGCGTCGACTGCCTGCACGACCAGCCGCACCTGACCCTGATGGACGGCCGTATCGCGCCCGTTGAGGACCGCTGGGAGCGCATGGTGACCGGCACGCCGTGGGTCGCCTCGGCGATCGTCTCCGTGCCCGAGGAATCGGTTGAAGTCTGCGCCGGCCCCGAGGCGGCCGAATCCCTGACCCACGCTGCTTTCGGCGAGTCGGGCATTCGCGAGTTCTTCGCCCACGTGCGCTTCCACAAGCACGAAGACGGCCAGATCGTCATCCACATGCTGATCGAGCTTTACGCGCGCAATGCCGATGAAGCCGCCGGGGTGCTCGAGGAGGCATCGCGCGGCAACCTCACGATCGCTTCGCTCGCCGAGGAGTCACGCCCGCCGGCCTCGACGCCCAACGGTCATCACTAGATGGGCTGGTGGTCGTTCGAGCACACTGCCGAGGTCGATGCGACTCTTGTGGACGCGTTGCACCACTTCTCCGACCTTGAGGGCGTCGTTGATTGGAACGACAATTTCGTCGGCCACGAGATTCTGAAAGGGTCACCGAACGAGAATGGTTCGATCGGAACAGCGGTGTTCGAGCCGATCGACTTCGACAGCACGCGAATCTCAATGACGATGCGCTTTGACGTGTCGAACTTCTCGCTCGTGTCGCGTCCGCTGCGCAAGGCGCTCGTGAAGGTGATGGCGCGCGACATGACGACCCGCTTCGGCGATTCCATGACGCAGCGTCGGGTGGATCAACTGGTTTCGGAAATCAAGGAGGAAAGCGAATGATCGTCGATCACTCAATCATCATCGACCGGCCGTTCGACGAGGTCTGGGGCGTGTTCGACGAGCCCTCGCTCCAGCCCGAATGGCTGGACATCATGAAGTCGTTCAAGCAGGTCAAGGGCAAGGGCAACGAGAAGGGCGCCGTGCAGCTGGTGGTGTTCGCGCGCGACTCCGGCGACACCGAGCTGACCGTGACGATCCTCGATCACGACCCCGCGGGCCAGGTCGTCGCCAAGTACGAGGGCATGCAGCTGCCGTTCATCCTGACCAGCAATTTTGTCGAGCTCGAGGACGACACCACCGAGTGGGCGGCCGAGATCGAGGTGAAGTTGAGCCTGCTCCAGAAGGCGCTCACGCCGGTTCTGAAGGGCGCCATGAGCGACCTCGCCAAAGAGATGGGCACCGACTTCAAGAAGTACGTGGAAGGCTGAGCATCGCGTCGCCATCGGCCGGCCCCTTGAAGCGGTCTGCGCGCTGTGTGATGGTGCTGGTCCGCCGGAACGCTTTGTGGATCCCTTGAGGAGGACTGATGCTCGGTAAGAAGACCTACGACCAGGAGTACATCGACGCTTCGAAGAAGGCGTTCGACGCTGAGCTTGCGGCGTACCGGAAGCTCGCGGCGAGCGGCGATCCGGTCGCGGTGAAGAAGTTCGAACCGACCTACTGCGCGCACCAGGTGCTGGCGCTGGAGGCCTACTTCGTCCACCGCCTGCGCGGCGTGGAGGGCAAGGACGGGAATCCGTGCAACGAGGTGCGTGTGATCGCCAATTCGTGGATGGAGAACGCCGGAGTGATGGCGGCGGACTCGCAGATCAGGCTTGACCCGGAGAAATCGATCACGGGCCTGGCGGTCGGCGACAGGATCGTGATTGACGAGAAGACTCTGACGAAGCTGGCGAAGGCCTACTTCGCCGAGATTGAGGCGCGGTTCACCTAGCCGCCAGTGAGCAGGTCGACGGCGAAGGCGACCGTCCCGATGCTGACCAGGCTGAACGACACGGCCTGGGCGACGATCGCCTTCAGGTCCGTGGGTTTCTTGTCGCTCCAGGCGGCCGGCAGGAAGAGCAAGGCGTTGGTCCAGGCGCCGATCACGAGGAAGTAGGACCACGGGGCCGGGAAGTCGGGCGCGGCGGTGCCCACGGCGATCAGGATCACGCCCATGATGATCAGATCCAGATGGGCCTGGAAGATCCGGCGCGGCGAGCGAACGCCGATCTTCTTCAGCCAATCGGTGTCGGTCGCCATCCAGACGACCCACCCACTGAGCGCCCCGACCGCGAGCTCAATCGCCCCGACCTGCGTGATCCATGACGGATTGCTCATCGACGGCGCAGGCTACAGGCGCGAGCGGTTGGCTCAGCCGAAGAACTCGTCGTCGAACTGGTTGCGCGCGGCGCGCTTGTTCATGAACTCCGCGTAGCCGCTCGCGCCGCCGAATGCGACCAATCCGCCGCGCGCGTCGAGCCAGGACGGGGCACTTCCGTTCACGTAGAAGCGATGGCTGGAATACCGCCAGTCGACTCCGCTCGAGTGATTGGCGTTCACATAGCCGATGGTCCATCGCAACTGCTTGATGTCAGTGATCGTCTTTCGGCGATAGGGCCCGTCGAAAAGCGGCCCACGACCACCGTAGGTCTGGCGGTAATAGATCGCGTACGCGGCGATGAGCCTCTGCATGAATCGCGCCGTCCCGCCGTCGACCAACTCTCGGACGATCAGGTGAAAATGGGTGGTCAGCAGGCAGAACGCGAGCAGGTCGACTTCGCCTTTGCCGGTCGCCGAAAGGTACCGACTGAGCAGATTCCGGAAGTGCTCACGATCAGCGTCGGAGCGGAAGATCGCGGTGCCCGATGTGCCGCGGTTGTACAGGTGACGGCCCAGCTCCATTCCGGGCGGTCGACCTCCCCTGCTGTGCTTGCGAGGCATGCGCCCAGCAAACCCGAGTCGCCGACACGTTTCAAGACCGATTCGTAAATCCTTCGCGACGGAACTGAGCCAGTTTTCGACAAAAAGAAAGACCTCTGGCCTTTTGGGCCAGAGGTCTAAGGAAATGCCGCTTGGGGCCGGGGGGCCCAATTGGCCGGAGCTACTCAGGCTTGCGCGGAACCAGCACCTTGCGGATGAACTCGCAGACCTTGACGTTGTCCTGGTTGAAGACCAGCGTCTTCACGGCCACAACGCCGCGGTCGGGCTTGGACGACGACGGGGTTACTTCCAGCACTTCGGTCTCGGCGTAGATCGTGTCGCCGTGGAAGACCGGCGCGGTGTGCTTGAGCGACTGGATCTCGAGGTTGGCGATGGCCTTGCCCGAGATGTCGCGGACGCTCATGCCCAGCGCGACGGAGTAGATCAGGTTGCCGACGACGACTGCCTTGCCCTGCTGGGTCTTCGACGCGTAGTTGTCGTCGAGGTGCAGCGGGTGGTGGTTCATCGTGATCAGGCAGAAGAGGTGATCATCGGATTCCGTGATCGTCTTGCCCGGCCAGTGCTTGAAGTTCTGGCCCACCTCGAACTCGTCGAAGTAGCGGCCGAGCGGCACTGCGCCCGTGGCCTCGCGCGAAACCGCGTCAAAAGTTGTTCCCTGTGCTTCAGCGGTCTCAGCCACCGTGTCTCCTTTGTTGTTTTTCAATCACTTTGCCGACCAGCTTGACCATGCCGCCTTCGCCGCTGATCTTGATCTTTCCCTGGTCGTAGGCCTCGATCCACTCGTTCATGCCTTTTCGAGGGTCGAGAATGTCGTTGAAGTCCTGGCGCATCACCAGCAGCTCGATCATCGCCGGGGAGCCGTCAGACTTGCTGACCTCCGGCCCCGGGAACTTCAATCGGTACTGCTGATGGTCGCCCTTTGCCTGCAGGTCGACATTGACGATCAGCGCCAGCGGCGCGAGCGCCGGGACAGCGGCGATGAACCGCTGGCCGGCCTCTTCGAGCTGGTGCTTGGTGTCGACGGTGTTCATGCGCAGACCTAGATCTTGTGCTTCTCGATCAGCTTGCGGCCGATGACCATGCGCTGGATCTCGCTCGTGCCTTCGCCGATCAGCAGCAACGGCGCGTCGCGGTAGAGGCGCTCGATCTCGTACTCCTTCGAGTAGCCGTAGCCACCGTGGATGCGGAATGCGTCCTCGACGACTTCCTTGCCGGCCTCTGAGGCGAACAACTTGGCCATACCGGCCTCGACCTCAGAACGCACGCCGGCGTCCTTCAGGCGCGCTGCGCGCAACATCATCAGTCGTGCGGCCTCGACCTTGGTGGCCATGTCCGCGAGCTTGAACTGGATCGCCTGGTGCTGGGCGATCGGCTTGCCGAAGGTCTTGCGCTCCTGGGCGTACTTGATGCCGAGTTCGAAGGCGCGCTGGGCGATGCCGACGCCACGAGCGGCGACGTTCACGCGGCCGACTTCAAGCGCGTCCATCATCTGGATGAAGCCCTTGTTCAGGCCGGCGTCCTCGCCACCGAGGATGTTCTCGGCCGGGCACTTGTAGCCGTCGTAGACGAGCTCGGTGCTCTCGACGCCCTTGTAACCCATCTTCTTCAGCTGCGGCGGAACCGTGAGGCCCGCGTACTCGCCGGTGTTCTCAGAGGCGCCCGGCTCCTTCTCGGTGATGAAGCAGGTCATGCCCTTGAAAGCCGGCGAGGCATCCGGGTCGGTCTTGACAAGCAGGAAGACGAGACCCGAACGCAGTCCGTTCGTGACCCACATCTTCTGACCGTTGATCTCGTAGTTGCCGTCATCGATCTTCTTCGCGGCGGTCTTGATCGCCTGGACGTCAGAACCGAGCTCCGGCTCGCTCATCGAGAACGCTGCGCGGATCTCGCCGGTCGCCATCTTCGGGAGCCACTTGTCCTTCTGCTCGTCCGAGCCGAACTTCATCAGCAGGTACGAGCCGATGAAGTGGGTGTTGACGATTCCGGCGACTGAGATCCAGCCGCGCGAGAGCTCCTCGACGATCATCGCGTAAGTCGTGAGGTCGAGACCCATTCCGCCGTATTCCTCGGGGATCGTCACTCCGAAGAGGCCGAGCTCCTTCATCTGCTCGACGACCTCGTCGGGGAAGGAGTCCTCGTGGTCGTGCTTCTCGGCGACGGGCAGAACCTGCTCGTCAACGAACTGGCGGACCATGTCGGTGATCGCGATCTGGTCTTCGGTCTTGTCAATCGATGCGGCGGTGATCGTTCCGGCTTCCATGTGAATTCCTAAGTAGTGGGTTGGTTATGCGACGGGTTCCGGGACGGGAGGTGTCCACGGCTCGCCGGGGTCAAGGCCGATCAGGCGGCCCTTTGCTGCAAGTTCCTGGGCCATCTTGCGATTGGCCTCGTCGATCATCTCGTTCTCGAACATGACCGCGCCCTTCTTCTCGACCGTGGTCGCGTGCTCATAGGCGGCGAGCATGCGCTCGGCGCGCTGGTACTCGTCGAGCGGCGGCGAGTAGAGCTCGTTGATGATCGGGATCTGCTGCGGGTGCAGGCTCCACTTGCCATCAAAGCCCATCGTCACGGTGCGGATCGCGGCATCGCGCAGACCGTCGTCGTTCTTGACCTGGCTGAACGGCCCGTCGATCGCCTGCAGGCCGAAAGCCCGGGCGGTCGAGAGGATGCGGAAGTTGACGTAGTGCCAGATGTCGCCCGGGTAGGTGGCGTTGTTGCCACCGACGGAGAGGATGCGCATGCCCATCGCGGCGGAGAAGTCTCCGGGGCCGAGGATCAGGGTCTCCATGCGCGGAGAAGCGGCGGCGATCGCCTCGATGTTGATCAGTCCCTCACCGTTCTCGATCTGCACTTCCAGACCGATTCGGCCGACTTCCCACCCCTTGACCTCTTCGATCGAGGTCAGCAGGCGGTCGATGAAGGTGACGTGCTCAGCCGACTCGACCTTCGGGATCATGATGCAGTCGATCTTGTCGCCGACGGCCTCCACAACCTCGATCAGGTCGCGGTAGGCGAACTTGGTGTCGACGGCGTTGACGCGGACGACCACGGTGGGTGCCTGGTAGTCGTAGGTCTGAAGCGCGTGGATGATCAACTGGCGCGCTTCTTCCTTCTTGTCGACGGCTACGGCGTCCTCGAGATCGAGGAAGACCTGGTCTGCGGGCAGGCCGGCAGATTTCTCGAGCATCTTCTCGCTCGAACCGGGGACTGCGTGGCAAGAGCGGCGCAGGCGCACAGGGCGCGCGACCTTCTCAACTTTGATTGACATCTGGTGGGAGATCCTGTTTGTACGAGCGCGAAAGGTGCGGTGGCCGGAAGAATCTCAACCCCGCGATGCCGCTGCTCAAGTGGAAACTGACGGTTCGGAATCATAGTGGGCCGACAGTCGCTCAAGCAGTTGGTCGAGCGACGGAAGATCCGCATCGCGCTGCGAGATATGCGCATCTTTGTGCGTCCATGGGATCCCCAGACCGGGATCGTCCCAGCGGCACCCGAGCTCGTCATCGAGGTTCCAGTAGTGCGAGACGGCGTAGACGTGGATCGAGTCTGCTTCGAAATGGAATCCGTGGGCCACGCCATGGGGGATGGCGACGGCGCGCGGAGCCGCGGAATCGAGATCCAGAGTGAGGGCCATGCGGTAGGTCGGACTGGTCGGACGCAGGTCGCAGAGACCAAGGGTCATCCGACCATCAACGACCGTGAGGTAGTCGTCATGGACGAGGTGCACGTGCACTCCCCTGAGCACGTCGGCATTCGAGCGCACGGCATTCCACTGGACCGGCTCAGCAGTCGAGCCCCATTCAGCTCGAAACAGTTCGGTGAACACGCCGCGTCCGTCGCGGTGCGGAGTCAGTTCGTGGAGCTCGACGCCCTCAGGAAGATGAATCTCGCTCATACGCACTCGTTACTCGCCTCTTCAAGCGTCTCTTCGATGCGGCGGACGATCAGCGCGCCATCAGCCGCGGAGGACTTCGGCGGCGGTCCGCCCTGCACGTGTTCGATGAATGCCCTGAGTTCAGCGAGCAGCGGTAGCTCACCCTTGGCGGCGATCACCTGATCGTCGGCGCCGTCGAACCTGCGCACGATCACTTCCTCAGACCAGCCGCCGGCGAGGATTGCGACCCCGGTGCTTCCGACGACGCGCAGCTCGCGGTGATGTTCTGGGGCTCCGTCGGAGACTTCGATCGCCACCCACGGTGACTCACCGAGAATCGCGCGCGTACCGACGATCTTCCCGTTCACAAACTCGCCGACCGCCTGCGTGACCGGCGGGATCTCGCCGAGGATCTCCAGGGCGATCGACAGGTCGTGCGGCATGTGAGTCCAGATCGTGTTGACGTCCGGGTGCGGGTTGCCGGTCGAGACGCGTCGCAGCGAGATCGACTGGATTGCCCCAAGTTCTCCATTCTGGGCGAGGCGAGCGAGCCCCAGCACCCCTGCCTGGTAACGCCACTTGTCCATCACGAAAAGGCGATCTCCGAGCGTCTCCACGAGTTGGTCCGCCTGGGCCACGTCGGCCGTCAGCGGCTTCTCGCAATAGATCGGACCGGGCGTGGCCTCGGCGAGCGCGAGAACGACCTCGGCGTGGCTTGTGGCGATCGAAGCGCAGACGGCGCCGTCCAGCTCCGGGAGCTCAGCCACCGAGCCGACAATCGCCGTTGCGCCGAATTCGCGAGCATTCGCGACCGACTGCTCGGTGTTGGCCACCACGTGTACATCGCAACCCAGCGCGACGAGGTCACGCAAAATCAGTCTGCCCCAGTTTCCGACGCCGACGAGACCAATGACCGGTTGCATCGTTCGCAGTCTAAGACCCGTCGGAAAGCGCGCTTGCGGCCATAGGATGCCGCGATGCCCGCCGCGCAACCCGATCTCTCAATCGTCGTGATGTTCACGCACGACGCCGAGCAGGCAGCGCGCTGCCTCGAGGGCGTATCAACAGTCACATCCGAGGTTCCGCGCACCGAGGTGATCCTCGTGCTCAACCAGGCGAGCGACGCAGTTCGCGCGATCGTCGCCGAACACGCACCGACAGCTCGCGTGATCGACTCACCGGTCAACACCGGGACCGCCGTGGGTTGGCAACTCGCCTTCAACGCCGCCCGCGCCGAGTGCGTGCTGCTGATGCACGAGGACGCGGTTGCGGGAGCCGGGATGGCCCCGCAGCTCCTCAAAACGCTGAGAGCGACTCCACGGGCGGCAGCGGTCGGACCATGGATCGACGAACCGAGCGGTGTCCCCAGCGTCAACGCCGGCTGGGTCCGATTCGGGCGCGGCAACGCTCGGCTCACTCCCGAGATGCTCCCCGAGGGGCTCGCAGATGCGCCGTATGCGGTCAATGAGATCAGCTCGGCGATCTCACTCTGGAGGCGATCGGCATGGGAAGAGATCGGAGGGTTCGAAGAGCGCGTGTTTCCGGCGATGGGCGTCGAGCCTGATTCGTTCACCGGGATCTGGGCACGCGGGCACGTCGTGCTGGTCGACCCACAGGCCCGTGGCGTCCATCAGACCGGTGCAATGGACTCTGCCCCGGGCCTGCTCAGCGGACCGCACGTGCGCCACTTCCTGTTCAAGGAGTTCCTCGACGTATGGGACGAGAAGTGGTCGGCCCGCGCGGACTGGTTCGTCGGCCGCGAGGACACAGGCGCCGCGATCGCGCGCGCCCAGGAACTGCGCGTATCGCCTCCGATGCTCTCCGATCCGCCCGTTTCGCAGCGTCACCTGACCAACCCAGGTGGCGCCAAGCCTGAGCCGACCGAGCTCGATGCGGAGATGGCCGACCGATTGCGCGCGGCAGAACGCGGCATCATCGACGACTACACCCGCTGGCTGATCGACCGCGACATCGAGATGACCCAGCGCTATGAAGAGGCCCACGCGGCCTACGTCGAACTCGGCGAACGCGTCGCGGACCTCGAGGAGCGCTCGAGGACACTCGACGCGATCCTGGGCGGCCGCTGGTGGCGACTGCGCGAAAGCCTCAGACGATCGTTTGGACGTTAGGACCAGACGACCCTCGGGTTCGTCCGTATATTCGAGCGATGTCAAACCTGCGCTTCTCCAAGAACCCCGATTACGATTTTGAGATCCGCTGCACGCTCGGGTCGGCGCCCAGCGGAGGAGCGGACGTGGGCGAGGTCCTTGCCGCTGTTGCGGGCATCAAGGGCAAGGATCACGACGGCTGGTTCGATGCCTGGACCGAACTTTCACTTGCGACGCAACAGATTGCGGAGGACGCTGCGAAGGCCGGCCACACCGTCACGGCCGCCGGGGCGTATCTCCGCGCGGCCAACTACTACGCGGTCGCGGTGAACGCCGCATCGGCGCTGACCGATTCGGACGAACTGCTGCCGACATACAAGCGGCACCGCGCGGCCTGGGAAGGCTTTGTCGACAACGCGCCTGTCCCGGTCCAGCGGGTCAGCATTCCGTACGGCCGCTCCAAGCTGCCCGGGTACCTCTTCTCGCCGGTTGGACCGAAGAAGGCTCGTCCGACCGTGATCATGAACAACGGCAGCGACGGGCCCCAGAGCGCAATGTGGTGCCAGGGCGGCGCCGCAGCGCTCCAGCGTGGCTACAACTACCTCTCGTTCGACGGACCGGGTCAGCAGTCAATGCTTTTCGAGCAGAACGTGCCGTTCCGTCCTGACTGGGAAGCCGTGATCACGCCGATCGTTGACTTCCTGCTCACACGCAAAGAAGTTGCCAAGCGCAAGATCGCCATCTGGGGAATCAGCCAGGGCGGTTACTGGATCCCCCGCGCGCTCGCCTTCGAGCACAGGTTGGTCGCCGGGATCGCCGACCCCGGGGTGACCGACGTAAGTGCATCCTGGATGTCGAACCTGCCCAAGAGCATGAAGAAGCTGATCGACAAGGGCGACGCCAAGAAGTTCAACAAGGAGATGAAGCTGGGCCTGAAGTTCCAACACGACGCCCAGCGCATCTGGAACTTCCGCGCGCGGCCCTACACCAGCGACTCCTACTACGACACGATCAAGTCGGTCCTCGAGTACACGCTCGACAGCGAAACCGCGGCAAAGATCACCACCCCGCTGCTGATCACTTCGCCCGAGAAGGAACAGTTCTGGCCGGGTCAGTCGGAGAAGCTCGCCGCGATGACCCCGGATGTCTCCGAGGTCATCGCATTCACCGAGGCCGAAGGCGCTGACGGCCATTGCCAACCGATGGCCCGGACGCTCACGAGCGAGCGGGTCTTCGACTGGCTCGACGGCAAGCTGGCCTAGCGACTACTCCGCGCTCCGAAACTCCCAGATCGCCACGCCCAGCATCGCCAGACCGAGTGCGGCGACGATCGCAATCTCAAGCGCCGTCGGAACGGTCCAGCCGAACCAGGTGACGCCGGTCGTGCTGGCGAGCTGCGGCGGCAGAGTGTCGATGTGGTTGAAGACGAGCTTGCGCATCGGGTCGACCGCGTAGGTGATCGGATCAAGCCGGTTGAGCACCGCGAGCCAGTCCGGCAGTCCGGTCACCGGGTAGAGCGCGCCGGAGATGAAGAACATCGGCATGATGATCATCTGCATGATCCCCATGAAGCTCTGCATCTGCTTGATCCGCGCGGCGATCATCACGCCGAACGCGGTCATCGCAAACGCCAGCAGCAGCATCAGGAAGAAGCTGCCGAGGATCAGCGGAAGGCTGTACGGCACGTCCACGAGCGGCGCGATCACGATCATCACGAGTCCCTGAAGACCCGCCACGGTCGCGCCTCCGAGCACCTTGCCGATCACGATCGAGCTGCGCCGGATCGGCGCGACCATCATCTCGCGCAGGAACCCGAACTCGCGATCCCAGACGATCGACATCGATGAGAACATCGCCGTGAACATCACGGTCATGCAGAGGATTCCCGGGAAGATGAACGTTTTGAAGTTGAAGTCCGACTCCCCGCCCCCGGCAAACGCGTTGAGGCCCGATCCCAGTACGAACAGGTAGAGCAGTGGCTGCACCAGCGACGTCACGATCCGCATGCGGTCCTTGACGAAGCGGATCATCTCGCGGCGCCACATGATCTTGATCGCGCGCCACTCGCTCTTCCACGAGCGCTTCGGCACGGAGACCCGCACCACTTCGATCGCTGCGATCGAGCCGTCACTGGTTGCCAGATCGGTCATCGTTTTCATCGCTTACCTCCCTGCGAATGCGCGCATCACTGCGCGGCTGGTCTCGGATCCGCCGGCCTGCTCGGCGTCGCGGATCGATGAGCCGGTGTATTTCATGAACACGTCATCCAGCGTCGGCCGGTTGACGTTGACGGACTTGATCGGGACGTTTAACTCGGCGAACAGCCGCGGCACGAACTGCTCGCCCGACGCGATTCCGAACGTCACGTGACCCTCGGAGATCGTCGACTCGATCTCGTAGAGCTCCGTGAGTCGCTGCATCGCGAGTTGGTCGTCGTCGGTCTGAATGCGAATCGTGTCCTTGCCGACGGACTCCTTCAGCGCGTCAGGCGTGTCGATCGCGACGATCTGACCGCCGTCGATGATCGCGATGCGGTCACAGAACTCGGCCTCGTCCATGTAGTGCGTGGTCATGAAGATCGTGATCTCCTCGCGCGCTTTCAACTCCGCGATGTAGCCCCAGATCGATGCTCGCGTCTGCGGGTCGAGTCCGACCGTCGGCTCGTCGAGAAACAGCACGCGCGGCGAGTGCATCAGGCCGCGGGCGATCTCAAGCCTGCGGCGCATCCCGCCGGAGTAGGTCTGGACCTGCTGATCCTTGCGGTCCCACAGGCCGACCATGCGCATCACCTGCTCCATGCGCGGGTCGACGAGGTCCTTCTGCACGCCGTAGAGCTCTGCGTGCATACGCAGATTCTGCTCGCCCGAGAGATAGCCGTCGAGCGTCGGGTCCTGGAAGACCAGGCCGATGTGGCGGCGTACGTCGTCGCGCTCGCTGACGATGTCGTGCCCCGCAACGCGCGCGCTGCCGCCCGAGGGGCGCGTGAGCGTGCAGAGCATGTTGATCGTTGTGGACTTGCCGGCGCCGTTCGGGCCGAGAAAGCCGAAGACCTCCCCCGCCTGCACCTCGAAATCGATTCCGCTCACGGCGTCGAATTCGTCATAGGTCTTGATCAGGCCGCGGACTTCTACTGCTGGAAGATCTGGATCGAGAGATTCTGTATCGCTCATGCCTGGCTCCTTTCGTGAACGGGGCAAGTGTAGCCGTACAGTGTACGGCCATTTTAAGTTACACTTTCACCAACGGATGAGCGCCACCCCGACCAACCCCGCGCCAGCCCTGACCGCGCCCGAAGCCGAGCTGCTCGCCCGGCGCCGCGAGATCGCCGAAACCGGCATCGCCATCGCAGATGAGCAGGGCATCGACGCCGTCTCGATGCGCAACATCGCAACGCGCCTGGGCGTCGGCACGATGACCCTGTACACCTGGATCGAGAACAAGGACGACCTGATCGCGGTGATGGCCGACGCGCTCGCGGACCAGATGCTCGTGCCCGAGCCGATGCCCGCTGACTGGCGCGCGGCGCTGACGCAGATCGCGATCGCCACGCGCGATGTCTTCACCTCCCACCCCTGGATGCTCTCCGGGGGCCGAACGCCAGGAAGAATCGGCGCGAACATGCTGCGCCACGTCGACCAGTCCCTGCGCGCGGTGAGCGGACTCGACCTTGAGTGGCCGCAGCGCGCATCGATCCTTCAGGCGATCGATCACTACGCGCTCGGATATGCCGTGGCCAATCAGCGCCGCGAACAACGCGTGGAAGCGCTCCGCAAGCACGATGGGAACAACTACGGAGCGGCCTTCAAGAACGTCGCCGAGGCGCGGGCGCACAAAGCCCGCACCGAGGCGCCGGTCTCGCGCGGCGAGACCGCCAACGCCATCGAGCTGCGCGCGCTGTTCGAGTCCGGCGAGGCCACGGCGCTGTCGGAGATGTTCGGGTCCCCCGAGCAGGCGCTCGAACGGATCAAACACGGGCCGCCGAAGATTGAGGGCGACTTCGACGACGGATTGCGCTGGATGCTCGACGGCATCGCGGCGATGCTCGAGCGCGACCACCCGCGTTAGCCTCGGCGCGTGAGCCAAGCCCCATTCATCAGCTTTCCGGCGATCGTCGATCGCCTTGCCGCAGGCCCGCCCGGCAACGCGCTGATCGAACTTGCGCGCGACGGCTCGCGCCGTGAGTACGGATTCGGCGAAGTCGTGGACGCCGCCGCGCGCTACGGGGGCGCCTTCGCCGATCACGGTGTCGGCGTCGGCGACGTGGTGATCACGCTGATCGGCAACCGCCCGCAATGGGTGTTCGCGATGCTCGGCTGCTGGCGCATGGGCGCAGTGGTGCTGCCCTGCAATGAGATGCTGCGCGCGAAGGATCTCGCGCTGCGCATCGCGAGCGCTGCGCCGAAGCTCGTCGTGACGGACGAGCGCAATCACGCAGAGCTCGAGGCGTCCGGCTGGGACGGTCCGACGATCGTGATCCCGGACGAGTCTCTGCTGGGCCACGATCCGGCGCCGATGTTTGACGCCGGCCCCGATGACCCGGCAATGATGATCTTCACCTCCGGAACGACCGGCGAACCGAAGCCCGTCGTGCACACGCACGGCTGCCTCCCCGGCCAGCAGCTCCAGGCCGTGAACTGGTTTGACGCGCGTCCCGGCGAGATCGCATGGTGCACGGCGTCGAGTGGCTGGTCGAAGTCCGCGCGCAACGTCTTCCTCACCCCCTGGCTCTGCGGAGCCGCCGCGGTGCTGCATGACGTCCGCTTCGATCCGGAGGAGCGTATGGCGACAATCGCGGCCGAGAAGGTGAACGTGCTCTGCATGGCCCCCACCGAATACCGCGTGATCGCGCGCCGCCTCGAACTCGAACGGATCGACTCGCTGCGCCAGTGCGTTTCGGCCGGCGAGGCCCTGAACGCGGAGATCTTCAAGAACTGGCACGACGGCCTCGGCGTGGACATCCACGACGGCTACGGGCAGACCGAGACCGGCGCGATCACGGCGGTGCGCCCCGGCGACGAGATCAAGCCCGGCTCGATGGGTCGCCCGATGCCGGGCATCGAGATCCATATCGAGGAGGGTGAGCTGTGGGTCGATCCCGCCACCGTCCCGACCTTCTTCGCCGGCTACGGCCGACCGGGCGAGCTCGATCCGCCAGAGCTGCACGCGGACGCCGACGGCCGCATGTGGTGGCGCACCGGTGATCTGGTCAGTCAGGACGAGGACGGCTACCTCTGGTTCGACTCGCGCAACGACGACATCATCTCGTCGGCCGGCTACCGCATCGGCCCGTTCGAAGTTGAGAGCGCACTGATCTCTCACCCCGCCGTCGCTGAGGCTGCGGCCGTCGCCCTGCCCGATCCCGAACGCGGCTCGATCGTGCGCGCGGTGCTTGTTCTGAAAGACGGCTACGACGGCACCGCCGCCCTTGCTTCAGAGCTGCAGGAACACGTCAAGAGCGTGACCGCCCCGTACAAGTACCCGCGCGTTATCGAGTTCACGGACTCGTTGCCCAAGACGGCGAGCGGCAAGATCAGGCGCGCTGAGCTGCGGCGGCTGGGTCCGGCCTGACGGCGACCCGAGCCGGCGCCGGCGCAACGCGCCGTCCGTACAGGTTCGCCGCGACCAACGACGCGAGAATCATCCCGGCGCCGACGAACTCGGCGGCCGTCGGTTGCGCGCCCTCGGCGAGGGCGATGACGAACGCCGTGATCGGAACCAGCGTGATGAACAGCGTGGTGTTGTCCGGTCCGATGCGCCTGACGCTCGCATTCCAGGAGAGCACCGCGGCAACCGCGCCGAAGAGAATGATGAACGCCAGAGCCGGCGCGGCGGCGCCGAGGTCTGTAGCTGAAGGTGCATGCTGCTGCCCGATCAGGTCGGCCGCGATCGTCACCAGAAGGATCGCCATCGCGCCGGGGATGACGGTCAAGGTCGTGAATCGCAGCGGTGACCAGTGCGGGGTTTCCGCTGCGCTCGTGGTGTAGAAGACCCAGCAGATCACACCGGCGAGCACGAGCAGATCTCCGAAACCACCGGAGATTTCACTCGGGTGCCCCTTGGTGACGAGCAAGGCCACTCCGATGATCGCCGTGAATATGAAGACGAGCGTGACCGGGTGCGGTCGGGTGCCATCGCGCCACCAGCGCACCAGCACTGCGACGAGCGGCATCGTCGCCATGAGCACGGCGGCGTTCTGCGGCTCGGTGTGAGAGAGCCCGACGTACGCCAGGAGGTTGAACCCGGCAAAACCGAACGTCCCGAACCACGAGGTGCGCCAGGGGTGCCCCTCGTAGCTGAAGGACTGGCGACCCTCGATGAGGAACAGGAGGCCGACGAAAATGATCCCCGCGCCGACGTAGCGGATCGCGCTCATGTTGAAGGGATCAACATGATCAAACGCGTTCGCGGCGATCGGAAACATCGCGCCCCACGAGATCCCGGCGATCATCGGAAGGACAGGGTTGGGGATGCGTGCGAAGAATGAGTTCATGAATGGCTCCGTGGTTCGATCAGCGTCGAACTTAGCATATGTTCGACGAAAATCGAACTACCGCTATATTTTGAGCTGTGACCACTCACGTTGAACAACCCGATCTTGCGGAGGTCTCGCTCGAGACCGCGCTGCAGGCGCTCGCCGACGACACGCGCCTTCGGATCGTTCGCGAGCTGGCTTCCGCCCCGGCGCCCTGCGCCTGCGGCTCATTCGGCCTCGAGGTCAGCAAGGCAACGCGCTCACATCACTTCAAGACCCTGCGCGAGGCCGGCATCACGAACACCGAGATCCTCGGCACCAAGCGGCTCGTCTCCTTGCGCCGCGAAGAGTTCGACGCGCGCTTCCCCGGCTTGCTCGACGCGGTGCTCGCGCCGGCCGCCGTCAGCTGACCTTCACGTCCGTGCCGCGGAACGCAAGCACCGCGCCGACCAGGAAGATCGTGCCGGTGATGACGTGCAGGACCGCGTCGCCGGTTGGATTCGGGAAGTAGAAGAGTCCGGCCGCTGGCCTGCTGCTGAGCGCGGACCAGACCGCTGTGCCGTAGAGCGCCGCGGCCGACGCCGCCATCACCCAGGGGAACAGCTCTTCGTTGAAGAGCACGACCAGGACGGGCGCGACGATCAGGAATCCCGAGACGGCGTGCCATCCGTTCATGTCCACACCGAGGACGACTTCCGAGGTCGCGGCGGAGCCGACGGCGAAGTCGGGATTGACGATCAACCCCGGAATACTCCAGAGCAGAATCGCCGCGCAACCTGCGAGGGCGAACCACTGTGCTGAGCTGAGCTGTTTGGCCTTCTCCGCGATAGGTTCAGCCTATGTCAAACCGACTCGCCGATCAGTCCTCGCCGTACCTGCTCCAGCACGCGGACAACCCGGTCGACTGGCATCCCTGGGGGCCGGAGGCGCTCGCGCTCGCGGCTGAACGCGACCTCCCGATTCTGTTGTCGATCGGCTACTCGTCGTGTCACTGGTGCCACGTCATGGCGCATGAATCGTTCGAGGATCCGGCCACCGCCGAGTACATGAACGAGCACTTCGTGAACATCAAGGTCGACCGCGAGGAACGCCCGGACATCGACGCGATCTACATGGAGGCAGCCCAGGCGATGAGCGGCCACGGCGGCTGGCCGCTGACCGCATTTCTGACGCCGCTGCAGGTGCCCTTCTTCGCCGGAACCTACTTCCCGCCCGAGCCGCGCCCGAACATGCCGAGCTTCATGCAGCTGATGGAGTCGATCACCGAGGTCTGGCAGAAGCAGCGCAGCGAAGTCGAGGAGCGCAGCGATCAACTGACGGCCCAGCTCTCGATGATGTCCCAGCTGAAGGCGCCGGACGATCCGATCGCGCCGGCCGCGATCGAGCAGGCGCTCGAATCGCTGCGAGCCGCGTACGACGCAGAGCTCGGAGGCTTCGGCGGGGCACCGAAGTTCCCACCCCACGGCGTGCTCGAGTTCCTGCTCGGGCGCCCCGACGTGGCCGACCGCGAACTCGCGCTCGAGACGATGCGCAAGATGGCCGCGGGCGGAATCCACGATCAGATCGGCGGTGGCTTCTCGCGCTACTCCGTGGACGCGCGCTGGCACATCCTGCACTTCGAGAAGATGCTCTACGACAACGCGCTGCTCGCCCGCAGCTACCTCCACGCCTGGCAGGTCACCGGCGACGAGAGCTTCGCGAGCGTCTGCCGCGACACGCTGGACTGGATGCTCGGCGAGATGCTGTGCCCCGAAGGCGGTTTCGCGAGCGCGCTCGACGCCGACTCGATCGACTCCGACGGCCACCTGGAAGAAGGCGCCTACTACGCGTGGGAGATCGACGAGTTGCGGGAGATCATCGAGTCCGCGGCACCCGGGCATGTCGGGGATTTCTTCCTCTACTGGGGCGTGATCGATCACGGCGAATTCGAGGGCCGCAACGTGCTGTTCGTGAACGCGCCCGAACGCAAACCGCCGGAGGAGATCTACGAGGAGGTGCGCCAAGCGATCTGGCAGCGCCGTGAGACGCGCCCGCGCCCGGCGCGCGACGACAAGCGGATCGCGTCATGGAATGCGCTCGCGATCGCGGCGCTCGCCGAGGCCGGCGCGGTGCTCGATGAGCCGCGGTATTCATCGGCAGCCGTCGGTTGCGCCGAGTTCATCGAGCGCGAGATTGCGCTCGAGGGCGGACGCATGCGCCGGTCCTGGACTGAGTCCGGTCCCGGCCCCGCCGGGTACCTCGAGGACCACGCCTACTGCGCCGCCGCCTACCTGACGCTGTACGAGGTGGGCGGTGATGAGCGCTGGTTCACGCGCGCGCGCCAACTCGCAGACGCCGCGATCGAGAACTTCGAGGATCCGGAACTCGGCGGCTTCTTCAGCGTCGCCAGCGACCACGAAAAGCTGCTCGTACGGCGCAAGGACATCGAGGACAATCCGATCCCCAGCGGCAACTCGGCTATCGCGCTCGTGCTCCTGCGGCTCGCGGCGCTCACCGGCGAACAGCGCTATCGCGAATCCGCCGCGCGCTGCCTGATGAACGTGCAGCGAATCGCGTCCCGGCTGCCACTCGGGTTCGGGCACGCGCTACAGGCGATCGACTTCCACATCGGGCCGGTCCGGGAGATCGCGCTCGTCGGCCCCGCCGAGTCACGCGTGGAGCTGCACGCAGCCGTCCTGGAGGATTTTCGCCCGCGAGCCGTCGTCGCAATCGGTCTGGACACAGCCGACACGGCAGTCGAACTGCTGCGCGATCGAGGCGCGATCGACGGCCTCGCCGCGGCGTTCGTCTGTGAGAACTTCGCCTGCGAGCTCCCGGTGACCGACGCGGACGACTTGCGAAACCTGCTCTGAGCGTGAAGTCAAGGCTTTTCGCGCAAATATTTTCCTGCCCCATTACAACATTTCGAGCTGGGCGACTGGTACAAATGTCCAGACCATGACCGCACTCAGCCGCGCTCCACTCGCCAGCCGCCGCGCTCCCGATCAGTGGATCGAGACGAGCGCCCAGTCCGGCGACCGCATCTTTGTCGCCTTCAGCGCCGGCGGGATTTCGTTCGTCGCGCCGGCCACGGATTCCGCGGACTTCGTCATGCGCCACTTCGAGCGCACCGGCCGCATGGCCACTCCGGCAAACGCCGAGGACCACCAGGCGATCGTCAACGCGATCCGCGGCGGCCGCGCGTCCGCCGATCAGTGCGACCTCGATGACCTCACGCCGTTCACGCGCCGCGTCCTCGAGGCCACGTGCGAGATCCCGCTCGGCGAGACGCGCAGCTATGAATGGATCGCGCAGAGCATCGGTATGCCCGAGGCTGCCCGCGCCGTACGCAACGCTCTTGCGGCCAACCCCGTACCGTTGGCGATTCCGTGCCACCGCGTACTCGGTCGCGGCGGCGATGTCGGTGAATACGCGCTCGGCGCGGCGACAAAGCGTGCACTGCTCTCGGCCGAGGGCCTGGAGCTCCCGGCCGCGGCCTGATCTAGCGGTAGCGCGAGCTTCCGCCGATCCGGGTCCAATCCGGGAGCGGCGTTTCGAATGGCGCGGGCGGAGCGGTCGCGGGCGTCGCCTGCGGAACGACCTGCTGCTCGGCGGGGACTGCGATCTGCTGCGGAGGACCGGCGGCGACCTGCGGCGCGACCTTGCCTGCCTGATCGAAATGCGCCGGCCACCACATCTTCTCGCCCAGCATGAAGCCCAGCGCAGGCACCATCAGCGTGCGCACGATCAGCGCGTCAAACAGCACACCGATCGCGATCGAGAAGCCGATCTCCGTGAGCACGGTCATCGGCATTGCCGCCATCACGAAGAACGTCCCGGCAAGCACCACGCCGGCGGAAGTGATCACGCCGCCGGTGACGATCAGGCCACGGCGCATGCCTTCACGCGCGCCGAACTTCGCAGCCTCTTCGCGCACGCGCGCCATCAGGAAGATGTTGTAGTCCACCCCCAACGCCACGAGAAAGATGAAGACGAAGATGGGCACGTACTCGTCCACGCCCGAGTAGCCGAAGAGGTTGTCGAAGGCCCAGTAGCTCGCCCCCATCACCGCGAGGAACGACGCGACGACGGTGATCATCAGCAGCAGCGGCGCAACGAGCGAGCGCAGCAGCACGAGCAGGATCAGGAACACCACTAGCAGCACCAGCGGCATGATCAGCTTGTTGTCCTTGGCGGCGAAATGCCTGCTGTCGGACTCGACGGCCGTGGCACCGGAGACCAGCGCGGTCCCGCCGGAGACCTGCATCAGTTGATCGCGGACCCTGTCGACGGCATCGATCGCCCCGTCGCTGTAGGGGCTGTACTTCAAGGTCGCTTCGATGCGCACCGCTCCGCGCCCGGGCTGCGGGGCACTCACTGAGGCGACATCACCGGAGCGCTTGAGCGCGCGCGTCACACGCCCGATCTGGCGCGGGTCTGAAACCAGCACCGTCATCGGACCGGTGGCGCCGGGCGGCAACGCCTTCTCGAGCACCTTCATGCCCGCGACAGACTCGACCGGCTTGTGGAAGCTGTTGGTGATGTCCAGGCCACCCGGGCGGTTCAGCAGACCGAGCGCCATCACTGCCATCAGCGAGAAGACGACGAGCGTGACCATCCCCGGTTTGCGGGAAATCAGATCGGCGAGGCGGGACCAGAAGTTGACGGGCACCTCCTCGGTCGAGGTGCCTGTGTGCGGGACGAACGGCCAGAACACCGGCCGGCCGAAGATCAGCAGCAGCGCCGGAAGCAGCGTCAGCATTGAGAGCATCGCGATCGCGATTCCCATCGCGCCGATCGGTCCGGCGCCGGAGGTCGCGTTGACATCCGCAAGCATGAGGCAGAGCAGCGCGGCGATCACGGTGGCGGCTGAGGCGAGGATCGTCGGGCCCGAGCGCATCAGGGCTTCGGCCATCGCCTCGTGTGGATCGTCGCGGTGGCGCAGCTCATCGCGGTAGCGGGCGATGATCAGCAGCGCGTAGTCGGTTCCCACGCCGAACACAAGCACCGTCATCAGAGCTGCCGACTGTGAGGTGATCGTCGCACCGCGATCGGCGAGTTCAGTTCCGAGGCCGCGTGAGGTGATCTCGGCAAAACCGACGGTGGTGAGCGGGAGCAGCCACAGGAACGGACTTCGGTAGATCAGCAGGAGCAGCAGCGAGATCAGCAGCACGGTCCCGATCAGCAGGTTGCCGTCGATCGTGTCGAAGATCTCCGCCTGGTCGTTGAAGAAACCCGCCTGACCCGTGAGATTCACGGTCATGTCCGGAGGCGCCTGCGCGGCGATGTCGTCGAGGCGCTCGGCGGCGTCGAACAGCGTCTCCTTCGAGCCGTAGGCACGCATCTGGAAGTAGATCGCCGCGGTCTTGCGGTCAGGCAGGAAGAGCGGGACGGGCTTGCCGTACTGGCCCTCGACCGGCTGCTTGGTCAGCTGGGCCGTGGCCGCGAGGACTGCGGCCTTGTCGGCGCGCGTCAGCTTGTTCTCGTTCTGGTAGACGAGCAGGCCGGTCAGGAGTTCGTCGCCGAAGGCCTTCTCCTCGAGGTGGATCGCCTTCAGAGACTCCGCCGACTGGGGCAGGTAATTGGCGTCCTTGTTGTTCTGCGCGTCGTTGAACTCAAGCGCAGAACTACCGAGCAGTAACAAAATTGCTGTCCAGCCAGCCAAAAACAACCATTTTGTTCTGCGGCCAGCAGGTAAGCGGAATAGATTCATTCGGAGTTACTGAAGATTAGGGAGAGCATCGTCAATCCCCTACCTAAGACGGAGGATTGGCGTCAAAGTTGCACGATCCGTCTAGAGGCAGCGCTCTAGAGGATCGGCAGATAGCGTTCGAGCTCCCACTGCGTCACCTGCGTGCGGTAGCTCTCCCACTCATTGCGCTTGATTTCGATGAAGCGCTTGAACATGTGCTCGCCAAGCGTGCGAAGCACGAGCTCAGAGGCCGAAGCAATCTCGACGGCTTCTCCCAAGGTCTCCGGCAGGTGCTCGACGCCAAGGCGGCGGCCCTCCTCAGAGTTCAGGTGGTACAGGTTCTTCTCCATCGGCTCGGGCAGTTCGTAGCCCTTCTCGATTCCTTCAAGACCGGCTTGGAGAAGCGCGGCAAAGGTCAGGTACGGGTTGCACGCCGGGTCCGGGCAGCGCAGTTCTGCGCGCATCGCCTGGCCGTCGGCGTTGGATCCGGTCGAGCGGTACGGGGGAACGCGCACGAGCGCCGAACGGTTGCGGCGTGACCACGCCAGGTAGACCGGCGCCTCAAAGCCGGGCACGAGGCGCTTGTACGAGTTCACCGACTGGGCGAAGATCGCGCAGATCTCCCGTGCGTGTGTGAGCTGGCCGGCGATGAACGCCTTGCCGGTCTCTGAAAGCTTGTAGCGGTCGTTCTCGTCGTAGAAGGCGTTCTTGCCGTCCTTGAAGAGCGACTGGTGCGTGTGCATTCCCGAGCCGTTCTCGTCGTAGAGCGGCTTGGGCATGAAGCTCGCGTGGTAGCCGTACTGCTGGGCGTACTCCTTGACGACGATGCGGTAGGTCATGCAGTCGTCGGCCATCTTCATGGCGTCGGCGTAACGCATGTCGATCTCGTGCTGGGACGGGCCGACCTCGTGGTGCGTGTACTCGACGTGGATGCCCATCTTCTCGAGCGCGAGCACCGTGTCGCGGCGGATGTCCGAGCCGGCATCGAGCGTGGTGAGGTCGAAGTAGCCGCCGGTATCGAGCGGAACCGGGCCGGCGCCGGGCACGACCTCGCTGTCCTTGAAGTAGTAGTACTCGAGCTCTGGTGCGACGTTGAAGACGTCAAAGCCCATGTTCTGGGCGCGCTGGACGGCGCGGCGCAATGCGTGGCGCGGGTCGCCCTCGTAGGGCTGGAGGTCCGGGGTGACGATGTCGCAGAACATCCGCGCGACCCCCTGCTCCTCCGGGCGCCACGGCAGGATCGCGAAGGTGGACGGGTCGGGCATCGCGACCATGTCGGACTCTTCGATCGCGTTGAAGCCGGTGATCGACGAGCCGTCGAAGCTCGCGCCGCCATCGAAGGCGTCGCGCAGCTCGGCGCTGTTGATCGAGAAACTCTTGAGCTGACCGAGGATGTCGGTGAACCACAGACGCACGAAACGAATGTCGTGCTTCTCGATCTCGCCGAGGACGTTTACGGGCGTTTTTGTTTCCGGCACAGATCTCTCCTGGATTCAACGGAGCGACGGATCATCGCTCAGGGGCGAATCCTACTTGGCCAGAAGAATTGTGGCGCGCGGTCAGGTTCCGGTGGCGATCGCCACGACGATCATGAAGATGCCCATGAACAGTGCCCACTGGGCGGCACGGTCGGGGCGTCGGTCGTAGCGGTCGATCTGAACGGCGAGGCTGCGTGAGCCGCGACGGCGCGGCGGAGTGGCCTGGCCGCTGATCTTGACGGTGCGGACACCGTCAGCGCCGATGCGTGACTTCTCTTCGACCGGGGCGCGGCGAGCGCGTTCAGGGCGGGGAGCGTGAGCTTCCGCACGACGTGCACGTGCGGCGGCGCGGTCGTAGCTTGCGTGAGCGCGCGGCTGCGGTGCGGCAGTCATGCCCCTCTGATGAGAAGGTCGACCGTACGTCTCCAGATCGTGATCATCGCCGATGACCGGTTCGCGATATGCGCTCACTTCAGTACTTCCTCTTTCATAGTGCTTACGGGGTTAGCTGACGGACTCGCGAGAAAGAGCCTCGCTACGCGCCGGACCTGAGTCCTTTGCGATTCGCCCCACCTGAAGCCAAATGTGCCGGCAGGCACTTTGACTCAGCAATTGGGTCCCCCGCGTCTCGAACGAATTTGCAGGCCTAAGTGCAATTTCAGACTTCAGCGGATACTGGAGCAGGATGCTAACAAGGCCTTCCGACGACATGCCCCCAAAAAACCTGCAAATGCCCGGAAATTGCCGAAAAATAGTTAGTCCTGGCGGTCTTATTGGTAAACCCGGGGCCGATTGATAGCTTTGCGCGCCGATGGTTCTCGTCTTCGGTGCCACTGGATATTCCGGCCGCTTGGTCGTTGAACGACTCATTGAGCGAGGAATCCCCGTGCGCATCGCGGCGCGCTCGCAGGAGAAGCTCGAGCGGCTCTCGGATCGATTCGGAGGTCTGGAGCTCGCCCTCGCCGACGTCGCCCACCCCGGGACGGTCGCTCGCGCGGCCGCGGGCGCGGACCTGCTGATCACGACCGTCGGCCCGTACACGACTTCAGGCCACGTTGCGGCCGAGGCCGCGCTCGGTGCCGGTATCCCCTACGTCGACATCACCGGCGAGCCGGGCTGGCTGCGTCGCGTGTTCGGCGAGTTCGGTCCGCGCGCCGCCGCACAGGGGCTCGCGATGCTTCCGGCATTCGGCTACGACTACGTGCCGGGCAACCTCGCCGGCGCGATCGCGATCGAGCGTGCCGGCGATTCGGCCGTGCGTGTTGACATCGGTTACTTCCTGCGCGGCAGGAACAAGCGCAGCACCGAGTCGTTCAGCCAGGGAACGCTGGATTCGCTGAAGGCGTCCTCAAACGAAGTGCCGTACGAGTTCCGTGACGGCGCACTGGCCGACGTCACCGGGCCAAAGCGCGTGCTCGACTTCGAACTGGACGGCGTGGCCGTCACAGCGATCGGCATCGGGGGGACCGAGCATTTCGCCCTCCCCCGCTTCGCCCCGCAGCTCACGGACGTGAACGTCGGCCTCGGGTGGTTCGCGCCGGGCGGCGACACCGAGGCCGAGCCATCAGGTGCCGACGGTCCCACTGAGGAGAAGCGTGCAGAGGCCAGAACAAATGTGATCGCGATCGCGCGCGACGCCGCCGGCGCGGCGCTGGCGGAGGTTCGCGTCGACGGTCCGAATCCCTACGACCTCAGCGGCGTGCTGACGGCCTGGGCCGCGGAGCGCATGCTCGCGGGCGCAGTCACGGCCACGGGGGCGCTCGGTCCGGTCGATGCGTTCGGTCTGGAGCAGCTGCGGGCGGGCTGCGAAGAAGTCGGCCTGACGGCCGCCTGAGAAGTTCTACTTGCCGGCGACGGCCGCGACGTACTCGGAAACGAGCTTGGCGTCCACGCCGGAGAGCAGTTCGGCAGGCATCTGCTTGCCGGTGACGCCGCCGAGCTTGATCGCGCCTTCGACGCGGGCGGCAGTTGCCTTCGGGTCGGCTCCGGGCTGTCCCAGCTTGACGTCGAGGTCAGGTCCGTAGACGCCGCGCGCGTTGGCTGCGCTCAGCGAGTGGCAGCTGGCGCAGGTGGAACGGAAGATGACGAGGCCGTCCTGCTCGGACTTGCTGGCGTTCAGCGTGTAGGTACCGGCTCCGCTCGGAACGCGGTCGCTGGTCTTGCTGAGCACGGCGGCGGGAAAGCCGACGATGAGAAACAGCGCGCCGAGCGCCACGACGAGCTTTGCCCCACCGTCAAGCTTCCCCTTGTAGGTGGGCTTGGCGTCCTTGTCGCGCGTGATGTACATCGCGACAAGCAGGACGGCGAGGGCCGAGAGGACCCACACGAGGACGAAGAGCATGGCGTTCATCGGCGGGCATCATATACGGCGGGCGGATGGTCTTTTGTGCCGATCGGCGCGTGACGCCCACGACGGCAGTCGCAGGCAATCCGCCGGATGGCGGCGACGACACCGCATAGAAAAGGCCCGCCGAAGCGGGCCTTTCCCTTAGCAAGCCGATAAGCCGGATTCTGTCGTTGAACGGCCATCTATCTCTGCCCTACTCAGGCTTGCGCCCTGTAAGGCGGGGGCTTCATTCATCGGTCCTACCGCGTCCGCATCGGGCTTGCGCCATTCAGCGGGTCTCGGCTGCTTCGACGAATCGAAGCGTCGGGCCTATGTCTTCCACTCCCTGCGATCTACCTGGATCTCCGCGAGCAGCCTCAACGATCCTGTTTGATCTTGCACCTGATGGGGTTTACCTAGCCACCACGTCACCGTGATGCTGGTGCGCTCTTACCGCACCGTTTCACCCTTACCGTCCGTGCATACCTCTTCGTTCACATCCGGGCCTTGCGGCCTTTCCGATCCCTTGAGGCGGTTCTGACCGAAGTCAGTTCCGCACGACTTAGGCGGTTATTTTCTGTGGCACTTTCCGTCGGCTTTCGCCGCGTCAGGCTTTTACCCCCGACCATCATTGCTCTCTGGTGTCCGGACTTTCCTCGAAGACCACCTCCGCCAGTACCTCGGACGAGTCCTTGGTAGCCGGTTTGGCTGTCCCCGCGGCCGTCTGGCTTGCAGAAACTGACAAGAGTCATTCTAGAGCTTCGGCCGCCTGCCGTGTGCAGAATGCAAGCCGCATTTTGTTCCAAAGAGCGGGATTTTCAACGAACGATCGGTGGATCAGCGACCAACATCAGGAATCTCGCCGCGAATCCAGCTGCGATATCCGGAGTCGAGTTCAAGTTTCCAGATCGGCGCTTCGGCCTTCACGCGGTCGATCGCTTCCCGTGCGGCGGCGAACGCCGCCGGCCGGTTCCGGGATGAGACGGCCACGATCACACTCGGCTCGTTCAGGGGCACCGTTCCGACGCGGTGCTCGATCGCAACCGCTTCGAGCTTGTAGGTCTCGAGCAGCTGCGCAACGATGCGCTCGATCCGCGCCTGCGCCATCTCCTCATAGGCCTCATACTGGAGCATCTCCACGTCGCGGGTGGCGCCGGTGAAGGTCACGACCGCTCCGCTTCCGTCGGTCATGACCATGTCGTGGAGCTTCTGGAGGTCAAGCCGCTCTGAGGTCACGCGCACATACGCGGGCGCGCCGCCCGAGATCGGCGGGATCAACGCCAACTCGTCGCCGGGCTCAACCACCAGGCTGGGATTGGCGTACTCGCGGTTGACTGCAAGCCGCACAGAGTCATTCAGGCCGTAGCTCTCATCCAGCCCGGCGGCCTTCAGGGTTTTGGCGATCACGGCTGAAGCGCGAACGCCGCGCGGGAGATCGAGCGTGATCATCCGCGTGTCGGCGAGTTCTGCGACCCAGGCAAACAGACGCACTTCAGCAGAAAAGCGCTCGACGGGCTTTCGGGGGGCCGGCGTTGCCGGAGTGGCCGCGCCTGCGCCGCGGCGATGCATTGCTCGCTGGCGTTTAGACATCAACCTTCTCGCATTCGACGAATAGCCCGTTGTGAGCGACGCTGCCACCTGATCCGATTGTGGCAAGTGCATTGCAGCCGGCAATTGCAGTGACGTCGTCGGATTCAGTCTTGCGCGGCTTGAAGCTGCGCGCGCCGAGCGTTGTGCTCGTCCGTCCGAGAAGTATCCGCGAGCGACCCTCGGCTCGGGAAACCGCCTCTGTCAACTCGGCCTCGAAGCGAATCGGCTGTGCCTGGCCGAGCATCTGGCGGATGTGCCTGCGTACATAGAGCTGAAAGCACACCCAGCTTGCGAGCGGGTTGCCCGGCAGACAGAAGACCGTGACGCGTCGCGATTTGACGGGGAGTGTCGCGATCGCAAAGCGCCGCCCGGGTCGCGCGGCCGTCCCCGCCAGCAGCAGCTCGCCCCCGAGTTCATCGATCGCCCCCGCGACGTGATCGTGCTCGCCGACCGAGATTCCCCCGGAGGTCACGACGAAGTCGACCTCCTCGGCTGCGGCGCCCAGCAGCTCGCGCACGGCCGCGCGGTCGTCGGTGACGTACCGGTGGGCATCCAGCTCGCATCCGGCGCCGCGCATCAGTGCGGAGAGCATCGGCGTGTTGCTGTCGTAGACCGCGCCGGCCACGAGCGGGTCGCCCGGCGAAAGCAGTTCGTCTCCCCCGCCGATCAGTGCGACGCGCGGAGCGCGGCGCACAGCCACCTGCGAGATCCCGAAGGCGGCGATCGTCGCGAGTTCGCCGGCGCCGAGGCTGCGGCCTGCGGCCACGAGCTCATCACCCGGGCGCTTGTGGCGCCCTGCCCGGCGCACGAAGTCTCCGCCCACCGGCAGGGCGTTCACGACCAACTGGTCTTCGATCTCCCGGCCCGCTTCGACCGGGACTATGCAGTCCGCGCCATTCGGAAGTTCAGCTCCGGTCGAGATACGGATGGCGTTCCCGACCTGAAGTGAGTCGGCGAACGGCAGTCCTGCGCGGGACTCGCCGACGAGCGTGAACTCGCGTTGCAGGCCGTCGGCACGGAGCGCCCAGCCGTCCATCGCGGAGTTCGCGAAACGCGGATACTCGGAGTCGGCGTCGAGTCGCTTCGCGAGGATGCGGCCGTGCGCCGCCTCAGCCGCAATCACTTCCACGCCGACTGAATCGGCGAGCTCGGTTGAGAGTTGCATCGCGGCCTCAATCGTGGCGTCGCGCGCGATCGTTGACTCGCTAGATTCGCTCATGTGGACCACCTGACGCATCTCGACGACAGCGGTGTCGCGCGCATGGTTGACGTGGGCGACAAAGCGGTCACCGATCGCCGTGCAGTTGCGGGCGGGCGGGTCGCGATGAAGCCTGAGACCGCGGCGCTCGTGGCCGCCGGCAACGCGCCCAAGGGCGACGTCATCGGCACTGCGCGAATCGCCGGGATACAGGCGGCCAAGCGCACGGCCGAGCTGATTCCGCTGGCGCACAACGTGCCGCTGTCATTCGTGGACGTGCGGCTAGACGTGAATGTCGAAGCCGGCATCATCACGATCGAATGCGAGGCCCGGACGAAGGACCGAACGGGCATCGAGATGGAAGCGCTCACGGGCGCGAGCATCGCAGCCCTGACTCTGTACGACATGGTCAAAGGCGTCGAGCGCGGCGTACGGATCGAGGAGATCTCGCTGCTTGAGAAGTCCGGCGGCAAGTCGGACTGGAAAGCCTCGGACTGAATGCGCCTCGCGGTGCTGACGATCAGCAGCTCGCGCAGTGCAGGTGACGATGCGAGTGGAGACGCACTCGCCGAGGCGATCGCCGCCGCGGGCTTCGAACTGACCGCGCGCGAACTCGTCGCGGACGACCGCGCATCGATCGAAGCGAAACTGAAGTCACTCGCCGGCGGTGCGGACTGCGTACTCACGACGGGCGGCACCGGAATCACCGCCGACGATGTGACACCTGAGGCAACGCTGGCCGTGTGCGATCGCGAGGTGCCCGGCATCGCCGAGGCGCTGCGCGCGTCCTCTCTGAGTGAGACGCCGATGGCGATGCTCTCACGGGCGGTCGCAGGGACGCTCGGGACCACGCTCATCGTGAACCTTCCCGGCAGTCCCAAGGCATGTCGCCACTGCTTTGCAGTGCTCGAACCGGTGCTCGAACACGCAGTGGCTCAGTTGAACCGTTGATGGCGTGCGCTGTCGGTGCGATGCGGCCGCGCTCGACTCGCAGAATGCTGGAACAGATCCGGCGCAGGCGCGGTACGTCGTGTCCTGCGATCAAGCACGGAGCGTCACTGCCGGAAATCCGTTCCGCGATGAACTTCTCAGCCAGCGTCGCCGAATCGAGGTCCAGGCCGGCGAAGGGCTCGTCAAGCAGGTAGAGCTCGCGGCCGGGCGCGAGCGCACGCGCGAGCGCGACGCGCCTGCGCTGGCCGCCGGACAGTTCGCCGGGGCGCCGATCAACGGCTGCGCTCAGCCCGAGCGCCGCAAGCGACTCCCGCGCGCTCGCGCAGGCGTGGCGCTTGCGAACTCCTGTCGCCTTGAGCGGGAACGCGACGTTGTCCAGCGCGGTCATATGCGGAAACAGTCCGTCGCGCTGACCGAGGTAGCCGACTTCAAGCCGAGGGATCGAGCCGCGCGCAGCGGGCTCCAGGCCCGCCAGTGCGCGGATGATGCTCGACTTGCCGGATCCGGACCGACCGACCAGCGCGACCGCTCCCTCCAGTCGCAACGCCACCTCCACGTTGAACTCAGGCCGCTCGAGCCGCAGCTGTATCGCCGTCGTCATCGCGCTTCCCAGCCGGCGCGCGCGCCGTAAAGGCGCGCGAGTACCGAGATCGCAACCGTCAGCACAAGCAGCAGAATCGCCAACGCGAATGCGGCGTCAGCACTCGTGTAGAGCGAGCCGTAGATCGCGAGTGTGAGCGTCTGCGTGACGCCGGCGACACTCCCGGCAAACATGATCGTCGCCCCGAATTCGCCGAGCGCGCGGGCGCCGGAGAGCGCGAGGCCGCCGAGCAGTCCGCGCTTTGCCAACGGGAGCTCGATCTGGAGGAAGCGACGAACTGGTCCCGCGCCGGTGGTGCGCGAGGCCTCCAGCACGTCCCGCTCGCACGCAGCGAACGCAGATTGCGCTTGACGGATGTACAGCGGCGCCGCAACGAACGTCAGCGCCAGGACCACCGCGAGGCGCGTGAACGGCACCTGGACTCCGAACGGCGCCAGCGCGTTGCCGACGGGCCCGCCGTCCCCGAATGCCGCGAGCAGCGCGATGCCGGCGACCGCCGGCGGCAGCACGAGCGGGAGATCGAACAGCACCTCGAGTGAACTGAGCAACGGCCCGGGCTGGCCGCGCGCGAGCAGAAAAGCGACCGGCGTGCCGAATGCGACGATCAGCAGCAACGCGCAGGTGACTGCGCCGAGGCTGATCATCAACGCATCGATCGACTCGGGGCGCGCGAGTTCTTCGACTGCCGTGAGCGGTGAGATCCGCGTCACGAGCGCGACCATCGGGACGAGCACGAACAGAGCCGCCACGCCGACCGCCAGGCCGAATCCGGTACCCGCCAGGCGCTTGTGCGCCAGCGTCGTCATGGATTCGTCCCGGCGGCGGCAGGGACGGGCAAGAAGCCCGCTGCGCGCAGCACTTCTTGCCCGTCTGGCGATTCGATGAAGTCGAGCAGAGCGTCGGCACCGTCGGAGGCATCGGGGGTGGGCGCGATCCAGTAGGCGATCGTCGGCTGCGCCCACGCCGGCAGCGCGACGCTGCGAACCCGCGTGGCGTTGGAGTTCACGTCGGTCACGTAGGAGAGCGACGAGTCCACTCCGCCCAGCGCTACCGGGGTGATCACCTCGGCGGCGTTGGACGCGCGGTTAACCACGTTTGCAGCGACCTTCTCGGCGAAGCCGCGCTTGTAGCGCGAGTCGAGCGTCGCGATGACCTCGTCCGCGTAGTCGCCGACGGGAACACCGGTCTGCCCCAACGAGAGGCGCTGCTTCAGCGCGAGGTCTCCCGCGTCCTTGATCGGAACGTCCGACTTCCTGCTCACGGCGATCGTCATCGCGTTTCCCGCGAACGGCTCTGCATCCTCGACCAGCTTTGCGTCGAGCAGCGGGCGCATGTGGCTGCCGCTTGCGGTCACCACAACATCCGCGTCGAGCCCGCCCTCGATCTGACGCTGAATCTGATCCGATGGCGCGAAGGTGGTCCTCACCCGGACGTCGGGGTGCGCCCGCTTGAAGTCGGCGACGGCGGTGTCGACCGCAGCCTTCATGGACGTGGCGGCGACGAGCGTCACCGACTCGTTCTCACTGCGGCCGCATCCGCTGAACACAAACGCGGCCGGGACGACGGCGCAAGCGATGAATCTCAACACGTCGCTCATCCCCCGATCTGCGACATCCAGCGCGCGGGTTGCGTGAATGAGTCCTCGCCGATCTTGTGGCCGGCCGGCTTGCGCCAGATCGCGCCGCGAATCAGCTCCTCGAGCTCGCCGTTGGTCACGCCCTCGCGCATCGGCCCGCGCAAGTCAGTCTCTCCGAGCGCGAACAGGCAGGTGCGCAGCTGACCGTCCGCAGTCAGACGCGCCCGGTCGCAGGTGCCGCAGAATGGCTCGCTGACCGGGCTGACGAATCCGATCTCCCCCGCGTTGTCCGCGAACGCGAACCGGCTCGACGTCGCGGCGGACTCGGCTGCCAGGGGAACAAGATCGTGCATGGATTCGACGACGCGCCGGATCTCGGCACCGGTGAGCAGCACATCGTCGCTCCACTGTTCATCCGCGTCGAGCGGCATGAATTCAAGAAAGCGAACGACGTACGGCCTGCGCCTGGCCAGCTCGGCGAACTCGAGAATCTCCAGATCCGACATCCCGCGAACGGCGACGACGTTGACCTTGATCGGGCCGAGCTGGGGGTAGCGCTCAAGCGCGGCGAGTCCCGCGATCACCTTCTGCAGGCCGTTGCGCCGCGTGATCTCGCGGTAGCGCTCGGGAGTCAGCGCGTCGAGGCTCACGTTCACCCGGGTGAGTCCCGCCTGGACCAGCGGCTCAATCAGCTGCTCGAGCAGGATGCCGTTTGTCGTCAGCGAGATGTCCTCGATCGCGTCGATCGCTGCGATTCGCTCGACCAGCTCGGGGAGGTTCTTGCGCACCAGCGGCTCGCCTCCGGTCAGGCGAACGCTGCGCACGCCGAGGTCCGCAAACAGCGAGACGAGCCGCTCGATCTCGGCGAACTCGAGTTCCTGTTCCTTGGGGGCCCACGCTAGGCCCTCGGCCGGCATGCAGTAGTGGCAGCGCAGGTTGCAGCGGTCGGTCACGGACACGCGAAGATCCATGATCTCGCGTCCGTAGGTGTCGACCAGTGCGCCGCCCATCCGCGTCCTACTCCGCCTCTACTTGAAGCAGCCAGACGGTGCCGTCACGCACCTCAAGTGGATAGGTCCGGACCGTCTCGGACTGGTCCTTGACCGTGCCGTCGCGCAGGTCGATGCGCCAGCCGTGCAGCGGGCAGGTCACGCAGGCGTCGGCGAGGATGCCGTCGGAGAGCGGCCCGCCCTGGTGCGGGCAGTCGTTGTCGATCGCGAAGAATCCCGCGGCGGTGTTGAAGACTCCGATCCGGCGATCGACCATCGCGACACTGCGGCCCTCGCCGAATGGCACGTCAGCTTCAAGGCAGAGCGCGATCGCCCCCTGGGGCAACGACTCGGTCCCGACGGCGGCCTCGGGCGGTTTCATGCACTTCCTCCTTCGATCAGCGCTTCGACCGGTGGTCCGGCGGGAGCCAGCGCCGGCTCGCTGTCCAGTTCTGAGAACTGCTTGGGGTGTACGGGGTTGTTGCGTTCGAGCCACGGATCCACGACCGCGGCCTTCGCGATCCGGAAACGCTCACGCAGGCGTTCGGGCTCTCCGGACTCTTCGTTGAGCACCGCCTCCTTGACGAAATCGAGGCCGACGCGTTCAACGTAGCCATAGGTGCGCTCGAGGTATTCGGCGTTCTCGCGATAGTGCTGCAGGAAGGTCGTGGAGACGCGCATGGCCTCGGCCTTGGTGTCGACGGTCACGAGAATGTCGCCCTCGCGCACCGAGGCTCCGGCAGCGCCGCCGATGCGGACCTGCCAGCCGCCTTCGACGGCGATCAGGCCGATGTCCTTGGTACTGGCCTCGGCGCAGTTGCGCGGGCAGCCCGAGACGGCGGCCTTGACCTTGTGCGGCGTGTAGAGCCCCTCCCACTCGTGCTCAAGCTCGATGCCCGTGGCGATCGAGTCATCCAGGCCGAAGCGGCAGAAGTTCTCACCGACGCAGGTCTTGACTGTGCGGACCGCTTTGGCGTAGGCGTGGCCCGACGGCATCCCGAGCTCCTCCCAGATCGCCGGGAGGTTCTCCTTCTTGACACCGAGCAGGTCGATGCGCTGACCGCCGGTGATCTTCACCATCGGGACTTCGTACTTGTCGGCGACGTCAGCGATGCGGCGGAGCTCGTCCGGTGAGGTCACGCCGCCGTAGATGCGCGGCACCACAGAGAACGTGCCGTCCTTCTGAATGTTCGCGTGTACGCGGTCGTTGATGTACCGCGCGTGGCGCTCTTCGCGGTGGCGGTTGTCGTTGATCTCGGAGACGAGATATGCGATGCCCGGCTTGCAGCCTCCGCACTCCCGGGTGGCCCCGCAGCACTCGGCGACTTCGCTGACCGACTGGGCGCCGTGCTCGCGGATCGAGTTGGCGATGTCCTCGCCGGTCAGTTTGCGGCAAGGGCAGAGGTATGCCTGCTCGTCGCCGGCGCCGCCGGTCTCGATCTGCACGAGCTCGGTGACCAGCGACTTGCATGTTCCGCAGCCGGCGCCGGCGCGCGTGACGGCGACGACTTCCTGGGTGCCGGTCAGCCCGCGCTCGCGGATTGCGTCGACGATCTCGCCCTTGCAGACGCCGTTGCAGTTGCAGACCTGCGCTGTGTCGGGCAGCTCTGCAGCCGTCGCTTCGCTCGCCTTGGAGAGGGTCTCAAGCGGGTTGATCACTTCGGCGCCGGTCTTGGCCTTGTCGAGCAGCAGCTCGTAGCCGCGGGTGTCGCCCATCAGCACCGCGCCGGTGAGCTTGCCGTCGGTGACCGCGAGCTTGCGGTAGATCCCGGCCTCGGGGTCACTGACCGTGACCGTCTCGCCGCTGGCGACATCTCCCACGGACACGAGGTCCACACCCATCACCTTCAACTTGGCGCTGGGGATCGATCCACCGTAGGACTCGCCGTCGATGCCGGCGATGCTGCGCGCCGCCACCTCGCACTGGTCATAGATCGGAGCGACGATGCCGTAGACGATTCCGTTGTGCTGGGCGCACTCGCCGACGGCGTAGATGCCCGGCGCAGAAGTCTGCATCGCGTCATCCACGACCACGCCGCGTTCGACGGTCAGGCCGGCCTCCTTGGCGAGGTCGGTGCGCGAGCTGATGCCCACGCTCATCACGACGAAGTCGCAGTCCAGCGTCTCGCCATCGGCAAAGCGCAGTCCGGTCGCGTGGTCATCGCCCATGATCTCCACGGTCGAGCGCTCGGTCAGCACTTCGACGTCGATCTCCTTCATCGCCGCGAGCAGCAGGTCTGCAGCAGGCTGATCGAGCTGACGTTCCATCAGGCGGTCCATCAGGTGGACGACCGTGACGTCGCAGCCGAGCGCCGCCAGCGCTTTCGCGGCCTCAAGACCGAGCAGACCCCCGCCGATCACCGCGGCGCGCGCGCCGGGCTCGGCCTGCTCGACGATCATCTCGCAGTCGACCGGGTAGCGATAGAGATACACGCCGTCGCGATCGATCCCCTCGATCGGCGGGACCAACGCTTCACTTCCGGTGGCAAGGCAGACGCTGTCGAACTCGCGCGTCTCTTCGCCGAGCGTCACGCTGCGCGTTGACGTGTCGACCGCGCTGACGCGCTCACCGACGACGAACTCGATCTTGTTGTCCTCATACCACTCGTCCGGGCGCAGGCGCAGGTCAGACACATCGGCGCCCTTCTCAATCAGCTCAGTCAGGCGGACGCGGTCGTACGGCAGGTGTGCCTCACCGCAGTAGAGCGTGATCGGTAGCTCGCTGTCGTGCTTGCGGACCGCCTCGATCAGCGCCTGGGCGGCCATGCCGCCACCAATCACTGCGAGGCCCTTGGGCTTGGCGTACATCATGATGCCTTCTCCTCGTTGCCGATTGTTGGTGTGGCTGGTGTGTGCGGGGCGCGCACGATCGTTCCGTCGGGCGCGATGCTCGGCACGCCGCCGCGCTCGAGCTCCTGGTCCTTGTAACGACGAAGACCCTTGAAGATGCATTGCGAAAACCACTCGCCGGCCGGGTGGTAGAGCTTCACGAACTGCTTGTGCGCGCCGCACCAACCGAAGTTCAGACCGCTCTCGTCGCGCTCGAAGTTCTTGCAGTCGCGACAGTCGCGGAACTTGACGCGCCGCTCGTCAACGACGTCTTCGAGCATGCGCAGGGTGCCGTCCGGGTTGATCGCGTCCACTACGCCTCCTCAAGAAGATGGAATCGGTCGATCAGGCCCTGCGGAACGGCGCCCTCGACGTCGCCGACCTTCGTCTCCCAGGGACCCGCGTCCATGTGGTCGGTCACGTGCAGTGCGCAGACCCATTTGACGCCCTTGTAGCCCCACAGGTACGGCGGCTGGAGCCAGCGCACCGGACCGCCGTGGATCGCCGGAAGCGACTCGCCCTCAAGTTCGATCGCGAACCACCCGTCGCGCGCCTGATCGAGCGGCACGCAGGAGGCATAGGGGCTGTCTGCCGCCGCAAAGCGCACGTGCGTGGCGGACGGCTGAATCGCCGCCGCATCGATCACCCTGCCCGCAGGCACCCCGACCCAGTTGACCTTCGGCCGGCTCCACCCCCACACGCAATGGAAGTCGCTGCTGATCGGCTCGGGCCCGAGCTCGCGCAGCGCATCGAGCGTGAACTCGATCGGCGTGCGCACGAGGCCGTCGACAGTGATCGTCCAGTCCGCTCGCTGCGGTGGTTCGAGTTCGAGATGAACAGGGGCGAGCGCGTCCACGAGTCGTTGAACGCGTGGCTTGCCGTTCTCCAGCGGCAGCGGTGACGGTCGATCCCTGTTCATCCCTGAACTCACTCCCTCCCCTCAAACCTTCTCCGCGCCGGCTTCCCGTTCCGGTGCAAGTGGCTCAGCGGGCGAACCCGACTTCAGCTCTCGAACTTCAGAGCTGACCGAATCCTTGAACTCGCGCATTCCTCCACCGAGGCCGCGCCCGAGTTCCGGCAGTTTCTTGGGACCGAAGACGACCAGCGCAATCGCCAGGACGATTCCGATCTCGAGTGGTCCGATACTTGGCATCATGCTGCTTCCTCCATTGGCTCTGGGACTGCCAGTTCGTGTTCGAGCAGGTAGACGAGACGCTCGCGCACGCGCTGGAACTCCGGGTCGCGTGCGATCTCCGCGCGATCGCGCGGGCGCTCGATGTTCACCTCGATCACCTCAGCGACCGACGGCTTGGGCGGGTTGCCCATCACGACGATGCGGTCGGCCAGGAAGATCGCTTCCTCGATGCCGTGCGTGACCATCACGACGGTCTCGGTCTCTTCTTCCTTGGACCACATGTCGATCAGCTGCTGCTGCAGGTTGGAGCGGGTCAGAGCGTCGAGCGCGCCGAACGGCTCGTCGAGCAGCAGGACCTTGGGACCAACGGCGAAAGCGCGGGCGACCGCGGTGCGCTGGCGCATGCCGCCTGAGATCTCGCCGGGCTTCTTGTCACGGTGCATCCACAGGCCGGTGCTGCGGATGTACTTCTCCGCGACGGCGCGGTTTTCGTCTGCAGAGCGATCCTTGCGCGCCGAGAGCGTTGCCTCGACCACATTGTCATAGACCGACATCCACGGCAGGAGCGAATAGTTCTGAAAGACGATCGCGCGATCCGGGCCGGGACCCTCGACGCGAAAGCCGTCGAGCACGACCTTTCCGCTGGAGGCCGGCTCCAGGCCGCCGATCACGTTCAGCAGCGTCGACTTGCCACAACCGCTGTGGCCGATGATCGTGACGAACTCTCCCTTCTCGATCGTCAGGTCAACGCCACGCAGAACTTCCTGCGGGCCCGACTTCGTGGTGAACGACTTGCGAACTTCGGTGATGTCAAGCGACATTCAGACCATCTCCTTGTATGCGACGCGGGCCTGCAGGCGGCCGAAGCCGAAGTCGAGCGCCATACCGACGAAGCCGATCACGAAGATCGCCGCGGCGACGTTTGCGAGGTTTGACGCGTTGTAGGCATCCCAGACGTAGAACCCGATGCCGGTGCCGCCGGAGAGCATCTCCGCGGCCACGATCACCATCCAGGCGATGCCCATCGAGATGCGCATGCCGGTCACGACCGACGGCAGGCTGTAGGGAAGCAACACGTGGCGCACGTACTTGGTCCGGCTGAACTGGAACACGCGGGCGACGTTCTTGTGGCTCTGCGGCACCGACGATACGCCGAACGCGGTGTTCAGCAGCGTGGGCCAGATCGACGTGATGAAGATCACGAAGATCGCCGCGAGCGGCGCGGCCTTGAGCACGACCAGGCCGAGCGGAAACCACGCGAGCGGTGACACCGGGCGCAGGAGCTGCACGACTGGATTGAAGATCGACCATGCCGCCGGGCTCGCGCCCATCAGAAACCCGAACGGAACCGCGACGACGGTCGCGATCGCGAATCCGATGAACACCCGCTCAAGCGAGGTCATCAGCTGGATGCCGATGCCCTTGTCATTGGGGCCGCCGTCGTGGAACGGAGTCTTGAGCAGATCGACCAGCGCGGTCACCGCCTCGACCGGAGTCGGGAGGTCCGGGGAGATCGTGGCGATGACCGCCCAGAGCAAGAACAACAGGCCGAAGCCGAAGAGGCCGAGGGCGAGCGTCGTGCCGGCGCTGCCCAGTCGGCCGAGCAGCAGCCCGCCCGGCCTCGCCGTCTTCTCGATCGGCGCCTTGTCCAGCCGCGCCGCACCGGCCTCGGCTGCGATCTGGGTCTCGGTGTTCATGCTCGGTCAGCCTCCTTCTGCGGGTCCTTCGGGTCGAAGTGCGTGTTGTCGAGTTTCACGGTGAACGGCGCCATGCCGTCGTCGGGCACCTTCACGCCTTCGGACTTGGCGACGTCGGCGTAGAGATCGCTGAGGATCACGCTCTCGGCGATCTGGTCGTAGGCCGGAGCCTTGTCGAGGTATCCGAAGCGCTGGTACTGGGCGAGGAACCAGATCGCCTCGCCGGCGCGTGGCACGTTCGTCTCGCCATCGCGGAAGAAACGCATGCGACGAGCACCGAACGACTTGTGGCCCAGGCCTGCCCCGAGCTCATACTCGCCGAGCAGGCGCGGCTCGATGTCTTCGGGCGTGGCATTGACGATTGCGGGCGTGCCGATCGTCTTGGCCACCTTCGGGATGTTCTTCTCGTCATCGCAGAACTGACATGCATCGAGCACCGCCGCCATGACTTCCTTGAGCTCGGACTGGCGCTTGGTGGCGAACTCTTCGTTGACGACGAGAGCCTTCTCCGGATGGTTGGTCCAGATGTCCTGCGAAGCGATCGTGGTGAAGCCGATCTTCTTGTCGACCGCCACCGCGTTCCAGGGCTCTCCGACCGAGTATCCGTTCATGTTGCCGGCGGTCATGTTCGCGACCATCTGCGGCGGCGGGATCGGGATGATCTTTGCGGCATCCATCGACACGCCCATCGCCAGCAGCCAGTAGCGCAGCCAGGCGTCGTGGGTTCCGCCGGGGAAGGTCATCGCGAAGGTCTGACCCTTTCCGCCGTTGATCGCCGCCTTGGCCTTGTTCAAGTCGCCATAGCCGGCCGCCGAGAGGTCGTCCTTGAGCGTGATCGCCTGACCGTTGTTGCTCAGCGTCATCGCGATCTTCAGCTTGTCGTTGGCCGGCTGTCCGCCGAGACCGGCGGCGCCGGCGAGCGGAAGGCTGTAGAGGCAGTGGGCCGCGTCGATGTCGCCGTTGAGAAGCGCGTCGCGAGTCGCGGGCCACGAGGCCTGCTTGACGACCGAGACGTTCAGGCCGCGCTCCTTGAAGTACCCGAGAGTGTCGGCCATGATGATCGGCGCGCAGTCCGTGAGCGCGATGAAGCCGATCTTGATTTCCTTGCCACCGGCGCTTCCGCCGCCCGAGGTCGGCTCGCTGGTCGCGCCGCAGGCCGAAAGGGCCCAGGCCGGAAGTGCTGCTGCCGCCGCCACCGCGCCGGTACGAATAATGGCGTCACGGCGAGAAATCGGACGAGCGAGCGTATTCGCGAGAGTCGCCTCTACGGCATTCCGCGGATCTGTGGGCATATGCGGTCTCCTTGAGATTCAGTACCGGTCGGCACTCCTTGGCCGTCCGGGAACACTGATGGGGGTCAGTGGTGTTGCTGTGATTCGAATGTAGGTCCGTGTCCTAAGGGGCATCGCGGCCTGTAGGACAAAGATTCAGGGGGTCATATGTACGAATGGAGAGAGACGGCAGCCCCTTTGCAATCGCGGCTTTTTCCCTGCAAATCCATGTTTTTGGGACACGCTGAAATGTCGTACATGAGCGCCCGCACGAGAATCGCGCCAAATCGGACCCTCGTTTTGTACTTATGGAGCAGCCCCGACCGGTCGGTTTCCGCAAGGTGCAAATCCGGTGCGTTCAACGCCGAATCAATCCATATGTCCCGCCTGAAGGAGTCGCCTTGACTGCCGCGCCAGGCACGATCACGCCTGAGCCGGCCGTCAGCTGATTCGGCGCACCGGCTGCCGCAAGATCGTCTTGAGCTTCTCCGGGGCGGTGCGCCCCGGGTCGCTGAGGTAGATCTCGTGATGATCGCCGTTGAAGTCGAGGCCGTGCTCGGGCATGAATTCGTTGTGCATTCGGGCCAGGACCGGCGCCTCATCGACGTACGGTCCGCGGTAGAGGATCTGGATGCAGAGGCCCTCGTTCAGTGTCATGGCGCAAACAAGGCTGAGCGCAGCCGGATTCTTTCGTGCCGCGACGGACTCTCGCGCCTCGGCGATCTGCTCATCGGTGATCCAGTCGGGCAACGGGAGCATCACCGTCCACTCCCAATTGTCCCGATCACCGGTGACGAATGCGGACTTGTCTTTCGATCGCCAGGTCGCCGACATCGGGCCGACGACGAAGTCGGGTCCGCCGTTCTTCTTGCCGGTCATCTTCAGTGTGTACGCCAGCGGATAGAGCGCGCTGACAGCGTCCGAGAATTCCTGGGCGGTGCCCGGGTCGCCCTTGCCGTCGACCGCCAGGTAGCGGAAGGGCGGAATCTCGGTCAGCGAGAAATCCTTCGCCGGGGGCGAATAGACCTCTTTGAACTCGCGCTTGAAGTCAAACTTGTCCACGCGGCCGAAAACTACAGGACGCGGCGAAAGACCCCGACCACCGATCCGACCACCGCGGCGTCGCGGGTGCGAATCGGTTCGTACGCGTCGTTCTCGGGCTGCAGTCGGATGTGGTCGTCCTCCTTGAAGAAGCGTTTGACCGTGGCTTCGTTCTCGATCAGCGCGACCACGATCTCGCCGTCTCGCGCCGTCTGCTGCGACTTGACGACCACGAAGTCTCCGTCGAGGATCCCGGCCTTCTCCATCGAGTCTCCGCGGACGGAGAGCACGAAGTCGGCACTGTCGCCGCCCGCGATGCGCGGCACGTCGATGTATTCCTCGATGTTCTGCTCGGCGACGATCGGACCACCCGCGGCGACCGCACCGATGAGCGGCAGACCGGATGTGGCGTCGGAAATCGACTGGCCGATGCGCTCGGCTGCGCGTCGCGTTGCGCCTGCTGCACCGTTGACCTTGTCTCCGAGGATCTCAAGTGCGCGCGGCTTGGTCGGGTCTCGGCGAATTGCGCCGGCCTTCTCCAGGTTTGCAAGGTGGGCATGCACCGTCGACGAGGAGGTGAGACCAACGGCCCCGCCAATGTCGCGGACCGTCGGGGGGTACCCGTTGGTGTCGAGATACTCCTGAATGAAATCGAGAATCTCTGATTGGCGCTTTGTCAGCGCCGGAGTCTCTATTTGCTCAATCATTGGTTGTCTCACCTTCGACTCGTCGTCGTATGCATTTGCGGCTCGCTTCTCGGACCTCCCGTGGTGCCTGGATGACTGACGATCCCAAACACACAATCTCTGAGGCGAACACCTGTTCGGAATATAAACCGATGCCCCGGACGGAACATCTGTTCGTATTTGGAATTGCACGAAACACCGCGCATTGCACGAGGGCTAATCTCGCCCGCGTGAGCCCCGGCTACCCCCTGAAGATCGAGATCGACCCGAAGTACGCGTTCGACTCTGAGATCACCCGCAAGTTCACCGCGAACACCTTCCCGGGCTGGCTGGGCTTCGAGATCCTCGAACTCGGCCCTGAGCGCACGGTCGGGAAGATGGTCGTCAGCGAGCGCCACCTGCACAACGTCGCGTACATGCACGCCGGTGCCTGGACGGCCTTCGCCGACAGCATCGCCGGCTGGGGCGCGGCCCGCCTGCTCCCCGTGGGCGGCTGGAACTTCACCACCGCCGAGATGAAGACCAACATCTTTCACACCGCGACCGTAGGGGACGAACTGATCGCCGTCGCCGTTCCTTTGCACGTCGGGCAGCGCACCCACGTGTGGGAGGTTCGGATCGCGCGAGACGACGTCCAGGTCGCAAACTTCATCTGCACCCAGGTATTGCTCGCGCCCAAGGGCGACGCGCCGAAGAAGTCCACCAGCGAGGTGCCGCCCGAGGCGGTCGGGCGCGAGGGTCATGAGCGCACTCCCGAGGTCAAGCCCCTTGAGATCCCGCAGGGGCCGTACGCCACGCACCTCGGCATCGACGCGATCGAGATCAGCAAGGACCGTGCGATCGGTCGCATGAAGATCGACGAGCGTCACCTCCACAGCGGCAAGTTCATGCACGGCGGCGTCTGGGCGACGCTCGGTGACACGGTCGCCGGCTGGGCAACGCGCGAGAACCTGCGCGAAGGTCAAGTCTTTTCAAGCTCGGACCTGAAGGTGAACGTGATCGGCGCGGGCAAGCTCGGCATGGTGCTCGACGCCGAGGCCACCCCACTCCACGTCGGCGCGCGCACTCAGGTCTGGATGGTCGCGATTCGCAGCGAGGGCAAGATCGTGGCGGAGTTCATGAACACGCAGATGGTGCTTACGCCCGAGGCCTGAACCGCGTCACTGCCTGAATCGCGCTAGAAAGACCCGCTGCTGTTCCTTGACCCGGTTGGTGCCGGCGAGGATCAAATGCGATCCGTGCGCGACTACGTCGGAGATCGAGAGCTCTTCAGATGCGGCTAGTGGAAACGCGAGCGGAACCGGCGCGCTTGGCGTGCCGTTGGCCGAAATGTCGACGATGCCCACGGCTTCGTCGCCGATCCCCATCACTGCCGACACGGACCCGCCTGGAAGGGCACGGACGATCGGTGTCGCGTCGAAAGTGAACCCAGCGGTCGAAGTCAGATCGAGCAGGCCGCGCGAACCGAACGATGTGTCAAGCGTTCCGCGCGCGCTGAATCTGGCCACGACCGACGAGTACGGCGCGTCGTTCGCGGGCCCCGTGTCGCGCTCGCGCCGGGCCATCACGACGATCTTGCCGTCGCTCGCGATATCGACCGACGAAGTCGACACCTCCCCTTTGCCGAACGGATATGCGATCCAATCACTCGCCGCGTCGAGCTTGCCGCTTCGGGGAAGGATCGTCCTGCCAACTCCAGCTTGCCATGAGCGCTTCACGTAGCGTTGGGCACCGCCGGCCACGACCACGCGACCGTCCGGAAGCGCGCGGACCTGGTCGGGGAAGAAATTCGTCGTGCCGGAGCCGAGTTTGTGCAGGACGCGCCCCCGGTTGCCGAACGACCGGTCGAGTTTGCCCTTCCCGGTCAGCCGATACGCGATCAGGCGACTCTGGTCACCGTCCTCAGCGCCGTTCTTGGTCCAGAGGTACGTCGTATCCCCAACAATCGTGATGCGACCGGCCCGATCGATCACCAGCCGACGCAGGGCGCCAGGAAATCCATTCTCCGTCGCGGTCTTTGTGAGTCCACGGACGAGAGCCTTGCCGTCATGTCCGAATGATCGATCGAGCTTTCCGTCGGTGCGGTAGCGAACCACCAGAAGCGCTGCGAGGTATGCGACGCAGTCGCAGTCTTCGTCCAAATAGGAATCGCGTTCTTTGTCACTGACATCGTTGACGAGGCCCGCGACAAGGATTTTCCCGTCTCGTTGGACGGCGACGACGGGCGGCTCAGCGCCATCGAGGGAGGCCAGCCCACCAGGATCCGCGCGGAGGATCCGACCGTTACGGCCAAATCGCTTGTCGGGCTGTCCGTCGGCCGTGTACGCGGCTATCGACCAGAGCGGAAGCTGGAACGTGCGCTCAGTTTCGACTCGTGTGTAGCCCGCGACCACCCATCCGCCATCGGGTCGCCGAGCGAGCTGGGAGACCGTTGCGTCAGCACCCTTGCCGGCGGCGGGTGCGATCGAGATCCCGTCGTTGCTGAACGTTGGGTCCAGTCCGCGCGCCGGCGCCTTTGTGGCGACCGCGGCCATGGCGAACGTGAGCGCGACGATGGAACAGAGAGCTTTGAGTGAGCGACGACGAGCAATCATCAAAGTCACCAACCAGCTTGTGTGAACGAAGTTGCGGCGTTCGAGGTAACACGAAGATCGACCACTACACTTCGCAAGCCCTCGCGCCAGTGGCGGAATTGGTAGACGCGCAAGGTTGAGGGCCTTGTGGGCCGTTTGGCCCGTGGTGGTTCGAGTCCACTCTGGCGCATATCTCTCGCAGTGCCCCGACGGACTGTGAATATCGACTGGCTTCCTCAGTGTTTTGCTGAGGAAGCCAGTCGCTTCCTCATGACGACGATGAGGAAGCCAGTCGGTTCCCCGCGGAAATCGTGAGGAGGGACCGCGCCTCCTCACGGAGGCGCCGAGGAGCAACCGTTCTTCCTCAGGCAGACGCTGAGAGACAACGTCGCGGCTAAGCCTTGGTTAGGCGGCCGACCCGTTCGGTGAGGATGACGTCGAGGTTCCAGGGGTCTCCGGCCCGCACCGGCTCGACCAATTCCGTGCGCAGGCCCGCATCGGCGACGATCTTCTCGACGCCCGACGGCTCGTCCGAAGCGTCCTTCGACTCAACGAGGATCCGCGCAACATCGCCGCGGGTCGCCTTGGCCATGTGCGTGACCACGCTGCGCTCGCCGTTCTCCTCAACGAACACCCGCACGCCGAGCAACACGCCGTCAGCCGGTTTCCACGCAGCCACATAGCCACCCGATCGCATGTCGACCACCAACCCATCAGACGGCAAGGCCTTTCTCAACGCCGGCTTCCAGAACGCAGCAAGCCCCTTCATCCGCGGCAGCGACGCCCCGATTCCAAGCCGATACGCCGGGATCCGATCCTCGAGCCTCACCACACCCCACAGCGCGGACTGGATCAGAATCCGATCGGCCGCCCGTGCACGTTCGGCCTTCTTCAAGGAGTGCAAATCGAGGTACTGGTACAGCACCCCGGTGTAGACATCCGCGGCGGGAGCCGCCGGCGCATGAAGCAGATCCGCGTTGCGCGCGATCTCCCCGACCTGCGATTTGCCAAGCCCCAAAGCCTTCAATGCCCGCTTGGGATCGACCTTCGTCAATCCGTCGAGCTTCTCGATCAGCCTCTCGCGTTGCGGCGTGAGTTCCGGATGCGCGAGCGCTGACAGTTCGACCGGAGGCGCATCGGCAGGGGCGCCTGCCTTGCCTTCGGATGGGGGTAGGAGCACGAGCACGCGCCGGAGCGTATGCGGCGCCCCGGCGTCACTTGCCCAGCGGGGGCAGCTCGACCGACTGCAGCTGCGGCCACGTCGCTGCGTCGATCTGCCCGGTCGCGACCAGGCCGCGGCGGGTCTGGAAGTCCTTCACCGCGGCGGTCATCTTTGCGTCGTAGATCAGGCTCGTCGAGAGCTTCGCGCCCGCGGCGTTCAGCTTCAGCTTGCACCAGCGGACCATGTCGCTTTTGTAGCCCTGGCGCAGCAGCGGATACGGCAGCGCCGGTTTCGGAAGCGACGCCGGAAGCGCCTTGCCGAGCGCCTTCCAGGTCTGCGGTCGCGTGTCATGCCAGACCCACCAGCTGTAGCCCGGCGCGCGGTAGCGCTTGGCGTACTTGCGGAAGGTCAGGGCCTGCGATGCCGTGACGCCCTCATAGGTCTGACCGAGCGGGTGGATCGGTCGCTGGTAGATCTGGTTGAGCGTGTACGTGTGGTAGAAAACCTGCGAAATCGCGACCTTGAAGGCATGGAAGTACATCTGCGGCAGGTTCCACTGCGCGCCGCCCGGCCCGAGGAAGACGCTGTAGGGAATCGTCGGATGGAAGTCGGGGTAGGCGAAGCTCGTGAAGCCGACGGGATAGTCGCTGCTGATCTGCGAGCGCAACTGCTTGATGTATTTGGCCGCCTGCGAGTACTTGTTCTGGTACTCGACCTCGGCGTCGATCACGATGCAGTCGGCGCCCGAGTTGGCGGCGCGGGCGGCAAGATTCGCCTCGACCAGCGGATACGTGCCGTAGACGTACTGCCACGCGCACACCTTCAGGCCCGCCGCCTTCAAGGCCGGCGCGTACTGATCCCATTGCTTCCACCAGTTCGCCCCGTCTGAGCTCTTGACGTAGATGGTCTTGACCTTGTTCCGCTTCGCCTTGGCGACGATCTTCGCGACGTTGCCCTTCTCGGCCTGGGTGACGTACCAGATCCACATGCCCTGGCCGCGCATCGGGTTCGACGCGGCGGACG
>JAEMSX010000091.1 GCA_016462645.1 Thermoleophilaceae bacterium
AAGGCGAAGGAGGTGTTCGGCATATGAGCGACGAGCTCTACCGCGACTACATCCTTGAGCACTACAAGTCTCCCCACCACTTCGGGTCGCTCGAAGAGCACGATCTCGAAGCCCACGATGTCAACCCGCTCTGCGGCGACGAGTTGAAGGTTCAGCTCGCCGTCGACGAGAACGGAGTGATCACCGACATCGCATTCGAGGGCACCGGCTGCGCGATCAGCCAGGCCAGCGCGTCGATCGCCTCGGATGAGTACATCGGCATGAAGGTCGACGATGTGACCAAGCTGAACCACGAGTGGATCCAGGACCTGCTGGGTATCGAGATATCCCCCACGCGCAAGAAGTGCGCACAGCTGAACCTGAAAGTCATGCGCGGCGCGGTCACCGGCGACGCGACGTGGCCGGACGAATAAGTTCATTTCAGGGGGCGCAGCTCCCGCCAGCAGGTAGTCTGCGACAGCGCCGGTACTGATCGGTTCCCAAATATGTCAGCAGCAGATCTCAAATCAGACGTCATCGTCGTCGGCGGGGGCCTCGCCGGCCTCACCGCTGCGTGCGAACTCGTGGACGCCGGAAAGCGCGTTCTGATCATCGATCAGGAGCCCGAGGCGTCACTCGGCGGTCAGGCGTTCTGGTCGCTCGGTGGTCTGATGTTCGTGGACTCTCCGGAGCAGCGCCGTGCGCGCGTCAAGGATTCCTACGAACTCGCCTGGCAGGACTGGGTCGGCACTGCGGCGTTCGATCGCCCGGAAGACGAATGGCCGAAGAAGTGGGCCGAGGCATACGTGAATTTCGCCTCAGGCGAAAAGCGCGCCTGGCTGTCCGCGATGGGCATGAAGTGGCTGCCGAGTCCGGGCTGGCCCGAACGCGGCGGGAGTCTCGCGGGTGGTCACGGCAATTCGGTCCCCCGCTTCCACATCACCTGGGGAACCGGGCCGGCAGTGCTTGAGCCGTTCATCACGAAACTGGAAGCCGCTCGCTCTGACGGCAGAGTCGAGTTCGCGTTTCGCCACCGCGTTGACGAACTCGACATCACCAGCGGCGTCGTCACCGGCGTCTCTGGCGCTGTCCTCGAGCCGAGCGCCGTCGGCCGCGGCGAGGACAGCTCCCGCGTCGAGATCGGATCCTTTTCGGCCGAGGCCGAAGCGGTGCTAATCACCTCCGGCGGAATCGGCGGCAACTTCGACCTGGTGCGCGAGAACTGGCCTGAGCGCCTCGGACCGCCACCAGAACACCTGATCTCAGGCGTCCCAAAGAGCACTGACGGACGCATGCTGGAGATCTCTGAGCGCGCCGGCGCAAACCTGATCGGCCGCGATCGCATGTGGCATTACACCGAGGGCATCCGCAACTGGGATCCGATCTGGTCTGACCATGCGATCCGCATCCTTCCCGGTCCGTCGCCGCTGTGGTTTGACGCCACCGGAGAGCGCATGCCCCTCCCCTGCCTGCCCGGATTCGACACGATCGGGACGATGACGCAGATCGGTCAGACCGGCTACGACTACAGCTGGTTCGTTCTGAACGAACGGATCATCGCGAAGGAGTTCGCGTTGAGCGGCTCCGAGCAGAATCCCGATGTAACCGGAAAAGACGTCCGCGAGACGATCCGCCAGCGCGTGCTGCCCAATGTCCCCGACCCTGTGCGCGCGTTCATGAATCACGGCCCTGACTTCGTGGTGCGCAAGGACTTGCGCTCGTTGGTCGACGGGATGAACGCGATCGGGCACGGCGGCGCGGAGATCGACTTCTCGCGGCTCGAACAACAGATCGTCGAGCGCGATCGCGAGATCCGCAATCCCTACAGCAAGGACATGCAGGTCGTCGCGATCAACGGAGCGCGCAAGTATCTCTCGGACCGCATCACCCGCGTCGCCAAGCCGCACGAGATCCTCGACACCAAGGCCGGCCCGCTGATCGCGGTGAAGCTCAACATCTTGACGCGCAAGACGCTCGGTGGTATTCAGACCGACCTCGAAGGACGCGCGTTGCGCGCCGACGGCACCCCGCTTCCGGGGCTCTACGCAGCGGGTGAGGTCTCCGGCTTCGGCGGCGGCGGCATGCACGGCTACCGCGCGCTCGAGGGCACCTTCCTGGGCGGCTGCCTGTTCAGCGGTCGCACCGCCGGACGCGCGACGGCCGCCGCACTCGGCACCCGCTCGGCCGCTGCCGCGATTGCCTAACCTGACCCGCGTGAGCGAGTCAGAAGCATTCACCCACGAACTGCGCGTCCGCTACTCCGAGTGCGACGCCCAGGGCATCGTCTTCAACGCGCGTTGGTTCGAGTACTTCGATGTTGCGATGACCGAGTTCTGGCGCGAGGTGATCGGCGGCTACTCGCACCTTCCCGATGCGCTCGGTATCGAGACGGTCGTCGCCGAGACCGGCGCGCGCTTCCGCGGCGCAGGGCGCTTTGACGACGTGCTGACCTTCGTGATCCACGTGCGGCGGATCGGCACATCGTCCATGAGGGTGGAGATCGACGCACTACGTGATGACGCGACGCTTTGCGAGGGTTTCATCGAGTACGTGTTCGTCGACCCGCGCGAGCTGCGTCCGGTTGAGATCCCGGAGCGCCTGCTCGACCTGCTCCCCGAACCCGCCTGACTCTTCCGGGACGTCGCAGATTGCGATCCAGCGCGCGCACCGCACGGCTGCTCCCGGACCAGACCGCCATCGCCTGAAGTACAATTCCTACCTCAGAGGCCGGAATAAGCCTCAATTGACACTTTCTTCATTTCGCGAGGACCCCCGTATGGCGACAATCGACAAGACCCGCATCCCGAACAACCCGATCAAAGAGCAGTCGGATGGCTCACTGGTGGCAAAAAACGGGATCTCTCGCGAGGTCGTGATCGAGATGTCGAAGATCAAGAACGAGCCGCAGTTCATGCTGGACATGCGCCTCAAGAGCCTTGACATCTTCAACCGCAAGCCGGTTCCCACCTGGGGAGTCGATCTCTCCGGACTCAACCTCGACGAGCTGGTCCTCTACCGTCCGCCGGACTCCGGCAAGTTCGACAGCTGGGACGACGTTCCGGAGGAGCAGAAGGAAACCTTCGAGAAGCTCGGCATCCCGCAGGCTGAGCGCGAATACCTCGCCGGCGTCGTGGGTGTCTGGGACAACAACTCCTTCTACGAGGGCCTGAAGGACCAGTACAAGGACCTCGGCATCATCTTCACCTCGATGGACACGGCCGTGCAGGAGCACCCGGAGATCGTCGAGCAGTACTTCATGAAGCGCTGCGTTCCGCCGCAGGACAACAAGTACAGCGCGCTGCACGGCGCGATCTGGTCCGGTGGATCCTTCGCCTACATCCCGGCTGGCGTCAAGGTCGACCTTCCCCTCCAGGCCTACTTCCGCATGGAAGGCCCAGCCGAGGGAACATTCGAGCACACGCTGATCATCGCCGAGGAAGGCTCAGAGATCAACTACATCGAGGGCTGCACCGCGCAGAGCTACAGCCTCAACTCGATGCACAGCGCAGTCGTTGAGATCTTCGTCAAGGAAGGCGCCAAGGCGCGCTACACGACCGTTCAGAACTGGTCCAAGGACGTCTACAACCTCAACACCAAGCGCGCGATCGTCGAGGCTGAAGGCACCGTCGAGTGGGTCGGTGGATCAATGGGCGCCAAGTACGTGATGCTCTACCCCGGCAGCTACCTCGTCGGCGAGCACGCGCGTGCCGACCACCTCAACGTCGGCGTCGCCGGCGCAGGCGTCTGGAAAGACACCGGCGCAAAGGTCGTCCACAACGCCCCGAACACCACTTCGAACATCCTCGCCAAGTCGATCTCCAAGGACGGCGGAATCATGGGCTACCGCGGTCTGGTGCGCATGGGCAAGAACTCCCAGGGCAGCAAGTCGCGCGTCCAGTGCGACGGCCTGATGATGGACGACCTGTCCCGCTCGGACACCTGGCCCGACATCCAGATCCAGAACCCGTACGTCACGGTCGCCCACGAGGCGGTCGTCGGCAAGATCTCCGACGAACAGCTCTTCTACCTCCGCTCACGCGGACTCACAGAAGACGAGGCCGCCGGAATGATCGTCAACGGGTTCATCGAGCCGGTCACGAAGGAGCTCCCGATGGAGTACGCCGTCGAGCTCAACCGACTGATCCAGCTTGAGATGGAAGGCTCGGTCGGTTAGTACCGAGCGAGCCGGTCCGTTGTCCACCCCCCAGACGCAGGCAGAAGCACAGCACGAGCTTTTCGCTGCCACGATGCGCGAAACGCGCGAGACGCTTGACCGCTGGGGGCAGCAGAAGACCCGTGTGATCGGCGGCTGGATGGTCAAGTCGCTTTGCATTGCTCTGACGATGCTGATCGCGGTGTACCTCGTGTCGCTGTTTGCCAAGGGCACCGACACCTTCGCGCTGCCGAACATCCTCGGCGCGCCGCGCGCTTCAGACGTGGTGATCGTCTTCTTCCGCAACATGCTCGTGCTTGCGCTGCACGGCTTCGTCTGCCTCGCCGGCTTCATGGCGATGCGCGCGCTGCCCGAGCAGACCAAGTACAAGAGCGGCGTCAATCGCTGGGTCCACGAGCACGCCGGCCCGGCCGCGATGATCTTCGTCTCCTGCGCCACGATCTTCTCGATGACCACTCAGACCTGGATCCTCGGCCACCAGGTCGCCGACCTCTCCTTCACGCTCGACGTGCCGCAGAGCACGCTGATGCTGACCGTTCTCCCCCACGCCGTCCTGGAACTGACTGCGGTCTTCCTGCCGCTTGCGGCGTTCCTGACAGCCAGCCGAGCCGGCGAGTGGGACGAACTGCTCGCCGCCACGATCGTCACCGTTTCGGTTGCGATCCCGATGATCATCGTTGCCGCTGTCATTGAGGCCTATCTCTGGCCGCAGACGCTCCAGAGTGTGATCTTTTAACCTCTCTCGCCGTGCGCGTCACAGATCAGGACATCATCGTTCCGGACCTTCCGGAAAACGTCACGTGGGTCAACTTCGAGCCGGAGTCGATTGACGACCTCCTCCGCGTCGGCCCCGTGCTGATCG
>JAEMSX010000092.1 GCA_016462645.1 Thermoleophilaceae bacterium
AGCAGAACACGCTCGAGATGATCGCCAGCGAGAACTTCGTGCCGCGCGCGATTCTCGAGGCGCAGGGTTCGGTGCTCACCAACAAGTACGCCGAGGGTTACCCCGGACGCCGCTACTACGGCGGCTGCGAGTACGTCGACGTCGCCGAACAGCTCGCGATCGATCGCGCCAAGTCCCTGTTCGGCGCGGAGTTCGCCAACGTGCAGCCCCACTCGGGCGCGCAGGCCAACACCGCCGTCTACCACGCGCTCCTGCAGCCGGGCGACACGCTGCTCGGCCTCGAACTCGCCCACGGTGGCCACCTCTCGCACGGAATGAAGATCAACGTCTCCGGTCGCCTCTACGACATCGCGGCCTACGGCGTGCGTCAGGAGGACTACCTGATCCACATGGAGGACGTCGCTCGCATCGCCGAAGAGCGCAAGCCCAAGCTGATCGTCGCCGGCTGGAGCGCTTACCCGCGCCAGCTCGACTTCGCCGCCTTCCGCGAGATCGCCGATTCCGTCGGCGCGCTGCTGATGGTCGACATGGCGCACTTTGCCGGTCTCGTGGCCGCTGGCGAGCACCCTTCGCCGGTGCCCTACGCGGACGTCGTCACCACCACGATCCACAAGACGATCGGTGGCGGCCGCAGCGGAATGATCCTCGCCAAGGAAGAGCACGGCAAAGCGATCAACTCCGCCGTCTTCCCGGGCCAGCAGGGCGGACCGCTGATGCACATCATCGCCGGCAAGGCCGTGGCGTTCAAGATCGCAGCGAGCGACTCGTTCAAGGAACGCCAGAAGCGCACCCGCCGCGGCGCCGCGATCCTCGCCGAGAAGATGCTTGAGAAGGGCGTCAACGTCCTGACCGGCGGCACCGACGTCCATCTTGTGCTCGCGGACCTTCAGGGCAGCACGCTCAACGGGCAGGAGGCCGAGGACCGTCTGCACGAGATCGACATCACGGTCAACCGCAACTCGATCCCGTTCGACCCGCTCCCGCCGGCCGTGAGCAGCGGGCTGCGCATCGGCACGCCGGCACTCGCCACGCGTGGTTTCCAGGACGACGACTTCGCCGAGGTCGGCGACGTCATCGCCACCGCGCTCGCCGCCGAGGACTGGAACGACGCGCTGCGCACAGAGCTGCGCGGGCGCGCCACGGCGCTCGCCAACAAGTTCCCGCTTTACGAGTTCCTGAGCGCTCCAGCCGCCGTTTAGGCCTCACTGGCCGACCGCTGCGCCAGAATCAGGCGCAGCGCCCGTGTCACCAGAGCTACAAGCACTCTCAGCGTTCGCTGTCGCGACGATCGTCTCGTTCGCGCTGACGCCGCTCGCCGCCAGGTTCGCTTTTCGCGTCGGCGCGGTCGCGCACGTCAGCGAACGCTCGCTGCACGACCACGACATGCCGAGCCTCGGCGGCCTGGCGATCCTTTCGGGCCTGCTGGTCGCTTCGCTGATCTTCCTGCCCGAGAGCACGGAGAGCAAGGGGATCATCGCCGGTGCGCTGGTGATCGCATTCGTCGGAACACTGGACGACATCTTTGACCTGCCGCCGCTGGTCAAGCTGTTCGGCCAGTTCTGCGGCGCGGCGATCCCGGTCTTCTCCGGCGTCGTCGTGCAGAACTTCACGCTGCCGTTCATCGACCCGGTGAATCTTGGAGGCTGGGCGGAGCCGCTCACAATGCTCGGCATCGTCGCGGTGATCAACGTCGTGAACCTGACCGACGGCGCCGACGGCCTCGCGGCCGGTGTCTGCTTCATCGGCGCGGCGACGTTCACGATCATCACGCTCTCGCTGAGCCGCGACGCGGCCGGCATCCTCGCGGCGGCAACGGCCGGCGCGTCGCTTGGTTTCCTCTTCCACAACTTCTACCCGGCGACGATCTTCATGGGCGATGCCGGTTCGAACCTGCTCGGTTATCTGCTCGCCTGCATCGCGATCCAGGGCGTGCTGAAGACGGCGGCCGCGGTCGCATTGTTCTTTCCGCTTGTGATCCTCGCCGTGCCGATTCTCGACACCGGCTTCGTCGTCGCAAAACGTCTGAAGTACGGAAAGCCGATCTACGCAGCCGACCGCTGGCATTTTCATCACCGTTTCGTGAACATCGGCTTCTCGCAACGGCGGACAGTCCTCTACCTCTATGCCTGGACCCTGTGCCTGGCGGGAATGGCGCTGGCGCTGCGCTTCATCCCGTACACGGACGGCCACGGCAACCTCGACACGGGCTGGACGCTCGTGCTCGCGGGCATCGGCGTGCTCGTGCTGATCGCCAGCTTCTACCTGGTGGTCGTGCTCGAGATCCTCAAGCTGCGCCGGTTCTCCGGGCGCAGGCGCAAGAAGTCGAGTTCGCACGAGGTCGACGCGGCGGTTGCCGAGCAGCTCTCAACCGGGGAGTTCCCGGCGCTCGATCGCGAGTAGTCAGTCGAGCAGGACGGTTTCGCGCTCGGGCTTCTCGATGAAGTCGCGCATCGCGCCGCCGAGCAGCATGTTGGCGATCCAGAGAATGAAGGCTGCGCCGATCGTCTTCCAGAAACCGTCCAGGTCGAATGGCGGCACCAGCAAGCTCGTGATCCACAGCATGAAGGCGTTGATCAGCCAGATGAACAGCCCGAGCGTGACGACGATGAACGGCAGCGACAGGAGGTAGAAGAACGGGCGGACGAAGAGGTTGGCCGCGGCCAGGACGAGCGCGGCGAGCACGAGGTTCAGGAAGTTCTCGCCGTAGTAGACGAGATCCAGGAGCGAAGCCACCCAGAGCCCGAGCAGGCAGACGACGCCGGTGGCGAGGACGCGGATGAGGAATCCGGGGTCCTTGCGGGTTTCATATGTGACCTCAGTTGCGATGGGGCACAGGCTACATCCGTAACCGGCCATCCGTGCTGGTGTCGATCTGGTGATGGCAGATTCAGTCGAGCAGCCGCGGTTCGTGGCGGCAGCGAAGGTCAAGTCCGTCCCGGCCGATCGCGCCAAAGCCTGGGCGCTTGCGATCGGGACCGTACTGATTGCGGTCGTGGGCGCCGCGGAGGTCAACGCGATCATCGCCGCGCTCCCGTCCCAGAGCGACGATCTCTTCTGTATTGACGAGTACGCGACCTATGGCCTGCCGTCGACCTTCGATCATGCGGTGTACTGGGTGACCGGGTTCGTCTGGTTCGCGTTCGCCGCGTTGGCGCTTGTCACGTACTCGCCCACGAATCTCTGGCGCGGTCTGGTCGCGTCGTGCGCGTCCGGCCTGTTCGTGGTTGGAGCGTTCGCCTCGTTCTTCATCGTGGCCGCAGAATCGTGCTTTGGATCATGAGCGCTCGGCTTCGCTACTCGTTGGCCGCGATCCTGGCCGTCGCTGCTGTCTATTCAGGAATCCAAGTTGTTCATGTCGAGGCCAACATGCAGCAGGTCACGAACAATTTCGAGTCCGACCGCTCACCCAACTGAAACACCCCTTAAAAGCGCGTTACAAAGCGCACTAGAAGACTTTGTGCGATGTTGTATCTTTCTCACCAGAGCTTGATTGGCATGTGATCTCACCGTCCTGCCTTCCAGTTGCTGAAAAACAATTGGGCCGTTTCTTGAACGGCGAAAAGCGAGCTCAGAACATCCCCATGAACTTCTCTTCCCACAACGATGGATCCTCTGCGCGCAGTTTCGCCGACTGTTTCGCACTGGCACAGCGACGTGACCGCGCGAACCGCGCGGAGCGCCCGCGTTGTGGTGAGACCCGACTGAGCGAGCTCCGCAGCGCAAGCCCGGCACGCGGCCGCAACGCTCACGGCCGACGCGGCACAGGCTCATGTCCTCCGCAGTCGTAGCCGAAGGTCACCATCCGGGCCCCGGCTCTGCCGGTCCGAACGCCATGCGCACTCTGCTCAGGTTCCCCGACTTCATCGCGCTCGGCGTCGCACTTCCCATCTTCATCGCCGCTGACCTGCCGCTCGTCGGCTGGGTCGTCGCCGCCGTCACCTGGTTCGGCAGCTCGGCACTGATCATCTTCATGCAGCTGCGCGCGGCTCAGGCCACTGAGGCGCGCCACCAGGTCGGTCTGGTCGTCGGCGGATCGCTCGCCCGCGCATGGATCGCCGCCGCCGGCATTCTCATCGCCTACCTGATCGGTGGCGACGACGCCGGTCTCGCATGCGCGCTGCTGATGATCGCGCTGTTCACGATCTATTTCTTCAACAAGATGATCACCCACATGATCACGACTCCCGCCCCGAAGGCCTGAAGGAGCCCCAGTTGACCCGTATCCGCCGACAGTTCTCCGCTCTCTCCCTGATGCTGATGGCAGCGCTGATCGCGCCGACCGCCGCGTTCGCAGAGATCAACGAGGACTTCAAGCCGCAGAACGAGTTCAAACTCGACCCCTGGATCGAGATTCACATTTTCGGGATCGACATGTCGATCAACAAGGCCGTCTTCATGGTGCTCCTCGCAGGCGCGCTGACGTTCTTCACGATCTGGTACGTCTCGCGCAAGATGTCCAACCCCGAGACGCGCGACAAGCCGGGCAAGATCCAGGCCGCGGTCGAGATCTTCTATGACGTCGCCGCAAACACGGTGACCAAGCGCAACATCCACGACAAGAAGGTCGCGGCGCGCTGGTTCCCCTTCCTCGCGACGATGTTCCTGTTCATCTGGTTCTGCAACGCCGTCGGATTCATCCCGTTGCCGCTCAACACCGAGCACACGGTCGAGGTCTTCGGCGTCAACTTCCCGACCTTCGCGCTCTATGCCGCCACCGCAAACGTCGCGATTCCGCTGACGCTGGCGCTGATCATCTGGATCGGCGTGCAGATCGAGGGCGTCAACGCCAAGGGCCCGATCGGCTACGTCAAGGGTTGGGTCCCCTCCGGCACGCCGAAGGTCATCCTCCCGATCATCTTCCCGGTCGAGGCGCTCTCAAAGCTCTTGCAGCTCGTCTCGCTGACAGCCCGACTCTTCGCCAACATGCTCGCGGGCCACATGATCATCCTGATCATGGGCG
>JAEMSX010000014.1 GCA_016462645.1 Thermoleophilaceae bacterium
GCTCTAGGCACCGGGCGGAGATTCGGCGTTACTCATGGATTCGGCGCGAACGGTATTGCGTCATTCAGACGCACCGCGGCTCTTTTTTCCTCGGAGGACGTCCGATGGAGTTGGCGGGATTACTACAGTCCGTCGTAGTTTGAAAACCAGGTTCACCATCCGCCAAGCGCGGCTCAAGATCGTGCAGCTTAATGACTAACTCTCCGGGTCTGATGCTCGCAGCCGCCGCCGGGTTTGTCTCTTTTCTGTCGCCCTGCTGCCTCCCGCTGGTCCCGGGGTATCTCGCGGTAGTGACCGGTGAAAGCGCTTCAGAGATCACGAAACCTGGGCTGCGTGCGATGAGCCGCGCGTTTTTGTTTGTCGCGACGTTCTCCTCCATCTTCGTTCTGGTCGGGCTAAGCGCGACGGCGGCAGGATCATTCATCACCGGAAATCAAGAGTTGCTCACGAAAGTCGCGGGACTCTCGATTGCCGTGATGGGCGTGATCTTCGTCGCATCGACCGTTGCGAATCGAATGAAGTTTTCGTGGCGCTCGAGTGCGCTGATTGAACGGGCAGAGAATGGCCGAGGGGCGCCAGTGATCGCAGGTGCCGCGTTCGCGGTCGCATGGACGCCGTGCGTAGGACCGACGTTGGGAGCGATACTTGGGCTTGCGGCGCTGCAGGGTACGGCCGCGCAGGGCGCGCTACTCCTCGCCGCCTATTCGGCCGGGTTGGCAATCCCGTTTCTGCTCACGGCAGCTGGCGTTCAGTTCTTACAGAATTCGTTCGGGTTCATCCGACGCCACTACGACGCGATACAGCTCGCGTCCGGACTCGTTTTGGTCGCTATCGGCGCGCTCGTCTTCTCAGGCGAATTCTTCCGCCTGAACATTTTGGCGCGAAGCTTCATCGATTCAACGGGGCTGGATTTTCTCGACTTTCTCTGGCGCATGTAGGCGGCCGTACACACAGATTCGATCCTGGACATCGGCGTACTACTACGCGTTGTAGTAGCGTGCCCCGCAGATATGGCTAGTCGGGAAGCAAAGAAGGCCGCCGCAAGAGAACAGCGGATTGCGGCAGAGCAGGCAGCCGCTGATCGGAAGGCCAGGCGCGCCAAAGCACGCCTGATCGGCGGCGGTGCCCTCGTCGCGCTCGTGCTGGTCGCCATCGCGGCCGGCCTCGCGCTGAACAAGACTTCGCGCGCCGACGACGCTGTGGAGCGGAATGCAACGCTTTCGCGCGATAACTTGCCGGGCCTCCAGGAAACGACGCCACCCTGGCCCCCCGAGTACACCAAGCTGGCCGACAGAATCGCTCAACTCAAGCTGCCATTGAGCGGCGACGAGTCCTACCACTTCCACGTTCTGGTCAGCGTTTACATCGATGGCAAACGTGAAGAGGTTCCTCAAGACATTGGGATTGAGCCAGGCGCGAGCACGATGTCGCCGATTCATACACACGACGCGAAAGGCGTGGTCCATATCGAGGCGTCCGAGAAGTTTCCGTTCCGGCTCGGCGACGTTTTCGGCGTCTGGGGTGTTCCGTTGACTTCAACGACTATCGGCGGGTACCAGGCCTCCGGTGGTGAAAGCGTTTACGTATATGTGAACGGCAAGCGAATGTCGCAGAACTCCTCCTACAAGCTGAAGGACCGAGACAACGTTGTTGTGGGATATGGAACTGCGACTTCATTTCCTCACGAGCCGCCGTCGGGTGAGCTCGACTCGATCTAGCGCCGGACCCCAGAGCGCGCTCGTTGCCCCAGTCTGAGCGGATCCACAAACGATCTCCGCGTGTGTGCCATCCACCTTCAAGACCTGAGAGGTTGTAGCAATGTCAACGCGAGTGCTCGATTCCGACGCAGCTGGAGCCGTGGACGCCTATTGGCGAGCGGCGAATTACCTCTCGGTTGGCCAGATCTATCTACTTGACAACCCGCTGCTCACGCGACCACTTTCGATCGCCGACACCAAACCCCGCCTCCTGGGCCACTGGGGAACGACTCCGGGGCTCAACTTCGTTTACGCCCACTTCAATCGTGCAATCAAGGCTCACGATCTGAACGCGATCTTTGTTACCGGCCCAGGCCACGGCGGTCCCGGCCTCGTTGCCAATTCATACCTCGAAGGCACGTATTCGGAGACGTATCCCAAGATCAGCCGTGATGAGGACGGGCTGAGAAGGCTGTTCCGTCAGTTTTCCTTTCCCGGCGGTATACCGAGTCACGTGGCTCCAGAAACACCAGGATCGATCAATGAGGGCGGAGAGCTCGGGTATTCACTCGCACACGCATACGGCGCGGCCTTTGACAACCCCGACCTCCTCGTGTGCTGTGTCATTGGCGACGGGGAAGCCGAGACGGGCGCACTCGCGGCCAGTTGGCATTCGAACAAATTTGTCAACCCGACACGCGATGGCGCGGTACTTCCGATCCTTCATCTCAACGGTTACAAGATCGCAAATCCGACCGTCCTTGCCCGGATCCCCCGAGAAGAGCTGAAATCGCTGCTGGAGGGCTACGGCCACAAGCCGATTTTCGTAGAAGGCGATGACCCCGAGGAGATGCACCAGTTGATGGCCGGCGCGATCGATGATGCGCTCGGAGAGATCCGCGAGATCAAACATGCGGCGTCGCAGGGTCGCGTCATCGATCGCCCACGCTGGCCGGCAATCGTTCTGAACACCCCGAAGGGCTGGACAGGCCCGAAATTCGTCGACGGCCTTCCGGCAGAGGGATCTTTTCGATCCCACCAGGTTCCGCTCGCCAATCTCGCCGAAAATCCAGAGCACCTGGCACAACTCGAATCGTGGCTCCGCTCATACCGGCCCGAAGAATTGTTCGACTCCAACGGGTCGGTGCGTGGCGAGATAGCGGCAACCGCTCCGGTGGGAACCGCGCGGATGAGTGGCAATCCACAGGCAAACGGCGGAGTGCCGCTTCGCGACCTGGACCTCCCCCCGTTCACGGACTACGCGGTCGATGTCCCTGCGCCGACCACTACCGCCAGCTCCGCAACCACGGTTCTCGGAGCGTGGCTGCGCGACACGATCCGGGCCAATCCTGACAACTTCCGGTTGATGGGCCCGGACGAGACCGCCTCGAATCGGTTGGGGGCAGTTTTTGAGACCACGACGCGTGCCTGGAGCGCCGAAGTACGCGAGTCTGACGACCACCTGTCGCCGGACGGACGGGTGATGGAGGTGCTCAGCGAGCATCTCTGCCAGGGATGGCTTGAGGGCTATCTACTTACGGGGCGACACGGCGTTTTCAACTGTTACGAGGCATTCGTACACATCGTCGACTCGATGTTCAATCAACACGCGAAGTGGCTCAAGGTCGCGCGCGGTATTCCATGGCGCGCGCCGGTCGGATCCTTCAACTACTTGCTCAGCTCGCACGTATGGCGGCAAGATCACAACGGCTTTTCGCATCAGGACCCGGGCTTCATCGATCACGTTGTGAACAAGACCTCGGAGGTGATTCGGGTCTACCTTCCGCCCGACGCCAACTGCCTGCTGAGCGTGGCCGACCATTGCCTGCGATCGCGTGATTACGTCAACGTGATTGTCGCGGGCAAGCAACCGGCTCCGAACTTTCTCACGATTGAGCAGGCGTCCGACCACTGCCGCAGGGGAATTGGTATCTGGGATTGGGCAAGCTCGGACGCCGGTGATGACCCAGATGTTGTGCTCGCCTGCGCAGGTGACGTGCCGACGATGGAGGCCGTCGCTGCCACCGCGATTCTTCGTGCACGAGTTCCACAGTTGCGAGTCAGATTCCTGAACGTTGTTGACCTGATGCGCCTGCAGCCAGAGTCAGAACACCCACACGGGCTTTCCGACGGCGAGTTCGACGCTCTTTTCACGACAGATCAGCCGGTGGTGTTTGCCTACCACGGTTACCCGTGGCTGATTCACCGCCTGACATATCGGCGAAAGAGCTGCAAAAACATTCACGTGCGTGGTTACAAAGAGCAAGGAACTACGACCACGCCTTTCGACATGTTGATGCTCAACGACATGGATCGGTTTCAACTGGTCATCGACGTAATCGATCGCGTCTCGAAAGCAAGGGAGGCGTCGCCGGAGCTTCGCGAAGAGATGATTGCCGAGAGGCGTAGACATCGCGAACACACTCGCGAATTCGGAGATGACATGGAGGACGTGATGGGTTGTAATTGGCCCGCCGGCGAAGTGGAATGAGCCAGCCGATGCGCGTGCTCGTCGTGAACGCGGGCTCAAGCAGTCTGAAGTTGACTGTGCTCGATGAGGCGAATCACGTTTTCGTATCCAAAAAGATCGCGGCACAAGAGGGGCACTTTGGTCAAGAGGAAGTGCTCGAGTTTCTTGCAGAGCACGCGCCTTCGATCGACGCCGTCGGCTACCGCGTCGTCCACGGCGGCGAGTTGTTCGCTTCCGCGACGAAGATCGATGACGACGTGATCGAAGGCCTGCGAGACCTCACAGAAGTCGCGCCAATCCATCAACGGGCATCGATTGCAGCGATTGGACTTGTGTCAGCTCATCTGCCGCATGTCCCAGCGGTCGCGTGCTTTGACACAACATTTCACGCGACTATTCCCGCTGCGGCCCAGACGTACGCGGTCCCTCGTTCGTGGCGCGAGCGCTGGGGAATCCGTCGCTACGGGTTCCACGGACTGTCGCACGATTACGCGTCGCAGCGGGCGAGCCAGATGCTCGAGATTCCGCCGGCACAACTCCGGGTTGTGAGTTGCCACCTGGGCGCTGGCGCATCTCTCGCAGCGGTTCAGAATGGTCAATCGGTCGACACGACCATGGGCTTCACTCCACTCGAGGGTCTCGTCATGGCCAGCCGCTCCGGATCTGTCGACCCCGGAATGCTTATCTGGTTGCTCGAAAGCGGCCGAATCGAACTTTCTGAGCTGAGCAATGGACTCGAGTACGAATCTGGACTGGTCGGCCTCGCAGGCACTCCGGACATGCGCGAGGTGATTGAACGGTCAAACGAAGGCGAGCCGGATGCCGCGCTCGCGTTGGACGTCTACACGCACCGACTGCGCGCTTCTATCGCCATGATGGCGGCGGCTATGGGCGGACTCGACGTTGTGGTGTTCACCGGTGGCGTCGGCGAGCGAGCGCCAAGGATTCGAGCTTCCACCGGCTCGACACTGGAAATGTTCGGGGCGCAGATCGATGCGGCAAAGAACGAGGCCGCGGAGGGCGACTCAATCATCAGTGCGAGTGGATCCAGGGCCGCGGTCCTTGTGGTGGAGGCGCGTGAGGACGTCGTGGTCGCGCGGAGCGCACGCGCCCTGCTGCGTGAACCAGCCCTCGACAACGACCGAGACGCGCTTCATGACGCCCGGGCTAGTCGACGACAGGAGACGGAAGCCGAAGACGCTTAAGCATCAGAGCGTTCACGGCAACAATCAGGCTCGAGCCCGCCATCGTCAAGGCGGCAATTTCGGGCCGAAGCACCAGACCAGTGGAAGGCTCAAAAACGCCAGCGGCGATCGGCAGGGCGATCGAGTTGTAGCCGACTGCCCAGGCGAGGTTCTGACGCATCTTGCGCAGCGTGCCGCGTCCGATTTCGAGTCCGATCGGCACGTCCAGCGGGTCAGAGCGCATCAGTACAAGGTCTGCGGTCTCGATCGCAACGTCAGTACCGGCTCCGATGGCGAGGCCAAGATCAGCTTGCGCAAGGGCGGGAGCGTCATTTACGCCATCCCCAACCATCGCAACTTTGGTCCCATCGGCCTGCAACTCGGCGATCTTTGCCGCCTTGTCGCCGGGCAACACCTCGGCGAGCACCTTGTCGATCCCGAGTTGCGCGCCGATTCGACGGGCCGTCTCGTAGTTGTCTCCGCTCAACATCACGACGCTCACTCCGGATTCGTGCAGCGCAGCCACCGCGGCCGCAGCGGTTGGTCGCACCGCATCCGCGATCGCGATCAGGCCGGCTGCGTGGCCGTCAATCGCGACTTGCACGACCGTCTGTCCGACGCTTGCCAGCTCATCGCGCTTCGCACCCAGCGGGCCCATCTCGACGCCCTCGCGCTCCATCAGCCGGGCGTTGCCAACGAGGACTCGCCGCCCTTCAACGGTGGCGGAGGCGCCGTGCCCCGGCACATTCTCAAAATCGCTGATCTGAGCCTGGGCAAGTTGCTGATCATCCGCGCGTTGCACAATCGCCTTCGCTAGCGGATGTTCGGACGAGCGCTCCACGGCCGCGACAAGCCGGAGCACTTCGGATTCGTCGAATGAATCAACGTGCATCTCAACAACTTCCGGCTCACCCTTGGTCAACGTTCCGGTCTTGTCCATCACAACGGTCTGAATCCGCGCGGAGGTTTCTAGCGCCGACGCATTCTTGAACAAGATCCCGCGCTCAGCGCCAAGTCCGGTCCCGACCATGATCGCGGTCGGCGTGGCAAGACCGAGAGCGTCGGGGCAGGTGACGACGACAACCGTGATCGCGAAAAGCATCGCCTCGCTGAATGGCACGTTGCCAAAAATCAGCCAGGCCGCGAGCGTCGCGACGCCTCCGACAAGTGCCACGAAAACCAGCCAAAAAGCCGCGCGGTCGGCCAATCTCTGACCCGGTGCCTTCGAACTCTGAGCTTCTTGTACGAGTTTGACGATCTGGGCGAGCGCCGTGTCGCTACCGACCTTGGTCGCCCTCGCGCGGAGCGTTCCGTTGATGTTGATAGTCGCGCCAGTCACCTCCGAGCCGACGGTTTTGTGCACAGGGAGCGACTCCCCGGTGACCATCGACTCGTCGACCTCACTTTCGCCCTCTTCCACCTCAGCATCGACAGCAATCTTCGATCCGGGCCGCACGATCAAGATGTCGCCGACTCGAACGTCCGAAGTTGCAATCTCAAAAGTGACGCCGTCGCGTTCGACCAACGCTTTGGCGGGCGAGAGATTCAACAACGTGCGAATGGCCTCGTTGGCCCCACCGCGGGCACGCATCTCGAACCAGTGGCCGAGGAGCACGAACGAAGCCAGCACCGCCGCGGCCTCGTAGAACACCTCTCCCCCACCGGTGAGCGTGACTATCAGCGAATACAGCCACCCCGATCCGACCGCCACCGCGACCAGCACCATCATGTCGAGCGTCCTGGCACGAAGCGCTCTCACCGCGCCGGTGAAGAAGATCTGGCACGAGTAGAAGATCACCGGCAGGCTCAGCAGCAATTGCCAAACGTCATTGCGCAATCCAAATGGCGGCGCGGCGCTGAATCCGATTACCTCACTGCCGATCGGCGACCACAGCACGATCGGGATGGCGAAAAAGACGGCCACGAAAAAGCGATTCCGCATGTCGGCGACCATCGCGTCCATCGACATCCCGGCGTGACCGCCGTGTCCCATGACTTCATCAGGAGAGCGCTCGCTGTGCGAATCGTGTTCGTGCGGTTCGCCCGCAGCATGCTCGCCCTGCTCGGCAGCAGGGTCACACAGATGATTTGGGACCGACTGCCCCGCGCAGTGATAGCCGCAGTCGTCCACGACCTGTCGCAAGTCGGCAAGTGACACTCGGTCGCCGTCGTAGCGCACGGCGGCAGTCTGCGCGACCGGATTCACGTCAACCGACTCGACTCCGTCAACCGCTCCGACCACGCGACTGACAACGGCCGATTCAGAGGCCCGCAAAATCGGCCTCACGTCCAGTACGGCGTCATACATGTGCGCGTCTTTCCTGAGCGTCGAATTCATGAGCCGATCCTACAAGCCGTCGTAACGCTCCAACCAACGGTCTTTGGATGTCGACGCTCGTTTCAGGGTTCAACGTGACGGGGATGCACCCTCTCTGCCCCTTGAACGGTCAGCGCGCAAAAGCGCGATGAGCTTCACTGCGACCACTACGAAAACGATCTCGATGAGCGGGAGCAAACTGTCCATGTCGACTCCTTCGTCGAAGCCGTCTGCGGGGATCAGCCAGGGGTGCGGTGAGCCGTTTGCGAGATGGAAGTTCAGATTCATGAAGATCGCACCAACAGACCCAAGCGCAACGGCCGACCATACGACGAGCTCCTGGCGATAGCCGAGCCGGTGCCACCGAAACAAGAGCGCGACTGCCGCACCTATCAGAGCAACGCCGATGGCGACTTCACCGACTTCGATCAGGATCCCGAACGCCTTCGCGTTCGGGATGACGACCGAATCGAGAAAGGATTTGTACCAGCCGACTGTGCCTTCCGATTTCTCGGCCAGCTCACCGGCAAGTCCCGACGAAAATCCTCCGCGGCCCAGCTTCGTCAGGCCTGACATGAACCACTCATAGCCGACAAAGGCCATCACGACCCACAAACCCTTGCGCGCGAGCCTGCCGGCCTCGTCCTCTCGGAGTTGCCTGTTTTCGGAATGCGTATTCATCGGTCCCTCTCCTCGACTTTCGCGTGCAGTTGACGCGGGTTGCTGGCGATTTACTGGTGGTGCCCCGTGTGGCCACCCGACATTTCGGGCGCGGAGCTCTGGTGGGACCCTTGGTTGTCGCCACGGATCGCGGGGCCGATCAAAAGCGTCGACACCGCAAATCCGGCCACGAAGAGCGCGAACAGGCCGCTCGGCACACTCCATCCTCCGGACCGTCGATGCACGCGAAGCAGCAGTGGAACGCTCGCAATCAGTCCGATCAGGCCGAACAAGAGCGTTCCTCCAGTGCCGGCAATCAGCGCGGCTCCGACGATCGGCCCAGCATGGTGGAGCACGTGCGGAGCGATTCCAAGCACTACTGCGACGGCGGACGACAAGAGCGCAACAGTGCGAATGCGCCACGGCGGCCGTGGTGAATTCGACGGTTCGGCGTTACTCGATTCTGTCTTGGAAACTTCGGTGGTCGACGACGGTGTGCGCACGATCCGCCGCTAGGCCTGCGCAGTCGCGCTCGGTCCGGAACTCGACATAGTCGGCAACCGGGCAGCGATCGTGCCCGCGCGCAAATTGATTGTCTCGAGCCGCGGCAGCGCGAGTTCGTGATCAGTCATGAGCGGTCAATCATTGCTCCCATCATCAGCGCCATCATGAGCAGACAGCCAACCGCGACGAGAAGAAAACCCGCCCCCACCACGCCGGTCACCACAAGGGCAACCGCGATGACGATCATCGGGACGCAGCAGGCAATCATCATCCAGTGTTTGTGACCGCCGCCACGCTCGCCATCGTCGCCGCCGTTGTTTTCGGGGACACTCATGAGCGCCTCTGCACGGACGATGAAACATGGCCCAGCTTGGCGTAGAGCGGACAATGTCCCGTCAAGCCGGTCACGAGCAGATCAAGTCCAGCTGCCACGAGCAACAGCTCGAGCACCAGAGGCACGGTGCCGCCGCCGCCAGAGAACAGCAGGAGCAGCCCGGCGACGATGCCGAGTGCTCCTAACGCGATCCGACCCGCACGTTCAACGGTTGAAATATTCACACTCGGACGCGCCATCGCTTCTGCTCCTAGTTTTTGGACCTGAATTCGGCCTTCACATCAACCTACACCCTTTTCTCCGACATTTTGTCGGAGGTTGCTGGATGAGTCCTTGAGTGCATTCGCGGCACGCTCAGAAATCCATCATTGAGACGGGGTCGATGCGGGCAGCGACACGGTGAACGTCGAGCCGACACCGACCTCACTTTCGACGTCGATCGTGCCAGCGTGGGCTCTGGTCAACTCGCGAGCGATTGCCAACCCGACCCCGGTGCCACCGGTCCCGCGCGACCGCGACGGGTCTGCGCGCCAAAATCGCTCGAAGACGTGAGCGGCTTCGTCCTCGCTCAATCCAATGCCTGTGTCAGACACAGCGATGAACACTTTGCCACCGGCCTGGTGAACATTGACTCGAACCTCCCCGGAGTCGGTGTAGCGCGATGCATTTGTCAGGAGGTTGTCGATTACCTGCGTCAAGCGCGATCGATCGGCGAGGACTATGGCTGGCGGTGCGATCTCTTCAATCACGGCCAAGCCCTGGCGGTCAAGGTCGGCGCGACGAATCGCGAGCCGTTCTCGTGCGAGCTCGCAGACATCAACCTGCATTTTGTTGAGCGTAAGACCCGGGCGTTGAGCGTCCGAGAATCGTTCGAGGTCCTCCATCAATTCCGCGAGTCGCTGAGCTTCAGCTCGCATTGCGTCGAGATTCGCCTGCTCGTCATCGATCACGTGATCCTGCGCGGCTTCAATCCGTGAGATCACCCCGGCAAGCGGAGTGCGAAGCTCATGTGCGACATCAGCGGCTGCTTCTCGTCGAAGCAACTCCTCTTGTTCAAGGGTCGACGCGAGTTCATCCAGCGCTTGACCGACCGCAGCAATCTCGTGCGGACCGCCTTCATCGACGCGCACATCCAGCTCACCATTTCGCAATCTTGTGGCGGCCGCAGCAATACGCCTCAGCGGTCGCGTCAGCGCGCTGGCGATAAGTGGCGCAGACAGGACTCCGAGCAGAAGTGCGAGCGCCGCTGCCAGCAGATGGAGTCGGTCCAGTCTGCTGGCCAACGACTGGTCTTCACGCATCACGAAGCCATTCGCTTCAGGCTCAAGAACGACCGTGCCTACGCGCTGTCCGTCGACCCTGACCGCGCTGGTCGAGGCAGACGGTTTTGTCGAACCGGCGCTGGATTCAATCAGCGTCAGGCTGTAGCCACCGATCGATGCGGCGTGCTCAAGCTCGGCGCGCGTCTGCGGTGTCCATTTGCCCTCGCGTGCGTAAAGCGCTGCGGCGACCTCGGCTGCATGCGTCGTCGCGGCAGTGGTGCGGGCTTCAGATGCCTGGTCGACGCGATTGTGCAGTCCAAGATTTGCAAGCACCGTCGATATCCCGACGGACGCAACTGCGACCGCCGCGAGCGCGATCGCGATCCGGGTGGTCAGGCCGGTACGCCTCCAGATACTCACTCGCTCCGCACACCCAGTCGATAGCCGACGCCCGGGACGGTGATCACGTAATGCGGCGCCGACGGATCTGACTCGATTTTGCGCCGGAGATTCTTCACGTGTGCGTCGATCGTGCGCTCGTAACCTTCGAACTCGTGGCCCTGGACGCGGTTGACCAGCTCGATTCGGGCGTAGGCGCGTCCGGGGTACTGCGCGATGGCCGACAGAAGCTTGTATTCGGACGGAGTCAGCGAGACCGGCTCACCTTCGACGCGAACCTCATGAAGGACGCTGTCGATCACCAGGCGCCCATCGTCAAAGCTCTGCACTTCCACGAGAGGCATTTCTGCCCCGGAGCTACGACGTAGGACAGCTTTTATGCGCGCCACCAGCTCGCGGGGGCTGAACGGCTTCACCACGTAGTCGTCGGCACCGACACCGAGCCCCGCGATGCGCTGCTCCTCTCCTGATTTGGCGGTGAGCATGATGATGGCCACGTCCGAGCGTTCTCGCAACTGCCGGCATATCTCCTCCCCGGATATATCCGGAAGCATGAGATCCAGCACAACCAGATCCGGGCTCTTGCTCAATGCGATCTCCAACCCCTCGGCACCCCGGGTGGCCGAGTAGACGATGAAGCCTTCGCGCTCCAGGTAGGCGCGCACCACGTCATGCACAGATGCTTCGTCGTCGACTATGAGGACTCGCTCGTTCATCGCATTCACCCTAATGGCTGCCTTTCCGCCGCCACGCATATTCACTGGATTCACGGCAAGCCTTCATCGAATCTTCACAGCGCTCGTCGACTCTGATTGTGCGCCGATCCCCTGCCGGTGTGCCGTCTACAGAAATGAAGAGTCGAATGAACAACGAAACAGATCAGGTCAATCCCGTGTGGGCAATCTCGATAGCGGCGTTGTTGGTCGCGGTGATTGCGATCGCCATCGCAGGCGTCGCCATCGCGCGGGCCGGCGACTCCGGCGACAGCGGCGCGAGCGGCGGCATGGCGATGGGTTCGATGTCAGGCGGCTCGATGGAGCACATGTCGCCGCTTCCGATCGGCGGGATCAAAAGGGCCCCCTCTTCACAGGGAGGCACCCTGCTCAAGCCGACAGTTCAGAGCGGAGTTGCGGTCTACCGCCTAGACGCGCGGCCGGTCTGGTGGACGATCTTCGGCGGACAGCGCGTGAGCGCCTATGCATACAACGGCATCGTTCCGGGTCCGCAGATCCGCGTCAAGAACGGCCAACGGGTCCGCATCGAGTTCAAAAACAATCTTCCCGAACCGACAACCGTGCACTGGCACGGCATCGGCGTTCCCAATTCGCAGGACGGTGTTCCCGGCGTCACGCAAAAGAACATCGAGCCGGGCAAGTCCTACACCTATGAGTTCACCGCGAAACCGGCCGGCGATCCGAACGGGGGCGGCACGTTCATGTACCACACGCACACCGACGAGGATCGGCAGATGCCGATGGGTCTTTACGGCACGCTGATCATCGATCCACCGAGCGGGGCGAAGCACTACTCGGTGGATAAGACCTTGGTCTTTTCGGAGTGGTCATCGGACCCCAGCACCGGCAGGTCGCGCGGAGTGATGCAGATGGAGGGGATGTTCCCGAACTTCTTCACGATCAACGGCAAGAGCTTCCCTGACACCGCGCCGGTGAATGTCCAGCCCGGCAAGAAGGTGCTCTTTCGCCTGGTCAATGCCGGTCAGTTCGCCCACCCGATCCATCTGCACGGAACAAGTTTTCGCGTGATCGCAAAAGACGGCCATGCAGTACCGAAGGCGGCGATCGAGCGACGGGACACTCTCACGCTCGAAAGCGGCGAGCGCGCGGATATCGAATTCACCGAGCCACCCGGCAAGTGGATTCTCCACTGCCACATCGGGCACCACCTGACCAATGACGGCGATGGCCCAGGCGGCCTCCTGATGATCGTCAACTCGAAATAAACCAACCGCTGAGAAATCAGTGACTAGGAGAAAAGACAAATGTCCAAGAAATCCCTGACAATCCTGCTGGTGGCCGTTGTGCTGGTCGCCGGAGCGACGGCCGCAATCGCAGCCGTGCTCACATCCGGCGGCAACAACGACTCTTCCGCAAATCATATGATGACCAACGGGCAGCAGATGAACGGTCAGATGAAATCCGGTTCGACCCACTCGATGTCCGACGGCTCGATGATGAACGGCGATTCGATGGGCCACTGATCAGGCGGGCGCACCATCATTCTGACCAACACCCACTCCTCCAAGGAGGAAAACATATGAGCAAGACCACAGATCAAATGACCTACTCCGTTCCCGGCATGAGCTGCGGGCATTGTCGTGCCTCAGTCACGACCGAAGTCGAAAAGGTGGCCGGCGTCACGACCGTTGACGTCGACCTGGATGCGAAGCGCGTCAGCGTTACGGGCGATCAGCTCGACGACGACGCGATTCGCGCGGCGATCGAAGCGGCTGGATACGACGTCGCATAGCTGCGGCGTCCAACGACTCGATCAAGCGGACGATGATGAAGATCATCGTGGGGATGCTCGCGGCCGACGGCGGCTAAGTCACGAAGCCGACAAAATTCGGTTACTGCCCGCAGCAGACGATGCCGTAGGACAAGCTCACCGTCGACGAGCACTTTCAGTTGTTCGCTTCGGCGTACGGACTCTCCGAGCGTGCCCAGGATGAAGCCGCCAAGCACTTGCTGGATGAACTCAACTTCGACCATTACCGCGCTGAGCGCGCGGAAACACTCTCAGGCGGGACGCGTCAGAAGCTCAACCTCGCGCTATCGCTCATGCACGATCCTCAACTGCTTCTGCTCGACGAGCCGTATTCCGGCTTCGACTGGGAGACCTACGAGAAGTTCTGGGAGATGAGCGAGCGAAGGCGAGTGCAGGGAATGGGCATCTTGATCATCAGCCATCTGCTGATCGAGCGCGGGCGATTCGACACGATCTACGAGCTCGATCATGGGAAGAGCGTCGCAACGTGATGGCTGTCCGCCTCTTCGCCGTCGAACAATTGCGCAACCGCTTCACGACCGCACTGCTGGTCCTGGTGCCGTTTCTGTTCATTCTTGCGGCGTCGAATGCCCTTTCGGATTTCGCAGACGCGCTTGGCGGGAGCCTCGCCGGCGACGCCGCGACGGCGGTGGGCGCAGGCTGGGCGGCGGCATTCGTTTCCGGCACGGTCGGCTACTTCCAGGCATCCTCGTCGCGCGGCGCCGATCTCCGACTCGCCCTCGCGGGGCGCGGGGCGCGGGGCGACGCGACTTGCGCTCGATCGTATCGACCGGGCTACCGGCCCTCGAGGGTTCGCTGGTCGTGACCTTTGTCTTCCTACTCGACGTATTCGCCGGTCCAGCGATGTCAGGTGATGCTCCGCCGTGGGCGGTGTCGAAATACGCTACGAACTTGATGATCGGCGCGGCGCGCGGCGCGGACGGTTCTGGGTCGCAGTGGCGCGGCGCTGGGCTGGTGGCGCTCATCTCGCTCACGGCCGCGTTTGTGGCATTCAGTCTTTCGGCGAGGCGAAAGTGACTAGCGCCGGTCGCATTGGCGTGTCCTTCCGTCTCTACATGCGAGAGCCCGGACGGAGGCCTCTGGTCATCGCGCTCATTGTGCTTTTGCCGTTTTTCTTCATCACACGGGCGATCGCGGCAACCGAGACGACACCACGAACACTGTCGCCCTCATTTCTGGCCTCGCCGGCGCTTCAATGGCTCGGTCCTCGCTTCAATCAGACCAACGACTCGTGGTCGGCGGGTTCACGGTAAGAGAAGCGCTCGTGCCGCGATTCCTGTCGCTTGCGGCAATCGCCGCGATTGCGACGACCGTTTCCATGGGCGTCACCGCTCTCAGCTTCGATCCGCAATCGTGGCCGGCGTTCGTCGTCGGGAACTTGCTAGTCGCCGCGATCTATGGGCTGATCGGCGTGCTGGCCGGGGCAATCTTCGGCCAGCTGGGAGCGACCTATTTCGTGCTTTTTCTCGCGATGCTCGGGATGGGCATCTTGCAGAATCCGATGTTCGGCGATGAAAGCCCCCACGGCCTCGCGGTGTTGATGCCGGAATACGGCGCGGCGCGCGTGGTTGTCGACGGAGCATTTGGCGGCGGGTTCTCCGCGTGGGGAGCTGGCGCGTTTGCACTCGTCTGGGTCGCCTCACTGGGCTTCGCAGTCATGCTCACGCTTGGCCGCTCGCTCGGCCTACGACGCGTGAGTCCGCCCGCATAAACAGAAGCGCTTCTCCGGGCTCGCGCTGAAGCGCCGGCATGTTTGCAGCTCTCGTGAAGCCGAAGACTGCGACCCGAAGCGCGAGCGACGGTCCGTCGCCTACGCAATTCGTTCTGCCACCCAGTCGCGAAAGTCCTCGACCGAAAGTTCACTAGCTGCGAGCGCACGGATCACTCGATCGGTTTCCTCGGGATCACCAGGAGCACGATTCCACTCGCGATCATTTCTCTCAGCAAACTCAATCATCGAGAGAAACGCCGCTCTTTTATTTCCATCCGGAAGTGGGTGGTTCTTCACGAGGTGGAAGCCGAGGACCGCCACCTTCATCTCGAACTCGGGGTAGGCATCTTGATCGCCGAGTCCTCCAGCCGGTGCCGCGAGCGCTGATTCGGCAAGCCCGATCCTTTCGAGACGCGCAAGATCCTCCGCCGGCGTCTTCAGCACCGCCTGGGCGATGAGAAGAAAGTCGACCAAATCGAGGTATTGAACCTCCAAGACTTAGCGGGCGAGTCGCTCAAGGATGTCGTTGTTCGCCTCGATCGACCGCTTCAGTCGGGCCTTGAACTCGGCATCCTTGCGCCGCGCCGCAATGTGGGCGTCGATCGCATCGCGGACGAACTTGGAAACTGGGATGTCCTCGACGCCAGCAATCGCCTCGACCTCGGCGGCCTGGTCGGCCGGTAGACGAAGAGTCATCGACTTTATGTTGCTCACTTTGCGGCTCCTTTTCCAAAGAGTGATTGACACCTTGATACCACGATACCAATATATCGGTTCTCACGATGAAATCCTTTAGGAGGCGAATTCGAGTGGAGAAATCCGGGCGGGGTCTTGGGTCCCCTTAGACACATGCATGGCGTGGGTTTTTCGCTGCACGTGCGCGCGAAATGTTGGCCACGGTAGTGCCGAGAAACAGGGCAAGGCAGAGGGCCCGCCACTCCGACACACGCGGTTCTGGGGACTTCCCGATCGTCTCGATGCGGGCCTCCCTGGACCCCTTATTTTTTTGAGAAGGGGCCTCCTCACTCCGCGAACATTGGCCGCACGTTTTTGGCTTACCTATCGCAAATCCGAAAATCCGAACTGCCCAAAAAGTCGGGGATACACGTGTTCTCGCGAACCTGATGTTCGCGAAACGTGGCGAAAGACCAGATCGCTTCTTCAAATAAGTCGGCACAATCCCGCACCAACAGTGAAGCCCTCTTCCGGACTCGAACCGGAGACCCCTTCCTTACCATCCGGCCTGAGGTGTCTAAAGGGTCTTCTTGAGTCTGGTTTAGGGCTTAGGTATGCGGTTTCTGTTTGTCACGATTGTCTCGATCGGACTCGTTTTGAATGATTGGGTTCGGGTTTTGTTCGCCAGATCGGCACCCTTCCCAGTCAACACGCAACTTGGAATCGCCACGTCTTGAACGACGCTCACCGTCGCTCTCTAACGGGCGCTTCCAGCGTCCTTCCACGAATACCAAGCCTCCGGCAACTCACTCCCGCCGGCCTCAAAATGTTCGACCGGCACTTCAATGAAAAGCGCGTGGCAGTCCGCGATCACAGTTTCCCTATCGCTCACCCGCCCAGCGAGGTAGAGCTTGCGACCGTCGATCCGCTCACACCAGGCTTCGATATCCAATTCGCGGCCCAGAAGGGCCGGTGATCGAAAATCCACTGTCAGGCTGGCAGTAACCGCTGGCCGTCGAAGAATCAACAGCATTGTGCCCAGCGAATCGTCGAGAACTGTGGCGATCGCTCCCCCGTGGGCGATGCCGGGCGCCCCTTCCTGACGACGATCGAGGCAAACCTTTCCCTTGATTCGCTCGCCGTCGATGCGCAGCTTCAATCCCATGCCGGCAGGGTTTTCCGGTCCGCAGCCCAAGCAGTGAGCGTGATGAGGCGGAAGAGTTCCGTCCTCGAGCGGCGTCACGGGCCAGTCTTCGGGCTTCACAGCAGATCCTCCATAAGGCTGGTCATCGCAACAACACCCTCTCTCTCGAGGCGGGCGATGTCGCGAACAACCGGACGCCCCGATTCGTGGTCAGCAGCCTCAGCGCATTTCGCAAGCGTCACCCACGCGTCGGCCAGTTCTTCATATTTTTCGCCGACGCGGACAAGCGCGGGCTCCTCGAGCAGGTCGCCAAGATCAAGCAGATACTGCGCGTGAAGCGAACGAAACATGGCGCCGCCGGTTCCGGCCTTCACGATAAATACGCGTAGCCCCGCGAGTGCATCAGGAAGAGTCGAGCCGAACAACTGCGGCCAATCTTCATACGCGGTCGCGAAGTAATCGACGCCATCCAGCCCTGACGCCCCTTGCATGCCGGCAAGGGCTTCCCCACCCCCGCTCATGTTCTCGATCGCGCGTTCAATCGCTGCTCTCCCGGATTCCCGCGGGTCTCTCAGCTCGTCGGGCCATTCATAGACGAACATCGTGTGGTCGTTCGGACCAGGAAATGACTCGGAACTCCGCGCCCTCGCAAGTCCCGCAAGGCTGCAGGTTTGGATTTCGTCCCGGTCATTGTCCGCAACGAAGGCCACGCCAGCTGATTCGTCGTAGCCGACAACGACGATGTCGTGGCGCGTGTTGTGCATTCGGACGTTGAGGTAGTCGAGGTGCTTGATGTCGGCCCAGACCATCGTCGGACGGCCGGCGTCAAGCTCATCACGCAAGATTTCCCAGCCTTTCGTAGGCTCGCTGGCTTCGCGGACCGTGAGTTCGATGCCCATGTGCGCCGCGAAATCGCGCTCCATATCTGCCGTTCGCCCGACCAGGTAGATCGGCGGAGTGATGTTCTGAACCTCAACGTAGAGGAATCCCAGTCCGCCCCCCAGGCCGAAAACCGTCCCCTCGCTCAAAGGTCCGGCGCCGTAGTCGAGCCCGCGATGCTCCAAGAGATCGCGCAGTGCCCCGGATCCGCAATGCCCTGCCTTCCGGTGCGGAAACGACTCGACCTGCGGAAATTGTTGGAGCGTGGACATCCATCGCCGAGAGTAGCCGAGCTATTCACCAAATGGTGAACCCGCTCGTTTCTGCGCGCGTTTTCACTGTACGGTTGAGCACGTGAATGTGACCGCCGCCAAAGAAACGTCGGAGCCGCTAAGAATTCTGGACGCCGCAATCGACGCACTCGCCGAGTACGGGTATGCGAACTGCTCGATGCAGCGCATTGCCGATCACGCAGAAGTTGACAAGCGGATGCTCCACTACTACTTCGGCGACCGCAACGGCCTGACCGTTCAGATTGCCGAGCGAGTCGGAGACCGACTTCTCGCGGGATTCACAAGCGCGATCGAAGGATTGTCAGGCCCGCGCGAGATCGCGGCCGCCGGCTTCGAATCGCTCTGGGAGAACGTCGTGGCCGAGCCGCGACTCCACGCCGTGCACCTGGGCCTCGTGTCTGCGGCCGTGACCGATGATTCGCTGCGCGCGCAGGTGGCGCGGATTCGAGATCGCTACTCCGAGGTGATTCTGCAGCTCGCGGAGAGAGGCCGCAAGGCCGGCTTGCAGCTTCGTCTGAATGACGAAACTCTCGTCGGTCTGATTCTGGCCGGGCTCAACGGCCTGACCGTCGACTACCTGCAGCGCGGCGAAACGCAGGAACTGACCCAGTCGTTGGCAGAATTTCAGTCATGGTTGATGCAACTGGCGAGACCTCTCGCCGACGCATGACCGCTGAGAGAACGACGCGAACGGGCTCGTTCAGCTATTATCGACGTACTGTTTGACGCTATGTCAATCGTCTTCGAACCAGCCAATCTGAATCAGGGAGTCAATCGGTGGCCACTCTTCTCGAACTCACCAGCCAGGGCGACGTCGCCACAATCAGCGACGAATCGAAACTGGCGAACATCGAACTACAGCGACCACAACAGCTCTATGAACTCTGGGAGCGTCAGCCGTGGTCCGCGCACGCGATCGATCTGAGCCAGGACATCGAGGACTGGAAGCAGTTTCCTGAATCCGAGAAAGGCGACGTCATCTGGGGCCTCTCGTCTTTCTTCGTGGGCGAGGAAAGGGTTACCACCCAATTCTCCGGTCTGGTGATGGCCTATGACGATCAGTCCGAGGAAGCCTTCCTCACCACGCAGCAGGTCGACGAAGCTCGTCACACCCAGTTCTTTGCGCGGTACTACGAGGAAGTATTCAGCATCGGCGATGGGATCGAGGCGCAGCTCGAGCGCGTGCGAGCGGATGTGAACGAGGGTTTCCTCTCGCTGTTTGACGAACATCTCGTGAACGCCTGCAAGCAGCTCGTTGATCACCCCGATGACATGGAAGCCAAGGTCGACTTCGTCACCACCTACCACATGGTCATCGAAGGCACGCTCGCGCTGACCGGGCAGTTTTTCATCACCGACTTCTTCGAGAACCGCGGAATCATGCCGGGATTTGTGGACGGTTTCAAGAAGATCAGCCAGGACGAGCATCGACACGTCGCCTACGGGACATGGTTCCTCAAAGAGGCCTGCAAGGACCCGGCCCTCGCCAGCCGAATGCAGGCCAAGCTGGCCGAGCTTCTGCCGATCGCCGCAACTGTCCTCGTGCCCAAGGGCGCAGATCCCTTCGGTGAATGGACGCTGCTCGGCTACGACTCGGCGAAGGTGAACGAATTCGCTTTCACCGCACTCTCGCGACGCCTTCGCGTCATCGGCGTCGGCCTCCCGGAAGTCGCCCCGGCATGAGCTCCCCAGGAACGATCGCTGAGTCCGCATTGTCTCAGATCTGGATCTGCGAGCCGTGCGGAATGATTTACGACCCGGTCGACGGCGATCCCGACGGCGGCATTCCGCCGGGAACGCCGTTTGAAAGTGTTCCCGACACCTGGATGTGTCCCGTCTGCGGCGCGCGCAAGCGCGACTTTGTTCCCTATGAAAACTGACGGCGCCGTCGACTCGCCAATCAGCGGCGGCGCGACGGGGGGAAAGGTCCCAAAGACGCGCGCGAACGTGCCCGGGCCCGGCGGCCCGCGCTGGCTTCAGTCGGCTCATTTCTTGCTCCGCCCGACATCGTTTTTGGAGCGGAATCAGCGCAAGTACGGCGACTTCTTCACCGCGCAGCTTGCCGGACTCGGCCGCGGACGAATGATCGTGGTGAGCGACCCTGCGACGATCGAAGAAGTCTTCAAGTCCGACCCTTACGCCTTGCAGGCCGGGCGCGCCGCGGCGACGACGATCACACCGATCGGCGGCTCCAACTCGCTGCTCGTACTTGACGCGCCGAAGCATCTCGAAGACCGCCGGCTGATGCTGCCGCCGTTCCATGGCGAGCGCATGCGAACTTATGAATCCGTGATGGTCGAGGAAACGCGTCGGTCGGTGACCGATTGGCCGCACGGAAAGCCGTTCGAGCTTCGCGAGAAGATGGCCGACATCACGCTCGACGTGATCCTGCGGGCCGTCTTCGGGATGGAGCGGAGCGAGGCGTACGACGACCTCCGCGCCGCGCTGCTCGCAATGGTCCAGAATGATTCCGCCGTGAGCCTCGGACTGATGGTCCCCGGGCTCCGCCGAGACATCGGGCCCTGGCGAAAGTGGTCTGCATTTGAGCGGGCGATCGAACACGGGGACACGCTCATCTTCGCCGAGATTGCGCGGCGGCGAGAATCTGATGAGGAATCGGATCGCGTCGACATCCTCTCGATGCTGATGGATGCAGAGCGTGAAGACGGCTCAAAGATGACCGACCAGGAGTTGCGCGACGAGCTGATCACGTTGCTGCTTGCGGGGCACGAGACAACGGCCACCGGACTCGCATGGACGTTTGAACTGCTGTTTCGCCATCCCGAGGTCATGGAGAAGCTCCGGGCGAGCATCTGGGAGGGCGACGAGGACTACCTGGAGGCCGTGATCTACGAGTCGTTGCGTCTGCGAACGGTCATTCCGTTCGTTGCCCGAGTCGTGTCCGAGCCGACAACGATCGGTGGTTATCGCCTGGAGAGAGGCGACACCGTCGTGCCGGCCGTCCACCTTGTTCACCGCAGAGCGGATATCTATCCAGACCCGGATTCCTTTCGGCCTGAGCGGTTTTTGAACGTCAAGCCGGGCACGTACGAGTGGATCCCGTTCGGCGGCGGGATGCGCCGGTGCGTCGGCGCGAGTTTCGCAATCTTCGAGATGAAGGTGCTGATTCGCGAAATCCTGACCTACACCGACCTCGCTCCAGCGAGTTCGCGTCCCGAGCGAGTGCGCCGCCGCGCTTTCACGCTGGTGCCGAATCACGGCACGATGGCGATTCAGCGCGACTAGATACCTGAGGTTTCCCCGCTCAAACCTGCGCCGCGCGGTCCTCGGCTTCACGCGGCGATTCACCGGAGCCGTACCGAGCCAATACCTTCGACCGCTTGCGTGGCAGGATGTTCGCGCGGGAGAGGTCGCCGTGATAGTGCTCGATCACCCGCTTGTCCATCACGCGTCTCCAGGCGGGCGGGAAAAGGGCAAGGAGGATCATCCCCGCGTAGCCAGTCGGCAGATTGGGTGCCTCGTCGAAGTTGCGGAGCGCCTGATAACGACGGGTCGGGTGGGCATGGTGATCGCTGTGGCGCTGCAGGTGGTACAAGAACACGTTGGACGCGATGTTGTTGTTGTTCCAGCTGTGGGAAGGCATGCAACGCTCGAAGCGCCCATCTTCCTTTTTCTGACGTGCGAGGCCGTAGTGCTCGAGATAGTTGACGACCTCCAACAGGCTGAATCCGATAACGCCTTGGAGTATGAGATAGGGCAACACCACCCAGCCGAACACCGCGACAAGCGCGCCGAACAGGGCGATCGACATCAACCAGGCGTTCAGCAGGTCGTTTTTGATCGTCCAGAATGAAGATCCCGTGCGCTTGAGCCGCTTGCTTTCAATCTCAATTGCCGAACGCAGACTGCCCGCCACGGTGCGCGGCCAGAATTCATAGAAGTTCTCGCCGAAGCGCGAACTTGCCGGATCATCTGGCGTGGCGACTTTGACGTGGTGGCCGCGGTTGTGCTCGATGAAGAAGTGCCCGTAGAAGGTCTGGGCGAGCGCGATCTTGCTGAGCCAGCGCTCAAGCGAGGCACGCTTGTGTCCAAGTTCATGCGCCGTGTTGATGCCGAGGCCGCCGATCGTGCCGATCGTCCAGGCAAGCCCGAGATTTGCAACCAGCGAGAGGTCGCCATAGGCCCACATCCAGCAGGCAAAAACGAGTCCCGCAAACTGGATCGGCAGAAATCCGTAGGTGATCCATCGGTAGTAGCGATCTTCTTCCAGCCAGGCGAGCACGCTGTCCGGTGGATTCGTGGAATCTTCGCCGACGACGATGTCAAGGATTGGAAACGCGACAAAAAACAGTGCTGGGCCGAGGAACCAGAACGCGGACCAGCCGGTCAGCTCGACAAGTCCCCAGGCCAGAAATGGCGCCATCGGCATGAATGTGCCCAGGAGCCACGCGTAGCGCTTCGGGTCCTTCCATGTGGCCGGGGTGAGCTCGATCGGATCCTTCTCCTGGCTGGCGATCAGCTCCGACTCAGGCAGATACGTCGTGGCGGACATTGTCTGGTGCTCCTTACGCATTTTCCGAACGGATTCGGATACTGCAGGCCCTTCAGGATTGCCGGCATTCAGTCGGCGCCGACTCAAAGCCAGCTTGACGCTTCGTTTGACACTGTGTCAAACTTTAGCACGCACCATAGCTTTGCGCGTGCGGGAGTCACGCGCGATCCCGACAACCCCGGGGGAGTCGACCAACCCAACTGGCTAGATCGCGTTGGTCCAGACTTCGTAGAGACCCTCGACGATTTGGTCGGCAGACATGTCGTCGGGCTCGATCACGTGCAGATAACAGACGCGCTCGATCATCCAGACAAGTAGATAGGCCCTGGTGTGAGCGGCCTCGGGGGTCCCGCCATCAGCGACGATGCGGTCCTGGGTCGCAGTGATGAATCGATTTATCAGTTCGTGCCAGAGTCGCCGAATCTCGCCGTCGTAGGTGGACGCCTCAACAACGGCGCCCATTACCGGGCCATGCTCGACGTAGATTCGAACGACGTTGCTCATCGCCACACGGAGATCTTGTGAGTCGCCTGTTCCGCTCCACCAGACGTCGGCTTCGTCAAACAACGAATTCGCGACTCGCCGCATGATCGCGGCCAGCAGATCGCGCTTGTCACGGAAGTAGAAGTAGAACGCGGTCCTTGTACGGCCGGCGTGTTCGGCAATTCGGCCGACCGTCAGGTCGGCAAACGGCGACCCCTCGGCAAGGAGCTGCTCAGTCGCAAGAATGAATGAATCCTCGACCTCGCTGCGCTGTTGATCGGATTCGTCGCGCTGCGAAATAGTCCCCATGCGTGGAGCCTAACGCTCGGAATGGATTCCCAGTTTCGCCGTGCCACCGCTGTTCGGCTCGGTCCGCGTCAGTGGCGGGCCGCGAGTCCGTCGAGGATCAGTTCTGCGAGTCGCAGCGCGCCGCCAGGCTCGAGCGTTTCGGCTTCTTTGGCTCCGCGGAAGATCAGCCGAATGTCGTCGACCGTTGCGTCCTCGCGAACGTCGCCCTGCTCCTGCGCGCGGCGCAGCAGTTTCTCTATGGATTCGAGGATTGGCGCGCTCGCCGCCGCGATCCGCAGGTTGTTTTGCTTGAGTGCATACATTTCTGCCGTGATGTAGTCGGCGGCGGAACGCATGAGCGAGTCGGTCGTCGCGCCACGCAATGCCGGCCACGCGTCGGGCCTCCGAGCAGCCGCTTCCCAGCTGTCGCTGAACGCGAGCACGCGCTGCAGGACCAGCTCGGCGATCAATTCGTCTTTGGTGGCAAATTGGCGATAGAGGCTTCCGACGCCGATGCCGATCGCCTTCGCCAGGACCGGCATTGCGACATCAATCCCTTCGCGAGCGAACAGTTCGTCCGCGACGGCGAGCGTGCGTTCGCGCTTTTGGTCTCGATTGAGCTGCGTCCAGAGATCGGCGTGCGGTGCTTCTGCACCGGGCGAGGGTGGAATGGCCATTCCGCTACAGTAACGCCTCCGCCGGAATGCCCGTTCCGCAAGCTCCCGCTCTCCAGCGTTCAACTCTCCAGCGTTCAAAAGGTCCCCCGATGATGAGTCACGCAGACCCCTCCCGTCAACACTTCAAAGTCACGCTCTCCGTTCTCGCGGTAGGCGGCGTCGCCTACGCGCTGCTCCAATCGCTCGTCGCGCCGGCGCTTCCTGAAATTCAGCACGCGCTCGGCACGACCGAAGCGACGGTCTCCTGGGTGCTGACCGCCTATCTGTTGAGCGCTTCAGTCGCGACGCCGATCGTTGGCCGTCTCGGAGACATGTTCGGCAAAGAGAAGGTGCTCGTGATCACGCTCGCTCTGCTCACCGCGGGCACACTCCTCGCCGCGATCGCGAGTTCGATCGGAGTTCTGATTCTCGCGCGCGTGATCCAGGGCGTCGGCGGCGGCATCTTTCCGCTTGCCTTCGGGATTATCCGCGACGAGTTTCCGCGCGAGCGAGTCGCCGGGGGCATCGGGCTGATGTCGGCGCTGATCGGAATCGGCGGCGGCCTCGGCGTGGTGCTCGCAGGAGTGATCGTCGACAACCTCAACTACCACTACCTCTTCTGGATCCCGCTCGTCGCGATCGGTGCCTCGACGGTGCTCGCATATTTCTTCATCCCCGAGTCGCCGATCAAAACGCCGGGCAAGATCAACTGGCTCGGCGCTGCGCTGATGACTACCGGAATCGCTGGCGCGCTGATCGCCATCAGTGAGGGCTCGAACTGGGGCTGGACGGCGCCGAAGACGCTCGGCCTGTTTATCGCCGGCTGCCTGTTGATCGCGGCATGGATCGCCAACGAGCTGCGGTCCGATTCGCCGCTCGTCGACATGCGGATGATGGAGATCAAGGGCGTGTGGACCACCAACGCCGTCGCATTCTTGCTCGGCGCCGGAATGTTCTCGTCGTTCCTGCTCATTCCGCAACTTGTGCAGCTGCCCGAATCGACCGGCTTCGGATTCGGCGCAAATGTCACGCAGGCCGGGCTGTATCTGTTGCCGTCGACGGTGATGATGCTCGCTGTCGGTGCGTGTGCCGGGCGCATAGAAAATCGCTTTGGATCGAAGCCGCCGCTGATTGCCGGAGCAGCGTTTGCCGCCTCCTGTTTCGGGCTGCTGATTTTCGCCCACTCGGATCCGATTGACATCTATATCGCGACGACGCTTCTCGGAATCGGAATCGGACTCGCGTTCGCCGCGATGGCCAACTTGATCGTCGAGAACGTGCGCCAGGACCAAACCGGTGTCGCGACCGGAATGAACACCGTCATGCGCTCGTTGGGTGGAGCCATCGGTGGCCAGGTCGTGGCCTCGCTACTTTCCAGCCGCATCAGCCCCAACGGGTTGCCGCTCGAAAGCGGTTTCACGATCGGATTTGTCTTCTGCATGGTCGCTCTTCTGATTGCGATTGGTGTGGGAACGCTGGTTCCAGCGCGCCGGCCTGAAGACGCCATGGCCCCAGAGCTGATGGCTACCCCGCCGCCGGTTGCCGCTGCCGACTAGCTCGCGAGATTGGACCCTTCTCAACCGAGGATTCTCACGGAATACGTAGGCGCGCATCCACACCGTCGTCGAAAGCGCGCGCGGCCTCGAGGTCCGATTGCGCCGAGCCGGTCGACGACCAGTCGACCCCGCCGACCCATCGGAGGATTCGTGAAACCGATCTCCCAAGTGGACCGGGATTCCCGCCCCGAGAGAGTGCCCGCAAGGCGCCCAGGTAGTCCTCGCGATACGAGATCGGAACGATGAAACGGCACAGGTCGGCGGCGGTGAGTTCGGCATTCATCATCAGCCGCGCGGTACGCCCGTTTCCGTCTGCGAAGGGGTGCACCTCGGAGACCAGGAACATCATGAACACCGCCCGCGCGTAACCTGCGGAAAGCGACTCGTAGTACGGCCAGCCCGCCCGAAGCGTGCCCTCTACAAGCTCCGGTTGAACAAACAGCGTCGCGCCAGCCCGATTGACTCGCTCCTTGAATTCGCCCGGCCGCTTGTCCGGGCGCTGCTCAAGAACCAGCGCGTTGGTCGATCTCGCGATCGCGATCAGTTCGTCTGGCGTCCCTGGGACGGTGCGGTTGCGTCGCTTGTCAACGGCAGCGCGGAAGGTGCCGATGACGTCATGCGCATCCTCGGGGCGATCGGCGGGCACGATGCCGTCGAAGACGATCTCGCCCGCCTCCTCGACCGTGAACTCCGTGCCTTCGATGAAGTTCGAGAAGTACGCCTCGTAGAACGCTGCGATCTCGCCGACGCCCGAACAGATCGAAAGGCCGGTCGGCGCTTGACCGAGCAGCTCGTTTCGCAACAGATCAAAAAGGTCGATTCGAGGCCCGTCGTACGGCACGCCTTGCTTTCGAGCCAACGCCTGCGCTCCGGCCAGCGGTGCGTCGCGCGTCCCGAGGATCGACCCGATGATCTCGTCGAGCGCTCGGTAGCGCCGGAGCCACTGATCGCCCTGCTCTGTCGCGAGCGCTCGCGCGTCATCGCGCAGACGGTTCAGTTCGGTCTCGCCGTCGCGATCGGCCAGGCCCGACAGCCAATTCTCCAGTTCCGATCTGGAGAGCGTCCACGGTGGTGCCTTGCCCCCTCGCGATGGAATCAGATTGTCGAGCGCGGCGCGTGACCTGCTGGAGAGAAACAATTCAGGTAGTCCCACGTCCCCGGCCAGTGGACCTGGCCCGGGCCTGAGCGTGATGTCCAGCGGCCCGACCTCGACGGTGTCCACTGATTTTCGGTTGCCGGCGTCCACGTACAGTCGTCCCTCTTCGGTCGGTCTGGCGAGAACGGCGCTACGGCCGATCAGCACTGACCCGGGGTAAAGGAGCCCGAGAACCTGAAGCCAGTTGCGCCGCACGACGCGCTCAAGCGGCTCGCCGATGTTCTCTGTGTACAGACCCCGCGTGATTCGACGAGCCTTTCCGGCACGCGCAAGCCTCCTCGCACGGTCGAGGTCTGAAGGGATGACCACTTCGCCGGCACGCTTGCCGTCTAGAGCTGGATTGGAATCGGCCATGACGCAAATATACCCGTTTGGAGTCAGATAAGCGGACTGAATTGCCGTTTAGAGTCGCTTTAGCAACGAGGATTGCCGTTTTGGGTCGAAGAGCAACGTTTTGTTGGGCCCCTTTATCGGTTGAGAAGGGGTCTGAGCCCGTTTTCCGGCTTCCCGACAGGCTTTGCGACGCCTTGGCAGGCCTGTCGGCGAACGCAAAATGTGCGCCGGGGTCAGACCCGTTGCACGTAAAAGCGGCGCAAACCCGCATAAAACCTAAGCCCTCTTCTGGGCTCGAATCGGAGACCCCTTCCTTACCATCGCGCTGAGGTGTCTAAATGGGTCTCTTTGAGTTTGGCGGAGGGCTTAGGTATGCGGTTTTTGTTTATCACGATTGTCTCGATGTGACTCGTTTTGAATGGTGATGTTCGCGTTTTGTTCGCCGCGGGCGGACCCCTTCCATACGTTGGCGGGCCCGAACCTTGCGACCCACAACTCGCCGCGCCGAAGGCGAGGCTCTCATATTTAAGCGGGGCGTGGTGGTGGAGATGTCCCGAACGAGGAGGTCTCATCCGAGAACTGAGTTGCCGGGTCACTGAGGGCCTCGGGGAGATACGGCGGTACGGTCGACACGCAGACCAGACCAAGGCAGGCGGCTGGCGTCGCGAGCGAATGATTCTCCAGGTACCCAAGCTGAGCAGCTCGCAAAGCCAACGCTGGGTGGGCACCACTTGTAACCGAAGCCATCACCGCTGGACAGGTTTCGACCGCACCCGGCTCCGTTATCTCGACCACGGAGGAAATCACGCTGTCCGCCCCGCCAAGCATGCACGAGATTGCAAGTCCAAGCGGCTCCTTTCCCGCGACATGCTCGACGCGACCAACGAGGCACGATGCGAAAACCACCAAGCTCGGCCACCGCTTCGTGAGCGCGGTCGCTGCGGAGAGTCCGGAACCGTCCCTGAACTCGATCCGTTGACGCAAGCCATCCTCGAGCCCGTGGGCGGTCAGATACGCCCCATCTGGCCGTTCGTCGCCAAGCTGGGACATAAATGCCTCACTCGACAGGGCGGACACCCGGGTTACGTGCGATCCGAATGCGTCCCATTCAGGGCTGTCCTCGTCCACCGTTACGAGTACACGGCCGCTTCGTTTATCGCTTGGCGCACGCGAGGCTCCCACAAACTCGAAACCGGGAAGAAGCTGTATGGCCGCGCTCGCGCACAGCGGCTCTCCGCCGACGTGTAACGCTGCCCAAGGGATCATCGACAAGACGCCATCGGGGACGATCACGAGGGACTCCGGCTGCTCGCGAGAGGCGGCACTCAATGCTTCACGAAGACCAGGCGGGAGCAGTTGCACTCCGAACGCTTCCCATTCTGCAACACAGGCCGAGATCGGAAGATGGATTAAATCGTCCGCGAACCCCTCACCAGCTGCCGTGCGCTCGAGGCGCGAGATCATTGATTCATTCGGTGACACCTCGTCGACGCTTGTAGAACCGTCCGGGGCGATCCATACCCGCCAGCCACTCATGCGACGTGGCGGGAAGTAGTAAGCGAGGGTGTGATGACCACGCGGGGCTTGCGATTTCGGCGCAAAGGCCGGAGTCGGAAGGTACGCCTGGGCGAATCTCTTGGAAACCTCCTCGGTGAGTTCCACTCGCAGTTCTCGCACATCCTTGTCGGTGCGATCGCCCGCTTCGATCAGTTCCGCGACCTCCCCCCACTCAGAGTCGAGCTGAATCTCGCCAGAGCGCAAAGACTCCGAAATCGCGCTTCTTCGCAATGACTCAACTATTCCTGCGGCAACCTCACCCGCGCGATCGTTACTCACGCGATCCGCGTGAACGAGCGCATCAAGCGCTAGCGCGTACATCTCATCGCCGGCGACGAGCATCGAGGACCTGCGCTCACTCACCCTCAGTTGACGCCGACGTCGTTCTACATCTGCTGCGCCCTTCTCTATTTCGCGGACGGCACGGGCGGTGTTGCCGAGATGCATAATCGCAACACCATGCAGGAGCTCTGCCTGCCCAGCGAATGCGTCGTCGCGTTCGCCCCCCAACATAGATCGGACCTGCTCGATCCGTGGAATCGCCTTGTCACGCTTCCGCTCAACGATCGCGAGCTGCGCCATAAGCAAGTTGCGTCGGATCTCAACGTCGTTTATCTGCTGCATGAAACGGTCTTCCGCAATCATTTCTGCGTCAGTCAGTACTTCATAAAGGTCGTCCAGATCCTCCAACCGGTCGGCGGCCAACTTTGAATACCCGAATCCAGCTAGCGCTGCGGACTGCAGAACCTCATCCTCAAGCGCGGCCGCGAGCCCCCGCACGGCGAGTAGCTGGAGCGGATTCTCGGATAGCAGCCGGACTGCGCGATCAGGCGCGCCGCTCTGCACGTAGACCTCGGCCAGGCAGCTGCGGGCGCGCACGGCAAGCGGTGAAGAACTGTCCAATTTTGGGATTGTTTCGGTCAGAAGCCGCTCGCTCAACGGGTAGTCGCCAACCGACGCGGCCACCAATGCTTGCGCGACCGCTCCGGCGTCGGCGACATCGATCTCCGGGAGCCGGTCAAGCATTGCTTCCGCGACACCCATCTGGCCACGATCGATGTATAAGAGCGCCGCGCGGCCGAGCGCCGCGCGCGCAATGATCTTTCGGCGACGGCCGCCCGCCGCCAAAGCGTCGTCCGCGATTCCGGTGAGCAGCTCTATGCCCATGGAAGTTCGACCCTCCTCGATCGCATCGTTCGCCGCACGCCAACGCATTCGTTCGGATGGGGACGCCCATTTCGGAATTGGCCACGCGCGCCAGCGTCTACGGCCAACCATCAACTTCTTACTCGAGCTGCCGAGCACTGCGTTGGCTACGGCCGCTATAGCACCCGCGACAGCGATCAGCTTCCAACTGCTCGGGCCGATCACCAGATACGTGGACACTCCTCCGACCATCGCGAGTAACCATGAGAAGGGTCGCTGCAGCAGTGAGAGAGCGAGTAGGGCTCCGCACACGACGAGCACGAGATTCGGTGGCAGAAAGGTGATGCCCAGTCGACCAGTGACTGAAATATCCAGAAGCACCGCGGCCAGCGCCGTAAGCGCCGCGCCCACGAACTTCAATGTGACGCCGTACGCAACGTCCAGAACCATCAACCGACGCACGTGAGCGAACCCTGCGGCGCTGTTCAATGATTGGTCCCAGCGACCGAACAGCAAGCCGTCATAGATGGTCTTGACCGCCCGAAACACCTCCCTTGGCCTCACTTCGGCGACGGCGGCAGTCATCCAGGAGGCGGCGGCGTCTAGTGCCTCGTCATCATCGTGCTTGTCGAGCTTCTCGTACGCAAGTTTCGCCTCATCGACACCATGTAATGGGAGACTCATGAACCGTGAAAAGGATGCGATCCGCGCTTCACGAACGCGCTCTTTTCCAGCGCCGATCCCGCCCTTCTTGGGCACCGTTCTGCCCAGTCGCCATAGCACGTAAGTCGTCAGGACCGCGCGGGCAAACAGAATCGCGGAGGCTGCCCACGACACAGGCGCGACCAACGCCGCGAGCACGTATCCGAGGGCTGAGTATCGCACCGGTCGAAACAGTGCGATGGCGGCGACCGCCATCGCCTTCAGAGGGCTGGCACCAGTGACAATTAGAGTTGCGAGGACCGCCGCCGGACCGAGCACTGGTTTGACGAGAAGCCAAAGGATTCGGCTGTCGCGAGGCCAATCGTTCCATGCTCCCCAATCTCGAGTCGAACGCTCGCGCTTACGAGCGGCGCGCGTCGTCGGTATCGAAGTCAGCCTTTCTGGAGATTTCTTGACCGCATCGGCAGCCCATTTCAAGAACTCCCACGGAAGCTTGAGGACGACCCAAATGAAACCGATCACGTAGCTCGTCGTCAGCACCAATCGAAGCTTGATCGGTGACCAACTCGCCATTTCCTCTCGGGGTTCGTCTGCAGCAAAGGACCGTTCGAAGAGCTGAACAAGCTCCGTTCGTCGGACGACGTCGCCGCCAGCTGGCGTTTTGATGAATACGAGGAGTGCGTTTAGCACTTGAGGGTCAGACGCATGGAGAATCGCTTCGTACAGTTCACTATGGGGCCCAGACCATTCGGACGCGGCCGAGAGCGGTATGAGTGTTGCCGCGGTCCCGAGAACGTCGCTGTCGAGCTTTCGATTCAGCTGCGCCGCGAGAACCACAGCCAGACTTATCGACTCTGCCGCGTACTGAGTGATCTGTCCGATTTCGGAATCAACTACCGGTCCATCAAAGGCGTCCTGGCCGGGATGCCCCCCTAGCTTTCCCGACCATCGGCCGGAGTCGTTTGCGGCAATCTCGAGAAGCACAACCGAGGTGATCAATGCGCCCTGGGCTTGTTCCCGAATTTTGTTAAGCAGAGGGTGTGGAAGCTCGCCTACGGCGTCTGCCACTTCGCTCGGGCACTTGGGCCGAGACGTTCGCACGATCTCGTCCAGAAGTGGAATGCGGAACGCCACGACCAGGGCGATCGATAGCCCAACTAGCCAGAACTCGCCGAAGATTGCGCAAGCGAACATGACGGCGAACGAGTACCGGATCCCTAGGTAGTCGGCGATCAGGATCCCGGCTGCCAGAGCCGCAGCAGTCCAGTCCCCATGGATCAGCGCCAGGGCAAGCAGGATGATGATCACCGTGTAGAGGACGAGCGCAAGATGCCCTGCTACTCGACGTAGCCGCAATCCACCTTTTTCGGATCCCAACGCTTCAACCGTCCGATCGTCGAGAAGCTGAACGGAAGGTCTTTCTGAACATTTGCAGACGGGTGCGACGGCGACGTGATCGATCAGTCAGGAACCGTTGCGAAACGCGACGTTGTTCAGCGCCGTTCAGCTTTACCCCGGTTCGAGCAAGTCTCACGCGAATCTCGACGTGCTGTTGCCAAAAACTGATCCCAGCTGAGATCGCCTGCGCGAGACCGGCAACTGGGTTAACCACAAAAGTGAATAGGCCTGCATAGATCAATCCGATCCGAGGCCCGCTACCTGGGTAGCCGGTCCAGATCAGATAGACGAGCGGAACCTTCCACCAGTCCCCGGTATCGATCGCGTCTAACACGATCAGCATTGTCACGACTGCACCCGAAATGCCGGCGAGGACCGTTGTCGCGTACTCCGCGTTTGCTACCTCTGGCTTGCCTTCGCGTCGAGATGGCCACTCAGCAGATTGAGCAGCGACCTCGTTGTTTGTCAGTGCGAGCCTTCGAAACAGCTCGCGAACCCGAGGGGAATCAAGCAACGCGACGCCCGTAATGATTTCCGCTGCAAGCAGGTCAGTATCGAATCGTCGGCGAGACCGCACGATCGCATCGGCGGCAGGTAGGTCTTCGAAGTGATCCAAAGCCGGCTGCAGCATCCGTATGGAGTCCGGATCAAGCAGCATCGAGTCGAAGAGTTCCCGCAGCTCCGACTCCTGATTCAGCTCGAGCGATGCCACGAGTAACGCGATCGAAGTTGGATCCGTCGTCCCGTCGATCGATTGAGCACGGGCCATCACCGCTGCCACAAAGTCCGCCTGAATGCGAGTAGTTGGTGCTTCGGACTTGATGCCGACAGCAGCGTTGGACTGAGCAAGCTTGTCAGCTGTGTCAAGAAGCGTCCGCGTCAACTTGACCCGCCGACTTCGAGCACTCTTCGCAGCATCCAGCAGGTCGAGGTTCTCGAGCGTGGCATCGAGCGTGCAGTCGTGAATCAGCTCAAGTAGATCTGCGTGATCAACTCGTTTGTCGGCAAGCAGCGCTCGTGCCGCGCCTGAATCCGCTGACGCGACTAAACCGAGAGCAAGGGCTCCCGTGGGTATCGGCGACAACCCGTACTCGCGGGAGATTTCCGCAGCGATCGCCATCGCGCGCGTTGCCTCAACGGTCAATGGCACCCCATTCCACGAGCCGCCCTCTTCGTAGTTTGCGTCGGGATAGTCGGCGCACTCGTCGCGAATCACGAAGGTTGACTTCAGCTGGACTTCATCCCAGACGGACCTCTTCTCTGTGTCCAAAAGGCCGAAGAGCAGATCGATCGTCCCGATGCGTCGACCCTCAACAGTTTCCGTCGCGGCCTGAATCGCGTCCTGCGTAGCGATGGATAGCTCCACACTTTCAAATGGGTTCTTGGTCGCCGTCATCTAGATCCTCCTCGCATCCGAGCTTCTAACCGCTCTGCGGTGTTTCGCGGGACGATCGATCGGCTGATGCGGCATCAATTTTCCCACGGGAGCTGAGGAGCTCTTGCAGTCCCTCCTCAGCCTCGGGGCACCCGAGCTCGATTGCTCTGCGATACAGCGCCTCGGCCTCACCGAACTCCCCCCTTTCCGTCAGCACGTCCGCGAGGTTGTTCATGCAGTACCTCCCACCGAACTCGATGCCTTGGCGATACACATCGATTGCGGCATCCATTTCGCCACGCTCCTGAAGCAGGAACCCCAGGTTGGTCGCGGCGCGTGCGTCTCCAAATGCGACGGCACGTCGGAACGCCCGGAACGCATCCTCGTCAGGGGCCTCAAGCTTGACAAGTAGGCGCCCGAGTGCCCCGTGAGATCCCGTGACGTCGCGATCGGCGGCATCGCAAAGCAACTCCAACGCCGCGGAGACCTCGTCGAGATCGAGAAGCAGATCGTGGAGTTCAAGCGTCGCCCCGCCGTCCCCCAGATCGACCGCTCGTTCGAGCGCAGCCCTGGCGCGGGCTGGTTCACCTTCACGAATCAGGACCATCGCCAGACCACGCAACCCGTTCGGATTTTCAGATGCCGCGCTCTCGTTGAACCAGTGCTTTGCGTCTTCGGTTTGTCCTTGCCGCGCCGCTAGTACTCCGAGGCGCACAACGGCTTGCTTACTGCCCCGACGCGCCGCCTCAGAAAGCAATACTCGAGCCCGTTCGATGGTGTTCGAATCCTCAGTGCGCTCACCCTCATCCGCGAGCTCTGCTCCAAAGTCGTACTGCAAGCCCACGGGGGGATCGGACGGCGAAGAGCCAGCAACGCCCTCCAAACCAGCAAGCAACTGGGTGTAGAACCAAGCTCGATCGCCATGCGGCGTCCCATAAGTCTCGAACCCTCGCGATATTTGAGCGCGCGAGAGCCCGGCGCTAGCTGCCTTCTTCAGAAGTGCGATCGCCAACTGGTCGGCTTTTGGGCCGCCGTCGTTCCGCGCTCGCAGCGCGCGATCGAAATATGCCGGGGCGTAATCCTCGTTTGAGGCTCGCAGAAGTAGCGCATCCACCTCGCCGTCACGGGGGCCATCCTTTAGAAGACGCGCGAGCCAAACGGTGGCAACCTTCTCGTCGCCACACTCGATCGCATGCTCGAGATGCTGAACAGCACGCTCGTCTCGTGAACGGGAGGTGTCGATGGCAGCGAGTTCGTGAAGGCAATCAATCCGTTCAACCCCGTGCGATACCGCGGATTTCAACACCTCGTATCTGTCGTCCTGGCGAGTCCCTTCTTCGCGCAGAAGTCGCGCCAACGCCGGCAGGTGATGCAGTTCGCCCGCATTCACTCTCTCCCGGTAGACCTGCTCGGCCTCATTCCATTTTCGCTGCGAAGTAAACATTCGCACTTCAGCTTTCACGACACCATCAGGCGTTCTCGCGTCAACAGAATGAGCTAGCGCCTCCGCTTCTTCATATCGCTCCGCGTTCACGAGAATGTCAATGAGTCCGCTGAGCACAGAATCGTGGAACTCGTCTGACCCGCAAGGATGCTCATCGCCGAGCTGCCGAGCTGTCTCCAAAGACCGGCGGAGCATCCAAACTCCCGTCTCCCGCTCAATGACACCCTGGCGTGCGACGGCATCCAGAACGTCCCATGTGATTCGGAGTTCAAGTGCTCGGTCGACTAGATGGCCTGCCTCGTCGACTCGGTCCAGCTCGTACATGTGGAGCGCACAGGCAAGTTCTGCTGCTGGCGCGGGACCATGTCCGCGATCGAGTGCCAAGAGATAGAGGTCCTCGAGCTCGTCGGTCTCGCCCCGCGCCCAGAGCCGCCGCGCCAGATAGGCGGGTGCAGATGGGGATCCCTTTCTAGTCGCGCGGCGAAAGAGTCCGTCAACTTCGTCGTCGCGCGGGCCGTCCTGCAAGAGCTGTGCGAGCTCCAAGCCCGCGCGCTCCTCACCTAGGCGGAGTGCGTCCTCAAAGCACGAAATCGCTTCGTCCCGTTGGTCCAGTCGAAGGGAGACATTCCCCAGGTTCAAATACGCAAGTGCAACACTATGACCCTCGTTGATCGCGGTGCGGTACCAAAGCTTGCTTTCCTCATCCCGGTCATCCTGCGCACCGATCGCATAACCCACTCGCTCCAAGTAGCGCCGGTCTCCCGCGACCACCCTCTTTCGGTAGAGCTCCTCCAGATCTGCCCATCGCCCCTGTTTCTGAAGAATGTCGGCCAAGGCTGAGAGTGCCTCGTCGTCGTTTCCTTCCGCGCAAATTGAGCGCAGCATCTCTTCGGCTTGATCCACATACTCCGGCGTGGCCGCAAGGCTCAACGCCCTTTGCATGTCTGAACGCGATTTTCTGCGCCCCGGAATCATGACGCCCGACGAAGCTCTCTAGGAACTGCGTGGCCGCCGATTTCGCGTCGTCTCGGCCTAGCCATGAGACATAATCGCGATGTGTACTTCGACTGGTGGCGAACCGTAGGCCCATGGAAACTCGGCGCGAAACTGACCACTCGGCTCGTCGAAGTTCGCCGTCGCGGAGATCACGGATCCGTCGGGATCGGTTGCGTAGATCAAGACCTGCGCGCGGGGTACGTCAACCCGGATATTCGATAGCCATATCGAGAACTTTCGACCGTCAAACATCGCGTAGGTCTCAAACCTTGGACCGAGCCGTTCCCCCATCGAGCGAGGAATTTGCAGAGCCATCGGAATGGCCTTGGCGGGACCGCGCGAACTGAGTGTCCCGACGGGCGCCACGCGGGCTCGAATTGAGAAGACGGCCTCATCCAGCATCCTCGACAGGTCAGACTGGTCCGTTCCGGACGGTCGACGGAGGAACCCCCGCCGTGCTGCCAGTTGCGCCTCGGCAGGTTGAGCCGGGATGCCCGAGATTGCCTCGCGCACTTCATTCTTCAACGCTGACGATCGCGCATACTCGGCGCCGTTGAAACGAACTAGTTCGACTTGAGGCCCGTGCAGTGACGTCCGCACCATTCGCAACAAGACGTCTGGATCACCGTCGATGAACCGGTGAGCGATCGTGTACGCGTGCGGCGTGTTCACTCCGTGAAAGGAGATTCCAAGAGACTCGGAGAGCGCTTCGCGCGCTCGATCGTCGAGTTTCGGTGCGACTTCTACGCTCCAATCGACGCATGGAGAATGGAAAGTCACGAAATCGGCCCCTCTCCGTTAGGTTCGCGGATGTCAATTCTCCAATCGGTCTCCTGGAAGTGCGAAGAGATCGGCTCATCGGGCGCTTCTGGAGGACCGCTTGACGGGAATACCGCGATTCCCACGTTTCGTCCATCCAAACAATCGGACATGTAAAGACCAAACTGATACAGACTCGGCGCCGCTTTAGCGACGAGGTGGTGTCGAACGAATCCATAGTGAGGATTCGCGACAGTGAGTTCTTCCACCCCGTGCGCCTCATCTTCGAGAATCTCTTTGCATCGCTCGACGAGCTCGTCGCTTGAGATTTGAACGTCAAAATCGCTCGGATACTGGTCAATACCAAGGCGGAACATGACGTCGAACGGGCGTCGCGAAGGACCGAGACCGTCCGTTAGCCACTTTTCATTGAGACGATTCTTAATTTCTTGGAGTTCCCAATCTTCTGGGGTGCGCTCTCTAAGTAGGAAGAACCATCGCACAAGATCCTTGTCCGACCGCGGCATCGGTTTGTGCGGCCCGGAATAGAACTCAGCGGCAGAGCCCTTCAGTCGCACATCACATCCTGCGATCGAGAGACCATCCTTCAGAAGCGCCTCTGCGAGCTTTTCCCTGAATGCGGTGAAGGTGATTTCTGACTGCCCGAGCGGGTAGTCGCGTTCGCGCCAGGCGACAATTTGGTCGCCGTCGATGGCAAGAAATTTGAGGTCGCGCTCCCTGGTGTTGTAGCCGTTGCCATCTCCGATTGGAGGGACTAACTCGTCGCCGCTCGTGGACATGGCCGCAAGCATATACTTGATTTTGGTGCACCCTATGAAATATGGGGTCCAACGGCAAGCTCCGAGAATTTGGCTCCCGGACTCAAATTGGAGGACTATTTTGCCAGTGCGTCATCAGGCAATGGGATGCGCTCACGCTGATCGCTGTCTCGGCCGGATACTGAACTAACTCCCACCTCCGCCGACGAGGTAGCTGTCGGCCGGAAAACACAACATTGGAAATGATTTTCATCGGAATAGACCTGGCCTGGGGCGACGCCAACGAGAGCGGATGCGTGGCCATCGACGAACGTGGCCTAGTGACAGGTGCAGACTGGACTTTGACGCACGCCGACACTCTTACCTGGGTAACTGCGCACGCGGCCGACGACACATTGTTGTTTGTAGACGCACCGCTCGTAGTCAACAATCCCATCGGTCAGCGTGCGAGCGAGAAGGAAATCGGTCAGGCCTTCGGGCGCTGCAAAGTAAGTGCCAACTCGACCAACGAGCGGTCCCCGCGATTGGGTGGTGTCCGCCTGGCAGCGGAACTCTTGAATGCAGGATGGAATTACTCGGACGGTCGCGACGGTCCGCCCTCGGGCGGGATGTGGTTTTCCGAGTGCTATCCGTACGCAACGCTCGTCGGAGCGCGAGCGGCGTTCGGATACAGCGAGCGCCCGCGCTACAAGCGCCGGCCGCGGGGAATGAAGATCGCAGAGTTCCGACCAATCCGAAATGCCGCGTGCGATGACCTGATCCAGCGGCTCGCGGCACTGCGTAATTTCGATCCGCCAATCGATCTGACAAGCCATCCAACGACTCGCTCCTTACTCGAAATTCCATCGCCAGACCAGACGGTTGAGTACAAACACCGCGAGGACCTGATCGACGCCGGAATTTGCGCTTGGACGGCCGCATACTGGAGACGACACGGTAAACCGCGGTGTCGAGTGTTCGGGGCGAACAGTCGTGAGATGCGGAAGGATGGGCACCTCGCAACGATCATCAGCCCACACGACTGGGCGGCTTCGATCGGCCCTGATTCTGTTTGAGCGTCTGTCTTGGGGCCGCGCCGCAAACGCGAAATGAGCTCAATCAGGTTCCTCGAACGCAAACAACTTCTCGCATACAAGTTCTCCAGTCGACGATGCCTCTTCGACGGCCGAGTCTGAAAAGTCGAGACACACGATCCGACGCACGCTTCGAGCCACGTCTGGCGCGCGAAGTAGCAACGGCGCAACCGCAGCCGCGTGCTCAAGAAGGCGAGTCCGTTCCGGCGATGATCGGAGGTGCTGAACACAGAGGGCCACGTCTAAGCGGGGTGGCGTGGTCGAAGCCTCGAACCCACGAAGTTGAGCCCGTAGGCGACGGTCAACCACCGGCGAGCATGCAAATGCGGCATATGCCATCGCCTGCACGAGGGCAAGAAAAACGTCCGCGTCTCCCCTGCTCTTGACCTCGCAGACTGCCGGGATACCGACGTTTTCTGCGCGCAAAATTAGATCCACCCTGTGGCTGTAGTTCTCTGCACCGGGGACACGATTCTCCTCCTTCAATGCGCGGGTCAGCATGACTTCGTATCCGCACACTAGATATTTCAATGTGGGGGCAGCGAGATTCCCACGTTCAACGCTTCCGTGGATGGGAGCGCGGTCTATGGCTGAGATCCGGTCGACCGCCTGAAGCCTCAGGGCTAGGCGAGCGTCGTCCGCTTTTAGGACGGCGCGATTGCCTGGATCGAACGCTTCTTCAACGATCGAGTCCGGAGGACTGTATTTCCCGGCGCTATTCGTGAATGCGTCGGCGATCCGCTTGGAGTCGTCGGCCGGCAAGACTGAGCCGCTTCGCTCGGCTCGCGCGGTGATCGTCTGCTCTTTGAGCTCGCGATAGAGGTCAAAGGCCGGAAATGTGAAAGCTTGTTCGGTTATTGGTTCAACATATCCGGGGGACTTGGACGGAATGCGCTCGGGAGTCAATGCGCGAGGCTGCGTCGGGTGGGTCATGCAGCACCCTGTCGACCGGCAAGTTCCTTCAGCCCCAGCGTTCCAACGGATCTTGAACTTGTGGGCCGGTCAAATTTCGAACTGCTCGCTCCTAAGCGGATCAACTGAACTCGGGGACTCTTTTGCTGGACAGCGCCTTTTGGGTTGGACCGTGGCGATGCGCTGGCGAAGGACCCAGCTTGCGGACTGCCTCGACGTGCGCAATCGTGACGTAGCCCATGTGCGCCGCAAAACCGTAGCCAGGGTATTCCACATCCAGCTGCCGCATCAGCAAGTTATGGGTCTCTTGGGCGACGATTGACGCCGCCGCGATCGCAGCGGAAGTTTGATCCCCTCGCTCGATAAGCCTTGGATCCACACCAACTCCTTTGAGCTCGAATCCTTTCTCCAAGCGTGCGGACCCGTCCACGAGGTTCACCGATCCGACTAGATCTACCGATTCGAGCACCCGGCCAAAGGCGCGCATGTTCGACGCATCCAACCCATCCTTCTCGATTTGGCGGGCAGAGATTGCCACAGTCGCGACCGTGTCTGCCAGCTCGAAAATGACAGGCATGAGGCGAGCCCGCCGGCGCGGAGAAAGCTTTTTGCCATCGTTCAAATCCCCCATTCGCGAGCGGTCGTTTGCGTCCAACCGCTCGTAGTCAAACCGGACAGCCGCGACGACAAGCGGCCCGGCTATCGAGCCACGGCCGGATTCATCCGCGCCACACACGTAGCGGACACCTTGGTCGCAGTCATAGTCAAATAGGGATTCACTCATCTCCACACTTCTCAAAAGTGGTCTCGGACAGATGCCGCACGATGGCTCCTAAGACTGGCAGCGAGAGATCAGACGCAGGATCGCACGTGACAGCGTGTCGAAGCTCCCCTGCTCCGCAAAACTCGCAAACCGAACACTGAATCCACGTTCGCTGCGAACCAGTTCGGTGGGGGAAGTTTTTATTGGGTCCAGCAATGTCATGAACTCCTCTCGGAACGCTTCATCGGCTACAACTGAACTCTTAGCCAGCCTCCATAGCCAGAACGACATGGACCCGAAATTGCTTGCCCTGAACAGTTCGAGGTCCGGGTCGGAGTTGAGATAACACGCATAGGCACGCTCTTCCGACTGCTCGCCCAAGCGCCAAGAGATTTCAGGATTGGACTCAACAAACTCCGCCAACCTCACGAATCCTGCGACGCCATATGGACCACCCGCTTGCACCTCAAGCACGCGCGCCAGAAATTCCCGCATATCCATGTCGTTCTGTATTTTCTTGGCGGGATCCGATGCGAGGCTCAGCGACCCGACCGACGCTTGGGCACCGACTTCGTCGCCATGATTAAACGGTTCCGCGACCATCTCAATCAGTCAGTCGTGCTTGCATCCCAAACTTCGGAATGCGCTCCGGGCCAGATCTCGGCAACGCGGGAGGCAAGCCACCGGCCGCGATCCTCGATCGCCGCCTCATCCCATGCGTCCTTCTCAAGCAGCTCCGCGTTGAGGTGCAGCTTCGAATGCTTCCGAAGCTCCTTTCGCTTGGACTCCCACGGATTATTTGAAAGCGACGCATTCAAACTTCCGGTAGCCAACGTGAGGTTTCCGATGCGGTCAACCTGGGCGTCGCGCTCCTGTTCTGCGAGAGTGGCCGCCATGCCCTTGCCCTTTCCAACTGGCCAAGTGGTACGCCATGTCCTCGGGATGATGTGCTCGACTTGCAGACCGTCCACGGAAATAGTGATCGGTTCTGATTTTGTCGCCTCGGATTGAAGCTGGAGCTCAACCGCGCCGAGGATGAAACGAATTCGACGCTGATTGATGCCGCCCGGACCGTAGAAGCGGGAGTGCACAAAACTCGACTCGATCTCATCATCCGATGGCCAGACGTATCCATGGGGCGCAGATCGAAGCGCGTGGATCACGGTGTCAGCAAGGTTTTCACCGGACTCTTCCGCTGCTCGAACGCGCTTGAGAACATCAGCGAACGCTTGGCCGTAGGCCCTCGTTTGGGCCTTGGTGACCATCCGGCGCAGCAGGAATGACGCGATCGCTTGAAAGGCGCGTTCGCGGTCCGCAACGGTGATCCGTGATTCCGGCTGAACGTATAGAAGGAGAAGCAGCGGCGTGGTTGCGGTGATACCGAATTCATCGATCATCGCGAATACTTCGCGTTCGATTTCGGTCGCTTCCTCATTCCGGCCGTTGAGAGCCTCATACGCATCCGCGTAGCGATTCAGAGTCTGAAGGGCATCGATCGCGGCGCTCCCGCTTTGCTCCAGCCACCGCCTGAACTCCGCATAGAGCCGGCCGACGTTGACCGGCCGGGCGAGCTGGGCCGTCATCCAATCCCCAAGTAGCCAGTCCTGGCGAGCGCGCTGGGCGTGGCCGGCGCCGGTTCGCTCGAGCCACCAATCGCTGTCCTCGTCAAACCGTTTCCACCGAGACTCGTAGAGAACGTCGGAATCGTCACGCTCCTTCTGCGCGCGAAGAAACAGAAGGTTCTTCACCAAGTCAGTCGCAGAAAGCGGCGTGTTCCTTGCGTTCAGGGCCTCGAAAATGACCTGGGCGTCGTCTTCCTCCTCGAGGTCGATCACGACGAGTTTGATGCGATCCATCAGCGTCGCCACGAGGAGCTCGGCACGGTCGACCTCCGGAGGCTCAATCGGGTCGTATGGGTCAACCGGAACTGATTCGTCCTGAATGAAGCCGGCCGCACATTCTCGAAAGAAGTCACGGGCGGAAGCAAACGACGAATGCTCGATGTCCGGGACCTCGGACGCCATCGCCTCCGTGTAGTCCTGTACATCCGCCTTTCTCGGTTGAAGCTTGGCCAGCTTCTCCGGTGCAACGACGTCAGCATCGTTTTCGATCGCCTTGCGCAGGGTGGATCGCGCCTTCTTTGATGCGTTCACGTTTTCGAGCGCGTCCAGCACGCCGCGGATCAAGAGCTGCAGCGTCGTGAGCCGCTGCTGGCCATCGACGATGAGACGTGTGTCGACGTCCCCAGTAACGACTTGGCTCTGCTCGATCACCACCGCGCCCAAGAAATGGGGCGGGGCAAGTTTCTCGGCGGCGGACTTGGCAAGGCTCTGGTGTGGCCCAAGCTGGCGCGCCTCGGCGAGGCGCTGGGCAGTCGCTTCGACATCGTTCCAGAGTGGCTCCCACTGGTCCTCCTTGGTCCAAACGTACGGCCGTTGATAGACCGGCACCTCGAACCGTCGGTCGCCAAGAAACGCATCGCGAAGTGTCAAGGGATCTGCGTCCATCGGTGAATCTCACTCCTCGGGTCGACTACTCGATCGACCGTTGTTCATTTTCGAGGGTATGCGCGTCTACAAGCGGGCGAAGGTGCGCATCGACCGCTCGTGCGACAGCCGTGATCATCGGCACGACGACGCTGTTGCCAAATTGTCGATATGCCTGCGTATCGCTAACGGGAATCAGGAACGTGTCCGGAAAACCCATGAGGCGCGCGCATTCGCGAGGTGTGAGCCGTCTCGGACGCATGGCCTCGCCTTGCTGGCGAACCAAGATTTCGGAGCCGTCCTTGTAGTACCTCGCGGAAAGAGTTCGCGCGACGTCCTCCGGCCCCACCAGCCCAAACCCGAAACCGTTTCCCGCTTTCCGATGCTTCATCGCGTAGGCCTGGAGATACTCCCACAGCTTTGGCGTAAGCGTGTACTTCGCTTGAGCGCGATGATTTGCATGATCAAAAAAGCGATCTCCGTCCCAGGGCAGAAACGGCTCGGAGCCGTCTTGGCGGTGAAGTACTGAGCCAAGCTTTGGCCCGATCTCCGGGAAGTCAACCTCATCGAACTCAAACTCGATCTCGTCCTCTTTTCTGAATCCAACGAAGACGATCCGCTCACGCCGCTGGGGAGTGAATTTGCTCCCATCAATGAGAAGCGTCCTCAGCCGATAGTCAAGCTCATCCTCCAGTACGGAGACAATGCGAGCAAACGTGCGGCCTCCGTCGTGAGATTGAAGATTCTTCACGTTTTCGAGTAGGAATGCCGGAGGGCGCTTCTCCGCGAGGATTCGAGCAACGTCGAAGAACAGCGTCCCTTGGGTGTCGCATTCGAATCCGTGAGGGGTTCCCAATGATTGGCGCTTACTCACACCGGCGATTGAGAATGGCTGGCAAGGAAATCCGGCGAGAAGAATTTCGTGATCGGGCACATCGCATTCGTTGATCGATTTGATGTCACCTTTGAACGCCGCGGATTCGAAGTTTGCCGAATACGTCGTCCGCGAGAAGTCGTTCCATTCGCTCGCCAACTCGCATGAGTATCCGAGCTTCTCGAATCCGAGCCGGATTCCGCCGACGCCCGCGAAGAGATCGACGGTCCGAAGTCGCGCCGAGGACGGCTCTACTCCGCCCGAGGCCAGGATGCGCTCAAGCGACTCGGCGTTCCTCGCCGACGGTCGAGCGCCATTCTCCCAACGCTTGATCGTGCTTAGTTCGACCCCGAGTTCTTTCACCAAGGTTTCGCGCGAATAGCGGGTGAGTGCGCGAGGCACGATGGTTGAAGAGTCCATATCTATTGCGACTGGGGCCGCGCCTCGGAGATTTGCACGATTACCCAACTACGAATACCAATCGGGGCGGCCGGCAAGCCATTATGCGATTCGCCTCAAATCAACGATTGCCTTTATACGAGCTGCCGCATCAGTGGGATCCTCGTGCTCCCATACGCGGATGACTTCCCACCCAAGCTCGATCAGCCGTCGGTTCGTGTCGAGATCGCGCTCGCGGTTTCGTGCGAGCTTCTCGATCCAGAAATCACGGTTCGACGTGGGTACGACCACGTGCTGCGGGCATGAGTGCCAAAAGCACCCGTCGACGAAAACCGCGATGCGGCGAGCTGGAAATGCAATGTCAATCTTGCGGCGGCGATCGAACGGGGTCGCAAAGTGGACGCGATAGCGGAGACCCAAGCGATGAAGCTCGGATCTAAGTCGTAACTCTGGTGCAGTCCCTTCTGTGCGCTGCGCGCGCATCCGTAGAGAAACTCCCTCTGAGGATGCGTGAGTAATCATGAGGCTCAGGCCACAAGATTCGCTTCTTGGTCACGCTCATCGCCGCGCGGGACGCCATCGTCCTGCGTCGTCCATACATCGAACTCTTCCGGAAGAAGGTCCACGAGCCGCTCCACACTCATGTCATACAAATCGAAGTTCAAGTCGAGCTGCTGTACGAGCGTGATGAATCTGCGTAGCTCACCAGGCCTCCCGATAGACAGCGCGCCTTTTCTCAGCTTGTTGGCCGAGCCGTCAAAGTAGAGGCGTTGCGCCGTCGAGATGATCGTGGGGTTCGTGTGGAGTTGTTGGCGCGACGCGAGTTGCTCGAAGTAGTCCCCTCCCGTGGAGAGCCGCGTGCTCAACAAAGCGCGCGCGTTCTCGCCATGCAACTCGTACGACCAAAGTGGCCCCGCCACCAAGTGCCGGTATGCGCGATTGAACGCGCTCGACGCAACATGGCGAGCATCTTCACCCACTTTGAGCTTTCCATCCGTCTGGGTGAGAGCCTCGAAGTAGAAGGCATCGACCCAGTCGACCAATCCTCGATCCAGTTCCAAGCCCTTCCGCCAACGCTGACCAAGCGCTTGATGTAGATACTCAGCGAACTCGAACCGATTCACAAACGGACGTTTCTCAAGCTCCACGGTGGAACCGGAGACGTCTTCGCAGTGCTCATCAGAGTGGATCAATTTTGCCGGGCTTGGGCGAGCCGGATCATCTCGATACTCGGCGACCGCGTTCGCAAATGCGTTGCGGCCCGCATCGTTGAAACGACGAAGCGGAGTACTCACTTTGTCTCCCCGGTGACGCTCAGGATGAACCCCAGCTTGGCTTTGGTCGCGCGAGCAAAGCCACGCACGGCATCCTCCACCCAACCGATCATGGCTTCGTCGTCCTTGTCCGCGGGCGGATCGTCCCCGGCCCACTCACCGCCCAAGTCGATCCAACCGGCCTGCCATGTTCCCTCATCGTGCTCGAGGTCTTTCTCTTCCACAACGAGCTTCGTCAGGATCTGACGCACGACTTCCGGAAGCACCAGTGAACGGAACAACTGCCCTCGGACGAAATGTTCGAGCCGATTGTCGGGAACTGATTCTTCATACTCAAGCATCGGCCACGACCCCGTCAGGTCGACGCGCCACAACAAGCCGTCCAACTCCGCTGGCCTCAGATGGAGCAGGGGAACGGACTCCCACTTCGAGTCTTCTCCCCCGTGCCCCGATGCGTCAGTCGGACGAATCTCGTCGGCCACCGCGAGCAAGAGTCCGGAATCAGCTCCTTCCTCGCTGACGACCTTCAACCTGAAGAGCGCGGTATCCGACGGCACTCCGCCAAGTGGGAATGGTCCCTCTCCAAGCTCGCTGCCCACAGTCCCGAGCCTTTGTCGTTCGTAGGAGGTTCGATCGTACGCCTCAGCGACAACTTGGGCATCCGCCGGAAGTTCGGAGAGGTCCGCGGCGACGCTCACGAAGTACGAACGCCCGTCATCCGCCAGGCGAAATCTCACGTCGTTCCTCGCGATCTTGCTTCGGCCGGTGAAGTTAAATGTCCGCTTCATGAGTTCTCGACCATCTTTCGGACGTCGACGCGGAGATCGCGATGAAGATCGAATCCGACGATCTCGAGTTCGAATTCAGCCGGGTCATCCACCCGAGCGATCACGACTTGACCGTCGCGCGTCTCGAATACCCCGGATTGGATGTTCGCATCGAGATCCTGAACCTGAAAATCTCGAGCGTCCCACTTTCCAAACGCGTCGCCGGAGCGCCGCTCGTAGGCGAGTCGAAGACGAAGGCGGTCGTCGGCGGCCAGCCCCTTATCGCCGCGGACCACCACTCCCCCAGCGATCTTCGAGACAGAAAAAGCCGGCTCGGTCTTCGGCACTTCGACGTCGCCACCACCGGACCCCTTCCGCTTCTTCTTACGCTTTTTCGTCTGCTCGAGCTGCCGCTCGAACGAAAAGAGCTCGGAGAACGCCGAGACATCTACTTCGTCCTCGTCCGCACGAAGCTGCCCGAGGATTTCCTTCACACTGCGCTCGACGAACTGGATCGAAGTCTCCTTCCGCACCCAGCGAAGATTTGCCCTGGCCTTGCGAGGCTCCCATCGCGTGTGGGACGGATTCTCCACGTCGCCCAATAGCTTCCCAAGCATTGGCCAGTTGATCGAAACCAGCGCGCGTACTCCGGGAGGCGCCCCGGAGGAAACCTTTGGAATCGTGATGCCTCGCCTGACGTATGTCACTTGTGGAGCCACCAAGCTGTCATCCCGCTCCATGAAGACGCTGAACCACGCAACCTCGGGCTCAGCATCTTGCGGGAATACGCCGCAGCCGCAGCGGAACGCGAGTCTTTTGCCTTCGTCGAAGCTCTCGCGCAACTCGTCGAGCCGATCGGACGGGAGGTGAATTGTTGCCCAATTCGTTCCCTTCTCGAGTGCTGGTTCGGGCAGGCAGATGTACTCATCCCTGCTCACGGTGGTCGCCCACTCCGCGAAATGAATCTGCTCCATCAACTCGGCGATTTGGCCCGCGTCGCCACCCTGTATCTCGCTCTTGACGACGGTTTCAATGCTCTCTCGGTCAATGCTCAGGACGCGACCTGCTCCCTCGATCTCGACTATCAGCTGCCCAGCCACGATGGGCAGGAAATACTGTTCGCACACGGCAAGCGCGAGGCGATCCACGGTCCATTCTCCGTCGACGTCTTCGTCGAGCCAAGGAACGACAACGCTTAGTCCCGACCGATCAGCGCGCTTCGAGCCAAACGTCTCGGATACTTCCTCAAGCAGCCCACCGTTAGTTACCGGTAGGGCGAAATTCTCCTCACCCGGCGTATCTGAAAACTCACCGAAGTGACCTCGCGGCATGTATCGATCGTCGTCAATGAAGTGAGTGCTCAGAACGCTCTTGCCGCGGAGTAGCTTCGCGCCGTCGTCATGTCTCACGGTGAGTCCGAAAAAAGTTCTCGTCTTCGAGGCGGACTGAAACACCGCCTTGCCAATGCCCCAACTCCCGCGCTCGTCGGATTTCTTGTCCGTCCGGCCGGTGTTCCGCCAGAAGTAGAAGTAGTGGTTGCTCAGGTCCTCATCGCCGACCGGGTCGTCGTACGGATCGCCGCACAGTCCGACTGTGTTGAAATCTTCAACCAGGAGCCACTTGCATGTTTCGCCCTCGGGCCAAGACGTCACGTCGCTGCTGTCGACGTGCGGACGGAGTCCATCGAACAGCACGGTCGGCAACTCCGCCGCGTCCGTTTCGCCGAGTGAGTACCGGATACAAACCGGCACCTCGGCATCGATTTCGGCGTCCAGGGCGTTTTGAATCGATTCGCGCACCAAGGCGCTCTGGAGGCTCTCCTCCGCGAAGAACTCGCCTTCCGTCGGATCGTCGTAGTCGTCGCCTTTTTGCGCGAGCTTGAATCGCCAGAGCGGCGAACCATCGGTTTCCACCGGAACGAACTCGGAGGTCGCGCCCGGCTCCATGGCCCGCTCGATCGCGTCGGACGCATCTCCTTCGGTATGTGCGGGCGAGATTGCGGGCGGCTCTTTGGCCCACGGATCCCCACCGAGCGAATTCACCAACTTGTCACCATTTCGAGTGCAGGATTACTGGGTCGTAACACTACCCACTTTGACTGGCTTGAGCGTGTATGGACGCCGAGGGTCGCCCGTCCTAGCCGACCTCATACGGAAATCCCGGGGCACTAGCTCGGCTTTCTAGGGAACCTCGCGCTAGTCCGCGGCGTTGGCGATCGCCGCAAAAAACTCATGATCGAGTTCAACAGTCTCGACTTCGCGCGTCGAGACATTGACGCCAAGACCGTGGTCCTTGAGAAGCTCACAAAGCAATTCCCCGTCGATCAGGTCGATCGGCGGAGCGCCGTCCCTCGTCGCTTCATTTCTGGCGTCAGAAGTGAACGTTCCGGTCGTGATAAGTAGGCCCTTGTCTCCACGCCCCGCCATTGCGCCTCGAAAATCCCGCACCTTGTCGGACCCAACCGAGCCCCGATAGCGCTTGCACTGAAAAAACACTGGAAAGCTGACGAGAGAAAGGCGGTACGTCCCCACGCCGTCGATTCCGCCGTCGCCCGACTTCGATGTCACAGAGGTGTTGATAAACCCGGCGGCTCTCAGCAAACGAGTGGTGAGAATCTCAAATGAATATGGATTCATGCTGAGCAACTCGCCCAGTAGTTGTTCGCGCCAAGTGCTATCGACATCATCCTCCGCATCTGAGAGCGGATCCCCTGACACGTCGGATGACGACGACTGGGTCTGAGAGTTCTTTGACTTACGGTTCGACGCAATGAACGCTTGGCGGAGACCTTCGATCTCCTCAAGCGGACATTCTCGACCCTTCGCAGTCGTCTCCCACACACCGCGCGCCGGGTTGTCCAAGAGGCCCATACCTTTCAGATATGTCCGGCTCCAGGCGAGCCGATACTCGATCTCACTTCGGGGTCCGCCGCTGTGCAGTAGCGCGAGCTGATCGTCGTTGAACCCCTCGCGCTGGATGACACGCTCATTTGCTTCGGCGATGGTGGCCCGGTGGCCGAGCTCTCTAATCGCGACAAGCTGGGTCCAAAGCATCTGATCGTGCTGGGGGAGATCGACTTGCGGCATTCCGAGAACCTACAGGCAGCGCTCTTGGAAATGCCTACCGTCGCGCCTAGGTGGCGAAATGGGGTCGCATCGAGTCAAAGGTTCGGCTTAGGTATGGGGTGCTGCCTGTCACGATTTTCTCGATGTGACGCATCTTGATTTCTGGTGTTCTCGCTTTTGCCCCACACATCATGCTTCGAAGTAGGTCGGGTCGGGGGAGAGCAGCCGCGCCACAAACAAACGCCCAGCGCGCACTGAGACACTGATAGCTGAAGCCATCAGTGGGCGTCCACCGCTCCACCTTCGACCACCCGCGAACATAGACTCCGGCTATGTCCGACTCATCAGTCCGCCAAGCCCTCGAAGCAATGGTCGCCGACCGTGATTGGGAGCAGTTCCACACGACTGAGAACCTGATCAAGAGCATCTCGATCGAGGCAGGCGAGCTTCTTGAGTGCGTTCAATGGGACGCCAACGCAGACCCGGATCTCATCCGGAGAGAGTTGGCGGACGTCCTGAGTTATTGCCATCTGCTCGCGGCAAAGCTCGGCCTCGATCCGGAACAAATCATCCTCGAAAAACTCGAGGAGACGAAAGCCAAGTACCCGGTCGAGAAGTCCCGCGGTCGCAGCACGAAATATGACCGACTTCCGGATTAAGCACGTTCACGGCCTCGCCAGCGTGCAGACCGGTGGCGATGCACGTCTCGGCAACTGGCCCGTGGTCTACATGCTCGCTGGCGGCGAGCAGATCTACGTCGGCGAGTCGCTGAACGTCCGCAATCGGTTCTCCCAGCATCTGAAGTCGACGAACAAGAAGGGCCTCGACAACGCGTACGTCGTGCTCGATGACAGCTTCAACAAATCGGCGGCCCTCGATCTTGAGTCGCATCTAGTCCGCCTCTTCGCCGGCGATGACCAGTTCACAGTTCTAAATCGGAACCTCGGAATCGTCGACGCTGACTACTACGACCGGGCCGAGTACCGCAAGCGTTTTGACGAAATCGTTGAAGACCTCCGCGGCCTCGGGCTTTTCGATAAGTCCGCCCGCGAAATAGAGAACTCGGATCTGTTCAAGCTCTCCCCCTTCAAGGCGCTGAATGCAGATCAGGAACAGGTGATCCAGAGCTATCTGATTGACCTTCTCCGAAACATCAAGAACGGTGAAAAGTCAACAGCGGTAGTCGAGGGTGATCCAGGGACCGGCAAGACGATCGTCGGCGTGTATCTGATGAAGCTTCTGAAGGACCTCGCGACGGCGCCACATGAGGACGAGCTCGAAGATGAATCGATTCTGAACGATCCGTTCGTGGCGGCAAATCGCGAGTTGCTGAATGGCCTCGAGATCGGCATAGTCGTGCCGCAGAAGGCCCTGCGCAAATCGATTGCGAACGTCTTCTCCAAAACTCCCGGCCTGAGCTCCGCGATGGTGATGACGCCGTTTCAAGTTGGCGATTCCGAGAAACACTTTGACCTGTTGATCGTTGACGAGACCCATCGCTTGAACCATCGTGCCAATCAGCCGTCGGGGCCGAACAACGCCAAGTTTCCAGTGATCAACGAGAGGCTTTTCGGAGCTGACGACAACAAGTACACCCAGGCAGACTGGATCGTCGCGAAGAGCGACCACCAAGTGTTTCTCTTGGACACGTTGCAAAGTGTTCGGCCAGCCGACCTGCCACTAAAGACAATGCGCGTACTCACTGACGCGGCTGAGCAACAGAAACGTCTCTACCCACTCACGTCGCAGATGCGAGTGCAGGCCGGCGGGGACTACATCAAGTACTTGCGCGAAGTGTTCAGCGACGAGCCGCCAGTCCCACGCAATTTTCCGGACTACGACCTTCGGTGGTACGAAGACCTCCGTGACATGGAGAACGCGCTCACCGAGAAGGAGGCCGAGGACGGCCTCTCTCGGATGGTCGCCGGCTACGCGTGGGAATGGGTGAGCAAGGGCAAGGGGAACGAGGACAAGTTCGACATCGAAATCGACGGCGTGCGCCGAAAGTGGAACGTTGCCACCGAGGACTGGGTTCGGTCAGCTGGTGCGCCGTTCGAGGTCGGCTCGATACACACGGTTCAGGGCTACGACCTCAACTACGCAGGCGTGATCATCGGCAAGGACCTCAGATTTGATCCTGACTCAAAGAAGATCTACTTCGACCGGAAAAACTACTTCGACAAGAAGGGTCGCGAGAACAACAAGAAGCTCGGGATTGAATACACCGACGAAGAAATTCTCACCTATGTGATCAACGTGTACGTAGTCCTCCTGACCAGAGGGGTCAAGGGAACTTTTGTCTACGTCTGCGATCCCGGCCTACGGGAGTACCTGCGGCAATTCTTTCGCGATTCCGGCAGCTCGGTCGCGTCAAAGAATTCGTCGGCTTCCTAATCCGATTCGGCCCGGACGAAGTGGCCGATCCCAACCGTCAACCCCGGAACACGTTCTCCTGATGCCAGGCCAAGCGCTCACGGTCAAGGCGGTGTGAGTCATCTGCAGGCTCAAACAATTGCCGCCCGTGCAACTCGTAGTACGCCCGACCGTTGTTCCATTCCTCGCGAAGCGCGCCGCCAACGACCAGGCTGGCATCGTCGTCAATCGTGACGTATCCGCGATCGAACAAGCGATGCAAATCGCTCCGCAGGAGAACCCCATTTGAAACAAGATTCGGGCCGCCGGAGCCCCATGGCGTTACGTGAGCGGCTTCAAGCACCGGCAACGAATGCTCGCCGGTGACTGCGCAACGTCCGTCATACGAATCCTGAACGTCAAGGCGGAATGAAGCCTGTCCGAGTCGAGGAGTCACGAGTCGAGGCTTTCCTTCACGAGCGCGCTCAAGCTCTGGCGCAATCTGATCGCCCGCATCGAACAACCGCCCGTAACGCTCGAGGCAAGCGCTCCAGATGCGTCGTCCTTCGCCGACTGATAACTCCTCGCTTCGGCCGGTGACGATGTTCGATTTCCAGTCCGACGGAGGAGCAATCCATTCATCAGGCGGGAAGAAGGTTGGCTGAACGACCGCGACGCATCCGACCTGCGGATCAACTCCCATGTCAATCGCGTTTCGGTTCGCGATTTCGCGCAGGCGGTCTAGGAGTTCTTCTAGGCTGGCGACTCCGTTGCCGCGACCGAACAACTCCCATGCCTGCCATACCGGGAGTCGCTGGTACCGGGAGAAGAAGCCAAACCCACAAATCGCATTCTGAGGAGATTTGAGTTTGAAGAAGATGGGCGTTCCACGCTCGGCGACCATCGCTTGCTTACCTGGGCGCCAAAAGTTGACTTCATCAAGATCAGCGCTGCCGCTTAGTAGCTTGTACCAGTTGAAATCGGTATTGAGGACGCGACCCTTCACGCGGATTCACTGTACAGCTGGTGCTCGACCTTACTCCGCGCCTTCATCGCTCGGGCCTTGGCGGACATGGTCTCGCATTTGCGCCTCGGTGTCGAATTTGGGTCTTCTTGAGTCTGGTCCAGGCTTGGCCGTGAAGCTTTGACTGACTCGATGTGGCCTGTTTCGACTTCTGATGTTCGCGTTTTGCTCGCAGAGCTCGGACGGTTCTCCGTCAGCGTGGTCTCCCAGGCAGGGATCATATTGATGTCCCGCGCCGCGCTACCGGTAGGTCGTCCGACTTTCTGGCGATGATGGCCCTCACTCGAGTTATTGCTCTGTATGAAAGCCGTTCTAATACTTGGCGCTGGCGCGACCGTCTCTGACGTCGCCACCCGGCCACTGATCCATCGTCCCCCCTTGGACAAGGGGTTCTTCTCAGTGACCGCAAAGACGAACCCCACATTGACCGCGGATGTCGCTCGCTACATGCAGGCGACCTACGGCATCGACGTGAAGGATCCGCGATTCGACTCGCTCGAATCCGTCATGGGACAGATCTATCCAGATCTGTTCAATCCCGCGCTCGCGAATCTCGCGCGCACAGCATTCGTGAGCGTCCTGAAGCTCTTCAATCGTCGACTCTCAGACACAACCAACAACGTTGAGGCGACGAACAAGCGATGGCTATATCGAATCGTCGCCAAATACCTAAACAATGGAGTGCGCCCCGGTGATCTAACGATCATCACGTTTAACCAAGACATTCAAGTCGAAAAGTCACTTGAGCTGATGAGCAAGACCGCGCGATGGGCGGGGATAGCGCCGGAAATTTTCAACTTTCCATGGTGTTATGGGATTGGCAACCCGGGCCTCTCCTGGCCTAGCAACGCACGATCAGAAGATCTGTTTGAAGAGCACGATCCTGTTGATCGCCCGGCGCGAATTCTCAAGTTGCACGGTTCGCTCAACTGGTACTCGACACATAACAGTCGATCTCCTACGCCAAACGCGATGTTCAACTCGAAGCGCGATCTCTCGATCACATGCCGAAAGCTGATCAGCCCAGAAATGACTTTGACCCGCGAAACGCGTAACGCTTACACGCTGCCCGTCGTTGTGCCGCCGGTCAGCCACAAGTCTGCCGTGCTTCATGACGCCATGAAGCCTCTCTGGAAGATGGCGGAGACCGCCCTCGAAAAGGCCGACGAGATCGTCGTCTTCGGATATTCGTGCCCGGCGCTGGACTTCGAGAGTTCAAATCTACTTCGGCGGTCCCAGCGAAATGGACACGCGCACATCTCGATACTTGACCCGAACGGGTCAATCTCATCACGTTATATAGACGTCTTAAGTGCTCGGCGCCTCTCGTATTACCAGTCTGCGCGTGATTTTCTCGCGTTCAACTGATCCGTACGCGGACGGCACTCAGCCAGCGCCTACAGCCAGCGACGATCGAGTACGAAACCGCGTTGGCGCTCAAGGATCCTGAGTGCAGCTTTACCCGTGTTCGCGACTTCGCTGAAGTCGCGGCCGGTTGCCGGAAGCACGCCGACGCCGGAGAGGCTCTCGTGGGCCGAAATAGCTTCAGCCATTTGCAGCTCAAGCCCTGCCGTTGTGTCACGGAAAGTCTCCTTGCGGGCGGACGTGGCTTGCACCCGGAGCGCACGCAAAAAGTGCCGCCACGACCGAGCAAGTTTGTAGTCGACCGTGCTCGGCTGGGCACCGGTGAACAAGATGTCTGAATAGCTATTTTGAAACTCGACTGAAAGTCGGAGATCGTCGAGCATCCCTACCTGCTGCGCGAGGTCAAGCGACGAAATCGGATACTCGGAGAGCGTGCGCGGTGAATAGAAGTACGGCGCTTGACGAGCCATGGCGTCATCGTCTCCCACGAAGAACTTGTCGACCCCGAAGCTGCGCACATTTTTGAAGTTCCCCGAAGCTATGGCATCGATGTTCGCGGCTGCAGCGATAAGCATCTGTTGATGCGCATATCCGAGAACCACTTTCCGGCCCGTCAGCTTGATCCCAGCTAGGAACGAGATGAGGTTGGAAAGCCAGAGCGCGTCGCTGACTAGGTATTGATTCGCGGGCGGTTCGGCGACGACGTAATACCCGTCGACATTCCAAGTTGTTGCTACATCTGCGATTCGACTGATGGGCTGACGATTTCTGACGACCTCCGCTCCCATGCAAATCGTTGCCCATCGGTCCTTCCCTTCGAGAACATCAGCAGAGGCCTCGGTCACCGCCCGCTGCTGATCTATCCAAGCCGGAAGACCGTTCAGGTCGACGTAGCGCCCTGGGAGAATCACCGCTCTTGTCTCAAGCGAACTATTAATGTTCCGCAGCCCAACCAGCGCCGCATTGACGTCAGAATCGAGATCCACATACCAATGTTCGTGGTCCGTCAGCCGTTCGTAATTCGAGTCAGCCCTAAACATCTGCGGATCCAGCAGAACCGATCCGCCGGCATCGCGCATCTGTTGCGAGTAATTGGTTAGATCCGAGATGTTGGCGTCTCGCGGACTGAGGATTACTGTTCCTCCGCCCCAGTCCGAGAGGAGCTCACGGCACATCACCTGGGCGTTGAAACCGGCCTGCAGATACAAATCCATGACTTAGGCCGCCGAGCCAGGGCGAGCGTCGTCGAACCAGCCACGTGCGGTTGCCGCATCCGGCGGTCGTTCATTTACATGCGGCGAAAGCATCGCCGACACCAGTGCCGCCAACTGGCCTTCGTTGTCCCGTTCGAATACTGGCGCCTTGAATCCACCACCCTCGATCACCTCGCGAATATCGTGGCGAGGGTGGCCGAAGGGGTGCTCTCCCGTAGCGGCCTCAGTGAACACGACCGCCGTGGAGAAGAGGTCCGCCCGACTGTCAATCAATTCAGGTTTGTTTAGGTAGACCTCCGGTGGCGCGTAGCCGGCGGTGTGCGGTCCATCCCCATCCGTTTCGGTGAGCTTCGTGGTCCGACCAAGGACACGCGCAATCCCAAAATCGAGAAGTGCGACCCCTCCGTCTGCTCGCAAGATGATGTTTGCGGGCTTGATGTCGCGATGAACGATTTCTAGCTCCTCCATCTCGACGATCGCGGTGAGCAGCGCATCGGCGAGTGAAATCGCTTCTTCCGCAGACAGCGGTTTGTCAGACCCAAGCCGTTTCTCGAGCGTGTCACCCTCCACTCGCTCTTCGACTAAGTACATGTATGAGGTCGACTCGATTTCAAGCTCTCCGCTTCGAAAGAGGGTCGGCACGTTGGAAAACGAGTGGCTCGTCAGAATCTCGATTTCTTGAATCGCGCGCTGATCGTCCGGCCGAAGCACGACTTTCACAACCACGCCCCCTTTGTCGGGATCTTTTGCCGTAAGCACGATCTTTTGACCCGTTACTTCGAACGGGGCGGCGATATCCGTCAACGCGGATTCGGCGGCCTCAACGGCCGAGATGACAGTTTGGAGATCTACCACTTTGGCTAGTTAGAGCAAGCAATCGAGCCAACCCATTCGTTGAATAGCCATGAACCATGACTCTTCGGCGAGGGCGATCGAGTTGAACTGAGCACACACGTCAGCGAGTCGTTGCAAACGATCGCACCGACGCCTACGGACTTTAGTGACTCAACAGTTTCTTCGCTCACTGCCTGTGTGCCCGTAAGGAGGTAAGACTCTGAGGCGAACCATTTGTTTCGCATCGCCTGTCGCATCACCCGACCCACATCCGAGACCTTTGCCTCGACTGCCACCAGGCGTCGGATGCCGTAAACGCGATCCAGCGCCGACGGCTCCCACCTAGAACCGCGCATCCGAACGAAGCCCACATCGTGAAGTCGCTCCAATGACGAGGCCAAGCTACGCGTTGGCACGGCTAGGGCCAGAGCTAGGTCGTCGACCACGCCGCCGCGAGATCTCCAAAGATGATGCATGACTTTTAAATCGTTCGGGACTCGGAGAGCATCCTTCGAATGCCACGTGCCGTAGACCGTGGGGTCAAACTCCGCAACCACTATGTCCGGGGAGGTCGTTTCCACGAGGGGCTCGACGAAGACAAGTCGCGAAAGTCCCGGGCGAGGAGTAGACCGATTCAAGTCCTCCAGATAGCGTTGGACAAGCCTGGACTCTGGCCCGTCAGTCGTGGTGCGAACGCGCAGGCCTGGCGCGCCGAGAGCTCGCTCAGCGGTGATCAGGTTCGGGTGCATCTCGTTAGTTTCGATCCATTTCAGCGTTCTCCCAACTCTAGGCGGGAGATCTGTCGGCTCCACAATTCCCGGACATTCGGCGATTCGCATTGTCCAGTACTTTCATTTATTTCTCAGATTCCTCAAATCTGCCTGCCCACCTAAGCGCAGACAGCGCGCGAAAGCGCGCCACAATCAAGCGTGGTGATCAGGCGGGGAGAAGTTGAGATTCGCCTCGGGCGGAAATCCGCTAAATCTCCGTCGAAGGCAGTAGATTGGGTTTATGAAGTCAGATGTCATCCACGCGGGCAAAGTGACCACTGTCTCTCTCGCGATCCTCGCCTTCTTCGTCGGCGGAAGCGCACTTGTCGGCTTGTGGCTTTGGGCGGCGGTTGCATTTGTCATGGCCATCGTGGTGCTGGTTGAACCGGACTTCTCGCGAAAAAAGTGCGCGAAGTAGTAGCTCTACGCCGCCAAGCCACGTTTCGCATTCGGCCCGCGGTCGTCGTCGTCTGAGATCAACTTGAGACTCAGCTGAGATCCGGCGTGTCAAAACCACGCGCACGAATCCCGCTCCTGGAGCGAAATCGCAGTCCTTTGTCGAACCAAACTCCTCCCTCTCATGATGGATAGGAAGGAGTTTGGTTCGAGTCGGACTGTCCAGATGTATTGATCGATGCAGGATTCGTGCACAGGAGGTGTCCGGAGCAGCTTGGGGAGGTTGGTTGGGGTGAGTTTCTCTAGTTGGGGTGTGACGTTTTTTGTTTCTCGTGCATTCATGAGTTAAGGAATTTGCGAGTGAGCGTGACGTTTTTGCCAGCTCGTGCGTTCAGGAGGCAAGAAGCAATTCAACGGCAGCGCGCAGCGCTGAGGAGGCACAGAAGCATGGAACGCTTGACACAACTAGAACTGGACATTCTGAAATTCGCTGGACGACAGCGATGTGTGCGCCCAGAGCACATCGAACATCGTTTCGAAGTTTCCAGGGCGACCGCGTACCGGCGGCCAGGAAGCCTGACCGAGCGCGGGCTGCTCGCCAGCTTCGAGGGCATCTCGACCGGCGGACGTGTGTTCGCCGCGACCCGCGAAGGACTCGCCACCGCCAGCTTGCCGCTTCGGCCGGCCGAGCCGACCACCTGGTTCCTCCCGCACGACGAAGCGATGACAAGTGTCGTCTGTGAGCTTGAGCGTCAGCATGTCGACTGCCTGACCGAACGCGAGATCGTCGCTCGCGGTCGGATGATGCGCGATGGCCGTCACGAATTCGAGCTGGAAGAAGTTCGCAACGGCCGCCGCGTTCAACACAGGCCAGATGTCGTGTGCGAGTTGCCCGACACCGATTCGTTTATCGCGATCGAAGTCGAACTCTCGCCAAAAAACGTAGACCGTTGGCGCGACATTCTTCGCGCCTTCGATCGTCGTATCCATGTCGATGGATTCATCGGCGTCCTCTACGTGGCTGGGCCGGATGCTCGGGGAAGCCGAATCGCGGCGCTGGCGAACGAGACTGGACTCGGCGCACGCTTCCAGCTTCGACAAACTTCCGACCTCGACCTACTCGGAGGACTCGTCGCGATCGTGAACGCCGATGCCGCGCCTACCGAAAGTGTCGAAGCATGATGAAGGTCAGCACCGACACGAAGCTCACCCTTTCTGTTGCCGAGGCCGCCGATTACATCGGCGTCTCCTCCAAAACCATCTACCGCGCCATCGAATCGCGTCGCCTCAAGCACGCGCGCGTCGGCCAATCGAAGTGCTTCCGCATCCGCCCCGAGTGGCTCGACGACTGGATCAACGAAAGCGCCGTCGAACCCGAACCCGCAGTTAGCGAAGTCGCAATCAGGCGCGCGGTCACTCCGCCACGAACGGCACGCCGCGGACCGTATGCTCAGGCGCAGACACCCAGGCGCGGATTCCTCAAATAGGAGAAGCACCTATGAGCGTTCACAAGAAAGTGAAAGCAAACGGCGACATCAACTGGTTGGTCCGGTACCGCGCAAGCGGACAGAACCGCCAGCAGACGTTCGCCAACAAGAAGCAGGCCGAGGCCTTCAACGGCCAAGTCCGGATGAGGCAGCTCACCGGCGAAATGGCCAAGATCGACGCAGGCAGGAAGTCGCTTGCGGAGTTTGGCGAGGAGTGGTGGGACACGGTCAGCGATCGTCTCTCAATCGTTACGCGCCAGAACTACTCGACCTGCTGGAACAACCACGTCCTTCCGTTCCTCGGAGAGATGCAACTGCGCGAGCTAACGCCTCGCGTGATCGAGGAGTGGCGCTCGGATCTCTCGCGCGCCGACCGGAAGGATCAGACAGTCAAGAAGGCGATGAACGTTTTGCAGACTTGTCTGCAGAAGGCAGTCGTCTGGGGCGAGCTGCAGGTCAACCCCGTTCGCGAGGTCAAGAAGCCTTCGGGCAAGCGGACCAAAGCGGTGCGGCCGGTAGCTCCTCGAGAGATCGAGATCATGCGGAACCACATGCTCAAGCAAGGCAAGGACCGAGACGCGGCGCTACTGGTCGTCCTTGGTTATGCCGGGCTTCGGCCAGGCGAGGCGCTCGCGCTTCGTTGGGATCACGTCCGCTCGAAGACTCTGCTGATCGAGCAGGCCCTCGCGCACGGCGAGATCAAGGAGACCAAGACCGGGGCAATCCGGTCAGTGCGAATCGTTCCGGCGCTCAAAGCCGACCTCGATCGCTGGCGGATGATTTCGACCCCGCACCCGAGCGGTCTCGTGTTCGCAAGCACGACTAACGAGGCCGGCCCCTGGCTGCATGAGGCGTACAAGAGTTGGTCGCGCAAGTCGTTCAAGGTCGCAGCATCTGCTGCTGGCCGTCCCGACCTGCGTCCCTACGACCTGCGCCACAGCTTCGCGAGCCTGCTGATTCGCGAAGGCAAGTCAGTGGTCGATGTCGCAGCTCAGCTCGGGCACGCCCCGACGATGACGCTGTCGACATACGCCCACGTGATGGCGGACCTCGACGATGACGATCGGCGCAACGCTGATGAGCTCATCCAAGAGGCCCGAGAGGAGGTCGCGCCACGGGCCACTTCCGAACAATCAAAGAAGGGGTCCGAAACTGAAGAAGGGGCCCACTCGAATGTTCGCCACTTGTTCGCCGGTGATGTTCGCCAGAAGCGGCTGATCGCCTAGAACCCGCATAAAACCTAAGCCCTCTTCCGGACTCGAACCGGAGACCCCTTCCTTACCATGGAAGTGCTCTACCAACTGAGCTAAGAGGGCGGGAAGCGGCACATGTTATCGGCCGATTGCTGCAGAACTGAAGTCGGCTGCCTCGCGATAGCGGCTCGGGCGCAACTACTCACCGCTTGCCGCGGAAGGTCCACTCAAACCTACCCAAAAGGGTGTAGTGTGAAGAAGCACAGCAAAACAGCTTTCTAGATCCAGCCCTGCGTAGTGCCGGTCGCGAACCAGCGACCAAGCCTCACGGACCGCCTCTCCAAAGCGCCACCCACCCGGGCGCCGATATATCTCCGCAAAGCCGGAAACGACGTGCGCCCTGAGGAAGGCTTCTCATGCCCCACCGTTCCGCTCGCGTTCGCGCACCCGCGATCACTCTCTCACGTCCCTCGCCCACGCGTCGACACGCATGGATCGCCACTTTCTTTACCGCTGCGGTCGTCGCATTCGCGCTTTCCCCCCAGAGCGCGTCTGCGGCACAGCCGCCCGTGAACCTCGGCACCGCCAACGCGTTCGCGCTGCTGGCCGGCTCCGCGATCACCAACACCGGTCCCTCGGTGATCAACGGTGACCTCGGCCTCAGCCCCGGCACAGCCTTCGGCGGATTCCCGCCCGGCACGCTCAACGGCACCGCGCACATCACCGACGCCGTCGCATCAATTGCGCAGAACGATCTCACCACCGCCTACAACGACGCGGCCGGCCGCGGTCCCTCGACGGCAGTCCCCGCAGACCTCGGCGGTCTCACCGTCACAGCCGGCGTCTACGAAAGCGCCAGCTCGCTCGGGCTCACCGGCGTGATCACGCTCGACGCCCAGAACGATCCCAACGCCGTCTTCATCTTCAAGGCCGGCTCCACGCTCACCACAGCGTCGGCCAGCGTCGTGCGGATGATCAATGGCGCTCAGGCCTGCAACGTGTTCTGGAAGGTCGGCAGCTCGGCGACGCTCGGCACCACTTCAACGATGGTCGGCACCGTCATGGCGCTCACCTCCGCCAGCCTCAACAACGGCGTCACGGTCCAGGGTCGCATCCTCGCGCGCAACGGCGCGGTCACGCTGATCAACGACACCATCTCCCGCGTCCCCTGCGCGCCGGGAACTGTCGGCGGTGAAGGCGGCCCGCCGATTCCCGCGCCCGGCAGCAGCACGGGCACAACCGCAGGCACAGGCACCGCAATCCTCCAGACCACGCCGCGATCGGTCGGACGCTCGATCGGACGCTTTGGCACCTCGCGCTGCATCGACCGCTCGTTCAAGGTCTCTGTGACCGGCACGAAGATCCGCAAGGTCGTCTTCTCGGTCGGCGGCAAACAGATCACCACGCGCACGAAGTCGCCGTACTCCGCAACAGTGCAGATCTACGACGGCGGAACGCGCACCGTGAAGGCCCGCGTGACGTTCACCGACGGCACCAAGGCGCGCACGTTGAGCCTGCGCTTCAAGTCCTGCGCCGAAGCCACTGCGCAAGCCCCGCGCAGACCCGTCGGATTCACCGGTTGAGCTGAGAGCCGTATCAAGAGAACAGCCACATCCCTCGCCTGCGGGGCCGCACTGATCGTCTGTGCGGCCTCCGCCCCCTCTGCAAATGCCGGGGCAGTGCCGGCCTCTCAGCGCATCGTCGCGCTGTTTGCCGCGCACAATGTCCACGCCAGACCGAATAGCAACACCGCAGTCCAGCTGCGCATCCCAATCACCCGGCCGATAACCGGCGAGCGCACCAAGATGCCGCTGCTCGCTCGCAAGCGCGACTCGAAAGGCAAGCTCTGGTTCTACGTCCGCACCCCGGGACGCACGCTGGGCAAGCCGACCCCGCCCAAGAAGGGCTGGATCACCTCCGACTCGACCAAGCGCACGCAAACGGTCTGGGGCCTCGTCGAGGACACCAGTTCGCGCACGCTCCGGGTCTACCGCGCCGGCAAAGAGGTGAAGAAGTACAAGACGATCGTCGGCGCCCCGACAACCCAGACTCCGCATGGCGAGTTCTTCGTCGAGGAGAGCATCCACCTCCCCAAGAACGCCGCGGGTGAGCCGTACGCGTTGGCGCTCAGCGCGCGCTCGAACATCTTCCAGGAGTTCGAGGGCGGACCGGGTCAGATCGCGATCCACGGCCGCAACAGCATCGGTGGCACGCTCGGCACCGCCGTGTCCCACGGCTGCATCCGCGCATCCACCGGCGCGGTCACATGGCTCTCAAAACACATCGGGCAAGGCGTCCCGGTCACCATCAAACGGTGACCGGTCGACCTTGCCTGAAGTGACCGAACTAGCGGTGGTCCGCCTTTAGCTGTGGCCCTTGGCCTTGCCGTCGCTCTTGCCGTGGCTCTTGTCGCTCTTGCCGTGGCTCTTGTTCTTCTTGGCCTTCTTCGTCTTGAGCTTCAGGTCGCCGCAGAGCACTGCCGCGCCGGTCGCGTCATTCACGCGGACGTAGTAGGACTTGGTCGCGTCGAGCTTGAACGCGCTCAGCCTGCCGTGGGCGTGCGTGCTGCCCTTGCCGGCCGCGTCAGTCGTGATCGACTTGATCGACGGCGGACCGACGAGCGTGTTCGTGGCGCTTGCGCAGCCCAGTTCGTCGGCGTTCTCGTAGATGCCGGCGGTGTAGACGGTGGCCGGCGTCAGGTTGCGCACCTTGACGTAGCCGTTGAAGCGCTTCTTGTTCTGCACCCACTGCGCGCGGCCGGACGGAGTTGCCGACGTGCTGCCGGTCTCTCCGGTGGCGCCGGTCGCGTCGGTGCTGCCGGCGACCGTTGCGGTCGGCTGGACGGATACGACAGGGGCGAGCGTTGCGCGGAAGATCTGTGCGCGAGATGAGCCGTGATTGCCCTTGTTGTTGTCTTGCGCGAGCGACTGCGTCGCCATCACGCCGGCGACCACGAGCATCGCGCTGATCAGCGTCAGTGTCTTCTTCATTGGGATTGGATCCTTACTGCGACATATGTCGCGTGGGCTTGCAAACTGGCCCCCACGGGAATGGGGCTTACGGAGGTAAAGACGAGTATTCCGCGCCGAGGTGTCACCGGACCGACTGATCGTCCAACGCGGCCACGAGCAGGTCGCGCACGTCTGATGCCCCGGTCAGCGCCTGCGCCCCGCGCGGGCTCCGCGCAAGCAGCTGATCCAGCGCATCCCGCATCGCATCAGGACTCAGACCGCGAGGATCGAGCATCGCGACGCGCCCATCGGCGGCCAACCGCTTGGCCCGATTGAGCTGCTCCTCGCGCGGCACCGCTCGCGGGACCATCAACGACGGCACGCCGCTGGCGAGGACCTGGGCGGTTGTCGAGTAGCCGGTCATCGACACGACCGCGCGCGCTCCGGCGAGCAGTTCGGGCAGATCGCTGCGCGATTCAAAGAGCGTGACGTCGAGGCCCGCTGCGGCGGCGCGCAGGTCTGCCACGTGCTCTGGAGGCATCAGCGGACCGGCCACCAGGACCGCGGGGATCGCGATCGCGCGCAGGCGGATCGCCGAGAGCACGGTGTCGAGCGTGGCAAAGCCGTCGACCCCGCCGCCGGCCGTGACGAGCAGATATCCGGGTTCCAGATCGGGCGCGGGCGAACCCGCGGGGGGATCGCTGACGAACCCCGTCTCGTGCACCGGGATCCCGGCTTCGCGGATCGCGGCCACCCGCACATCATCAGCCGCCGGCGGGCCGTAGACGAAAGCCATGTCAAAGAACTCGGCCGCGCGCTCCATCAGCTCCGGTGTCCAGTACGCCCGGAGAGCTTCTGGCGTGTCGTCGGAGTCCCAGATGCCCAGGGCGATCCTGCACGACGCCCGCTCGCGCGCGAGTTTCAGCGCCGGGACGATGTCGTGATCACGGCCGAGCGGGCGGTAGTCGACGACCACGGCGTCGGGATCGACCCGCTCGATCGCCGCGCGACAGGCGTCTGCACGTTGTCTCGTGATCTCTGCCGGGTCCTGAGTCAGATCGCCCGGCGGGCGCAGACCAGTCGTGCTCCACGCGGAGTCCGCCCCCGGCGATGCGGTCGGGATCTTCAGCAGCTCGACGCCGCTCGGCACCCTCATGCTCTCAAACGCCGGCGACCCGGTGACAACCAGCGCCGAATCGTCCGGTCCGGAGGCGAGCTCCCCCGCGATCGCGAGCGAGACCCCGAGATGCCCGAGGCCGAGCATTTCGTTGCAGAAGAGCACGGCACGCACAACCCGGCGAGCTTACCTTTCGGATAGCGTGGCGGCAGATGGCCGGCGCCCCACCGATCGCCCTGGTTTCCGGGAAGGACGTACTGCAAGGCGTCGGCGGCCACGAGACCTACGTTCGCGCGCACGCGCTGGCGGCGCAGCGGCTGGGGCTCGATCCGCACATCTTCTGCGTCGGTCCGCGGAGCCGCACGGTCGCGACTGACTACGGCACGGTCCACCACGTGCGCGCGCCGGGGCCGGCCTCCATGCAGGGCCCGCCGCTCGCCAACGCCGTCGCCGAGCTTGCCGGGCCGGACCACCTGCTCGGGATCCACGGCTTCGCGCTCTGGGCGTCAGCCGGCGCGATGGCGGGCCGGCTCGTGCGCAGGCGCGGCTTTCGCGCGGCTGTGCTCTGCAATGCCTACGCCACGCGCGCCTACGAAGTTGCCGCGATGCAGGATGGACTGGGCGCGCACCACGGCTCGATCAACCGCATTCGCTACCGCGCCTGGCTCGCGTGGATCCGCGCGGCCGACAACCGGCTCGAGCGCTGGGGCTACGCGAACTCGCAGCTCGTGCTCGTCAACTACGCCTCCGTCGAGCGGATCCTGCGCGACGCCTACGGAGACGGACTGAACATTCGCCGCACGCCGTACGCGACGACCGACGCCTTCGCCGACGCGCCGCCGCCTCCGCGCCGGCCGAACGATCCGCCCGTCGTGGCCTGCGTCTCGCGTCAGGATCCGCGCAAGGGCGTCGATGTCCTGATCCGCGCGCTGGGCGCGCTTTCCGATGCGGGCGTGCCGTTCAAGGCGCATCTTGCCGGCTCCGGCCGACTGCTTGAGCCCCACCGCGCGCTCGCCAGGGACTTCAGCCAGATCGAGCTCCCCGGCCGCGTCGAAGACGTACGCCCGCTCTTTGCCGAGTCGGACATCTACGTGCTCCCTTCGCTCGCCGAGGCAAGCGGATCGGTCTCCGTGCTCGAGGCGCTGCGCGCCGGAACTCCTGTGATCTCAACCCGGATCGACGGCATGCCGGAAGACCTGACCGACGGCGACGACGCGCTGCTCGTGGATCCGAACGACGCCGAGGGCCTCGCGAGCGCGCTGCGCCGGCTGCTGACCGACCGCGAACTGCGCGAACGACTCGCCGCCGGCGCGCGCCAGACGCATGAGACGCGGTTCTCCGCTGAGCGCTTCGTGACCGCTCTCGGAAGCATCTATACCGAACTGGAAATACCCGTTGCGGGGCTGGACAGCGACCCCACAATCCAGTAGTTTGGTGCCTCTGGTCGGCAAGATGCAGACTGGTCTCGGCGAAGGGAAACAGCCAGTTTGGAAATCAAGTCGGAAATCGATCGGCTCGATGAGACGATCGAAGTTCAGGAGGTATCTGCGGCGGCGATCGCCCGCGCTCCGATCAAGCGCGGCAAGACCCCACGCACGCCCATGCCCCGGACCGTCCGGCTCGCGACCAGGCGGCCGTGGCTGGTCATCGGAATCTGGGCCGCTTTCGCGGTCGTGCTCGGCACGGCCGGACTGTTTGCGAAGCAGGTGCTCCACGCGGAAGACCTCGTCATCCGCGGCACCCCTTCCGCTCAGGCACTGGACGCCGACAAGGTCGCATTCGGCGAGTCGACGCCGCTGACGATCATGCTCGAAGGGCCGCAGCAGGCCCTCGACACCAGCGGCCCGGTCCTCGTCCGCTCCCTGAACCGTATCCCCGGAGTCTCGGTCGCAAGTCCCTGGTCGGCGGGCGCGCCCACACTGTTTCGTCAGTCCAAGGAGCGCGCGCTGCTGATCGCGAGCCTCGACGGCAGCGTCGTCGACGCCGGCCGCGATGAGCTGCCGAAGATCCAGGCGCGCATCGACAAGATCCTGCCGCCCGGCATCGAGGCCAGAGTCGCCGGACAGTCGCGCTTCTCGACCGAGCTGGTCAACCTCGTCTTCGCCGGCGCGCTGAAGGCCGAGCTGCTCGCCTTCCCCTTCCTGCTGCTGATCCTGCTGCTGATCTTCCGCGCCCCGATCGCCGCCGCGATCCCGCTGGTCCAGGGCGTCGCGGTGATCGGCGTGACGACCGGGTTCGTCACGCTGCTCGGCCTGATCCACCCGGTCAACATCCTCGCCCAGGCCAGCGGCTCGATCATCGGCCTCGCGCTGGGAGCGGACTATTCGCTGCTGTTCGTCGCGCGCTTCCGCGATGAGCTGCGCGACGGCAAAACGGTCGAGGGCGCCGTCGCAACTTCTCTGAACACCGCGGGGCGCACGGTCGCTTTCGCCGGCGGCATCCTCGTGCTCGCGGGGCTCGTCGTGATCGGCATCTCGTTCGGCTGGGCGTCGATGACCACCGGCACGATCGGCGTGATCGCGGCCGCCGTCTTCTCGGTGCTCGCGGCCTTCACGCTGCTGCCCGCCTGCCTCGCCGTCGCCGGGACCAACATCGACAAGTGGGCGATCGGCAGGGCCGACCGCCCGTCGCGCCTCGTGCCGCTGGTCAACCGCATCATCGACCGCCCGCTGCTGGCGTCGGTGATCGCGCTGATCCCGCTCCTGCTGCTCTGCGGCAGCGCGCTTCGCCTGCAGACCGGCGGCCCCGACCTGAAGATGTTCAAGGCCGACAACCCGATGCGCCAGGACATGCAGGCCGTCGCCGACCGCTACGGCGGAGGCGTGATGGCGCCCTACGAAGTGCTGGTCACCTCGCCCGAACAGCCCGTCACCTCGCCCGCCGACATCCGCGAGTTCGAGACCTTCCAGACCAAGGTCGCCGCAGACCCGGCGGTCAACTACGTCATCGGCCTCGGCACCAATCGCGTGCGCCAGGTGACCGACGCGAGCGAGGATGCGCCATCGAGCCTCGCCAAGCTCGACGTCGGGCTCGGCGCCGCATCAAGCGGGGCCAAGCAGACGAGCAAGGGACTGAAGTCCGCGGCCAGCGGAGCGAGCAAGCTCGCCGCGGCCAACAACCAGGCGCTCGGCGGCGCGCGTCAGCTCGCCAACGGCTTCGCGCAGGCCCAGGCCGGCGCCAACACCCTCAGCAGCGGGCTCGGCAAGGCGTCAAGCGGCGCCGGGCAACTCGACTCAGCGATGAGCAAGCTGCGCAGTGGGTCGCGCGAGCTGCGCCAGGGCACGCAGCAGGCAGAGGATGCCGCCGACGGATTTCGCAAAGGCATGAACCTGCTCGACAATCTGGTGGCCGGAACGGGTTCGGCGATCGCCTCGATCCAGGCCCCGCAGGATCAGGCCAAGGCCGCGATCGATCAGGCGATCAGCGCGATCGACTCGCTGCCGTCCGCCCAGCAGAGCGAGCCGAGCGTGCAGAGCGCGCGCAGTCAGCTGAGCTCGGCACGCAGCAGCGCGAGCAGCGCGGGCGGCGGGATTTCTGCCGCGGCCGCGCAGAACGATCGCGTGAAGGCCGCCGTCTCGCTCGGTCATCAGTGGGTCGATCGCGCGCTCAGCGGCGTGCATGACCTCGACAACGGCGTGGCCACGCTCAACGGCGGCGTCGACACGATCTCCAGCAGCGCGCGCCGGCTGGCGTCCGGAATCTCGGAACTCAACAGCGGATCCGGTCAGCTGGCGAACGGCCTCGCGCCGCTGGGCGGCGGAGCGCAGCAACTCGCAAACGGACTCGGCTCGCTGAGCTCCGGCAGCGACTCACTCGCCAAGGGCCTGAACAAGGGCGAGAAGGAATCCAAGAAGCTGAGCAAGGGCCTCAACGAGGGATCCGGCACGATCGCCGAGCTGCGCAAGCAAGCCGACGCGCAGGGCGCGGTCGACATGAAGCGCGTGGGCAAGTCGCCGTACCTGACGATGGCGCTGCTCAGCGCCGCCCCCGCGGAGCAGAAGCGCAACCTCAACCTCGTGCTCAACGAGGAGAACGGCGGCACGACC
>JAEMSX010000093.1 GCA_016462645.1 Thermoleophilaceae bacterium
CCAAGCCCGTGAAGGTCGACCAGAAGTCTTTCTTCGGCATCAAGTACGGCGGCACGGTTGCCGAACAGGCACCCGCGGCAGTCGCGCCGCAGGCGGCGATGCCCGTCGCTCCGGCCGTACAGGCACCCGCCGTGCAGGCACCTGCCGCGCCGGCCGCCAAGCCCGTGAAGGTCGACCAGAAGTCTTTCTTCGGCATCAAGTACGGCGGCACTGAGGTCGCTCAGGCACCTGCGACAGCATCAGCCGCACAGGTTCCCGCCGCTCCCGCCGCCAAGCCGGTGAAGGTCAATCAGAAGTCATTCTTCGGCATCAAGTACGGCGGCACCGTCGTCGATCAGGCCCCGGTGCCCGTCGGCGCGCAGCCGCAGGTCGTTGCTGCCCAGCCGGTCGCCCCGCAGCCGGTCGCGCCCGAGCCGGTCGCGACTCAGCCGATCGAGCCGGCTTCCGCGCCGCAGCCCGCGTCCTTCGCTGTCCCGCCGGTCCCGTACGCCGAGGAATCGGAACCGGCCCCGGCTGCGCCGAACCCCTACGCGCAGGCGCCGGCCGCCCAGCCTTATGTGGAGCAGCCCGTCCAGCAGCAGGCCCAGGTCATCCAGAGCGCCGAAGCGGCCGCGCACAACAAGAAGCGCGGCAAGAAGCAGAAGGCTCCGAAGCAGAAGATGGTCAATCAGAAGTCGTTCTTCGGCATCAAGTACGGCGGCATGCCCGTCGACCCTGCCGACGCAGGCGCGCTGGCACCCGCGGCCGCAAAGCCGGCCAAGCCCGTGAAGGTCGACCAGAAGTCATTCTTCGGCATCAAGTACGGCGGCACCGTCGTCGACCAGGCCCCGGCGCCCGTCGCCGCGCAGCCGCAGTACGCGCCTGCACCGGACCCGGCCGCAGCGCAGATCGCGCAGCCGGCACCGGTCGCACCCGCATATGCCCCGCAGCAGCCGGTCCAGGCCGTCGCCGCTGCACCCACCGCCTTCCCAGGGGGATACCCGGCCGACTTCGCGAGCAACGGGGCCCAGGCCCCTGCCGCAGCGACGGCGGCCGCAGTTCCCTCACAAACTCCGGAGCAGATCATGCCGCCCGTCGCTCAGACGGCGCAGCAGAACCCGCTCCAGGCCCAGCCGCCGGCTCAGTAGATCCAGCATCCCCGGTGGGAGTCGCTCCCACCGGGCAACGGCCTATCATCGCCCGTCATGAGCGAGGAATACTTCACCGCTCCGCCCGAGGACGCGCTTTCGACAGGGAACGCCGCGCCGGTGTGGGAGCTCTCCGGATGGTGGCGCCGCGTCGGTGCGTCGATCATTGACTACCTGGTGGTCTGGATCCCGATTTCGATTGCGGTCGGCATCATCGGGATCGGCGGCGAGGCCACGACCAGCGACAACGGCTTCTCAGCGAACGTCGATGAGGTCGGCTGGTTGTTCTTTCTCGTCGCCAGCGCGATCTACTTCATGGCCACGATGTCTGCCTGGAACGGTCAGACCGTCGGCAAGCGCGTCACGGGGATTCGCGTCGTGCGCGAGAACGGCGAGCCTGTGGACGCGAAGTTCGCTTTCGTTCGCCAGACGCTCGTGATCGCAATCCTCTTCAACGCGCTCGCGGCGGTGCTGCTGTTCATCCCGACCTTCCTCAACTACCTCTGGCCGCTCTGGGACGACAAGCACCAGGCGTTGCACGACAAGATCGTCAAGTCGCGCGTCGTGCGCGAGCAGCCTGCCGGCGATCCCGGCACTTTCCAGGCAGCTCAGCAGCAGGCGCCGTTCCCCACAGGAACGGTCACCCCGGCTCCCGCACCGGCAGCTCCACCGTCCGCAGCTCCGCAGCCACCGGCTCCGCCCGCTCCGCCGACGCCGGGCGGAACGTCCACGCCGTACACGCCGCCGCCCGGGTTCGACAACCCGGTGCCCGACGACGACTAACCGTCGCTAGTTACGCGCGAATGAAAGGGCGCGGTCGCCCGCGAGAATGATCTGCGTGCGCTCGGGGCCGACGCCCATGAGCACGATCGGTACGTCGAGGAACTCGCTGATGAAGTTGAGATACGTGCGGCAGTTCTCGGGAAGATCCTCGATCGAACGCGCGCTCGAGATGTCCTCATCCCAACCGGGGAGATCGACGTACTCGGCCTTTGAGTGATGCAGCACGCTCTGGTGGTACGGGAACTCGTCGAAGACCGCGCCTTCGTTGTTGCTGTAGGTGGTGGCCACACGCAGCGTCTCGATGCCGGAAAGCACGTCGAGCTTCGTGACGCAGAGGCCGGTCATGCCATTCAGCCGCGCCGCGTACTTCAGCGCGACCAGATCCAGCCAGCCGATGCGACGGGCGCGGCCGGTGGTGGTGCCGAACTCGGCGCCGACCTCGCGGATCTTGTCGGCGATGTCGCCTTCGATCTCGGAGGGGAAAGGTCCACTGCCCACGCGCGTCGTGTACGCCTTGGCGATTCCCCAGACGTCGTCGATCAGCGTCGGCCCGATGCCGGCACCGACGCACGCTGCTCCGGCGATCGGGTTTGAAGAAGTGACGAACGGATACGTGCCGTGGTCGATGTCGAGCAGCGCTCCCTGCGCCCCTTCAAAGACGACTTCCTTGCCGGCCTTGATCTCGTTGTGCACGATCAAGGAGGTCTCGGCGATGTGCGGCTCGAGGCGGTGGCCGTAGTTGGCGAACTCCTCGACCATCGCGTGGAGGTCGAGCGACGGGTCCTTCGCCCACGGGCGCAACTGCTGCCGCTTGGGCTCGAGCGCGGTGACGATCTTCTTGCGCAGGATCTTCTCGTCGAGCAGGTCCTGGACGCGGATGCCGAGGCGGTCTGCCTTGTCGGCGTAACAGGGGCCGATGCCGCGCTTGGTCGTGCCGATCTTCAGCTCGCCGAGCTTCGCCTCGCCCTCGTGGTCGAGCAGCAGGTGGTACGGCATGATGATGTGTGCGTTCGCGCTGATGCGCAGAGAAGTGGTGTCAACGCCGCGCTTGTGCAGGTCGTCGAGCTCGCCGATCAGCACGCCCGGGTCGAGCACGACACCGTTGCCGATGATGCAGGTGTTGCCCGGGTGCAGGATGCCCGACGGGATCAGGTTGAGCTTGAAGACCTCGTCGCCGTGGATGATCGTGTGGCCGGCATTGTTGCCGCCCTGAAAGCGCACGGTGACTTCCGCGCGCTCGGCCAGGAGGTCCGTGACCTTGCCCTTGCCTTCATCGCCCCACTGGGCGCCGACTATGACTGTGGTTGGCACCGTTTGAGTGTAGGCAGGGCGGTGAACGGTCGAAACGTATGCGAATGGTTCGTGTTTCGACAGTGATGGATGTAGGCCGACTGACAAGGGTGTTCGCGGCGTGCGCCACGCTGGCGCTGGGCGCGTGCGCGGTGGATGCCTCCGGTTCGCAGGCCGCTGTCGCGCTGCAGGGCGTCGTGCCGACGGACTATGCCTACGCCGTCTCGTGGGATCCGGACGAGCGTGTGCTTGATGGAGTTGGGACAATCGACGTCGAGAACCGGGGCCCGAAACCGGTCCGGGATGTCTGGCTGCGGCTGCGACCGAACAACCGGGATGGCCTCGTGCGAGTCACCTTCGTGAAGTTCGCGAAGATCGTGAGCCGTCGCGCGGGCGGGTCGATGCTGAAGCTGCGGCTTGATGGCGAGCTCCGGGCTGGCGAACGCGACGCATTCCTGATTGAGTTCCGTGCGCGTGTGCCGCGCGACCAGACGTCACTGGGGCGCTCGGCCGGAATCGATCTCTTCGGGGACGTACTGCCCGTGATTGCGGTCACCGGATCTGATCAGCCACGCATCGGGCCTGAGCCCTCGTACGGCGAAGGCAGTCTGAATCCCGTCGCGAAGTGGAGCGTCGGCGTGACTGTGCCACGCGGCCTGCGCGCCGTGCTCCCCGGCCGCGAGGCGCGCGTCAGTCGCAGTCGAAAGACGACAACCTATGAGAGCGAAGCCGACGTGCGCGACTACGCCTTTGCGGTCGGGCGGTACACCTCGCGCTCCAAGCGCGTGAACGGGGTCAAGCTCACGGTTGTCGGTTCGGCCGAAAAGAAGCGCGAGCTCGGTGCTGCACTGCGCCGGACGGTGAACGCGTTCTCAAAGCTCCAGCAGTGGTACGGCGGTTACAAGCTGCCGAGCCTGAAGGTCGTGATCGGGGACCTGCCGTTCGGCGGCTCCGAGTACCCCGGCATCGTCTTCAGCACGGTTGACAACGCCACGATTTCGCACGAGGTGGCCCATCAGTGGTTCTACGGCCTGGTCGGAAACGATCAGTACAAGGATCCGTTTCTCGACGAATCACTGACGGCCTTCTCCGAGCAGCGTTTCCACAAGAGCTACCGGTGCAATCTCGCCCGGCCGATCAACGGCAGGCACGGACTTGCGACGGGGATGGACTACTGGGAGAAGCACGCCAGGGCCTATGAGGACACGATCTACCGCGGCGGTGCGTGCGCGCTCACGCTGTTGCGCCACGACCTTGGTGCGAGCGTGTTCGATCGGGCGCTGCGCTCGTACGTCGCGGCGAACGCGAACAAGATCGCGAGCACCGATGACTTTCTCGCTGCGATCCGAAATGCCGCGCCGAACTACGACCTCGCGCGCTGGCAGCGCCTCGTCGGTCTCTAGTCGGCGATCGCGCGCTTGACCGTCGGCTCGTCGGCCGGGGAGTCAAACGGGTCCACACGCTTGTCGCTGCCGAACAACGGCAGCGGGTCGCCGCAGATCTCGATCAGTCTTGAGACTGTGCGCTCGCCGATCTGATCGGAAAGCTCCTGACCGAGCAGATTGGTCGTGATCGTGATCGCCTTGCCGTCCTCGTAGCGCTCGTTGACGATCGAGTAGAGCTGCTCGAGCACCCACTCGGTCTGCTGCTCGGCGCCGAGGTCGTCAAGGTGCAGAAGGTCAACGGCGGTGAGCTTGCGGAAGAGCTG
>JAEMSX010000032.1 GCA_016462645.1 Thermoleophilaceae bacterium
AGGCGCGGAAGTCGTCCTCGATCTGCGCTGCGAGCTCGCGGGTCGGGGTGATGATCAGCACGTCGTTCTTGCCCTCGGTGCGGAGGAGCTTGTCGATGATCGGAAGCAGGAACGCGGCGGTCTTGCCCGTTCCCGTGTTGGCGAGACCGATCAGGTCGCGGCCCTCCATGATCGGCACGATCGATTCGTCCTGGATCTGTGTGGGGGTCTCGTAACCACGCGAGGTCACGTTGCGCTCAAGGCGCGTGTCGAATCCGAAGTCGACGAACTTGTGCTTTGCGTTGTAGTCGATCTGCTGGGCGGGCTGCACGTCGGCGTTGATGAACAGCGACGGGTCGATCAGCTTCGACTTCTTCTTGTTTCCGCCGCGACCAGCGTTGTTGCTGCCGTGGCGAGGATTTTTCGGTTTGTTGGTGTTGCGGTGCTGCTTATTGCGCGCACCGGCGTGAGAGCGGTTAGCCATCTAAAAAAGTCTTTCTGTGGTTTTGGCTCAGGCGCCCGTTTGGCGCACTAATTGAGCATTCGTGTGGCTGTCTTTCGTGACTTCACATGAATCCGACTGAGTCGGCGTAAACGGGATGTCCGGGATCGGTCGTGGGCCTTGGGGTCGGCCTGCGATCCTTCGAAATATGACCACTACAGGCGGTGTGCTCCATGCACAACTTTGCCTGTCGTTGAAGTGATTGTCGCAGGTTGCAGGCAATCCCTTGAATACGAACGCATTAGTGCACCCGCCCGGAGGCGGTTTCCGCAGACCAGAGCAGCGACGCAACATCGGTGCGGTCGCCGAAGCGCAGGAAGAACGGATCGATCTGCGAGCCGCGCGCCAGAACCCGCTCGCCATCGCCGTCGCTCAGGTGCACTTCTCGTTCACCATGCCCTGTGCCCGACGCAATTGCGTGCCGGACGATCCATGCCACAGACCCTCGCGGATTGGCCTGCAGTGCTGTGACCGAATAGGACGAGGCCGTTTCCGCCGCCCACGTTCGGCTCAGCGTCTTGCCGGTGGCGAGATCGAAGACGACCACCTGCTCCCGCGAGACGGATTCGTCCTCGGACGCGTAACGCACGGAGATCGTGGCGACGCGCGGTCTCAACGCTTCGTGCGACGGCTCAATCTGATGTGGCCAGCCGGGACCTGTCGCCCTTGTTCCGAAGCGACCCAGCGAGACGCGACGGTGGTAGAGCCTGGAGCAGGCGATCAACTGGAACCTGCGTTCCCACCCGGCCTGCTTGAACGGCCGCCGGATCAGTACCGACCCCGACTGATACCGGACGGCCTTTTCACCGCTTCTGAGGCAGGGCGCGCCCGACTTCACGGCTTCTGCAGCCGAAAGGCGCATCGGCGCCACCTTGGATCCGGCCGTCACGCTTGACCAGACGAGATCGCGCCGGTCGGTGTCAAAGCGCAGGAAATCTCGATCGATCGTCGCGCCAGACGCAAGCACGCGCGATTTCTTCAAGTTGTTCTGATGCACCTGCACGACCCGCGGCGTGCCCGGTGGCGGGTCGCTTTCGCGAGTCGTCCAGCCGACCCAGCCCTCGCGGTTAAGAAGCAGCTTTTCCACACTCGCGGCGCCCGGCGGCGAGCTGGGAGCCGTCTTCGTGACGAGCCTTCCCGCGCTCAGGTCCGCCACCTGAACTGACTCGTCGATGCTGCCACCAGCGTTGCCCGCCGACGACACCACGAACGCCAGGAATCGCCGATTTGCGACTTCGAAGTGCAGGCTGACCTCTCCATCGGCCTGGATGCCGTAGATCCCGAGATTCACTCGTCGGCCGTAAACCGAGGAGCATGCAAACATCCGGTCCGCATCCTGCCACGGGGGGAGGTCATGTACGGGCCGCTCGACCAACATGGCGCTGCCGAGCGTCTTTGCGACGCGTTCCCCGTTCCGGACGCATCGTCCGGCTCCCGCCGAATTCACGGGGGAGATCAGAATGAACGCCGCGACGATCGTCGCCGCGGCAATGGCTCTGGCCTGCAGTCGCATCCTGAACATGGGCACTCACCGTCTTGAGCAACGGTCGCGAGGCTTCTGAGTTCCAACCTACCGATGATCCGCGCCCCGCGTCGCGCGGTCCTGGCGTCAGACCGCGATGACTGCGTCGGCCTCGATCTCGACCAGCATCTCCGAATCGATCAAAGACGACACTTCAACCATCGCCATCGCCGGCCGGATCTCGCCGAAGACCTCGCCGTGCGCTTTGCCGATCTCTTCCCACTTCGAGATGTCCGTCACGTAGAGCGTCGTGCGAACCACGTCCGCCGCCGAAGCGCCGGCGCGCTCAAGCGCCGAGACGATGTTGGCAAGGGCCTGACGGGTCTGCGCGGCCGCGTCACCCGGGCCGACGAGTTCACCGTCCGGCCCTGTGCCGGTGGTCCCGGCAACGAAAACCATCTGTCCAACCTTCACCGCTCGCGAATACCCAAGCTTCGGCTCCCACGGTGATCCGCTCGAAATGTTCTCCCTCATGCTCAATCCCCCAGCTTTGTTTGTGGCGCGGAGGGAGATTCTGACAAGGACGCACAAGGCGAAGCGGCCGATCGGCCGTGAGCCGCGGAGGACGCAGCTCAGAATCTTCCTCCGCGCCACAAACTGGGGCACCTGGATTCGAACCAGGGATCCCGGGACCAAAACCCGGAGCCTTACCACTTGGCCATGCCCCATCAAGTCCAATGATCTGGACTGAACACAGATCCTACTGGCGCAATACGGGCTAGCCTCGCCCCGGGGGATCACTTCAAACGGAGGATCAAGTGGACGTTCAGGAGTACATGGGATACGACGCGACTGGGCTGGCAGAGCTCGTCGCCAACAAGCAGGTCACCGCAGCGGAGCTGCTCGAGCTGGCGCGCAAACGCGCCGCCGAGGTCAATCCGCGACTCAATGCAATCGTCATCGAGACGACCAAGGAAGCCGACGCGCAGGCCGCAGACGCGGACCTTTCCGGCCCGTTCGCCGGCGTGCCGTTCCTGATCAAGGACCTGATGCAGGAGTACAAGGGCTACCCGACCACGTGTGGCTCGCGCTCGCTGAAGAACTTCGTCGCAGATGAGAACGCGCTCGTGACCGATCGCTTCCTCGGTGCCGGGCTCGTCATCTTCGGCAAGACCGCCACGCCCGAGCTGGGAGCCAAAGGCATCACCGAGTCAGAGCTCTGGGGACCGTGCCACAACCCGTGGGATCTCGATCGCACCCCGGGTGGCTCATCCGGTGGATCCGGCTCTGCCGTCGCCGCGGGGATCGTCCCGGCTGCCGGTGCCAACGATGGCGGCGGATCGATTCGCATCCCGGCAGGCTGCAACGGCCTGATCGGGCTCAAGCCCAGTCGCGGCCTTGCGCCCTACGGCCCGCAGACGAATGAGCCGATGTTCGGCATGGCCGTCCAGGGCGTCGTCTCGCGCACCGTTCGCGACAGCGCGGGGCTGTTCGACTCGATCATCGGTCGCCTGCCGCTCGGCGACTACGACGGCGCGCTCCCGGCCGGTCCGTTCGCAGAACTGATCAAGAGCAAGCCGGGAAAGCTGAAGATCGGCTACTCGGCGAAGTCGGCGATCACCGACACGCCAGACCCGGAGGCCGTCAAGGCACTCGAATCGACGGCCCAGCTGCTCACCGAACTCGGACACGACGTCGAGGAGATCGACCCGCCCTACGACGACAAGGCGCTCGCCGAGACCTTCCTCACGATCTGGTTCGCCCAGTGCGCGGCGCAGGTCGCGATGATCAAGGAGGAGACCGGCGCAAAGAACGCGGACTTCGAGGCCGACACGCTGGCGATGGCCGAACTCGGCCGCGCCAACGGAATCGTCGAGGCCGCCAAGGCGCTCGCCAAGACCACGGAGTTCACGCACGCCGTCTCGAAGTTCTACGACGACTACGACTACTTCCTCACCCCGACCCTCGGCCGCAAGCCGGTCAAGATCGGCGAGCTCGATACAGCGCCCGCGCTGCAGAAGGGCGCGCGCTTCGTGCACGCCGCGCGCGGCGGCAAGCTGCTCTTCAAGAGCGGCGTGCTCGACACGATGATCGAGGACAACCTCGGTTGGGTGCCGTACACGCAGATGGCGAACCTCACCGGCCGCCCGGCGATCAACGTCCCCGTCTACTGGACCGACGACGGCATGCCGCTCGGCGTTCAGTTCAACGGTGCTCTGGGATCTGACGGCGCACTGCTGCAGCTGGCCGCGCAGCTCGAGGAAGCGCGGCCATGGGCGCAGCGCTTCCCCGCTCCGGTCAAGTAGCTTGGCCGGATGGAGCTGCTCGGACTACGAACCACGATCTACCCGACCGACGACCTCGTCGCGAGCGTCAAGTACTTCAACGAACTGCTCGGGATCGAGCCGTACTTCGACGAGCCGTTCTACGTCGGGTACAACGTCGGCGGGTATGAGCTGGGGATCGATCCCAACTCAGACACCGCCGACGGCACGCAGTCCTATTGGGGCGTGACGGACGCGGTCGCAGCCGCGAGGGAACTGCTTGCGTCCGGCGCCGAGATCGTGAGCGAAGTGAATGACACCGGCGGCGGGATCAAGGTCGCGCAGTTCCGCCTACCGGACGGCAATCACTTCGGGATCATCGAGAACCCGCACTTCAAGCTGTCGTAGCTAGCGGTATTCGGGGTTGGGCGCCTCGAAGTCGAAGCGCTCGCCCTTGTCCCACTCGGCCGCCTGGTTGCCGTAGGCGGGCAGACCGCCTGCGTTCTTGAGCATCCGCGCGAGGTGCATCAGGTTCCAGGTCATGAACGTGGTGTTCCGGTTGGTGAAGTCGTTGTCCAGACCACCGGCCTCGGGGTCGAGGTATGACGGTCCGGGGCCCGCCTCGCCGATCCAGCCGGCGTCGGCTTGCGGCGGGATCACGTACCCGACGTGTTGCAGCGAGTAGAGGATGTTCATCGCGCAGTGCTTGATGCCGTCTTCGTTGCCGGTGATCAGGCAGCCGCCGACGCGGCCGTAGTAGGCCCACTGGCCGTCGTCGTTGCGCTCGCCCGAGTGCGCGTAGAGGCGCTCGATGACCTTCTTCATCTCTGAGCTGTTGTCACCCAGCCAGATCGGCCCGGCAAGCACGAGAATGTCCGCGCCGAAGACCGTCGGCCAGAGATCGACCCACTCGTCCTTGTCCCACCCGTGCTCGCGCATGTCGGGATAAACGCCGACCGCGATGTCGTGGTCGATCGAACGGATTTCGTTCACGGTCACGCCGTGCTTCTTCATGATCGCGGCCGAGATGTCCACGAGGCCCTGGGTGTTGGACACCTCAGGAGATTTCTTCAGTGTGCAGTTGATGAAGGTGGCCGAGAGGCCCGAGAAATCGAGATCGATGTCGGTCATGTCTCCTACTTCTTGAGCCTGAAGGAATAGGTCTTGTTGGCGGTGCGGCCGTCGAGCAACGTGACGCGCGCCGTGAGCACATAACTACCGACCGGCAGCTTGCGCGTGAGCCGATACTTCCACGAATCGGTCCCGGATGCGGTGCGGTAATAGGGCTTCTTGCACTTGCCCTTGCTGGCTTTCGTCCGCTTGAACTTCGCCTTACCGCTCAATAGCCAGGAGCAGCGCTTGTGCTTTTTGAGCAGCTTCGAGTCTTTGCGCTGAAGTGCGATTTCGACCTTCTTGACCGAGCCGGCCGGTCCGGCGGTGCCGGCGAGCGCGCGGAGCTTCGAAGCCTTGATCGAGCGCTTCGACGGCGACGTGATCGAAACACTGGCGGTCGCGGTCGGCGACGGGGCCGCGTCTGCGGCGGTGATCAATCGGATGAGCGCATAGCGCGCGCCGCCGGCTCCACCGGCGACGATCATCCGCTGCTCCGAATCGAAGAACACGCCGGTTGGGGTGCTACCGAGTTGCGGGTCCGCGAGGACCTTCGCACCGGTGCCATTGAAACTCGTGTCGAGCACGCCGCTCGAGGTGAGCCGAGCGGCGAACATCTGTTGGACGATGCCGTTGTCCGTGTATCCGGCCACGACCGGGCGTCCGGAGGGATCGAGCGTCGCGACGTAGCCGCCCTGGAACGTGCCCAGATCGACGAAGGTGCGGCCACCGGTTCCGAAGCTCGGATCAAGCACGCCGGTCCCGTCGACACGGATCGCCAGCAGCGAGGAGCTGGTGGGTCCGGGCGATTTGTCGTTCGCATAGCCCGTGGCGACGATCTTGCCGTCCGGCTGAACCGTCATCGCGGAGAGGCTCCCGTACGTCCAGTTCGATCGCGGTGAGATGACCACGCCGTCTGAATACGGCGAGCCGGTGTAGTCCGACGGAACCTGGTGAAACGTGCCGTCGACGTTTCCGTTGGACTCGAGCCGGATCAGCCCCAGTGCATTCACATACGTGTCGACGGCATTGAAATTCAGGCCCTTTCCATCTGCCTCGCCCGCAATCACGATCTTGCCGTCGGGCTGCAGCGCGACGGCGTTGGCGTAGTTGCCCCATGCCCCCATCGAGACCACGGCCCTCCCGTCACCACTGAAACTCGTGTCGAACGCGCCCGTGTTCGTCAGGCGCGCGACTCCGGTCTGTACGTATCCGGGCGACTCGTACACGCTCCCCGCCACGACGATGTTGCCGTCCGGTTGTACCACGACGGACCGCGCCTGATTCTGCCCGGTGGCCGATTGCATGTAGGAGCAGACAATTCCGTTCCCGGCGCAAACATTCGATCCGTCACCGTTGAAGGCCGGATCGAGATTTCCGTTCGCGTCGAACGCGACGACGACGATCTTCGAGACTGTCCCTGAATCGATCCTGGTGCCGACGACGATGATCTGCCCGCTCGGAGCGACTGCGATCGAATTCGGAGTCGCGTTGGCGATCGTTGTCCTGGCCACCCCCATGTCGCCAAAGGTGGTGTCGAGCGAGCCGTCCGCGTTCGCACGTTGAACCGCGAAATTACCCGGGCCACCGAGGTACTGCTCGTAGGCGAGCGTGAGAAATTTCCCGTTCGGCAACATCGCGGCCGAGCGGTTCCCGAAGCTGTAGTCGGTCGGTGCGGCCGGCGCAGCGATGCCTCCCGCGCCGAAGGACGGATCCAAGTCGCCGGGCGCCGCCGTCGCGGCCACGGCTGCGGACATCAGGATCGCTGCGCTCAAGGCCGCCAGAGCGACAACGCGAATGACTGGTTTCATACCGAAGTTCTACTGCATTTTGCCGATGTCCAATTGGACGTTCCGCGACAGGGGCTCGTGAAAGTAGGATGGCGCGATGGCAGCAGTGGGCGCAATCGCAATCATGGCCGGGGGCAAGGGCACCCGCATGCGCTCTTCGCTGACGAAAGTCCGCCACCCGGTCGGCGGCCTGCCGATGCTCGTCTATCCCGTACTCGCCGCCCAGCACGCCGGCGCCGAGCGCGTGATCGTCATCACCGGACCTGACGATGACTTCGCAGACATCCTGCCGGAGGGCACGCTCACGGCTACTCAGAACGAGGCCAACGGCACCGGCGACGCGGTCAAAGCCGCCGAGGAGGCGATCGGCGATGCGCAGCAAGTGATTGTGCTCAGCGGCGACGTGCCGCTGATCGACTCGGAGTTCGTGCAGGGTCTCGCCGAGGTCCAGAGCGAGACCGGTGCCGCGATGGTTGTGGCCACCGCGCGCCTGGATGACCCGACCGGTTACGGCCGCATCGTGCGCGGCGAAGACGGCAGCATCGAGCGCGTCGTCGAGACCAAGACGGGCGGCGACGCGACCGAGGAAGAACTCGCGATCGACGAGGTAAACGCTGGCATCTACGCCTTTGATCGCGCGAAGCTGTTTGCCGCCCTCTCCGAGGTCGGCGTCGACAATGCGCAGGGCGAGTACTACCTGCCCGACGTCCTCCCGATCCTGCTCGCGCAGGGCGAGCTCGTCGTCGCGTATGAACTCGACGCGCCGGAGTACATGCTCGGCGTCAACGACCGCACCGATCTTTCGCTCGTCCAGCAGCTGATGAATGCGCGGATCATCAACGACCACCAGCTCACCGGCGTGACCGTGATCGACCCGGACTCAACCTGGATCGAGGCCGCCGTGCAGATCGGCGAGGACACCGTGATCGAGCCCGGCACCTACCTGCGCGGGACGACCGAGATCGGCAGCGGCGCGACGATCGGCCCGGCCAGCACAATCGCTCACTGCGAGATCGGCGACGGCGCGACGATCGTGCACTCGTATCTCGTTCAGGCGAAGGTCGGCGCGAACGCCTCGGTCGGTCCGTTCGCCTACCTCAGGCCGGATGCCGAGCTCGCCGAGGGCTCCAAGGTCGGCACGTTTGTCGAGGTCAAGAACTCGAAGATCGGGCCCGGTGCCAAGGTGCCACACCTGTCCTACATCGGCGACGCCGACGTGGGCGAGGGCACCAACCTGGGCGCCGCCACGATCACCGCGAACTACGACGGCAAGAACAAGCACCGCACCATCATCGGTGCCGGGGTCCGAACCGGCGTGGACACAACGCTTGTTGCTCCTGTGACTGTCGGCGACGGCGCCTACACTGGAGCAGGAAGTGTGATTACCAGGGACGTGCCGGCCGACGCTCTTGCGGTGGCCCGCGCCCGACAGAAGACCATCGAGGACTACGCGCAGCGCCGCAAATAAGCTGCAAGGAAAGCGTGAACCCTGCCGTCATGGAGCCCACCACAATGACCAACCCGCCGGAGACGGAGCCCCGCGCTCGGAACACCGAGATCACCGACGGCAACAAGCGCATGATGGTTGTTTCCGGTCGTGCCAGCCTCGAACTGGCCGGCAGGATCGCTGACCGCCTCGACGTGGATCTCTCCCCCGTCACGCTGAAGACCTTCTCCAACGGCGAGATCTACGCGCGCTTCGAGGAATCCGTGCGCGGCGCCGACATCTTCATCGTCCAGTCGACCTGCGGCAACGAAGCCGCCGGCATCAACGCCAACGACGCCCTGATGGAGCTGCTCGTGATGATCGACGCCGCCGTCGGCGCGTCGGCCCACCGCGTGATCGCCGTCACCCCGTGGTACGGCTACTCGCGCCAGGACAAGAAGTCCGCCCCGCGCGAGCCGATCACCGCCCGCCTCGTGGCCAAGATGATGGAGTCTGCGGGCTCGGACCGCGTGCTCTCGATGGACCTCCACGCCGGCCAGGTGCAGGGCTTCTTCCAGAAGCCGCTCGACCACATGACCGCGATGCCGATCCTCACGCAGTACATCAAGGACCAGCACCTCGGCGAAGACCTCGTGGTCGTCTCGCCGGACGCCGGTCGCGTGAAGCTCGCGAAGAAGTTCGCCCAGAAGCTCGGCGCGGAGCTCGCGATCCTCAACAAGGAGCGACCCGCCCACCAGGTTGCCGAGATCGGTTACGTGATCGGTGACGTCAAGGGCAAGACCGCGATCCTCGTGGACGACATGATCGACACCGCGGGCACGTTGTGCGCCGCCGCCGCGACCGTGCATGACGAGGGCGCAAGCCGCGTGATCGCCGCCGCTACCCACCCGGTGCTCAGCGGCCGTGCGTTTGAGAATCTTGAGAACTCGCCGCTTGAGCAGATCGTCGTCACCGACACGATCCCATTGCGCCCTGGCGCGCCGGACAAGATCAAGGTGATCACGGTCGCCGACATCCTCACGGACTCGATCCGTCGCATCTTCAGCGACGACTCCGTCAGCGAGATCTTCGCCGGCGAGAACCAGCTCTTCTAGGCCGATGAATTCTTCCGGGGTCTTTCGCACACCGGACGATCGCTTCGCCGCACTCCCGGACTTCGCGTACGAACCGAAGTACGTCGAGTCCGACGGCCTGCGCGTGGGCTACATCGACGAGGGAACCGGCCCGATCGTCTTTCTGCTGCACGGCATGCCGTCCTGGAGCTTTCTCTGGCGCCACGTCATTCCGCCGCTGCTCGAAGCGGGCTATCGCTGCGTCGCACCGGACCTGATCGGTTTTGGCCGCTCTGACAAGCCCACGCGCGTTGAGGACTACACCTACCCGCGCCACGTTGCGGCCGTCGTCGCGGTGCTCGACGCGGTCGCGCCTGACGAGGCCGTTCATTTCGTGATGCACGACTGGGGCGGACCGATCGGCAGCCTCGTCGCCACCAACAATCAGGACCGCATCGCCAGCACGACGATGATGGACACCGGCTTCAACACCGGCGACTTCAAGATGAGCGAGAACTGGCGGGCCTTCCGCGACTTCGTCGCAAACACCGAGGATCTGCCGATCGGTTTCCTGGTCAAGGGCGCCGTGGCGCGCGAGATGACAGACGATGTCTTCGCGGCATACGAGGCGCCGTTCCCGACGACCGAGTCGAAGGCGGGCGCTCGCGCGTTCCCGCCGATGATCCCGACCAGTGAGGATCATCCCGACGCGATCGAGGGCCGGCGCGCGCTCGAGGCGTTCGCCGCGGGTACGTGGCCGAAGCTCGTGCTCTGGGCCGACAAGGACCCGGTGTTGCCGCGCAAGCTCGGCGACGTTCTCGCCACCCGCATCAACGCCGGTTCGGCAATCACGATCGAGAACGCCGGCCACTTTCTTCAGGAGGACGCCGGCACTGAGATCGGCGAGCGCATCGCGAACTTCCTGACGATCTCAGCCAGCTGACGCGCGGGCGGCGAGCGCCGCTTCGTAGAGCTTTGCCAGTCGCGGTTCGAATGCCGCCTCGCTGTACTGCTCGCGCGCACGGTCCAAGGCCCGCGCTCCGGCTGCGGCGCGCTCGGCCGGATCGTCCATCAGGCGCCGCATCGCCGCCGCAAGCGCCGATGCGTCACCGGCCGGCGTGACGAGCTCGGGCTCGGTGAGTTCCGGCAAGCCTCCGCGATCGCTGGTCAGCAGTGGAAGACCGGCGGCGAGCGACTCAAGCGCCGACAGCGGCAGCACCTCACGCCACTCCGACGGCACGAGCGCGAACGCCGCACCCATCCGTGCGGCGACCAGCGCCTGGCCGTCGATCCGCCCGAGGAAGTCGACCGGCGCCTGCAGCTCATCGACGAGCTTGCGCGCGCGCAGCGCATCGGGTCCGTCACCTGCGACGCGCAGCGGAATCCCAGACTCCGCGGCCGCGGCGATTGCCACGAGAATGCCCTTGTCGGTCGAGATCCGCCCGACGAACAGCGCGTACTCCCCGTCGCCGGCCTGGGTCGATCGGACGAACTCAGAATCAGGCAGCCAGCTCGGCAGCACCGTGAGCGGCAGGTCGAAGCCGAGCGCCGCGAGATCATCCCCGAGCTGGGCGACCGGGGCCGCGAAGCGATCGACCGCGTCGATCAACGGGGCCTGCCCACGGGAGAGGCCCGCCGCGTATGTGACGGCTTCGGGGATCGACCCACGGCAGTTGTGGATCAGGCCGCGCGACATTCTGCGCGGCGCGCACTCGGTGCAGTCGGCGCCGGCGCGCCAGACGGTTCCGATGGCGCAGAAGAGGCGGTAGTTGTGCAGGTGCAGAACCGTCGCCGCTCCGGCCTCCCGGGCCGCCGCGAGCGCCCGGTGCCCGAGCGTGGGATGAACGTTGTGCGCGTGCACGATCGTCGCGCCGCTCTCCTTCACCAGAGCGCTGACCTGGTCGGGATCGATGCCGCCGCGCAGCATCCCGATTCCCGCCTCGACTGCCGTGGTGTCACCACTTGAGCGTTCGAGCAGCGAGATCCCTCCCGCGCGCCTGCCGAGCAGGTCCACGAGCTGCGCTGCGTAGCGCTCTTCGCCGCCGGCGATGCGGTAGCGATTGTGCAGCACAAGTACACGCTGATCTGCGAGGCCGGCCATGCGGGCGATCCTAGAGACAGTCGAAGACCGGTTTGGGAATGACCCACCCCGGGTAGGCCGACGGCTGCATCAAAAACTGTCACACCGAGAAACTTTCGGACAAGTATCGGTTTAGACACTTGTACGGCTCGGTATTTGTTACCCACGGGTTCCGGTGACGGCCCAGATGGAGGTAACCCTCTTTGGTAGTTTGCGACAGAATGACCCCCTTGAAATTCAGGAGACTGGCTGCTGCCCTCGGCATCGCGGTCGTGCTCGTGATCCTCGGCGCTTCAAGCGCCGTCGCGTCCTCCAGCGCGATCTACGAGGCTTGCAAGTACGGAAGCTCACTCAGCGGCTTCTCCAAGGCTGACCTTGAGAGCGCGCGCGACGGCGTCCCTGCCGACCTCGATGAGTACTCCGGCTGCACGGGTCAGATCAACAAGGCACTGGTTGACAAAGCGACCAAGGACCTCCCCGGCGGTGGCAAGAAGGGGATCAAGGGCACGAAGGCAAAGCTGAAGGCCGCGAGCGCCAACGACCTCACCACGCCGGCCGAGCGCAAGAAGATTCGCGCCGAAGTTGCCAAGGCAACCGAGATCGGCAAGGTCACCAAGCCTTTGACAGAAGACTCCGACCCCGCCATTTCGACCGCGCCAGGCAACACGCTGGCGTCTTCGACGGCGCCGGGGACCCCGACCGCGCTGATCATCGGCGTGATCGGACTGCTCCTACTGCTCGGCGCTGATCTGGCTGGACGGCTTGGCAAGATGCCCCGCGTGAAGAAGTTCTTGCCATGGTCCGGGCAGAGTGACGACAACTGACGCTCAGCTGAACCGCAGCCCGCATAAGGAACTGAGCCCACTCTTCGTGGCGCTCACGACTGCGGCGCTGCTCGCTTTCGCGGCGTTCTTCGTCGGCGCCCAGTCGAACGGCGTTCGCGCGGGCGTCGTGCAGACCCTTGCCGTCCTGATCGCGACTGCAGCATTTGGTCGAGCCGCCTACACCGACCGCCTCCCGCGCCCGTTCAATGCGTCGCTCGGTCTGATTTTGATGGCACTCTTCGCCGGCGTCTCGGCTTTGTCGGTCGGCTGGTCGCTTGTTCCGAACGCGTCGCTGCTCGACGCCGTGCGGATGATCTCCTACACCTGCGTGCTCGCGCTCGCCGCGCTGATCGCACAGACGCACCAGAAGCGCGCTCGCGAGATCCTGCTCGGAGCCGGCCTTGCGGCGCTGCTCATCGTCATCTACGCGCTGCTCTCGCGCGCGATCCCGGGGCTCTACCCGTCAACCGACAACTTCGCGCGCATCCGTCTTCCCTTCGGCTACTGGAACGCAGTCGGTTGCGTCGGCGCGATGGGCCTGCTGATCGCCCTCTGGGCCGGCACCCGCCGCTTTGAGCCGCGCTGGCTTGAGATCGTCTCGTACCCCGCCGGCGGTCTCTGCGTAGCTGTCGTGATGCTGACGCAGTCACGCGGGGCGCTGCTTGCCTTCGCCGTGGTGTTCGCGGTCTGGCTGCTGCTGGTGCCGCAGCGCCTGCGCAGTCTCGGCTGGCTCGCGATCGTCGGCGTGCTCTCGATGATCCTCGTCGCTTGGGCATACAACGAGACCGCCTTCAGCACCGATGCCGTCCCGTTCGACGATCGCAAATCGCAGGGCCTTCAGCTGCTGATCGGACTGGTCGTTCTGTCGGGCCTGCTCGCCGGCGCAGGCGCTCTGGTCCACAAGTTCCGTCACGAGCGTCCGCTCGCGCCCGCCCGGCGCCGCTCGATCGGGAAGGTCCTGCTGATTGCACTCGCGATCAGCCCGATCTTCATCGTCGTCGGTGTCGGAGTCGGCACCGACAAGGGCCTGACCACCTTCAGCGACGGCTTCAACGAGATCTTCTCGCTGAACACCGCGCCGCCGACCAACTCGCCGGCCCGCTTCACGCAGACGAGCTCCTTGCGCGGCCGCTACTGGAACGAGTCCAAGAAGATCTTCGACGCGCACACCAAGCACGGCACCGGCTCTGACACGTTCATCGTCGCCCGCCTGCCCTACCGCCTCGACCAGGTCACCGCCGGTCACGCACACGGAATGATCCCGCAGGTCGCCTCAGACCTCGGCGCGCTCGGGCTGCTCGTGCTCTTCGCGCTGATGGCCGTCTGGCTGCTCGCTGCCCTCAAGCTCGCCGGCGTTTCAAAGCGCGGACCATGGAAGTGGCTCGACGATGCTGACGAGGTGCGCCTCGCCTCGGTCGCTCTGATGATGATGGCGCTCGTGTTCGGCGTGCACTCCGCGATTGACTGGGTCTGGTTCATTCCTGCCGTTGCATTCTTCGGCCTGCTCGCCGGCGGCTGGACGCTCGGCTCGCCGGCCGCGCACTCGCCGCTCCCCGCCGATGACCACGTTCCCGTGCAGGGCGGAAAGCTCCAGATCATCCGCGCAGTCGCGATCGCGCTCGTGGGCATCGCGATCGCCGCCGCCGTCTACCAGCCGGTTCGCGCCCAGCGCAAGGTCCAGTCCGGCATGAAGATCGCGAGCTCAAACCCGGAGAAGGCGCTGAAGCTCGGCAACTCCGCGCTCAAACTCGACCCGACTTCTGCGAGCGCCTTCATCCTCGTCGCACTCGCCGAGAGCAACGGCGGCCGTCAGCAGGCCGCCGAGACAACGCTCTCCGAGCTCACCACGCAGCAACCGGGCAACCCGACGGCGTGGCTCCGGCTCGCGCAGTTCCGCCTGCTCCAGCTCAACGATCCCGATGGCGCGATCGACGCGCTCCGCCCCGTGCTCTACATGAGCCCGAACAACTGGGAGGCCGGAGGACTGCTCGACCTTGCACGCAAGGCCAAGGCCGATGCGATTCTCGAGAAGCTTGCCGACAAGAAACGCCGGGCGCTCGAGAAGTCGCTCGAAGAGCTTGAGAAGCTGCAGAAGCAAGCCGCAGCGGGTGCCACGGCGCCCGCGCCGACCACCTGAGCCAGACGCCTTCAGCGCTGCCCCGCGTACGCGCCGGGTACCGTAAGCAGGACTGTCGCTACCCGGTTTGCGCGACTTTGCGCGCCCCGGGCAGTTTCAACACGTGATGACCCAGAGCACCCTCCCAGAACAGAAGAAACGCACTGCCTTCGAGCAGAGCGCCGCCCTTCCGCCCGAGAACTCGGGTTCGCGCGACGTTCGCGCAAAGCGCCAGAGCCTGCTCTCGATCATCTTCGATCGCGCACTGCTGATGCGCGGACTGAACGGCGTTGCGCTCGCGCTGATGGACCTCGCACTGCTCTTCGCCTCGCTGGTGATCGCGCTGCGGGTGAAGGCCGGCCTGACCACCGACCCGACCACGCTGAGCGGTTCGGTCGACTACGCCTGGGACGTTCTGCCCTTCGCGGCGCTCGCGATGCTGCTGCTGTTCTCGGGCGATGGTCTCTATCGCCCGCGCAACCTGCGTCCGGGCACCGCGCGGATCATGGGATCGTTGTTCAAAGTCACGATCGTCACGCTGGTCTTCGCGCTCGTTGAGGGCCTGGAGTTCCAGAGCTACTACATCTTCTGGAGCACATTCCTCGTCGCGTCGGCGCTGATCGTCACGGCGCGCCTGATCTACGACCGCAGCGCCGAGCGGCTCGAGAACGCGTTCGGCCGCGAGCGCCGCGCGGTGATCGTCGGCACCAACCACCAGATCGAAGCCGTCGCCGATGCTCTCGAGCGGGCGCCGGTCGTGCGCATCAAGCCGGTCGGTTTCATTTCACTGGAGCCGCGCGTCGAGAACGGCCTGCGCGACCTCGGTTCGATCGACTCAATCGAGGACCACTTCGGCGAGATCGACGAGGTCATCATCGCCGACCCGACTTTCCCAGCTGAGCAGACGGTCATGCTCGTCGACCGCTGCCACCGCGGCGGCGTGCACCTGCGCGTGGCTCCGACAACGATGGAGATCCTGCGCGCCGACGAAGCAGAGTTCGTCCCCGGCGAGACCCTCCCGCTGTTCGAGATCAAGCCGCCAGTCTTCGAGGGCTCGGCCTTCGTGGTCAAGCGCGGATTCGACATTCTTGTTTCGGGTCTGCTGCTCCTGTTGTTCTCGCCGGTGCTGCTCGTGGTCGCGATCGTCGTGAAGCTGACCTCAAAGGGCCCCGTGTTCTTCCTGTCACCCCGGCCCGGTCTCGGCGGCGAATCGTTCAACTGCATCAAGTTCCGAACGATGGTCACGAACGCCGAGTCGCTGCAGGCCGAGCTTGAGGAGCACAACGAGGCCGACGGCGCAATCTTCAAGATTCGCGAGGACCCGCGCCTCACCCCGCCCGGAAGTTTCTTGCGCCGCTGGTCACTGGATGAGCTGCCGCAGCTGATCAACGTGCTGAAGGGCGACATGTCCCTGGTCGGCCCGCGCCCACTGCCGCACCGCGACTACGAGCGCCTCGAGGAATGGCACAAGAAGCGCTACCTCGTGCTGCCGGGACTCACCGGTCTGTGGCAGGTGTCCGGCCGCTCAGAGCTGGAGTTCGACGATCTCGTACGCCTCGACTTCCTCTACATCGAGCGCTGGAGCGTCTTCCTGGACGTGGTGATCATGCTCCGCACGGTCCCGGCGGTCGTGCGCAAGCACGGCGCGTACTAACCGGCGCCTCGGAGCAAAAAGTCGCAATTTGCGCACGAGAATGGGCACCGGGTGCCCATTGTGGTTCGCAATTTGCGTGTTTTACGTTGAAAAGCGCAGCGAAGGGGGGGTAAAAGTCTGCGGCCCAGCCACTTAACAGTGCATGGCCTCCCAGTACCGCCGCCGCGACTACAAGCCGCACGAGCTGATCCATTTCACCGTTCGCGGCCACAACCGCCGCCGCATCTTCGACAACCAGGCAGACCACGACGAGTTCCTCAACGACCTTCGTGATCGAATCGATCTTTCACCGCCATCCGTAAGGCCCACGCTGCTCGGCTACGCGCAAATGGCCAATCACCAGCACGTGTTCATGCAGGCAGGCGAAGACCCAACCCACACGCCAAAGGTGATGCGCTCGGTTTCAGTCAGTTACGCCACCTCATACAACTGGCGACACCGCACCACAGGCAAGGTCTTCCAACACCCCTTCCGCGGCAAAGTAGTCCGCACCCCCGAACACATCGTCAACGCCTTCACCTACATCCACCTCAACCCCGACAACTCGCTCCGCACGACCAACAGCTCCCACGGCTTCTACGCCGGCCTCACGGATGACCCGCACATCGACCCGTCGCTCGCATGGCAGATCTTCGGCGGCCGCGCGGGCTACCTCGAGTTCTTCAACGACACCGCCCGTATCCGCGCCGCAAGACAGGCAGCGCGCCGACGCTACGAAGGTTGGTGACCAGCCCCGTGCGCAAACAGAAACTCAAGAACCCGAGCCTGGGCCACGTGCGCATCGGGATGCGCAAACAACGCCAGATGAGTCCCTTTTTCAATGACATATTCCTCGGCGCCCGGCACCGCGGCGACGGCATTCGCGCTCTGCACCGGATCGACATCAGCGTCGGCATCGCCGTACACAACGAGCGTCGGCGCCGTGACCTTCTCCAGCTCAAGCGAATCGATCGCTTCGAACTGCGCCCAGTCGTTGTCAAAGCCGACCGTACGGTTGTCAAAGTCGGCCACGACCTCGGCAAGCGCCAACGGCACGGCGGCCTGCTGCTCGTCACCGATGACTTCGGTTGCCTGACGCTTCAACTCTGCGCGTGAAAGATCGCCCTCCTCGCCAAGCGTCGACTTGATCGTCGACTCCGGCGCGTGCTGGGCCAGGAAGTGCATCAACCAGTGCCCGAAGCTGGTGCGAAAGATCAGCTTCGTCTCGAGGTTCTCCTTCGGCTCGGCGTACTTCCCGCTCACGCACGCGAACGGAACAAGCGCGTTGACACGGTCGGGGTACTTGACCGCCAGGCGGTAGCTCGACGGTCCGCCGCCAGACCACGCGACGACCGAGAACTTCTCGAACCCGAGCGTGGTCATCAGCGCCGCGAGCAGGTCGGCCTGCTGGTCAATCGTCTTGTTCTCGCCCAACTCGGTCCCGAGGTATCCCGGGCGCGAGGGCGCGATCACGGTCAGACCCGCATCGACCAGGAACTGACCCATCGCCCACGAGGTGTCAGAGCCGCCGGGTGTTCCATGAACAAACAGGACGGGTGGCCCGCCGCCGCCGCGCATGATCTCGACATTGCCAAGCGGTGTTTCAATCAATCCGGTCATGACGGTCCTATCGGACCAAGCGGCTCAGCGCTTAACGGGCGAGGCGCTCGACGCCGGCGAGGTCGAGCGTCTTCTGCAGGCCGGTGGCGAGATCGATCTGCGGCTCCCAACCAAGCACATCCTTGGCAAGCGTGATGTCGGGCTGGCGGACCTTCGGGTCGTCGATCGGCAGCGGCTCGTAACGGATCTCGCTGCGCGACTCAGTCAGCTCGATGATCGTCCTGGCCATCTCAAGCAACGACAGCTCAACCGGATTGCCGATGTTGACCGGCTCTCCGTAGCCGCTCTCCGACAGCGCGATGATGCCGCGGATCAGATCGTCGACATAACAGAACGAGCGCGTCTGAGAACCGTCGCCGAAGACTGTGACCGGGGCATCCTGCAACGCCTGTCGCAGGAAGGTCGGGATCGCCCGGCCATCGTTTGAACGCATGCGCGGTCCGTAGGTGTTGAAGATTCGGACGATCGCGGTGTCCACGCCCTGCTGGCGTCGGTAGGCCATGGTGAGGGCCTCCGCGTAACGCTTGGCCTCGTCGTATACCCCACGTGGGCCAATCGGATTGACGTTTCCCCAGTAGGTCTCGGGCTGCGGGTGAATTTCCGGGTCGCCGTAGACCTCACTCGTACTGGCCAGCAAGAAGCGCGCGCGCTTGAATTTTGCCAGTCCCAGAGCGTGATGCGTGCCATAGGAACCGACTTTCAGCGTGTGCAGCGGAAGCCGCAAGTAGTCGATCGGGCTTGCAGGTGACGCCAAGTGGTAAACGAAATCGACTTCCCCGTCGATGAAGAAAGGCTGGGTGATGTCGATATTGAGAAAGTCGAATTCTGCCGATCTGATGTGGGCAATGTTTTCGAGGGAACCAGTCTCGAGATTGTCAACGCAGACGACGCGATTTCCGCGCTCTAGGAGCGCGTCGCAAAGGTGAGATCCGA
>JAEMSX010000094.1 GCA_016462645.1 Thermoleophilaceae bacterium
CCGTTGTCGGCGAGGATCATCCCGTAGCGGCGCAGCGCGGTCAGAATCACGCGCGACTGCTTGGGGAAGCTCGCGATGTTCACGCTCGACTTCAGCCGTAGACGCGCGCCCATCGGTGGCAGATCGGGATCGTCGCCGCTGCCCGCCTTGTGGCGAGCCGGGTAGACGTAGGCGTCGCGCGTCCGTGGCGCGGTGAAGCGGAGCGCGTGCGTGATCTCGCCCCCGGCGACCTCGTCGTAACGGGCGAGGCCGGGGTAGATCGGCAGGCCGGCGGCGTCGGCGCTGGTCCAGCCGGCCGGGCGCAGTCTGTTCGACTTCAGGCTCCAGGTCGCGCCCGAGCCCGCGGTCCAGCTCCTGCCGCCGTTCTTCGGGTAGGCCGCGTAGAGCTCGTAGAGCTTGCACTTCGATCTGTCGATCACGATCACGTGGCGATCGCCGTCGGCGTTCCTGCCGCCCTCGATCGGAGCTTTCTTCGGTACCGGGTATCTCACGCGGTCGGACTCGTCGGCGTACTCGAAGCTGACGCGGACCTTCTTCTGTTTGCTGGAGACGACCACGTAGGGAATCCCGATCGGACCCCCATCCCACTTGCCCGATCCGAAATCAGCGTGCGCGTTGGCGTCGAATCCGATCGAGCGCACGAGCGCGTTGGAGTCGCCGGCGACGGGGAGCTGATCGACGCGCTGGTTCCAGGGATTGTCGGCCGGGAAGACCTTGCATTTTGTCCCCTTGACCTTGGGCTGCGCGATCGCGGCAGCGGCGAATGCGGCGATCAGGACTGCGGCTGCGAGGAGAACGGATGTGTTGCGTTTGAAGCTCACGCTTCAGAACTTGCCAGATTCTGCTCAAGCAGTGGCCGCATCTCTGGACGCTTGGCCGAGATGCCGTCTCCCGAGGAGGTGCCCTTGATCCGGCGCACGATCCACGGACGCAGGTGCATCCAGACCCATGCAGACTCGGTGGCGAAGGCCTTGTGCCGCGGAAGGTCGGGTACTTGCGGAGTGTCCGCGTGCAGCGCTTTGAGCTGGTCCGGCGCGTCGGGAAGACCGAGCGCGTCGGCCGCTCCCCACATCAGGTACTGGTGACCGATGTCGTTCGCGTGGAGTCGATCCGGGCTCCAGCCTCGCGGGTCGTACTCGTGCAGCTCCTCGGCCATGTCGACGAGCGTCGCGCCCGTCTGCTTCGCGACGTCGCGAATGCTCTGGTTGTAGGCCATCAGCCGGTCGCTGAAGATGCGCGCGACACGCATCGACGAGGAAAGGTCCGGGAGCGTCATGACGAGCACGGTCGTGGCTTTCTCACGGAAGGCTGAGCACATCGCCTCCAGATGCCCGGAGACGACGTCGATGTCGAACTTGGGTCGCAGGACGTCGTTGACGCCGCCGACCACGCTCGCGAGGTCCGGCTCCATCGCGAGCGCCGGTTCGAGCTGCTCCTCGCGGATCTGTCCGCTCAGGCGCCCGCGGATCGCCAGGTTCGCGTACTGGAGCTGGGGGTTGTCGACCGCGAGACGCTCGGCCAGTCGGTCGGCCCAGCCGCGAAAGACTTCCTGCCCGACGGGGTGCCCGGGATACGGGTCGTCAAGGCCTTCGGTCGTCGAGTCGCCCAGCGCGACGAAGCGATTGAAGATCGGCGGCGCGTTCATGCCCCAGAGCTTAAGCGTGCGGAGGGCCCGATCAGTTCTCGACTTCGATCTGGTCGATCTTCGCGCGGCGGCGGACGTGTCGCTCCTCGTCGCTGACCTCAGCTGCGAGGAACCTTCCGACAATCTCCTTCGCCAGCTCACCGCCGATCACACGCGACCCGAGACACAGCACGTTCACGTCATCGTGCTCGACCGCCTGATGCGCGGTGTACTCGTCGTGGATCGTCGCCGCGCGCACGCCGCGCATCTTTGACGCGGCGACGGAGACGCCCGCACCGGAGCCGCAGACGAGAATCCCGCGCTCCGCGACTCCGGTCTCGACCGCGCGACCAACCTTGCGCGCGACGTCCGGATAGTCGACCGGCTCGGGAGAATGCACGCCCATGTCAATCGGCTCATGTCCGGCGGACTCGACCGCGCCGAGCACTTCCTCGCGCAGCGCGAATCCCGCATGGTCAAAGGCGCAGGCAATCTTCATGCGGCACACGCTAACGCCAGCGGCGGTTTCCCCGCGTCGCGACCCGGGCTCTAGAGCTCTGCGGCGGCAGCTGCGTCGAGCAGTACGGTCACGCGGCCGCGAGCCTTGCGCGCCACGATCCCCGCAGGGGTCATCGAGTGCTCCGTCGCAAACGACGCCTTGACGGGGCCGGCCTTGCTCTCGCCGGTGATCAGGAAGAGGATCTCCTTCGCGCGCACGAGCGCAGGCACAGTCAGGCTGACGCGCGGCACGAACGGCTCGAGGCCGGCTTCGGGCACCGCGGTCACAAGTAGATTGCGCTGGGAGATCTCGGGCTTCCCGGGAAACAGCGAGGCCGTGTGCGCATCGGATCCGATCCCCAGCAATAGGAGATCGAACGGCTCGGCGTCATGCTCGAAGATGTCGGCCGCGTACTGGTGCGCGGCCTCTTCGGGCGCGAGCTCACCGGGCATGCGAAAGATCGCGGCGGGTGGGGCGGCGAGGCGGTCGAACAACGCCTCCTTGGCCATGCGGAAGTTGCTGCGTTCATCATCGGGCGGCACGCAGCGTTCATCGCCGAACCAGACCTTCGCCGTGGACCAGTCGGCAGCTGAAGCGAGCTCGTAGGCCTTCTTCGGCGTCGAGCCGCCGGCCAGCACCACCGAGCCGCCGGCTTCGGCAACCGCAGAAATGCGGGCGGCCGCTTCCGCGGCAACGTCTTCGATGACCTTCAGTTCAGTCACTTGCCGAGCGCCTTGGCGATCGAGGCCCGTCCGCCGAAAGCGCAGGCTGCTTCCAGCGCGGGGCGGAACAGCCGGTCCGGAATCAACGCGTTGGTCACGCCGTGCGCGAGGATGCCGTCCTCACCACGGGAGGCGCCGAGGATCGTCCAGTCAGTCTCGGCACCGCTCGGCAGCACGCGAGTCGCGCGCAGGCCGCCGACGCCGCGGTCGAGCGACAGGCTCAGACCGTTCGTGGTCTCGATCGTCAGTCCGGAAAGACCGGGCACGGGCATCGTGTCGTCGTTCTCGATCACGAGCTCGATCTGACCGGCCGCGCCGGTCGCGTGCCCCGACTTGTGATCGTCCTTGTCGAGATCCATCACGTGCGGCTGCCATTCGAGCCTGGACGCGATCCAACCCAGCCAGAGCAACGCGGCAAGCGTCGACCCGGGGTGCATGCGCACGACGACGCGGTTGATCGCGTCGAGCTCGGGGCGCCAGACATCGGGGTCGAAGGCTGCCGCGACGCGTTCGCGCCACGGATTCGAACGCAGCCAGGCGAGGTCACTGACCTCGGCGTGCTCGGAAAGTTCGGCGATCCGTGTGATCGCGTCGTGCCATTCGGGGATGTCGAGCGAGTCGATCAGCACCGTCGTGGCCAGTCCGCGCAACGCGTCGACGGCCTCCGGGTGTCCGTGCGGCGACCACACGACCGTGCCGACCTCGGTGGCGAGCACCGGGTAGATGATCGTGTCGAGGTGCTCGAGTTGTTCGGTCCCGCAGTCGATCTCGATGCGCTCACGAAAGACCGTGTTGCTGCCGAGCGCGTCTGGTTGATCGTGGATCAGCGTCGCCATCGCGTCGAGGTCCTGCTTGCCCTCTTCGACGACGACCAGGATCGTGCGCGCCGGGTTGTCGCGGTTGATGCGGTCGAGCCGGTTGCTGATCTCGCCCTTCCGGTCGCGGTCGATCACGACCACGAGGTTGAGCACCCGCGCGGGCGCGTGGACCATGCCCTCGTTGGCGCGCTCGTGCATCAGGCGCAGCAGCGCGGCCTCGATCTCGGCGGGAGTGGTGTCGCGAGCGCTCCAGACGCCCGGCGTGGTCAGAGCTGTCGCCATTGTGCCCTGCCCTGCAGGAGGGAGTCGGCCTCGACCGGTCCGCTCGAGCCCGCCGGGTACTGCGCGGGCTTGGCCGGATCGGCCGCCCAGAAGGCGAGCACCGGGTCGACGATCGACCACAGCGCCTCGACCTCGTCGACGCGGGTGAAGAGCGTGGCGTCGCCGCGCATGACATCGAGGATCAGTCGCTCGTAGGCCTCGGGCGATTCGCTCGTGAACGAGGTGCCGTACTGGAACTGCATGTTGACCGGGCGGATGCGCGTCTTGGCACCCGGGATCTTCGCGCCGAGCTTGATCGAGACACCCTCGTTGGGCTGGATCTGAAAGACCAGCTCGTTCGGTGGCGGCGGCGCGCCGTGGACCTGGAACGCGAGGTGCGGGACGGGTTTCAGCGTGACCGCGATCTCCGTCACCTTGCGCGCGAGGCGCTTCCCGGTGCGCAGGTAGAAGGGGACTCCGGCCCAGCGCCAGTTGCTGATCTCCAGACGCAGCGCGGCGTAGGTCTCGGTGTGCGAGTCCGCGCCGACACCCTCCTCCTCGAGGTACCCCGGGACGTTGTCACTGCCGATCGTTCCGGGCGAGTACTGCCCGCGCACGGCCATGTTCGAGACCTCAGAGAACAGCGGCGCCGGCATCGCGCGCAGCACTTTCGCCTTCTCGTCACGCACCTTGTTCGCGGTCAGGGCGTTCGGCGGCTCCATGCAGAGCAGCGCGAGCAGCTGGAGCATGTGGTTCTGCACGAGGTCTCTGAGCGCACCTGCGTTGTCGTAGTAGCTGGCACGCGTGCCGATTCCGAGATCCTCACTTGCGGTGATCTGCACGTAGTCGATGTAGTTGGAGTTCCAGATCGGCTCGAACATCGAGTTCGCAAA
>JAEMSX010000033.1 GCA_016462645.1 Thermoleophilaceae bacterium
GCGCCGGCCCCGGCCCGCGCTACTTGGCGCAGACCTTGAAGCCGAGCTTCTTGCCGATCTCGTCAGCCTTCGTGTTGACGCTGTCGACCTCGGCAATGACCTTCTGAACCTGATCCTGGGAGCCGGATGCCGCAGCTTCGCGAACCTTCTCGGTTCCCTGCTGCAGCTCTTGAAGCTTCGCGGTCCACGACTTGTACTCGGCGGCCAGATCCTCGGGCGGAGTCAACGACTCGAGCTCCTCGATCGCGGGGCCAGAGAGTTTGATCTGCTCGCTGATCGCAGACTCCAGTTCCTTGATGGTCTCGGGCTCTTGGATCTTGTCGATCTTCGCCTGCATGTCCTTGCAGATCGCGTCGGCCTTGGCGACCAGCTCGGTCTTGGTGAGCGGTGCGGGCGCGGCAGCGCTGGCGCCGTCGCCGGTGGTCTTGTCGGAGGACCCGCAGCCGGCGAGCGCGAGCGCGAGAATGCTGAGGGCGAGGAGTGGGAGTCTGAGAGTCATCGTTGGCTTTCTGGCTGAGCGGGTGAACGGTTGCCCGACTGCGTCGGGGCGACCATGCAGTTCTGGTCGATTGCGAGTCTATGCGCGCGTGAAAGCGTCGCGCCACGCTCCGCACCGCGCGCGCGACGAAATCGGCATCACACCACAAGAGTCTCCGCGGTGAACCGGCCGACAGTTCGCCGGGGGTGAGGATCAGTACCGGGCGGGTCCTGCCCGGTACGCCGAGGCGTGCCGGGCCGCAGCCCTCAAGCCGCAGGCGTAATGTCCGCGTTGGATCGCGGACGGACTTCCCAGCCGCTGCTGCCCTGCTGCGCCACGCCGACGATGTTCAGCGCGTAGTCGGCGACGGCCGGCAAGGTCCCGATGATCTCGGGGACCACTTTGAACGCGTCGAGGTTCGGGGAGTCAAGCAGCGTCCAGATGCCTGAAGCTGACGATCCGGAGGATGAGACGATCTTCACGAGCAGCGCGTCGTAGCCGTCGGGATTCGACAGGAAATCGTTGACGGTCACCGTGACCGGTGAGGGCGCGGAGTCCACTGCGACCGGTCCAGCGCTGGTCGCGTCGATGTGGAGGTCCGAATTGATGGTTCCGTCGACTTCGATCTCGTCGCCGACAACCATCGGTGGCGGATCGGAAAAGTTGATGGCGACCGCGGACCCGATCGCGCCTGCGTACGAACTGTCGCTTGTCTTCAGTTGTGCCCAGATGTGGCCAGTGGCCAGACCCGTCACCACGAGACCGGTCAGATGGACGACGGTTCCGACCGGCGTTGTGCCGTTCTTCACCGAGTACACGCTGACCGGGCAGCCCGCAGTGCCCGGATTGGGATCGGACGGGCAGAAGTCACAGGCGTCGCCCTTGCCATCGCCGTCACCGTCGGACTGGCCGGGGTTGGAGATGGCGACGCAGTTGTCGCTCGAATTCGGAACACCGTCGCTGTCGGAATCCGGCGGAGCGGTCGGCCCGGCTGGACCCGCCGGCACTGCCGGCACCGTGACGAGGAGCGGAGTGGCCTTGCAGTTGTCCTTCTCGCTCGACTCACTGATCTTCCGGCCGGAGTCGGCGCAAGCGATCACGAACCACGATCCGGGGGTGGTCGCCGTTGGGATCGCGACATCCAGCTTCACTGACTTCTTCTTGGTCTTCTTCAGCTTTGCGGTGAAAACTGAGCCGAGGTTCACGTCTCCGGTGCTCCTCCGCGTGTCACCTGAAAGCAGGAACGCCGTGCTCGATCGCGCGGCCGACTTCTTTCCGCCGTTCGAGACGATTGCGGAGGCGGTGGTCGAGCCGCCGGGCAGAACGCTTGCGGGAGTGAGCGTGAGCGACTTGAGTTTCAGGTCCGCGCGCGGCGTGGCGGCACCGGCCTGCGCTGAGAAAGCGAGGAGGGCGAAGAGCGTCGAGAGGGATGCGAGAGCACGCAGCATTGCTACGTCGCCAATCCTACCCGCGCTCAGGTCGTCGCAATCGACTCGCTTTCAGCAGTGGCCTTGGGGCGGCGACTGAGCTGTCTGGGCGCGTCATCCTTGCGGCCGTCGGTCGACGCGGCCATCACCGGACCAGAGCGCGCGGTGCCGAAGCGCTCGATCAGCGGCCGCTCAACCAGTCGCCAACTCGCAGCCCCTGCGATCAGCGCGAGCGACAGCACAACCGTCATCCGCAGCACGAACGGGTCCGGCATCAGCCCAAGGTGCCGCGTCGCAAGCAGCAGCGGCAGATGCCACAGGTACACGCCGTAGGAGATCACGCCGATCGCGACCAGCGGACGCGCGCGCAGCCAGCCGACCGCCGGCCCGCGCCCGGCTGCGGCGGCCGTGATCACAAGCGCGAACCCGAGTGCGGCGGGGAGGCCCGAGAACGTGGCGTACGTGATCCCGCTCCCGGCGGTCTCGTGCCAGTAGCCGCCGAGGAACACAAACCCTGCGCCGGCCGCCACCAGCAACGCTGTTGCGCGCGCCCCCGGCGCCGCTGACCCCACGCTGCGCCGGCGCTCAATCCAGAGCGCCCCGAGCATGCCCAGCGCGAAGTGGCCAATGTAGGCCGGCAGGACCTTGGGCCCGATCGGACGCCAGTCACCAGCGAAGACCGCTGCGTTCCAAAGCAGCGTGACTCCCACGAGAGCGATCAGCAGAGCGACCTGAAAGCCAACCCGCCTGGGACCGAGGCGGTACGCGGCGAGTCCGATCAACGGCAGGATCAAGTAGAGCGATGCCTCAATCGCCAAGGTCCACGTGACCGGGTTGAACGTCATGACCGTGTCCGCCGAGAAGTTCTGCGCGAAGACGGCGAACAACGGAATGTGTTCGGCCGACGGAAGCATCTTCCGCGGGCCGGCCAGCCAGTACAGCAGCAGGCATCCGGCAATGCAGACGTAGTACGCCGGGAGGATTCGCGCGGCGCGGCGCACCGCATAACGCTTGACGTCAACACCGCGTTCGCCGGCCAGCGACGCGCGCGCGAACGCTTGGTAGAGCAAGAAACCGGAAAGCACGAAGAAGCAGATCAGGCCGAGGTTCAGCTCGAACATCAGCTTGTCCCACAGCGCGGTCCGCTGAGTCGGCCTCCCGCCCGGCGCGTAGAGCCAGACGTGAAAGACCAGAACCGAGATTGCGGCCAGTGCGCGCAGGCCGTCGAGTGGCGCGCTGCGGCGTGAAGAGCCTTGGAGCTCGCGGGAACCCATACCGCGCAAGGTAATCCGACCCGCGCGCTCAGGCTCCGGCTCTAACCCCGCGCCGGATAGTCCTTCTTGTCGAGCACCCCGTCAACATCCCGGCGCACGACTTGCGCAAGCAGCTTCATCGGAAGCAGCCGCGCGCCGAGGGCGGTCTTCTTTGCTCCGTTGCCGTAGACCACGCGCGAGCGGCCCTTGATCACTGCGTCCAGCACGACCTCGGCGATCTCCTCCGGGGGAGTGGAGAGGTACTTGCGGTTGAACGCCTGGCTCTCCTCACGCCGGCTGATGTTCGTCGCGATGCCGCCCGGGTGAACGAGATGCACTGCGACGCTCGTGCCGATCAGCTCCGCGGCCAACGCCTCTGTGAATCCGCGCACCGCGAACTTGCTCGCGCAGTAGTCGGCGCTGCTCGGCGCGCCGACCAGTCCGAAGATGCTCGAGACGTTCACCAGCGCGCCTTCGGGATTGCGCAGCAGCTGCGGCAGGAACGCCCTGCTGCTGTGCATCACGCCATAGAAGTTGACGTCCATCACGCGCTCGAAGATCTCATCGCCGGTCGCCCAGACCGGACGACCGCTGCCCTCGATCCCGGCGTTGTTGATCACCACCGCAGCGTCGCCCAGCTCGGCGCTGACCTCCGCCGCGAACGCGTAGGTGGCGCCGCGATCGGAGACGTCGTAGGCGCGCGTGAATGCGCGGGTGCTCGGAGGGAGCAGGTCGACGGTCTCGGCCAGCTCGGCCTCGTTGTAGTCGTTGAGCGCGAGGATCGCGCCGCGCTCAGCCAGGAGCTTTGCGTACGCGCGCCCCATGCCCGAGCCCGCACCGGTCACCACGACGACTTTGTTGGCGAAGGACTTCATGCGGCGGCGGTGGGCGCAGTCTCGCGCTTTGGCGCGGGGAGGGGAAGTCGGTGGTCCTGCTCGCGAAAGTCACGCGCCTTGCGGCGGAACGTGAACGAGAAGCCCGGGTACATCGCGATCACCTTTCCAGAGCGCGACTTGTACCAGCTGTTGCACCCGCCGTTGTGCCAGACGGTGCGCTCCATCTCTTTGTGGATGTCGGCGGTGTAGGCCTCCTCGGCTGCAGCCGTGACCTCGATGATCCCGCCCGGCGATGCGAGCGCGCGGTCGATCGCGCGCGAGATGTACTCCATCTGCGACTCGATGATGAAGATTGCCGAGGTGTGGCCGATTCCGGTGTTCGGGCCGGTGACGATGAAGAGATTCGGGAAGTCCGGGATCGTGGTGCCGAGGTACGCACGCGGGTAGTCGGCCCAGAAGTCGCCGATCGTCTTTCCGCCGCGCCCGGTCACGGGGTAGGAGATCACGCCGTCGGTCGCGTCGTAGCCCGTCGACCACACGATCAGATCGACGTCAACGTTCTCGCCCTGCGTGGTGACGATCCCGTCCTCGGTGACGCGCTCGATGCCGTCGTGCTTGTCGTGGACGGTGCAGTTCTCAGCGGCCATCGCCGGCAGAAACGTGTTCGAGAGGATGATCCGCTTGCAGCCGATCGTGAAGTCGGGGGTGAGCTTCTCGCGCAGCTCTTCATCCTGGACCTGCTGCTCAAGCAGCTTGCGCGCAGGGCGCTCAGCGACGAACTCCAGAGCGCGCTGGGAGTACTTGAAGCCCACGATGCGCATCTCCAGCGACCAGTAGATCGCCGTGCGCACTGCGCGATGCACGAAGCGGTTTGACAGCACCTTCTGCTGAAGCGGCGAGAACTTGCGGTCGGGGCGCGGCATCACCCAGTGGGGGGTCCGCTGAAAGACGTGCAGCTCAGCGACATCGGGCTGGATTTTCGGGATCACCTGCGCCGCGCTTGCGCCGCTGCCGACCACCGCGACCCGCATGCCGCGGTAGTCGAAGTCGTGGTTCCAGTCATTCGTATGAAACTGCTCGCCGGCGAAGTCCCGGCGTCCGGGGAAGTCGGGGATCACGGGCGTGCTCAGCGGGCCGGAGGCGTTGATCACGAACTGCGCCTCGAAGTCGCCCTGCGAGGTGGAGATGCGCCACTGATCGTCGTCCCAGGTGATCGCAGTCACCTCGCAGTCGACCACCGTGCGTTCGTGAATCCGATGCTTGCGCGCGACGTAGTCGGTGTACTCGGAGAGCTCCTCGCCCTCGGCGAACATCTGGCTCCAGGCGTACGGCTCAGAGGCGATTGAGTAGAGCGGGGACTGGACGTCGACCGCCGCGCCGGGGTAGGTGTTCTGCTGCCAGGTTCCGCCGGCGAAGGGCCGGCGCTCGAGGATGATCCAGTCGTCGATCCCCTGCTTGGTCAACTTGATTGCGGCGCACTGGCCGCCGAAGCCGCTGCCGATGATGATGACCTTGTGCTTGCCCATTGGATGCCGTCCCGGTTATCTGATTATTACGGTAATCAGATTAGCGCCGAAGCGCGAGGAGCGCAACTCCGGTGGACATAAGGCTCAGAGTCCGGAAGCGACGGAGACGATCAGCTGCTGGCCGGTCGCGACGACTTCACTGCGCGCATGGTCGTATCCGTCCATCGCCCAGACCATCGCCAGGTTGCTCAGGCCGCCCACGGCGGTGATTGCGAGCAGCTCCCGTCGCTCGGGCGTGCTGGCGTTCGGACGCCAGGCTTCGATCAGCGACTCCAGATACTTCGCGAAGACCTTGAGGTTCTCGTGGTAGACCTGATCGACCTCGTCGCTCACGCCGAGCACCTCGAACCAGACGACCCGTGCCAGCTCGCGATCTTCAACGGTGGAGAAGAACGCTTCGAGTCCGCGCGCCGCTGCGTCGTCGATCTCCATGCCCTCCTTGATCGGGCCGACCGCCTCGATCACGGCGCCCATCAGCCGAGCGTTGCACTCCTTGTAGACCGCGATCAGCACGTCCTCGAGCGAATCGAAGTAGTCGTAGAAGTTGCGAAACGCGACGTGCGCCTCGGCGCAGAGACTGCGCACAGTTGTCGCTCGGAATCCGACGGTTCCGAACAGGTGCACCCCGGCATCAAGCAGCTGGCGCCGGCGACGCGCGTCGCGCTCGCCGGCGGACTCGCCGCCGTAGTCGCGGCCGGGATTCTCTGTTTGCGTGCTGCGCGGCATCAGGGTCAAGTTAGTCCCGGTAGCGGGCGTGGACTCGTAAGCCCCGGCCCCTAGTTGGCGCTGCGGAACCGCACGGCGGCCGTCGTCAGGCGCTGGTAGCTGACCGGAAGAAGCCGCGACATCAGTGAATAGGCGTAAGCGTCGGGGCCGATCAGCACCCGGCGCTTGTCTGCCCTCACGCCATTGATGATCGTCTTCGCCGCACGGTCTGCGGAGGTGAAGAACATGCGCTCGAACTCCCGGGTCGACTTCTCGTCGCTGTGTCCGGTCACCTCGCTCGTGCTCTTGTCAACTCGCGCGGAGCGCGCAATGTTAGTTTTGATTCCGCCGGGGTGCACGCAGGTCGCCGACACGTTCGAATCGCCGAGATCGAGCTCCTGGCGCAACGACTCGGTGAAGCCGCGCACGGCGTACTTGCTCGCGTTGTAGCCGCTCATCAGCGGCTGCGCAGTCAGGCCGAACGTGCTGGAGACGTTCACGATGTGGCCCTCGTCGGCCGCCGTCAGATGGGGGAGAAAAGCCTTGGTCCCGTGGACGACGCCCCAGAAGTTGATCCCCATGATCCAGTGGAAGTCCTCGACGCTGAGCGAGCTGATCGTGCCCGAAAGCGCCACGCCGGCGTTGTTGACGACGAGGTTCACCTTGCCGTGCGCCGCCGCGGTCTCATCAGCCCAGTCAAAGACGGCCTGCTCTGAGGAGACGTCGAGGGCTTTGCTGGTGACTTTCGCGCCGGTGCGCTCGAGCAGCCGTTCGGTTTCGGCCAGGCCCTCGGTGTTGATGTCGGCGAGCGCGAGATCGCAGCCCTCGGCGGCGAGCCTGAGCGCGAGCGCGCGCCCGATTCCCGAGCCGGCGCCGGTGATCGCGGCAACCTTGCCGTTGAAGTCCTTCATTCGCGTGTTCCTCCCGGCGCAACCAGCTCAGCGGCGTGGGGCCAAACTGATAACAGTCGTTTCCAGATGCTCGGGGAGTCTACATCTGTGCAGGTCAGTGAGCGTGACCCGCGTGCGTGTCGATCACCGCGTCCGCGGGCAACTTGCTGGCGAGCATCGCGGCGATCGCCGTGGTGATCGGCACCGCGGCGATCAGTCCGATCGAGCCGACGAGCGTTCCGATGATCTGCTCGGCCACCGCCTCAGAGTTCAGCGCGTCACTCGCCGAAGTGCCCCCGACGGAGAAGATCAGCAGCACCGGAAGGGAGGCGCCGACGTACGCCAGCACCAGCGTGTTTACGGTCGCCGCCACATGGTCGCGGCCGATACCGAGTGCGCCGCGGTAGAGCTGCTTGAAGCCCTGAGTCGGATTGGCCTGCCGCAGTGCAAGCACTGCCGAAGCCTGGCTCACCGTCAGATCGTCCAGAACTCCCAGCGCGGCGATAATGATCCCCGCGAGCACGAGCCCGCTGAGCGAGAGGTTGCCGCCGGTGGCGTTGAGGATCGTCGCTTCCTCGGATGAGAAGCCGGTGATGTTCCCGGCACCGATGAAGATCACTGCCAGCGCGGCAGTCAGGAGCAGGGCGGTCGCGGTTCCAAGCGCAGCGGCACGCGAAGTCAAGCCGACCCCGTGAGTCAGGCCGAGCGTCACCAGCATCACAGCGAATGCCCCGATGATCGCCACGGCCACGGGCTGTTCGCCGTCGAGGATCGCGGGGACGATGAACCACAGCACGATCAAGAGGCTCGCGGCCAGACCGATCAGCGCGAGGAATCCGCGCCAGCGCCCGAAGACGACAACGATCAACGCGAAAAGAAACGCCAGCAGCATGATCGGCTGCTTGCGTTCGTAGTCAACGAACGAATAGGTTCCGGCGCCCGCTGGCGATACGCGAATCGCGTCGCCGACCGCCAGGCGCGGGTCGGACGCGGTGCCGCCCGTTCGCAGTTCGATCGTCTTGCCGCCCGCGGACGAGAGCTTCGCCTTCACCGACAGGCAGATCTGCTCGGTTTCGCCGCCAGCTTCCGATCCGTCGACGCTCGGCCCGCCGCAGGGGACTCGCTCGCTCGCCACGACGTTCGCGGCGACGGTGTTCATCTTCAGGTTCCCGGCGAGTTCGCTCTTCGACTCGCCCGTGGGCCAGAGCAGCACGAGTCCGGCGACGGTTACCGCGCAGATCACCCCGACGAGGACCGTGACCGTGCGGGTGGCTGCGTTGAAGTTCATCGACGAGTACTACGGCGCTGGCAAGTCCCTTCCTTTACTCGCGGCCGGGACCCGAGGGTTAATGAGAATCAATCTCATTCACATCTGTGTTTCTCGCCGTGAACAAGCTGCTTGCGCGCTGCTGGCCAAGGCCCAGCGCACTGAGAGGAACCACCCGATGTACGAAAAGCTTCCGGTCACAGTGCTCTCCGGCTTCCTTGGCGCCGGCTGCCCCGGCAGCTGCTGCGATCGCGCATGCGCCACACATGGACTCGGGACAGGGCTCAGGGCTGCTCGGTGACTGCAGCTGGAAGCGGCCTGCGCGCGACTTCCGCCGCCTCGTCTGCGGGCAGGCCGAGCATTCGCAGCACGCCCTCGGCGTGGAAGATGTCGGCGTCCTCGGGGGCGGTGCCGTCAACCACGGAGCGCATCACCGCGATCATCGCGCCGCCTTGGGCGCTGAGAGCGACGCCGAGATCCGGCACGTTCAGCCGGCCTGCCTTCGTCGCGGCCTTGAGGTCGCGGCGCGCGAACGGACCAAGCGCGTTGGTCACGAGATCGTGCGAGGCGTCGAGTCTCAGAAGCAGCCAACCCCAGTCCGGATCGCTGCGCGCCCGCAGCACGAATGAGCGGTGGGCGGCAGAAATGACTTCTGCCGGATCGTCGATCTCTTTCTCGACCGCCGCCACGGCCGCGGCTTGTGAGACGAGAGTCTCTGAGAGCACCGCCTCGACAATCTCCTCTTTGCTTGAGAAGTGGTTGTAGAAGGAGCCGAAGCCGACGTCGGCCTCTTCGGTGATCTCCTGAATGCGCGTCGCCTCTGCGCCCTGGCGGGCGAGCAGCACTCGCGCCGCGGCGATCAGCTTGGCCCGCGTCTCGTTCTTGCGGCGGGTCTGCCTGTCTGAAGTGCGGGGCACCTGATGAACGCTATCTGTGGCCATGCCCAAAAGAATAACTGACAAGTTCATCAGTTATGTATATAGTCGTCAACATGAAACTGCGAAGCACCGTCGACGGACTCATCGCGTTCGACGAAACAAACGACCGTTGGTTGCTCCTGCCGGACGAGCAGGGCATGATCGAATTCCTCAAAGAGGGCCAGCCCGCGATCGATCGTGCGGCCGCCTTCATCGCGTCGGGCGACGCGACCGAGGCCGATCCCAGCACGGCAGGTCTGCCGTTCACGCCGCGCTCGATGCGCGCCTTCATGCTCTGGGAGGATCACGTGATCGCCTCGAGCCGGATGCTCGTGAAGAACTTCTTCCCGCCGCCGGCGTGGAAAGCCGTGAGTCTGTTTGAGAAGACCGGCAAGACCTTCCCCAAGTTCAAGCCCAACGAGCGCTTCTGGGAGGCGCCGACCTTCTACGTCGCAAACCACACGATGGTGCTCGCCGACGGCCAGGAGATGTGGGCGCCCTCGCACACGAAGGCGCTTGACTTCGAGCTTGAGCTCGCCTTTGTCCTGCGCGCGCCGCTGATGGACGCGACTCCCGAAGAGGCAGTTGATGCGATCGGCGGTTGGATGGTCCTCAACGACTGGAGCGCGCGCGACGTTCAGGCAGACGACTACCGCCGCAACATCTTCGGCCCGGTCGTGAAATCCAAGACGTTCGCAAACTCGCTGGGCTCGGACGTTGTCACGGCCGACGAGTTCGGCGACTGGAAAGATGCGACCGGCCGCGTGCGCGTGGATGGCGAGCTCTGGTGCGAAGGCGCGACAAAGGGTCCCGCCCACGACGTCGGCGCGATGCTCGCCTACGCGTCAAAGGGCGAGCGGCTCGATGCCGGAGACGTGATTTCGACCGGCACCATGCCCGGCTGCTGCGGACTGGAGCTCGATCGCTGGATCAAACCCGGCCAGACCGTTGAACTCGAGATCGACCGCATCGGCACACTCACGAACATGCTCACGGATTCGACCGTGCCCACAACAGCGGTCGCATGATGATCGACTGCGAGGTGCTGATCTGTGGGCTCGGGCCGGTCGGTCAGCTCCTCGCACTGCTGCTCACCGATCTCGGCGTCAGCGTGATCGCGGTTGACGAGGCGGACGAGCCGTATCCGCTGCCGCGCGCGGCGGTGATCGACGACGAGGTGCTGCGGATCTTCCAGGCGATCGGGCTGGACGCCGCGGTCCTGCGCGACGCGCAGGTGCAGAAGACGGTCACGTTCGTGACCGATCGCGGCAAGAAATACGAGGTGTTGCGCCCGGCGCACGGTGATCTCGGTCATCCACCACTGGTCTCGATCCACCAGCCGTCGATGGAGCACACGATGACGGCGGCGCTGGACGAGCGCGGTCAGACCGATGTGCGTTGGGGCACGCGCGTCGAGACGGTCGATCGCGCAGCCGATCACGTTGATGTGTATGTCCGGCCGACCGCGGGCGGACGCTCATCTCGGATCCGCTCGCGCTTCGTGGTCGCCTGCGACGGAGGCAAGAGCTTCGTGCGCAGGACGCTGCAGATCCCGTTCGGCGGATCGACCTACTCGCAGCGCTGGCTCGTCCTCGACGGCCTGATCGACAAGCCGCTGGCAAAAGTCCCCCATCCTCATTTCGTCGGCGACGTGAAGCGCCCTACGGTGTCCTTGCCGATGTCTCCGGGTAGGCATCGCTGGGAGTTCATGCTGCACCCGGGCGAAGACGCCGCGCCGTTCGAGCGCGAAGCGCGCATCCGCGAGCTCACCGCGCCCTACATCACGGACGAGCAGGTTGAGTTTGAACGGGCAGTCGTCTACACGTTTCACGTGCGCCGCGCCGAGCGCTGGCGCGCCGGCCGGGTATTCCTGGCGGGTGACTCCGCGCACTTGACGCCGCCATTTGTCGGGCAGGGCTTTTCGTCGGGCGCCCGCGATGCCCAGAATCTCGCATGGAAGCTTGAGGCCGTACTGCGCGGGGCGCCGTCACGGTTGCTCGACAGCTACGAGGTCGAGCGTCGACCGCACGTGACGAGCATGCAGAATCTCGCCGTGCGCTGGGGCGGAGTCGTGCAGACCGCGAACCCCGCGGTCGGCAGGATGCGTGACGGCCTGATCGGCCTCGCGAAGCTCACGGGCGTTCTCTCGATCATCAGGGAACAGGTCAAGCCGCTCCCGACCTACGGCCACGGCGCTTTTGCCGAGCGGCCGGCGAAGCTCCCGTTCAACCGCAGCGTCGGGTCGCTGTTTCCGCAGCCAGAGAGAATCGATGTCCAGCTGGGCAACCGCTGGTCGGTTGTGGCCGACAGCCCGGCGATCGCGAAAGCGTGGCGGGCGCGCGGGGTGGCGAGCATCTGCAGCCCGGTCGACCCGTGGCTGCGCGCCAATCACTGCGAGTGGGCGTTGCTCAGGCCCGACAAGTTCGTGTACGCCACCGGCGACGCCGGGGATATCGCGGCCGCTGCGAAGGGGCTTGAAGGCCTGCTCGGCGCGTCGCTTGGATCACTGGTGCCAAACGCGCCGGCGCCCAGCTCGCCGGCGCCTGAGTCGGCCGCGGCGGTGGCCTCATGATCGCTGTGCTCGGAGCAACCGGGACGATCGGGCGCGAGCTCGCTCCGCTGCTCGGCGAGCAGGATCTTCGGGCACGGGCGGTCGTCCGGTCTGACGTAGCGGCCGATGTTCCGCTCACGACGACCGCCGGCGACCTGCTCGATCGCGATTCGCTTGAACAGGCGTTCGACGGCGCGACCGATCTCTTCCTGCTCACGCCGCACGGACCCGAACAGGATCAGATGGAGCGCAATGCGCTCGCGGCCGCGATCGCGGTGGGCATCCAGCGGATTGTGAAGATCTCTGGCGGCGGTCCGTCGCTCGGCCCCAACGGCGCGACGGCGACCGCCGCCGCCCACTGGCGAAGCGAGCAGCGAATCGAGGCCAGCGGGTTGCGCTTCCAGTTTCTTCGGCCATCGTTCCTGATGCAGAACCTGCACGGCATGCCGGTCAAGTGGGGTCTGATGCCTGCGCCGATGGGCCGCGGGCCGGTCGCAATGGTCGATGCGCGCGATGTCGCCGAGAGCGCGGCGGCCCTGCTCAGCCGAAGCGACGCGCCCGACGGGGCCTGGCAGCTGACGGGGCCGTCGAGCGTCACGTTCTCCGATGCCGCCCGCGAGCGCGGGGCGCGCTACCTGAGCATCCCGCCGCGCATCGCGCGCAGAGCGCTTGAGCGTCGCGGCGCATCGCCGTTCGAGGTCGATCACTCGATCCGCATGGCGCGCTATTTCGCCAGCGGAGCCGACGGCTCGCCGAGCGGCGACGTCGCAGAGTTGACCGGCCATCAGCCGCGCGCTCTGAAGGACTTCTTTGATGATCAATCACCAGTGAAAGGCAGATAGAAGTTGGTCACCCGAATCGGACATATGGGAATGCGGGTCCGCGATCTTGACGCGGCCGTGGAGTTTCAGACGGAGATCCTCGGCCTGGTGGAGACCGAGCGCGTCGGCGGGGTCTCGTACCTGACCTGCAACGAGCGGCATCACGAGTTGATGCTGATCGAGGACCGCGAGCAGGTCGGCTACGACCACATCGGCCTTGAGGTCGATGACGCCGCGACGCTCGAGACTGCGCGCCCGCGGATCAAGGCCGCGGGCGGCAGGGTGATCGGCGACATCTTCGACGGCGAGCCGGGGATCGATCGCGCGCTGCTCGTCCAGGGACCTTCGGGTCATGTGTTCAAGCTCTTCTGCGGCATGGAGACGGTGCCGGCGCCCGGGCCCGGCGATCGCCCGATCAAGTTCGAGCACGTGTCACTGAAGGCGCTCAAGACGAAGCCGGTCGAACGGTTTCTGCAGGACGGTCTCGGCTTCCGCTTCAGCGACCGGATGGGACCGTTCGCGAGCTGGTGGCACTGCGACGCCGACCACCACGGAATGGCGGTCGTGCTTGCGCCGAAGGCTGAGCTCTCGCACTACGCATGGACGGTCGAAGATCTGAACCAGATGGGGCGGATCGCGGACAAGCTCAAGCAGGGCCGTGATCAGAAGCTGATCTGGGGTCCGTCGCGCCATGGACCCGGCAACAACCAGTTCAGCTACTTCCTCGACCACGACGGCGCGATGATCGAGCTGTGCGCGGACCTCGCGCAGATGCCCCCGGACGGCGATTACGTGGCGCGCGAGTGGCCCAACAGCCCGACGACAATCAATCAGTGGGGCGCGCCGCCGCCGCTGAAGTTCATCCGCGCTGGATTTCCGATCGTGCAACCCCGCCCGGTTGCTGCGCACACCACGGCGATGGCGGGGTCGAGGTGAACCGCCGGGCCTGAGTTTGCGGTTGGATGTGAGCTGAGGTCGAATACGACCCGCCGACTGCCTGTGGACGGGCGCTCGAACGACCTCGGCACATGGGTTCGCTCGGAAAGTTGCTGATAGTTGGAGTCGCCGCGGTTCTTCTGATCCCGGTGACGTGGATGGTCAAGGGGATCATCAGCGGGACATACGGCTCCGCGCCGGTGAACATCTCGGTGGGTCCGGGCGGCCGGGCGCCGAACGGGCCGTCGGGCGAGCCGACGGTCTCCGGCGACAACCGGACGGTCCGGTACGTCGCCTACTCGTCGGAGGCGTCGAACCTGGTGCACGGGGATGAAAACGCCGCGCGAGACATATTCGTATGGGCGCGGCCGCTGGGGGTGGTGCCGCGGCATCTGAGCACCGGATCGCTGCGGATTGCGAGCGTGAACAACTCGGGCGGGCAGCTCAACGGGGATTCGTCGCATCCGTCGCTTGACGGGTCGATGGAGAATGGGCCGCATTGCGTCGCGTTCCAGACGGTCGCGACCAACGCCTCCTCGCATGACACGACAGATGACTCGGATATTTATGTGCGCGACTTGCGAAGCCACAAGACCTACTGGGCTTCGCGCGGCGTGCACGGGGACGCGACACAGCCGTCGATCGCCGGCAACTGCAAAAAGGTGGCCTTCCAGGCCGACGGGAGCATCTGGGTCTCGGCCGTTGGATACACGAACGTGAAGCGGATCGGCGGGGGCAAGATGCCCGACTTCTCCCGTGACGGAGAGTCCTTGACTTACGTCAATGATGGTGAGGTGGTGTTCCGACATGGCTCGACGGTGAAGCGGCTCTCGCGCGGGGCGAATCCGACGGTGTCGGACTACGCGTCAGTCGGTGGCTGGGCCGTGACCTACAACTCGAACGGGAACGTGCGGATCGGACTGATCATGCACGGGCGGGCGCGCGACAGTGTTGCGGTGCACGACGCATCGAACGGCGGGGTCACCGCGCGAGCTGCGGCGCGTGGAATTGTGGTCTGGACTCGCGGGAACTCAGTGAACTATCTGAATCGCCACACCGGGAATTCGGATGATCTGGCGTACGCGAATGACGAGGTGACTGAGGTCGACTGCAGCGCGCGGGCGAACATGGTGGCGTTCGCGGCTACCGGTGGCGATGATTTCATCGACGCGAAGGGGAACTCGCAGCGGAGTGTCTACGTGATGTGGTTGCCGAAGTAGTGGTGCTCGGGCGCGTGCGGGAGGGCGCCGCAGCCTCCTACTCTCCACACCGTGACTGAATCAACCCCCACATGCCCCGCCTGCCAGAGCGAATACACCTACGAGCTGAACGGTCTCCAGGTCTGCTCAATGTGCGCCCACGAATGGTCGCTCTCAGCCAGCGAAGAAGAGACCGCCGACGAGCCGGTGATCAAGGACGCCGCCGGCGTTCCGCTCTCCGACGGCGACACGGTCACCGTCATCAAGGACCTGAAGGTCAAAGGTGCCGGCGGCCCGATCAAACGCGGCACCAAAGTCCGCAACATCCGCCTCGTCAACGGAGTCGGAGACCACGACATCGACTGCAAGGTCGACGGCTTCGGGCCGATGCAGCTGAAGTCGAGCGTCGTGAAGAAGGCCTGAGGGCCAGCTCGAGCGTCAGCCCGAGAGCTTGGCCGTAACCCGAACCTTGCCCGACCCGCCGGGCGGCCGCACGGTCTTCGTGAACGATCCGCCCGCCCCGGTCTTCACCGAGTAGGTCCGAGACTTCTTGCCGCGCTTCACCGTCAGCTTCACGCGAGTGCCCCTCGCAGCCGGCGTGACAGAACCCTTCACCAGATACAGACCGTGGCCCCGGCGCTTCAGGGAAGTGACCGTCGCCTTCGCGCCGCCGCCAGCATCCGGACTCTTTGTCACCGGCACAGACCCATCGGTCAACCCCGCGGCCGGACAACTCACCGCAACGGTCTTCGCCGCGGGGTCATGCCCGCCAAGCACCATCGTCCAGTAGATCCCGTACTTCGAGCTCGAGTTCCGCGTGACGCCGATCCCGATGTCCACGTAGGGCGAGTTCAGGATGTTCGCGCAGTGCCCGCTCGACTTCATCCAGCCGGTCATCACCTGGAACGGGGTTCCGTAGCCGGCGGCGATGTTCTCGCCGATCCAGCCGCTTGCGTAGCCCGCGGCCTTCGCGCGATCCCACGGCTTGCCGCCGCTCAGGTCCGTGTGATCGAAGTAGTTCTTCTCGGCCATGTCCTCAGAATGACCCTGCGCGGCCGCGTCCAGATGGGTCTCTTCAGCCAGCGGCGCCATGCCACGCGCCACGCGCTCGCGGTTGGTCAGGCAGATGACCGCGGTGCGCAGTGCTGCGAGGTTCGTGCTCGCGTACTGGGCGTCAACGCCGGCGCAGTCGCTGCGCGCGTCGGCGCCGGCAGGCGCCGCAAACACCGCGAGCAGGCAGCCGAGCGCAATCCAGGGAACTGTCAGTCGTCGAATGAGCCGCACCCCGGAGCTATCGGCAATCCGGCTCAGCCACTGCACCAACGCCCGTCCAACTAGGCCGCGGCGTAAGCCCTCTTCAGCCAGCCGATCAACTCGGCATCAACATCCGAGGGATCCGTGATCCGCACCCGATGCGTGACCAGCGCGTTCCACGTACCCGACTCCTCAAGCCGTCCCTCCGGCTCAACACCCTTCAGCTTGATCCCGACGTCCATCTGTTCGCTGGTGGCGATCACGATTGCGAACTTCTTGCCTTTGCGGGTGAGGCCGAGGTAGTCGGCGGCGGGAACAACGGTCATCCCGTCCGCGCCGAACGCCTCTGACTTCTCCGCGATCTTGTCGTAGCTCTGGCGCCAGTGCGCCTTGGCACCGGTGAAGTGCTCGTCGATCTTGTCATCGACGCTGCGCTCCGAGGCCTGCGCGTCCTTGATGATCTCGTAGATCGCGCCCGCGTGGCCATTCCCGAGGCCGTACTCCGACCTCAGCCAGTCGGCGATCTGCGTCGCCGTGACGTCCGGTTCGAGCATGCCTTTCCGTTTGGCGGCGGCCATGAAAGCGTCTGGGGTCATGCCGGTCTCTGCCTCGATGTTGTCGATGCAGGTCTGGAATGAAATGCGCTGGGTAGCTCAACCTGACTCATGAAAGGTTCTCCAGATGTACTTCATGTGGTTACAGAAACTTGGAGCCTGCCGGTTCCGCTGGGCACGCGGATTGTCTTCCCGAACGTGCCCGACTTCTTGGTCTTGACCGAGTATTTACGGACCTTGTTGTTGCGCCTCGCCGTAATCCTGACCACGGTGCCCTTCACGACAGGACTGGTAATTCCTTCAACGCGGTAGCGACCGTCGCTCAATTTCGTGAACAGCGTCACGGTGGCTCGCACCGTGACCGGCTCAGATCGGGAGGCTTTCGCGCCGGGGTTCCGCGCGGCATCGCTCGCGCGGTCGGTGCTGCCGTCGGCGAACGCCGATGCTGCCGTCAGGGCGAGCAGGCAGAGCAGAGCCAGTGGAGCGGCACCGAGTTTGCGAGAGGTCTTCATGGACGCAGTATGGGGTCGAATCGGCGCAGGCGCCAGAGCCAGCCAATTGTGAGCCCCGACAGCAAACAAAGTCGTCGCTCCGAGTACCCCAAATCTGGTGTTTTCGCTCCAAACGGCGATATTTACCGGATTTTTGGACTGTGGATTGGCGGCAGTGTCCGGCGTGCTCTGTTGCCTCTGCGCGCCCAGCGGGCAGAGTGTGGACGACCGCGCCCCGCAGATGCGGGACGGTCAGCTGGCCTCGGCGGCCCTTGCGACCACCGCGTCGACGGCTTCGATCGTCGCCTCGTCGAGAATCACTGCTTTGACGATCTGGCCGGTCGCGACCAACTGGTCGTTGCACGTCGCGCGCGCGGTGAGGAAGAACGCATTGCGTCCGAGGCGATCGACTTCGGCCGTGACCTTGACCTTCTCGCCAGCCTGCACCGGGCGCAGCAGCGAGATGCTGTTACTGGCCGTGACGGCGTTCGTGCCGGGTTCAAACAGCTCGGCCGCCGCGAGGTAGCTCGCGATGTCAAGCAGCAGCGGGACGATTCCGCCGTGCAGGTTGCCGAGCGGGTTCACGTTTCGATCGTCCACCTCCACAACGATGCCGCGGGCCGGGTCGTTGGCGTCGATCAGTCCGATACCGACTGCCTTGTGCAGCGGGAGCTCAAGAACTGCCGCAACGATCTCGTCATAGGTTTCGTTCATGGGGGGATTGTGGCAGCCGTCTTCGACCCCCGCTCGAACGGCTTCGCTGACTAGCGACAACCCTTCCGGCCCTTTGCCAGCTGCTCGGCTGTCGGCGGATTTCCGGCCAGCATCTGCGGCACCGTCACCGGCGTCATCCCTGACTTCTTCAGCGCGCGGATGATCGTGTACTTCATTGCGCGAATCGTCTGGCCGTGGTTCTCGTGCATCAAGATGATCGAACCGGGTTTCAGGCCCTTCTTCACGAGCCGCGAGATCTTCTTCGAGTCCGCGCCGAGCGAGTCCTCGCTGTCGACGTTCCAGAGGATGATCGGCATGTCCAGGCCGCGCGCGATCTTGTCGGTCGCGGCGTTGTGGGCGCCGTAGGGCGGGCGGAAGAAGCGCACGCGGTCGCCGGTCGCGCTGCGGATCGCGTGATTGGTTGAGGCGAGCTGGTCGCGCTGGTCCTGGTAGCCCATCGACGTCAGCAGCGGGTGCGACCACGAGTGATTTCCGACCGGTGAGCCGTAGGCCCGCTCGGCCATCAAGCCCGGTTTGAAGGTGGCGACGTTGCGGCCGACCACGAAGAAGGTTGCGGGCACCTGCGCGTGACGCAGGATCCTCAGCATCTTGCGCGTGTACGGGCCGGGGCCGTCGTCGAAGGTGAGCGCGACCCACTTCTTGGCGCGGCCGCCGCAGTAGACGGGGCGATGCTTCCTGGCGAAGCGCGCGAGTGCGGCGTCGGCCTGGGCG
>JAEMSX010000034.1 GCA_016462645.1 Thermoleophilaceae bacterium
ATCTATGTTTTCAACATGAACGACGAACAGAACATCACGCGCATCATCGAAGGCGAGCGCGTGGGAACGGTGGTCAGTACATGAGTGACGAATTGATCGAAGCGCTGTTATCCGACGCGGACGAGCGCATGAAGAAGTCAGTCGAGACCTCGCGCGAGAAGCTCGGCACGGTTCGCACCGGCCGCGCCAGCCCGGCCCTGCTCGAGCGCGTGCAGGTGGACTACTACGGCACCTCCACACCGATCAACCAGATGGCGAACATCGCCGCGGCAGAGGCGCGACTGCTGACGATCTCGCCGTACGACAAGACCGCGCTTCCGGCCATCGAGAAGGCGATCATGGACTCCGACCTCGGCCTCACGCCGAGCAACGACGGCAACGTCGTGCGTATCCAGATTCCGGAGCTCACCGAAGAGCGCCGCAACGAGATGGTCAAACAGGCCCGCAACCTGGCTGAAGAAGGTCGCGTCGCGATCCGCAACGTCCGCCGCGACATCATGCATGAGCTCAAAGAGCTGCGCAAGAGCGGCGATGTGGGCGAAGACGATGAGAAGCGTGGCGAGGACGACCTCCAGAAGCTGACCGACAAGCACGTCGGCGAAGTCGACGGCCAGCTGGCACACAAAGAGACCGACCTGCTCGAGGTCTGATGTCTGAACCCGCGCAGCAGGCGCGCTGCGTCGCCATCATCATGGACGGCAACGCCCGCTGGGCGCAGCAGCGCGGACTGCCGGTGCTCGACGGGCACCGCGAGGGCGCGCAAGCGTTGAAGCGCACCGTCAAGGACGCGGTTCGGCACGGGCTCGCGGAGCTGACGGTCTACGCCTTCTCAACCGAGAACTGGTCCCGGCCGGAAGACGAGGTCAAGGGCCTGATGGCGATGTTCGCCGAGTTGATCCGCAGCGAGACGCCGGAACTGAAGGACGAAGGCGTGAGGATGCAGTTCATCGGTCGTCGCGAGGGCCTCAGCGCGGAGCTGCGCGACATGATGGACTGGGCGAAAGAAGAGACGGCCGCGCAGGAGCGACTCAAGCTCTACGTGGCCTTCAACTACGGCGGTCGCGCCGAACTCGTCGACGCGGCGCGCCGCTTCGACGGGGAGACCGAGGAGGAGTTCGCCGCCCTGCTCTACGCACCGGACATGACCGATCCCGACCTCGTGATCCGCACCAGCGGCGAGCACCGGCTTTCGAATTACCTGCTCTGGCAGACCGCGTATTCAGAGCTGCACTTCACGGATGTCCTGTGGCCCGACTTCAACGAGGAGGAACTCGTCGGAGCGCTGCGCGAGTTCGAAAGCAGGGGGAGACGTTTTGGCGCCCGCTGAGCCTCACTCCGAGCCGAGGCGTCGCCCGCCGCGGCGCAAGAAGCCGCAGGGCGCCGGCGGATCGAATGTGGCCGCGCGCGTCGCTGTGGCGGTCCCCGCGGGAATCGTCGCGCTCTTCTGCATTCTGACCTCGCCGGAGACACTGGCGATCTTCGTACTCGTCGTCGGTGCCGTAGCGCTGCACGAGTTCTATGTGCTCAGTCACTCGGTTCAGCCGATCAGGTTGGCCGGATTCCTGACACTCACAGCCATGGTCGGTGCCGGGCTGTGGGGCGACCAGTTCCAGCTCGTCGCGATCATCGCCGCGTCATTTGCGGTTGTGTTCTTGTTCAGCGCGTTCACGGGGCCGCGGGAGAACGCGACCTTCGGGATGGCCGCGACATTGTTCGGCGCCTTCTGGATCGGCATTCCGCTGGCGCATGCGCTCTGGCTCCAGCAGCTTCCGCACGGCGAGATGATCATCATCGACGTCCTGCTCGGAACGTTCATCGGCGACACATTCGCGATGTTCGGTGGCAAGTTGTTCGGACGCACCAAGATGGCGCCGGCGCTCTCCCCGAACAAGACCATGGAGGGACTCGCGATCGGAATGCTCGGCGCCGTCGCGACCGTCTGGTTCGCCGGGCTCTACCAGGATTGGATCACCGGGCAGAACGCCCTGCTGCTCGGTATTGCGGTGGCGGTGACCGCCCCGCTCGGAGATGTTTTTGAGAGCTACATCAAGCGCGACTTCGGTGTGAAGGACAGCGGTCGCGCGTTCGGGGCGCACGGAGGAGCGATGGACCGCGCCGACGCCGCGCTCTTCGTGCTCGTCGTCGCGTACTACGTGTGGTTCGCGATGGCGCCGCTGTGACCTAGCCTTTCCTCGATGCGCAGAGTCCTCATACTCGGGTCCACCGGCTCGATCGGAACCCAGGCGCTCGATGTCATCGAGCGCAACAACGAGCTGATCGTCGTCGGCCTGTCCGCCGGGCGCGACCACGAGGCGTTGCTCAACCAGGCGCAGCACCATCGCGTGGAGACGATTGCCCTCGCGGATCCGGACGCCGCCGCGCTGGCGAGCGAGCAGTGGGATGAAGGGACGGTTTTCTCGGGAATCGACGGGATCATCCGTCTGATCATCGAGACCGAATGCGACATCGTGCTCAACGCGATCGTCGGTTCGGCGGGCCTCCCGCCGACCGTCGCGGCGCTGGGCGAGGGGATCGACCTTGCACTCGCCAACAAGGAGTCGCTCGTCGTCGGAGGGGAGCTGGTCACCCAGTTGGCCGAGGCGACCGGTGCCGAGCTGATCCCCGTCGACTCCGAGCACTCGGCGCTGTTTCAGCTCGTGCACGCCGAGCAGCCGGGAACGGTCGACCGCCTCGTGCTCACCGCCTCCGGCGGCCCGTTCCGCGGACGCAGCCGCGAGGAGCTTGAGAACGTCAGCATCCAGGACGCGCTGGCCCACCCGACCTGGGACATGGGCGGGAAGATCACGATCGACTCGGCAACGCTGATGAACAAGGGCCTCGAGATCATCGAGGCGCACCACCTCTTCGGCGTCGACTACTCGCAGATCGACGCGGTGATCCACCCACAGTCGATCATCCACTCGCTGATCGACCTCAACGACGGTGCGACGATGGCGCACCTCGGCTACCCGGACATGCGTGTTCCGATTTCGTACGCGCTCAACTACCCCGCCCGCGCCGATGTTCCGATCGAACGACTTGATCTCGCGCAGGTCGGCTCGCTGACCTTCGAGCAGCCAGACCGCGAAGCGTTTCGGTGCCTCGCGCTCGCGGAAGCCGCGGGTCGCGCAGGAGGGTCGCTTCCGTGCGTCATGAACGCTGCCAATGAGATCGCCGTCGCCGCCTTCCTCAACGAGGAAATCCCGTTCCTCGCGATCCCGGAAGTGATCGAGCGCGCGATGGATTCCGTCGAGCAGGTGCCGATCGGCCACTTCTCCCAGTTGGCCGACCTCGACGTCGAAGCTCGGGTCAAGGCCCGGGAAGCGATCGCCGAAACTGTGTTGGACTGAACGGGTTCCTGAAACGATGACCTGGTTCCTTGCATTCGTGGCCTTCGCGGCCCTGGTCGTGCTTCATGAGTACGGCCACTTCATCGCGGCGAAAGCCGTGGGGATGAAGGCAACCCGGTTTTCGCTGTTCTTCCCGCCGGCGCTCTTCAAGTACAAGCCGAAGAACAGCGAGACCTCCTACGAGATCGGGGCGATCCCGGCGGGCGGATTCGTGAAGATCGTTGGCATGAACCCGGAGGAGGAGATCCCTCCGGAGGATCTTCCCCGGGCGTACTACATGATGCCGGTCTGGAAGCGGATCGTCGTGATCAGCGCCGGGCCTGCGGTCAACTTCCTGATCGCGTTCATTCTGATCTGGGTTCTCTTCGCATTTGTCGGCGTGTCCAAGACCGGGCCGGCGACCAACAAGGTCGGCGAGGTCGCGATCGGGCAACCAGCAACCGGCGTCCTGAAGCCCGGAGACAAGCTCGTGTCGGTGAACGGCGTCGAGGGGACGCCGAAGAATCTGATCGCCGAGCTCCAGAAGTCAAAGTGCGCCGGCACCAACGAAGAGGGATGCGCGGCAACCAAGCCGGTCACGATCGTCTACGAGCGCAAGGGCGTCGAGAACACGGTCAAGTTGACGCCCAAATACGACTCGGACGCCGAGCGCATGCGCATCGGCATGACCTTCGACACAATCAAGGGACCCCAGGAGACGCTGCCGATCGGCCAGGCGTTCACGACGACGGCCGATCGCATCTGGTACGTCACGAGCCTCACGGTGACGCTTCCGAAGCGACTCTTCGTCGAGCGCCAGCGTAAGGAGATTTCGAGCGTCGCCGGCGGCTATGAGCGCACGCAGAACGCGATCAAGAGCAGCACCGAGGAGGCGATCGGACTGATTGCGCTGATCTCATTGAGTCTCGCGATCATCAACCTCTTCCCGTTTCTCCCGCTCGATGGCGGCCACATTTTCTGGGCGCTCGCCGAGAAAGTGCGCGGGAAACGCATTCCGACGCCCGTCCTTGAGCGCGCCAGCATCATCGGCCTCGCTCTGGTCGGGATGCTCTTCATAATCGGGCTTTCAAACGACATCCAGCGATTCACGAATGGGACCTTCGGGCCCTGAGGGGACCTGCTTGGGCGCTTCGGTCACAGTCCGCGACGCGGTGCCGGCGGGTGACAGCGAGGCGTGCGCGGCAATCTACGCACCCTACGTCCGCGACTCATATTCGACGTTCGAGCTGGCCGCCCCCGGTGCCGCCGAGATGGCGGCGCGCATCTCGATCGCGGCCGAGTCGTACGCGTGGCTCGTGGCCGAGGTCGACGGGGCGGTGGTCGGCTACGCCTATGGCGGCCCGCACGCCACGCGAGCGGCCTATCGCTGGGCGTGTTCGGTGTCGGTATTTGTCGCCGCGCAGCTGCAGGGAGTCGGAATCGGGGCGGCGCTCTACGAAGCGCTGCTCGAGCGGCTCAAGTCGCTCGGATACCTGACGGCCACTGCGGGTATCACGATCCCCAACGCAGCCTCGGTCGCGCTGCATGAACGCTTCGGCTTCAGGGAGGTTGCCCGCTACGCCCGGATCGGCTACAAGCTGGGCAAGTGGCACGATGTGATCTGGATGCAGCGTGACTTCCTGCCCGAGGGCGCGGACTTTCCGGTCCCACCGCATGAGCCCGGTCGGCCGAGAGCGGGCACCTGACCGCGTACCCTTTGCGCAATGGCTTCAAAGAAGCAAATCTGGGTCCGCAACGTTCCGATCGGTGGCGGCGCACCCGTTGTTGTCCAGTCGATGACCAAGACTGAGACAGCCAACAAGCAGGCGACGATCGATCAGATCAACCGCATGGCCGAGGCCGGCTGCGAGATCGTCCGTTGCGCCGTTCCGCGCGACGAGGACGTCGTCGCTCTGAAGGAGATCCTCCAGGTCTCGCCGATCCCGATCATCGCGGACATTCACTTCAACCACACGCTCGCGCTCAAAGCGATCGACGCCGGCGCTGACGCGATTCGCCTGAACCCCGGCAACATCGGTGGTCCGGACAAAGTCGCCGAGGTTGTGGCCAGAGCCAAGGAGAAGGGCACGCCGATGCGGATCGGCGTCAACTCCGGTTCGCTTCCAAAGCACCTCCACGCGCTCGAGAAGGAGAACTCGGTCGAGGCGCTGGTCACGGCAGCCACTGAGTTCGTCGCACTGATGGAGTCGCTCGACTTCGACAACTTCAAGGTTTCGATCAAGTCCACGAACGTTCCCAACACGATCGCCTCCAACCGCCTGCTCAGCGAGAAGATCGACTATCCGTTGCACCTCGGCATCACCGAGGCCGGCACGAAGTGGAGCGGTTCGCTGAAGTCGAGCGTCGGTCTGGGCACATTGCTCGCCGATGGCATCGGGGACACGATCCGCATCTCGCTTTCAACGTTTCACGCTGAAGAAGAAGTGAAGGTCGCCTGGGAGATCCTCAAGGCGCTGCAATTGCGCGAGAAGGGTCCGGTGCTGATCGCATGCCCGACCTGTGGCCGCCTCCAGTTCGACATGGACACGGTGGTGCAGGAGATTGAGACCCGACTCGAGGCCTACGACGAGCCGATCGAGGTCGCCGTCCTTGGCTGCGCCGTCAACGGAATCGGCGAGGCGGCGGCGGCGGACTTCGGAATCGCCGGCGCAAAGAACGAGGGCGTCATCTTCGCTCAGGGCAAGGCCCTGCGCAAGGTGCCCACGCCTCAGCTGGTTGACGAACTGTTCGTCGAGATCGACAAGTCGCGCGCAATGGGCGGCAAGGTGGAGTTCGACGAGGCGCAGTCGGCGGAGGGGATGGAGTTCATCCGCAAGATCGAGGAAGAGAACGCCGGCGACCTCACGCCCGAGAAGCTCGCCGCCCTCGAAGCCGAGAAGGCTCGAGAGGGCGAGGACTTCACAGGTCCTGAACTTCCGATGGTCAAGCCCGTGGTGATCGACGAGGCCGCGTCACCGCAGGCCGGTCGTCGATTCGCGCGAAACTAGCTCCGCGGCTTGTAGAGCTTGCCCGGCTTGCTGGTGCGGCTGATGCCGCCCTTCCAGCTGATCCGGAACGTCTTCGAGTTGGCTGACGCCACCGCGATGTCCTGCATGAAGTAGCCCGAGGAGGCGCTTACGGGAATCGTCTTGATCGTCGTCCAGTCAGAGCCGCTCCTGATCTGAACCTCAGCGCTCGTCGTGCCGGAAGTCTTTGCGCGCAGACAGCCCCAGATCGTCACCTTGTTGGAACTCCTCGTCTTGAAGACCATCATCGGTGTCTGGAAGGCCTCGTAGACCCCGGGCTTCTTTGTGCCGTCGGAGAAACTCAGACCAGTCTGGAACGAGACGCTGCCGTTCTCGAGGTCGTCACGCAGCAGGTACTGCGAGTAAGTCGCGACACGCGGGTCGACCCAGGTCAGGTATTCGCTCACATTGAGGTAGAGCGGCGTCTTTGAGAGCGGCTGACCGAGGTCCCGGTCTGGCGGATTGGTCTGGATGCCGTACTCGCTGTTGTAGATCTTCAGCTTCCGCGTCGCCAGGTGCTTGGCGGCGTACGCCTGGTCGAGCACCTTCTCGACGCGCGGGAGATACCCGATCGGGGCGTTGTCCTTCGACTGCTTCTCGGTCGCGATCGGCGAGTAGCTGAGGTTGTAGGGGTGGTACGCAAGGCCGGAACTCTTGATCTTCTGGAAGCCGGCGCACTTGTTCCTGGAGGCCGCGCGTCCCTTGAGTGCCTTGCCCTTGCTGTCAATGCAGAAGAACGTGCGCAGCCAGGTCAAGGGGCGTTGGGCCAGCGCGGGCTGATCGACCTGGTAGCGGCTGAGGAGCTCGCCGAACAGGATTGTGTCGGATCCGTTGCCGGACGAACCGAGCGCCTTGTAGCCCGCACGGTACATCTCGCGATAGTGAATCGCCGACTGCACGAGGCCGCTCTTGGCCTGCGGCTGGATGAAGCGCTTGAGGTTGACCTCGTTCCAGAACGACCAGTACTTGACGCTCTGGTACTTGCGGCCGACGGCCTCCACGAACTCGGCGTAGTCGGCCGGCTTGGGCTGGTAGGCGCCGAGGCCCGGCGTGGTTTCCTTGCTCACTGCCCAGCGCGGGGCGGGGGCGGTGAGCATCAGCCAGACCTTCAGTCCACGTGCCTGTGCTCCATTGACGGCAGCGTCAATGATGCTCCATGAGCCTGCCGGGTAGTTCTCCGGCAGGGACAGATCGCCGGAGGGCTTGACCGCCGAGGTGCCATCCGGGGCGAGCGAGCGCCACGTGACGGGAATCTTGACGATGTCACCGCCGAGCAGCTTGATTTCGTCGAGAGCGGCGTCCTGGAGGGCGGGGTCGGGCGAAAGGATGCGTGCGGGGTCGTCGATTACGGTCGTCTGCGTCTTTGAGGCAAGCGCCGTGGCGGAGGTGAAGGCCATCAGAAGCAGGGCTGAAGCAAATCCGAGAGCAAGTGTTTTTGCGGTACGTGTAATCAAGTTTTGGACCTTGGGGCGCGATTGGGGACCGAGGGTGAGCGATGCGCTTACGGCTAGAACCAACTCCGTGGGGCGAAGTTGCGGACCCGGGTGATCGTGGAAAGCGATCGATGCTATCGATGGCAAGTAGCATCCCCGCCGATGACACGCCTGAGCCAATATCTACTTCCGACAGAGAAACAAGCACCCGCCGATGCAGAGGCGATCTCGCACAAGCTGATGGTCAGAGCGGGTCTGATCCGCCAGATGGGAGCTGGTCTGTGGACCTATCTACCCGCTGGATGGCGAGTTCAACGCAAGGTCGAGCAGATCATCCGCGAGGAGATGGATCGCGCTGGCGCGTTGGAGATCCTGATGCCGGTCATCCAGCCGGCAGAGATCTGGGAGAAGACCGGGCGCTACGGCATCTCCGAGCTCTTCAAGCTCAAGGACCGCAAGGAGACCGAAATGGTGCTTGCGATGACCGGCGAAGAGGCCGTGACCAACCACGTCGCCCGAGAAGTCCGCTCTTACCGTGACCTCCCGATGACGCTGTACCAGTTCCAGACGAAGGGGCGCGATGAACCGCGACCGCGCGCCGGAATGCTGCGCACCCGCGAGTTCACGATGAAGGACGCCTACAGCTTCGATCGCGACGAGGAGGGGCTCGCGCGCTCGTACGACATTCAGGCGGAGGCCTACAAGCGGATCTTCGATCGCGTCGGCCTCGAGTGGTACATGGTCGAATCCGACGTCGGAATGATGGGCGGATCGCGCGCCGATGAATTCATGGCACCGTGCGCCGCCGGGGAGGACGATGTCGCGTTGGCACCGGGATACGCGGCCAACGTCGAGATCGCCAGTGCCACGCCCGCTCCGCGCGTCGCCGGCCCGGAACTCGCCGCACCCGAAGAGGTCGAAACGCCCGGGCAGACCACGATCGAGCAGGTGGCCAATGCTCTGGCAGTTGAGCCGAGCACATTGCTCAAAGCGATGCCGATGGTCGACGAGCAGGACGGCACACCGCTACTTGTCCTGCTGCGCGGCGACCACTCGCTCAACGAGATCAAGTTGCAGAATGCCGTCGGGCGCCCGTTGCGACAGGCCGGCGACGCAGAGATCGAAAAGCACTTCAATTCGCCCGTCGGATACACCGGTCCGATCGGTCAGACGGTTCGCGTGATCACCGATCGCGCCTGCGAGGGCGAGCCCGGCGGCTGGGTGGCCGGCGCAAACAAGGCCGACGCCCACGTCAGGGGCGTGGAGATCGGACGCGACTTTCAGACCGAGTACGCGGACGTTCGCACCGTGGTCGCAGGCGACCTGTCGCCGTCCGGTGACCCGATCGAGATCGTCCCGGCGATCGAGATCGGCAACATCTTCAAACTCGGGACGCGCTACAGCTCGGCGCTGGGCGCGACTTTCCTCGATGAGGAGGGCAAGGAGCACCCGATCGTGATGGGTAGCTACGGGATCGGCCCGGCGCGAGTGGTCGCCGCCGTGGTCGAGCAGTTGGCGGACGACGCCGGCATCGTCTGGCCGCGTGCGATCGCGCCGTTCGAGGTCCACCTGGTCGTGCTGGGCAAGAATCCTGCGGGCCCCGAGCGCGTGGCTGCGAACGCGCTCTACGACGAGCTCCGTGGCGCCGGCATCGAAGTCATCTACGACGATCGCGACGCCGGGCCGGGGGCCAAGTTCGCCGACGCCGAGCTGCTCGGGTGTCCGCTGCGCGTCACGCTCGGTGCGCGCAGTCTGGAGTCCGGCGAGCTCGAGTTGCAGCTGCGCCGCGGCCAGGAGAACAAGGCGATTCCGATCGAGGGCGCGGTGCAGGCGATCAAGGCCGAGCTCGACGCGATCGACTGAGCTGGATTCCGATGCCTCGCGAGCGCGGTTTCAAACGGATCGCCGGCATCGACCGGTCCGGCAGGCCGAGCGAGCTCACCAGCGAGGGTCAACCACTGCGCCCGTGGACGATTCCGAACTTCATCGGGTACGGCCGCGCACTGCTCATCCCGGTGTTCTTCGTCTTGGCGTGGAACTCGCCGGACGGCCGCGACACGACCGCGAACATCGCCTTGTTCATCTGCGGCGCCAGTGACTATCTCGACGGGCTCGCCGCACGCCTGACCGGCCAGTTCAGCCGCCTGGGCACGCTGCTCGATCCGCTGATCGATCGCTTGATGATCCTCGCGGCCGGAATAATCATCTTCAAGTTCGAGCTGCTTCCGACCTACCTCATCATGCTCGTTTTCGTGCGCGAGGTGCTGATGCTCGTGCTGTCTGTCCCCGCGGTGATCAAGGGGGTGGAGATCAAGGTCAACTGGATCGGCCGCCTGGCGGTGTGGCCGCTGATGGCAGGCGGAATGCTGGCGCTGTGCCTGGACACGTGGGTCGCCAACGTGCTCGTCTGGATCGGGGTGGTCGGCGCGTACGCGGCCTCCTGGCTGTATTTCAAAGCCGTCTGGCCACAGCTGCGCGCAAAACCTCAACCGCAGGTGGAGCCTTAGGGAAATTTCTGTATATAGTGCGGACACGCTCCTGCCCGCCAAGGAGTTTTGGGGTTGGACCGCGAAACTGACGGTCAAGAGTCTTTCTAAATTTTTGTGAGGAGCGCGCGTTGGAGGAATGGGTTTCAGACATCGGCTCGATGAGCGATGCCGATCTGAAGAGTCTTATCGGTGAACTCGCCACCGAGGAACAAGACATCTCTTATGGCCGTCGCATCCTGCACGGCAAGATCGACCTGCTCCGTGCGGAGCTCGTGAATCGACTTCGCGCGCGCCACGATGCGGGCAACGAGACGATCACCGACGCCGACGTCGCGAAGTTGACCGACCTGATCACGGCCGCCGAGAGCGAAGCCGCTCCGGGCGGCCAACTCGCCGACACCGAGCCGCATGAGTCCAGCAGCGCTCAGACCGAACCGTTCCCGGATCTCGGCGCGCTCACCGATGTCGAGCTCAAAGAACTGATCCGCAAGCTGACCGACGAGGAGCGCGAGATCTCATATCAGCGCCGCATCCTCCACGGCAAGATCGACATTCTCCGCGCAGAGCTCGTGAACCGCATGCGTACGCAGCGCGAGGAGGGTCAGGCAACCATCACCGGTGAGGACATCGAGCAGCTCACCGAGATTCTCTCCGGCAAGGCCGCCGCCCCGGCGGAGGGGGAGTAGCGCTCAGATGGCGCTGCATTGCCCTGAATGCGGCTTCGTAAACCCTGCGGGGGCCAACTACTGCCAGAAGTGCGGCGCGTATCTGGCCGAGGAAGCGTCTCCGGGCGCCACCACGGCCCAGTACGACCTCGGGAGTACCACGGAGGGGGAACCTGTGAATCCCGCAGAAACGCCCGCTGAGGGCCCCTCACTGGTGATCCGGACCGGCGGACGTGCGGGTGACAGCTTCACGCTCGACGGCGACCGCTTCACCGTCGGCCGGGACACCGCTTCAGACGTGTTCCTCGACGACGTCACCGTTTCCCGCAATCACGCCGTGATCGTCCGGCGCGCCGACGGTCTCCACATTGACGACCTTGGTTCGCTGAACGGCAGCTACGTGAATCGCCGGCGCATCGAATCGCATTTCCTCGTCGATGGTGACGAGCTGCAAATTGGCAAGTTCAAGCTGACCTACCTGGAGCGTTGATGGCAATCGAGCAGCAGACTTCAATCGACGCCCCCGCGACGAACGGTTCCGCCGGCGACGGCGAAGTGACCATCGTCCCGCGCGAGAAGGCGCTGACGATCGGCGCCGTGCGCAAGACCCTTGAAAAGGAGTTCGGCGACGTCTCGATCTCGAAGATCCGCTATCTCGAGGACCAGAAGCTGCTCACGCCCAAGCGCACCGAGGGTGGCTATCGCGTCTACACCCAGGACGACGTGGCGCGCCTGCGCACGATCCTCCGCCTGCAGCGTGACGAATACCTGCCGCTGCGCGTGATCCGGCAAGAGCTTTCGGCCGGCCGTTCCGAGGAGGAGCTTCCGCCGCGCTCGGCCCAGCCTGCTCGAGGCAACCGCCGTTTCAGCCTCACCGACGAGCAGTCCCAGACGCTTTACGCAGCCGATGACGTGCTCGCCGACACCGGCGCCCCGGCGGATCTGGTCAAGGAGCTGATCGATTTCGGACTGGTGACCGGTTCGAGTCGCGCCGGAGCCACCTATTTCGACCAGACTGAGCGCGAGATCATCCGCGCGGTGACAGAACTTGCCCGCTACGGCGTCTCCGGGCGCAATCTGCGCGTGTTCAAGACGTCTGCCGACCGTGAGGCCGCCTTGCTCGAACAGATCTTCGCTCCGGCGCTGCGCTCGCGCAGCCGTGAAGCGCGCGGCGATGCCGTCGAGGCACTTGAGAACCTGACTGCCGTCACGTCGCACCTGAAGCACCTGCTGCTCGTGCGCGACCTGCGTCGCCTGGTCACCACCCGCCGCTAGCGGGGAATCTTCCCGCGCAGAATCGTCTTCTCGGTCGGTGGTGCGCCGTTCGTGATCAGTCGCAGCTCGATGCGCTTGTACTGATTGAGCGTCTGGAGCGACACTTTGGCCTCACCGACGAAGATCTTCTCCTCGCCGACAGCCGAATTGCCCAGCAGCTTTTCGTCGCCCGGTCCGTCGGCGAGGACCAGTTGATAGACCTGCTTGTCGGTTGAAGGCTTGAGCTCGGCGGCGAGGACGCGGACGGACTGGGCGCTTCCGCGACGCAGCACCTCGGCGAGACCGCGGCCGTTGGCGCCGCGTACCGGCTTCATCTGAATCCGTTCGATGATCACCGGTGCGACGACCTTCGGCGCGGCGGTGGGCTTGTCTTCGCCCTTGAACAGCGTCCGCGCGGCGAATCCGGCGATTACGAGCAGCGCGAGCGCCGCACATGCGTAGAGCACCAGACGGCGCCTGCGAATCTCCGGATCGCGCTGGTTGATGGCTTTGTCGCCGGTCATCGGGCAGGCATCCTAGGCGCGTCGGTAGATTTTGCGCCCATGAATGAACATCCGCAACCGATACTCCCGCTCGACGAAGACCTCAACTCCGCGCTCGGCTTCCATGTTGACGAAGTCGAGATCGGTCGTGTGACCGGGCACTTTGATGTTGAGAACAAGGTACGGCAGCCCTTCGGCATTGTCCACGGAGGTGCTCACGCGGCATTCGCGGAGACCCTCGCCTCGGTCGGCACTTTCCGTGCAGTTGCGGAGACGGGCCAGATCGCGATGGGCATGAGCAACAACACGACCTTCCTGCGCTCGGTGAACGGTGGCAGGATTCGCGCCGAGGCGATCGCACTCAGCCAGGGCAAGACCACTTGGGTCTGGGATGTGACGCTGCGGGACGAGCAGGACCGCGTGTGCGCTGTCAGCCGCGTGACGATCGCCGTCCGTGAACGCCGCCGCGCCTAGGACTTCAGGGCTAGGACTTCAGGGCAAAGAAAAGGCCGGACCCGCAAGTGCGAATCCGGCCATTCTTTTCAACTTGGAGTTGCTGACTACTCGCGGATGAGCTGACCAGCGACGTTCAGGTTGGAGAAGGACTTGATCGAGAAGATCGGCTTGCCCTTCTTCGGCTTCGGCGAAGTGAGCTTCAGCTTCAGCTTGGTCATCGAGATGGTGCCCGGGGGCAACACGGCTGCGATGTTCGGCGGAATGTCGCCACGGTTCGGGAGGATCGTCGTGATGACGCCCTTCTTGCTCACGCCGACGTACTGGTACTGGTTGGCGTTCGGAACCGGGTTGTTCGACTGGATCCAAGCAACGAATGCGAGCGTGTCGCCCGAGCGCGGCTTGTAGTTGAACAGGTAGGCATTACCGGTGATCAGGCCCGACTGGCTCGGGTCATACGGCTGACCGACGGTACCGACGACTGCCTCGAACGTGCCCTTGCCGACGAGCGAGCTGAGCGGGCAGTTCTTCAGCACGGTGGCTGAGTTCTTGCCGCCCGGCTGCGGCGCCAGGAAGTCAGAGGTGTTGTTTCCGGCCGCATTGGTCGGGATCTCGTCCTTGCCGCCGACGGTCTGCGACGGAACGATCTTGCAGTACGGGAGGGCCTTCGAGTTGTAGACACCTGACGAAGAAGAAATGATCATCTTCGAGATGCGCTGCGGAACGAGGCCGCCGTCTTCGACGTTCGTGAGTGAGAGGTCAAGGGTTCCGGGTCCGCCGGCCTTCTTGAACTTCAGTGCTACAGAAACGCTGTTCTGCAGTGCGGCGTTCGAAGCGGTCACGCCGATGGCGAGAGCCGCGACAACGGTCGCGATAAGAATGAGCTTGGTACGCATGCAGCCTCCTCAAAAACTGGCTTGCTATCTGTCCTGTTGATTGGTGATGGACTGCAGCGGCGCCGCACGACTCCTTAACTCAGTTGAGTCGCGGAAGCCTCCGTCCATTTGATGTAACACCCGCACGTTTGCGCAAGTTGCGCTTTTACGGCGGGAATTTGGTTTCCTCCCGGATCCCGTCCTACGGCGCGGAATCCTACCCAAGTTCTACCCGGAATGCGGTCACGCAAACGGCCGTGCGGCCAATACCCGATCACGAGTACCGTCGCCGCGCCGTGATCGGCATGCGGCGGTCGCGGCCGAAAGCGCGATGGGTGATTTTCACCCCGGGGGGCGCCTGCCGGCGTTTGTACTCGGCGAGGTCGATCAACCGCAGGATCTTCTGCGCGAATTCGCGATCGGCGCCGGCCTGAACGATCTCGTCCAGCCCAAGGTCCTGCTCGATGTACTGCTCGATGATCGCGTCCAGCTCCGCGTAACTGCCGAGCGTCGCCTCGTCGGACTGGTCGGGACGCAACTCTGCGGAGGGCGGGCGCTCGATGATTCCGACAGGGATCGGCTGCGCCGCGTCGCTCAATGATCCTTCCGGTATCGATTTGTTGCGCCAGCGCGAGAGCGCAAAGACGAGTTGCTTGGGCACGTCTTTGAGCGCGGCAAATCCGCCGGCCATATCGCCGTAGAGTGTCGCGTAGCCAACGGCCATCTCGCTCTTGTTTCCGGTCGTCAACACCATCGCGCCGAACTTGTTCGAAAGGGCCATCAACAGCAGCCCACGGATGCGCGCCTGCACGTTCTCCTCGGTCTGATCCGGCCCATGGCCGGCGAAGACGGGGGAGAGTGCCTGATCGAAGGTCTCCATCATCGGCTCGATCGAGAACTCGTGCATCGCGCAGCCGAGTCGATCGATCAGCTCCTGGCCATCGGCGCGGGTCTCGGGGCTGTTGAACGGCGACGGCATGGTCACGGCAGTCACGGCGGATGCTCCGAGCGCATCACAGGCCAGCGCGAGCACCAGTGCGGAATCGATTCCGCCGGAGACACCCACGAGCACGCCGGGGAATCCGTTCTTGCCGACGTAGTCGCGGATACCCATCATCAGGGCGGCGTACGTCTCGTGCTCGCGTGGTTCGAGCGTCGGGGCGAGCTCCGTGTCGGCGGCAGACCCCGCGGCGAGCGGAACCTCCACGAACGCGGGATTCACTCGCGTGGGAGCGGCGGCGAGCTCGATCGAGCTGCGCAGCAGGTCAGTTCTGAACTGCGGCGCCCGCGCGATCACCTGGCCGTTGGAATCGATGACAACGCTCGCGCCGTCGTAGACCAGTTCATCCTGGCCCCCGACAAGGTTGCAGTAGGCGATCGGGAGATCGAAGCGATTCGCGCGCTCGCTGAGCATCGATTCGCGCTCGCGTGCCTTGCCGATGTGGAAGGGCGAGGCTGAAGCGTTCAGGATCAGGCGCGCGCCGAGCTTTGAGAGGCCGCTGTAGACCGGGTCGTCGAACCAGACGTCTTCGCAGATCGAGAGCCCGATCGGGATGCCACCTGCGTTGATCACCAGAAGCTCATCTCCGGGGACGAAGTAACGCCGCTCATCGAAGACGCCGTAGTTGGGAAGCAGTTGCTTGCGGTAGCTGGCGACGACCTCGCCATCGGCAAGCACGGCGAGCGCATTGGCGACCCCGTCGGGGTGCGCCATCGGATATCCGACGAGTGCGACGATCTTCGTGGCGTGAGAAGCGACGCGTTCGAGCTGCGCGCGCGCTGAGACAAGGAAGTCCTCGCGCAGAACGAGGTCCTCGGGCGGGTAGCCCGACAGTGCCAGCTCGGGAAAGACCACGATCTGCGCGCCTGACGCTTCGGCATCGGCGATCTGGCCGATGATCGTGTCGGCGTTGCCGACGAGGTCGCCGACGACCGGGTTGATCTGAGCCAGTGCCAGCTCGAGGCGGTTCTGCGGGTGTCCCGAGTCGTTCATTGCAGCGCGAAGCCTATTGCTGCCGACTACCGATAAGGCATTGTTCGCTTAGTGTGAAATTGATCAAGCATTCTCCGAATTTGACCGACGAGTAATAGATGCCCCCCGCAGGTAACGCCGCTCCGCTCCCAGGCGCGGGCGACGCAAAGAACATTCCCCAGATCACTCCGGATTCACCGAGGACCTCGCAACAGGCGCACTCGTTGGTCGGCCGCCGTATCGGCGAGATCGTTGTGGCGCTCGGCTTTGCGACCGAGGCTGAAGTCGACATCGCCGTGGAAGAGGCCCGGAAGACCGGCCGCGCAACCGGACGCGTGCTCTACGACCAGGGGACGATCAACAAGAACCAGCTCGCCCAGGCGATTGCCGCGCGTACGCAGATCTCCTACATCGACCTGCGCAATCTGGAGCTCGAGGAGCGCGCTCTGAAGGCCATCGACGGCAACACCGCAGCGCGCTATCGCGCCGTGCCGGTGCAGTACCTCGACGATGACACGCTGCTGGTGGCGATAGCGGAGCCTTCCAACGTGCTGGCGGTTGACGACATCGCGCTGATGACGGGCTTGAACGTCCGCGCTGCGCTCACGACCGAGGAGCAGCTAGAGGAGCTGCTCTCACGCGTCAGCCGCACGGACGTCGAGCGTGCGACCAAGGACGCCGAACGTGAGCCGGGCGAGGCCGAGGACGAAGCGGCTTCCGCCAACCTCCTCGAGTCGGTCCTCACCAATGCGCTGCGCCAGCGCGCGTCAGACATCCACTTTGAGACGCTTGAAGACGAATCCGTGCGCGTCCGGTACCGCATCGACGGAATCACCCACGACAGCACGAAGATCGCCTCCTCGCTTGCGCCGCGGATGTTCACGCGCCTGAAGCTGATGGCAGGCATGGACATCTCGATCCGCCATGTTCCCCAGGACGGACGCTCAAACTTCGGGCCTGCCGGCGCGCAGGTCACGTTGCGTATCGCGACCCTTCCGACGATCCACGGTGAGTCTGCGGCCATCCGAATCCTGGACCGTAAGAATGTTCCACCGCTGGATCGCCTCGGGCTGGACCCGGTCGGTCTGGCCACTTTCCTGCGTGCGCTTCGTAAGCCGCACGGCGCGATCCTCGCAACCGGACCGACCGGTTCCGGAAAGACCACGACGCTTTACGCGGCGCTTGCGGAACTGAACACCTCTGAGCGCACGATCATCACGATCGAGGATCCCGTCGAGTATCCGCTGCCGGGAATTCGCCAGGTGCAGGTCAACACAAAGCGCGGACTGACTTTCTCGGCGGGCCTGCGAACCATGCTGCGTTCCGACCCCGACGTTGTGATGGTGGGAGAGATCCGCGACCACGAAACGGCGATGATCGGCGTCGAGGCCGCGCTCACGGGTCGCCTTGTCCTGACAACACTGCACACCAACAACGCGGCGTCAGCCGTCACGCGTCTGACGGAAATGGGGGTTGAGCGATACCTCGTCGCATCCTCGATCGAGTGCGTGATCGCAAGTCGCCTGGCCCGCAAGCTCTGCACCGAGTGCCGCAGGCCGGTCACGATCGATGAGACCAGAATGCGCGAGGCAGGATACGCCGACGCCACGATCGAAGCGTTCGAGGGCTATGAAGCAGTCGGCTGCGCGCGGTGCTCAAACACGGGCTATCGCGGTCGCACGGGAATCTTCGAAGTGCTCTCGATCAGCGATCGAATCCGTGAGCTGCTGCTCGATCGCTTCCCTGCCAAGGCGATCGAGAAGGCCGCCCGCGAAGATGGCATGGTGACCCTGTCGGAATCGGCTCTTGAGCGCGTCCGGCAGGGCGTGATCTCGCTTGCAGAAGCGGCGCGGATAACGACCACGGACTAGAACAGCCTTCCTGTCGCTTTTGATCTCGGTCGGCAGAAGCCCCTCGCAGAGGGCGCCAATCCCAAAAAGCCGCCCTCCCTCGAATTGCATGCCTCTGGCATGCAGAGCCGGAGCCACGATCCGAACCCCTTGTTCAAGCGGTTTTCTTTGCATGCCTCTGGCATGCAAATAGAAGGGCTTGGGAAAGCGGTGAATCTTGAGACCGATCTTTTGCATGCCTGAGGCATGCAAGCTGGGTGGTCACATTCTCGGCTGCAGTCCAAAAGATGGGGAGCAACGCGCCGAAACGCGCTATTTGCAGGCAATTTGCCCAAAAGTGGGGCAATTCCGCCAAACCGTTCATATCTGTGATGCAACGCACAGAACAAGCTCTCAGCGCATGTACCTTTCGCCGCTGACCTAAAATCAACAGGTGCCGAACCGAACTTCGATGTTCGGACGGGGGACCCAATTCCGCTGCGCAGCTCTTATGTGCGGCGGCCGGGGCGAATCGGCCGGTGTTCCGGCTGTAGCGATCTCAAGGTGAGTAGTCGCGAGTCCGTCAGCTAACCCCGCAGGCGCTGGAAGGAGCATTC
>JAEMSX010000095.1 GCA_016462645.1 Thermoleophilaceae bacterium
TGGCAGCGGAGGTGATGGTGATTCCGCGCTCCTGCTCCTGCTCCATCCAGTCCATCGTGGCCGCGCCCTCGTGAACCTCACCGATCTTGTGCGTACGGCCGGTGTAGTACAGGATGCGCTCGGTCGTCGTCGTCTTACCGGCGTCGATGTGAGCCATGATCCCGATGTTTCGGGTTTTCTCTAGTGAAACTTTGCGTGGCATGGCGGCGTGAAGGGATCCTGATGAGTTCTGGGGGTGGGTGCGGCTCTGTGATTTGCGTCTGCGCCTGTGTTGCAGACTTGGAACGTGGGCTTGGCCCGTATCTCTCTGAAGAAGCAGAGTTTTCGGGCAAAAAAAAGGCCCTCGCAGGGCTCGCGTCGATCCCCAAGGGAATCGGCCCTACGTGTAAGTCCCGTTATGTGGTCGAATTGATCGTCATACGTACGACTCGAACCACCCGAACAAGCAATTTGACACTGCCCTTTCGGCGGCAGACTCCTTTGTGCGCGCAGCAAAACCCGCACGACGCGAAGTCGGGAGCGATGTTAGCACGGCTGATCAGGCGTAGAGAGTGTGCTCATCGGCTTGCACTTCAGTCTCTCGCGGCATGGGTGTCGTACCACCCCGGCCAGGATTTCTTCGTGAATCGCGGGAGATGTCCCAGGACGATCCTCCCGAGTCGGAACTTGCGCACCGGCGAGGTCTCGCCGAACATCCGGTACTCGCGAAAAACGCCGCGATAGCGCTCGAGGGCCTGATCGCGCGAGAGCCACGGACCGACATCCGAGCCGAACCCGCCCGATGCGTCGCGCTCGAACCTGTAGCTGATCGGCTCACCCCGCCTGTTCCTGGTCATGATCTCGGTGCCGGGGATACTGCCCTGTTGCACGACTGCGAAGCGGCGGTAGCCGAGGGCGTCGAGTGCGTCGAACTCGCGTTCGAGCGCGGCGAACTCGAACTTCTCGGATTCAATTGAGACGTACTTCGGGCACGCCTCGAGCTTCTTCAACGCACCCAGGCAGAGCGTGTCCGCCCCCTCGATGTCGATCTTCATGAAGTGCGGGACACCGGTCTCGGTCAGCGTCGCTTCAAAATCGATCGCCGGGACACTGATCTCTTCGAAGTCGCCGACGAACTCGCGCCGCTGGACCCACTCCGCGTCGATCGTGCCCCACATCGTGAGATCCGGATGACGATAGAAGCGCACCTGCTCGTCGCCGTCAACGTCGGCCGGGTCGACGATCGCGCCGGCGATGATGCGTAGCGCGCCGGATTCGATCTCTGCGGCGAAGCGCCTGCGGCAGTGCTCGACGAGATCCGGAGCGGCTTCAAAAGCCACGACGTTGTAGCCCTTCGCCAGGTAGTACGCGGTGTCTTCGCCGCGATGCATGCCGACGTCGTAAACAAGGTCATCGCGCAACTGGGCTGATCCGCTCGGGTGCATCGCATGAATTATGCGAGCACTGCGAGGAAATTCGTTGTCGAGTTGTGAAACTCAGTTTTCGCGGTCGCGCGCGCGGATGCCTCGCAGTGGCGCCGTCAGACGCCAACTCCTTGATCCGCGGATCGCGTCGAGCTCGGCGAGTATCGCCCGGGTCTCGCGTCTGGACGCGTCGAGTTCTCGCTCGAGCTCCTCAATCCGCTGGGACTGTTGTTTCAGGTACTCGCTGTGCACATGGGCCTGACCCTCGTGGCGCCAGCTCTGGCGCGCCAGGCGGGCGAGTTCTTCCGCCGACCCGCGGCTCCCATTGCTGCGCGAACCCTCTCCGGCCGCCGCGGCCCCCAGTTCGATCAGGCGGGCCGAGTGCTCGGCAAGCCGGTGGTTGATCGCGACGATCTTCACGCCCCACGCCCCCAGCGCCGGGTCGTATCGCGCGAAGTCCTCGGCGATCTCTTCGGCCGTGGGCTCGCGTGTGGTGCTGACTCCCCCAAAACCCGTGTACGCCAGCTGGTCGTAGGTCTCAGGCGTCACCCAGCCGTCGGAGCCCCACATGTCGTAGATGTAGACGGCGCGCCCGCACGCCAGCGCTTCCACGACCGCGCGCCCTTTGCCGATCACGATGTCCGCGCGGTTGATCGCGTCCTCGGCGCGGGAGGTCTGCCCGCTTCCGGTCGCTCCGACGTGTTCGAGTTCAAGCCCGGCCAGCGCGCAGGCGCGTTCGATCCTTTCGCGCCGCTCGCCGTCGAGATAGTTGCTGAGGATCAGCGCCCGGCGCGCCCGCTGACCGATCGGCGCGCGATCGCGGAAGCGCGTGCGATCCACCGGCTGCGAGAGCGTGACGACCGGGATATTGGTCGCAAGACCCTGCATACGCGTCGCGGTCTGGGGCCAGAGCGTCACGACGCAGGCAACTGCCCCGTCGATCTGCGGCGGCGTGTACGAATCGAAATACGAACCGTGGGCAACGGACACCTGTGGCAGCGCCGGCTTGCCGGCCGCGAGCTCGTGACTGGCGACGCCGCTGTGCACCACGGCGAAGTCAAGGTCATCCGGGAGCTCGGCGCTGTCACCGAGCACGCGTAGCCCGAGTGCCTCGCCGTACTCGGCTGCCGACCCGAGCTCAGTGGAGAACAGCCAGACCTCGTGCCCGGTGCGCTGCATCTCGTCGGCGACCGTAAGCAGATAGGACTGCACGCCTGTGCTGCCGTCGAGCGAGTGCGTGGCGTGGACGATGCGCATCCACGCAGTCTATTTTTTCGTCAGACCCGCAGCCAGCGATCGGGATACGTGCTGCGCTGGTTGAGCAGCGGCTCATTGAACGGCACCTTCGGGGCGACGATCAGCGAGTCCGGTCGCTCTCCGAGCCAGGCACCCCACCAGGCGAACGTGCTGTTGGAGACGATCGCGTCGTTGCAGGCGGCGATCAGCGCGAGATCCTCAAATGGCCGGTTGGTGCCGGAAACAATCTGGGCGGGTCCCGGGAGCCGGAGTTCGGCTCGGCACCACTCGGGATCGTCCGAGAAGATGAAGAAGGTCGCCCTGGGGCGTCGCTCGAGCACGAGGTTCGCCGCGCGGCCGTAGTAATCGGCCTCGAGCGCGCCAAACCGCGCGGCAGAGCCGGCGTCGCTCGCGAAGTCGCCGCGCCTGACGTGCAGCGCGACGCTCTCGTCGGACTCAGCGATCGCCCGCCTGCCGCTGCGAATCGCCGCGGTCATGCGTGGGCGCAACTCGCGCCTGATCGCTCGTGCGTACTGCTCGAAGTACTCACCGTTCTGCCAGTAGCCGGCCAGGAAGCTGTCGGCCGGCGCGGCGCTCAGCAACTCGGTCTCATGGGTGGGGTTGACTTCGCGCACGACCGACGCGCCGAATCGCTCGCGGGCGTAGGCGTCCTCTGCCGCATGATCGGCCATGAACGCGCGATCTCTGGCTTCGCCGCCCACCACCTCGGCGCGTATGTGGAAGTCGCCTAGTGCGTACGGTCGATCGGCCTCGTGGTCGAGGTAGGAGATGTCAAACCGCAGACGCGTGTTGGTGCGCTCGGCCACGGCACGGCCGGCGGCGTACTGAAAGAGCTGGTTTCCGAGCCCGCTGATGACCCTTACGGTGGTCCAACCGCGGCGGCGCCGAAGGCGCACGCTCACATCTCTTCAGCGACCGTCGGTGCGAGCCGCTTCATCGAGAAGTAGCCGAACAGAGCGAGCAACACCACGATCCCCATCGGGATCGCGAGCATCCACCAGCTGCCGAGCACGTCGACAGCGCTGGGCGCAGTTGGGTCGATCGCGGCGTGACGCATCTGTTCGATGATCGTCGCCACTGGGTTGCACATCATGATCTTGGCCAGCGTCTCGCTGCGCTCCTGGACGAAGCTGATCGGATAGATCACCGGAGACGCGTAGAAGAGCACCTGAGCGATCACCTCCCAGATCGGCTGCACGTCGCGGAAGCGCACGTAGTACGCCGACAGCGACACCGCGACCGAGGCGGCGACGAGGTAGAGCAGGAAGAGCAGCGGGACGATCTGAAGCCAACCGACCATCGGCTTCACTCCGTTGGCGACGGCGAAAAGCATCACCACGCCGTAGTTGAGGAAGAGCGTCAGGAAAACCGAAGTGACCGAAGCCAGCGGAATCGCCATGATCGGGAACGCGATCTTCCGGATCAGGCCCTCGGCGCCCAGCACCGACCCGATCGCCCCGACCGTGGATTCCGTGAAGAACGACATCAGCACGATGCCTGAGAGCAGGACCACGCCGTAGTGCGGCACACCTTCGCCCAGCCTCACGACCTCGGTGAAGACGAAGTAGAGAACTCCGAACATCGCGAGCGGCTTGACCAACTGCCATGCGTAGCCGAGGATCGAGCCGAAGAACTTGAGCTTGAAATCGAGATAGGCGAGCATCCACGTGAGCGCGATGAACCGCTTCGGGCTGCCGCTGAGCGCCTGCGGACCGAGCACGCGGCTCGGCATGCGCTCTGCGAGCTCGCGGAACTCCGTGTCCGTGTACTGATGGACCACTGGCGGGGTGCGTGTCGCAGACTCGACGCTCATCCGGCCTCGTTCAGAGCCATGTACTGCTCGCTGATTTCATCTGCGCTGCCGACCGCGACCAGGTCGCCGCGGTTGATCAGGACGGCGCGATCGCAGAAGGTCCTGACGGCGTCCATCCCATGGGTCACGAAGATGATCGTCTTGCCCTCGTCGCGCATGCGACCGAACTGGTCGAAGCACTTCTGCTGGAAAGCGGCGTCGCCGACCGCGAGCACTTCGTCGATCAGCATGATGTCGGCGTCGATCTGCAGCATCACGCTGAA
>JAEMSX010000035.1 GCA_016462645.1 Thermoleophilaceae bacterium
CTGGATGGGCGCCAACGGTCACCCGCTGATCGGCGGTCAGGGCTCGATGAGCAAGCTCAAGTGCGGCGACGTCGCGATGTGGGCAACCGCCAAGTGCATGGACCTGATCGGTCCCGCCGCCTGGGACACCTCGCTGCCGCTCGAGAAGTGGTACCGCGACGCCAAGATCTACCAGATCTTTGAGGGCACGAGCCAGATCCAGCGCATGGTCATCGGCCGCCTCCAGGTCAGCCAGTTCCGCGCTCAGCTCGAAGAGGCGAAGCAGGAGTTTGCTGCGAAGTCTGAGGCTGCTGCGGAGGCTGTTCCGGCTTAGGTTGCGGTTGACTCATAGGTTGTTTGAGAGGGTCGCCATTGGGCGGCCCTTTCTCGTTGTGAGGTGGTGTTTTGCGTGGCGGGCATGCCATGTCGGTGGCGGCGAGGGGTGAGGTCCCGGGTTGCGATTCGGGGCGTCGCGCCCGGGGGATCGGCGTGGATTGAGGGCGCTTCCCATGCTTGAGCGGTTTCTTGCCCCAACGTACGACGTGCCGGGGGTCGGCACGTCGTACGTTGGGGCGGTTTCTGGCTAAGAACCGTTTCCAAAGCCGGATGGTCGCCCAACATATGTGCCAATCCCCCGCGCGCAACCTCCCAGAAATCTCCTCCGCCATCACCTTTTCGCCGCAAAAACATGGCAATCCGAACGCAGCACCTCCTCTACCCAAAACCCCTGAACCTGCACATTTCCAGCGATTAAGCCTTGACCAAATACCGCCGACCCGGTATAGTTCCGCGAAGTGCTTAATGACCGCGCCTGCCAGGCAAGGTCAGCGGGGGACCCAAATCCCCGGGGCGAATTGCAGTCGTTAGGACTGCATAGCGCGCAGGAAATGGCCGAGACCAGATCCCGCACGCGAGCCCGACAGCTAACTCCGTAAGCGCATCGGCACCCAAGAAATACCGACGTCACAACGACGTTGACGACCACGCACCCACGTGCGCGCTGGCCTGAATCCTCAGGCGAAACAGCCGCGCTCGCATACGGGCTTGCAGGTTGTCATAAACAAGCAGGAATTTTCCGGAAACCATGGATTCCACACCTAACGTCAAGCCGCCTATGCGAACCCTTCGCCCCGCAATTGCAGCTTTTTCCGCACTGATCTTCATCGCCGCCGCGATCACGGTCATGCTCGCCGTGCCGCGTCACGCCGGCGCGGAGACCCCTGCCGAGATCAACGCCAAGATCGAGGCGATCAGCGAGCGCGAACACCAGCTCGCGCTGCGCATCAACAAGCTCCAGGGCAAGCAGGACGTCGCCCAGGCCGATCTTGAGCGCAAGGCCGCCCGTGAGCGTGAGCTGCAGGCCCAGCTCGACGACGCCCGCGCCAAGCTCGCCCGCCTGAAGAAGCGTCTCGCCTACGCCAAGAAGGTCCTCTCGAAGCGCCTCGTCACGGTTTACAAGCAGGGCGAGCCCGACATCGTCACCGTCGTGCTTGAGTCCAAGGGCTTCAAGGAGATGGTCGAGCGCACCACCTATCTCAAGCGCATCGCCGAGCAGGACCAGCACACCATCGACAAGGTCACCGAGCTGAAGAAGTCCACCAGGACCGAATCGATCAAGCTCGCGGGCCTCGAGAAGCGCCAGGAGCAGCTCGTCGCCGAAGTCACCGGTGAGCGCGACGCGATCGCCTCCAAGAAGGGTCGCGCACTTGCATCCCAAGGCGACCTCAAGGCCGAGCTCGCCAAGCAGCGCCGCCTGCTCCGCGCCGCTTCCGCCGCGGTCGGCTACCAGCCGGCCCCCGGCGTCGTCAACTTCCGTCCTGTCGCGGGCCCCAACGGTGCGCGCGTCACGCTCAACTCCGACGGCAGCGCTTCGGCTCCGGCCAGCGCGCCCGCAGTGATCAAAGCTGCGGTCGCCGCAGGCAACCAGATCCGCAGCACCCCGTACATCTGGGGCGGCGGCCACGGCAGCTTCAGCGATCGCGGCTACGACTGCTCCGGATCGGTCAGCTACGTGCTTCACGCCGCAGGCGTGCTCTCCAGCCCGATGGCCTCCGGCCCGTTCATGAGCTGGGGCTCACCTGGTCCCGGCAAGTGGATCACGATCTACACCAACCCGGGCCACATGTGGATGACCGTCGGCGGACTGCGCTTTGACACCAGCGGACGCAGCGGTACCGGCTCGCGCTGGCAGAACGGTTACAACGGCGCCGGAACCAGTCCGTTCACCGTGCGCCACTACCCCGGCCTCTAACCCCACCCTGAATATGCCCCGTCTGATCACCACGAACTCTCGCGCGATCCTCTGGATCTGCCTCATCTTCACGGCACTGACCGCGCTGTACCTCGCACGCCCGCTCGGCTCAAGCGCGAAGAGCGCAAGCGCGCTGCAGAGCAGCATCGCCAAGAAGTCAGCCAAGGCCAGCTCGTTGACCGGCGACATCGACCGCATGTCCGGCAAGATCCAGGGGCTTCGCGGTCGCATCGCAAAGCTGCAGAAGCGCCAGGACTCGATCCAGGCCGACCTCGATGCCAAGGCTGCTCGCCAGAAGAAGATCGCCAACTCGCTGAGCATCTCGCGTGATCGCCTCGCGCGCCTGCGCAAGGAGCTCGCGCACTCGCGCGAAGTTCTGAAGGCCCGCATCATTGCGGTCTACAAGCAGGGCGAGCCGAACATGATCGAGGTTGTGCTCAGCTCGCGCGGCTTCGCCGACATGGTCGAGCGCACCACGTACATGGAGCGCATCGCCAGTCAGGATCACAAGATCATCACCAAGGTCACGCGACTGAAGGGTCAGACCAAGAAGGAGACCGTCAAGCTCGCGAGCCTCGAGAAGCAGGCCTCACGCCTCGTCGCTCAGGTACGCAGCCAGCGCGACGAAGTCGCCGGCGCGAAGGGCACGCTCGCCGCGCAGCGCAACCAGCTCAATTCGGCCGTCGGCTCCCGCAAGAAGAAGCTCGCCGTGGTCTCAAAGAGCCTCCAGCACGACCAGGAGGATCTCGCGGCAATGCAGTCAAGCAACGGCTCGATCATGGGCGGACTCGACAACAGTGCCCCGATCAAGAAGGGCTCCGGCCAGTTGATCTACCCGGTCAACGGACAGTTCACCTCGCCGTTCGGCTATCGCTGGGGACGCCTGCACGGCGGAATCGACCTCGCTGTTCCGGTCGGCACCGCAGTTCACGCCGCTGACACCGGCACGGTGCGCATCGCCGGCTGGATGGGCGGCTATGGCAACTACATCTGCATCCAGCACACATCTTCGATGAGCACTTGCTACGGCCACAACAGCCGCCTGATGGTGAACGTCGGTCAGTCCGTCACGCAGGGTCAGGTGATCGCCGCATCAGGTAACACCGGACACTCGACCGGACCGCACGTCCACTTCGAGGTGCGCATCAACGGCACCCAGGTCGACCCGATGGGTTACCTCTAGGCCGTAGTCAGCGACCGCTCGGCACTCGCCGGACGATCCTTCAGACCGACCACGAACGCAACGCCGATCAGCGCGAGCGCGACGCTTGTGATCTGCGCCAGCGTCATGCCGAGCGCCACGTCTTCATTGCGTCGGAGGAACTCGATCAGGAAACGCTCGACGCTTGAGCCGATCAGGTAGACCCCGAACAGCACGCCCGGGTGCCAGCGATTGCGAAAGCGCCAGAGCACGATCGCGAACAGCCCCATCGTGACCACCTCGACGATCGGGGTGGGGTAGACCTCGACTCCCGGCGGAGTCGGGACGGTCCCATCGGGATAGGCCATGCCCCACCACGCGTCAGTGGGCTTGCCGTAGTCGCCGTCGCCAGAGAGCTGACAGCCGATCCGACCGACCGCATAACCGGCGGCGAGCGCCGGGGCGCAGACGTCGAGCAGAGTGAGGCTGAGGATCTTGCGCCAGTACGCGTAGGCAGCCACGGCCACCGCCCCGCCGAGCGCGCCGCCGTACCAGACCAGTCCGGTGCCGGAGAAGAGTTGGTCGGTCGACCATTCGCCCTCGGCGACCGAGAACCACAGCTTGGCGCCGAGCACGCCGCCGACCGCCGCGGCGAGAATCAGCTCATACGCCCAGTCGACCGGGCTGCCGAGTTCCTTCAGGCGTCTGCCGATGATCAGCCCCGAAACGATGAACGCAAGCGCGAACATCAGCCCGAAGGTCTGGAGGGTCAGTGGTCCGAGGTGGATCTCCGGCTGCATCGGGCGATCAGCCTAACCGCGGCGTGCGTGCCTGGAGTCCGGCAACCGCTGCGGCACCCGCCGCCCAGAGGCAGATGACCAGCGCGATGCTCGCGCTGGCGGGCCAGTCGGCGTAGTAGGAGAGATAGAGACCGACCACGCCGCTGAGGCTGCCCGCGGCGGTTGCGAGCGCGAGCGAACTGCGCAGGCGGTGAGTGACTGCGGACGCCCCGAACGCCGGTCCCGTGACCAGCGCGAGCGCGAGCAGGCTGCCCGCGACGTTTGCCGCGACCGACACCGAAACTGCCAGCAGCGCGAGTGCCGCCGCCGAGACCATTCCCGCGTTGACGCCGAGCGTGGGCGCCGAGCGTGCGTCAAAGGCGAGCGCGGCAAACTGCCCGCCGAGCGCCGTGAGCGCGACCGCGATACCGACGGCGAGCGCGCTCGCGATCAGAACATCGCCAGAAGACGCCGCGAGCGGATTCCCGAACAACAGGCTCTCGAAGCTTGCGATCCCGTTGCCGCTGCTTGCGAGCAACGCGCCGAGCGCGACGAGCAGGGTGACCGACACGGACGTGGCGGTCCCGCTCGAGGTCTTGGGCGCACGCGCGGCAAGCAGCAGTAGGCCGTAGGCGGCGATCACGCCGACGACAGCGCCGAGCAGCAGCCCCGCCCCGACGATCGCCGCGAGCACCAGCCCCGGCAGCAGTGCGTGCGTGAACGACTCCGCGAGGATCGCGCGCCCGAAGTGCAGGACCCAAACCCCGACTGCGCCGCAGGCGCCGCCGACAATCACGAGCTCAAGCGCGCTCAGCAGACCGAAGTCGCCGCCGAGCGGAGCAAGCACAGTCGCGGCGATCATGCGTCGTGCGCGTGGTCGTGACCGCAGCCGTCGGTCGTGGCGAGCAACGGTCGACCTTCGGCGTCGCTGATCACGGCAAGGTCTGCGGCGTAGGTCTCGCGCAGCGTCGCGTCAGTCAGGACGTCTTCGGGCGCGCCGTCCGCCACGACGCGACCGTTGAGGCAGATCACGCGATCAGCGCTGCGCGCCTGCTCGATGTCGTGCGAAGCCTCGATCACAAGCCGGCCCTCGTCACGCAGGCTCACGAGCGCCGCGCGGATCACCTCGGCGGAACTCGGGTCGACACCGGCCAGCGGTTCATCGAGCGCGATCACCGGCGCGCCGCCGACGATCGTGCGTGCGAGCAGAACGCGCCGACGCTGCCCGCCCGAAAGTTCGCCGTAGGTCCGACCTGCGCTCGCTCCCAGACCGACGCGCTCAAGCGCCGCCAGCGCGCGCTGCTTCTCCGCACGCCGCGCGCGCTGCCAGAAGCGGCGCTCGGAGAGCGTCCCCATCAGCACCACATCCAACGCGGAGACCGGAAAGTCAATCCGCGACCCGTCGGTCTGCGGCAGGTACGCGACAGCTGATTCGAGCTCGAACGTGCCGTGCGCCGGCTGGAGCTCGCCGACGAGCGCCCGGAAGAATGTTGTCTTTCCGCCGCCGTTGGGACCGAGCAGCACGACGAGTTCGCTTCCCGGAAGTTCGACCGAAAGGTCGACCAGCGCCGGCTCGCCGGAGTCGTAGGCGAGCGTGGCGTTCTCGGCGTGTACGAGCGATGTCACTGTGTCGCCGGACACTTGACCGCCCCGTCCGTGACCGCATCGACGATGCGGTCAACGTCGTATCCGATCGCACCGAGCAGGGTGGAGGCGTCATCGCCCCCGGTGAGGTTGTCGGCGTAGAGCGCGAGCATTGGTACGCCCAGCTTGTCGGCGACTTCCTGCTCAAGCTTCGTGACCTCGCCACGGCTTGCGATCAGGGCGCGCACGTCAGCCGCGCGTGCCCGGTCGACCGACTTCTGCAGTTCGCTGGCCGACGGCTCAGACTCGCCGTTGGAAGCGATCTGTGCGGCGACCTTGAAGTCGAACGCCTCTGCCAGATACGCGAAGTCGTTGTGCCCGGTCATCACGCTGCGATCGCCATCCGGCACCTTGGATGCGCACGCGCTGAGCGACCTGTTGGCGGCGTCGATCTTGTCGAGGTACTGCGTGGCGTTCGTGCGAAAAGTCTCGCGCGCGTCGGGATCGGCCTTGACCAGCTCGTCACGTACGCGCTGCGTCGCCCGCGCGACATTCTCGGGCGCGAGATACCAATGGGCGTTGAAGCTCTCGCCGGTGCCTCCGGCAGGAAGCAGCACCGCCGAGCGCGAGAGGTCGACCGGCGCGGATTTCGCATTCGCCGCCTTGACCGCCGGCAGAAGCCACGCGTCGAGGTCACCGCCCGAGCGGAAGACCACGCCGGCGTCCGCGATCGCAGCGACCGCCTTGGGCTTGGGCTCGAAATCGTGCGGATCCGCGCCGGCGGGGAGGAGGGTGGTGACGCTTACGGACTCGCCCCCGACCTGCTTGACGATGTCCGCCACCTGCGGGGTGGTCGCGACGACGCGAAGCGCCTCGCCATCGGAGTTCGAGGTCGATGACGAGCTGCCGCAGCCGGCGAGCGCAACGGCGCCGAGCGCGACCACAGCCATTGAGACTGCCGGGCGCAGCGGTCCGCGCGCGAGGCGCACGGCGACGACCCCGGCGGCCGCGAAGAATCCAGCACCGGCAACGGCGGCGATCGCCGCGCCGGTCGGAAGGTCGAAGTTCAAGGAGAGATACAGCCCGAGCACGCCCTCGACCACCGCGATCGCGAACACGAGCGGCGGCAGGTGCCGCGCGCGATCGGTCAGCATCCGCGCAGTCGCCGCAGGGATGATCAGCAGCGCGCCCGCGAGCAGCGAACCCGTCACCGGAAGCGACGCACCGGCACCGATCGCAACGCACCCGAGCAACGCGATGTCACTACGCGAGGAGGCGAGGTGTCCCGCGACGCCGGGGTCAAATCCACCGGCGAGCCAGCGGTCAGATGCAAACCACGCCGTCGTCAGCACCAGCACGGTCACGATTGCCAGGACGGTCAGCGTCGCGGTATCGATCGTGAGCAGCGAGCCGAACAGAAGCGCTTCCGGCGAGATCGCCAGGCGCGCATTCTCTGAACCGGCCCGCGCCGCGAGCACGGCCCCGAGCGCCAGGGCGGCTGCCACCGCAAGTCCGGTCAACGCGTCGCGTCGCCCGGCGCTTGTTCCGCTCGCGCGCGTTCGGCCGATCCCGGCTGCCAGTCCGAGCAGCAGCGCAAACACCAGCGTCCCGATCAGCGCTGAGACCGCGATCGAGACGCCGGCCAGGATGCCGAGCACCAACACGGGGTAGGCGCCGGTTCCGACCGCGTGCGTGAAGAACGGCAGATCGCGCAGAATGATCGCCCAGCCGACTGCGGCCGCGATCAGCGCGAGCAACAGGACTGCGAGCAGCGCGCGCTGCGCAAACAGTGGAGAGAAGAGGTTGAACGGGTTTTCGAGCGCGGCGGTTAGGGTCATGGTCGAGCAGGTTAGTAAAATCGAGAATCATTATCAGTAAGACATCTGACAAGCCACAGATCGAGGACCCGAGCGCAGGCGCAAGCCGCGCCACGGTTCAGCGCGCCGCGATCGTCGAAGCGCTCAAGGAGAGCAGGACCGCGCTGACCGCGCAGGAGCTCCATGAGCGACTCGACAAGGTCGGCCTGGCCACGGTCTACCGCAACCTCGGCCGCCTCGAAGAGCACGGCGAGATCGACTCGATCCGACGCCCGAGCGGCGAGACCGCCTACCGCGCCTGCGGCCACGGCCATCACCACCACCTGATCTGCCGTGACTGCGGCACCGTCGTCGAGGTCCACGACTGCTCGCTCGGCGAGTGGAGCCGTAAGATCGGTGACGAGTACGGATTCAGCGGCATCGAGCACCAGGCCGAGCTGATCGGAACATGCGAACGGTGCAACAAGAAACGAGCGAAGTGATGACTGGAACTGAAGGCGAATACGTGGTGTTCAACGTGATCGACGTGCCGATCTCCGGGGCCGATGGCCTCGAGCAGGCTTTCGCGCAACGCCAGAGCCATCTCAGCGAGGTCGAAGGATTTGCCGGTTTCGAGCTGCTGCGCCGCGAGGACAAGAGCCAGTTCGTCGTCGTCAGCCGTTGGCGCAACGAGGACGCCTTCAAGGCCTGGCGCGACGGTGAGCAGTTCAAGCGCTCGCACGCCCACGCAGGCGGCAGCGAACGCCCAGAGAGCGAACGCCCGACCGGCTCAGAAGTGCAGACCTTCCGCGTGGTGCTTTCAGAACCAGCGCCCAGCTGACGGTCCGTCATACTTACGCCTCGCCATGGCGCTGCAACACGACACAGAAAAGGTCTCTGGGGAGGCTTTCAATGAGGTCGGACCGCTCGGTCCGCCGTTTCCGATCGACGCCCGCGTAAATGACGCAGGACACCTCGAGATCGGCGGCTGCGACGTGCTCGATGTCGCGAAGCAGTTCGGCACGCCGTCCTACATCTACGCCGCCGGCGACCTGAGGTACCGCGCCCGCGCCGCGGTCAAGGCATTCCACGACGCCGAGGCGAAGTTCGGCGACGGCACCGCGGATGAGCCGGGCGTGCTGTTTGCGAGCAAGTCCTTCCCGTGCACCGCGGCCTACCGGCTGATGGCCGCCGAGGGCATCTACTGCGATGTCGCCTCGGGCGGAGAGCTGCACCTCGCGCTCAAGGGCGGATTCTCGCCCGAGCGCATTCTCATGCACGGCAACAACAAGACCGACGCCGAGCTCGAACAGGCGATCGCCGCGGGCGTCGGCTACATCGTCATCGACTCGTTCGATGAGATCGACCGCCTGAACAAGCTGATGCCTTCGGACGGCCCGCGCACGCTGGTCCGCGTCGCGCCAGGTATCAAGCCCTCGACCCACGCGTACATCCAGACCGGCCAGGTCGACAGCAAGTTCGGCATCCCGCTCAGCCAGGTCGAGCAGGCGATCCAGAAGGCGCCGAACTTCGTGGGTCTGCACTGCCACCTCGGCAGCCAGTTCTTCGAAGTCGAGATCTTCAAGGCGGCCGTCGAGGTGCTCGCCGGCTTTGAGGTCGACTGCAAGGTCGTGAACGTCGGCGGCGGCTTCGGCATTCCCTATCTCGAGCACGAGCACCCACCCGCGATTGATTCCTACGCCGAGCAGATCACGTCCGCCGTGCGCGAGACCTTCGGCTTCGGCGCGAAGATCATGGTCGAGCCCGGTCGCTGGCTCGTCGGCAACGCCGGAGTCACGGCCTACACCGTCGGCACCGTCAAGGAAATCCCGGGCGTCCGCCGCTACGTCGCAGTCGACGGCGGCATGAGCGACAACATTCGCCCGATGCTCTACGAAGCCGAGTACACCGGAGTGATCGCCGATCGCGCCGCCGTACAGGCCGACCGTGACGTGCGCGTGGTCGGCATGCACTGCGAGAGCGGCGACGTGATCCTGCCGGAAGTGATGCTCCACGAACCAAACGTCGGAGACACCCTCGTGGTCCCCGCGACCGGCGCTTACGGCCACGCGATGGCAAGCAACTACAACGGCGTGCTGCGGCCGCCGGTCGTCTTCTGCGAGCGCGGCGAAGCCCGCGTCGTCGTGCGTCGCGAGACCCACGACGATCTTTCCGCGCGGGACGTCGAATAGTTTTTGCGCTCCATGGGGGAGTCAGAAGCAATCAAGGTCGGCCTGCTGGGTCGCGGAACGGTCGGCGGCGCGTTCGTCGATCTCGTCGATCAGCGCGCTGACGCGATCGCCGCGCTGACCGGCAAGCGCCCGGAGGTCGCCGGTGTGCTCACCACCTCTTCGGGCGACTTCGATCAGATCCTCAACGAGAGCGATGTGATCGTCGAGCTGATCGGCGGGCTCGACCCGGCGCGCGACTACGTGTTGCGCGCGCTGCAGGCCGGCAAGCCCGTGATCAGCGCGAACAAAGCGCTCGTGTCGAGCCACGGCCCCGAGCTCTTCGCCGCATCGGCTGAGTCCGGCGCGCCGCTGTTCTTCGAGGCCGCCGTCGCCGGCGTGATCCCCGCGATCCGCGTGATCGAGGAGTCGCTGGCTGGCGCGCATGTCGAGCGCGTCCACGGAATCGTCAACGGCACGACCAACTACATCCTCACCGAGATGGCTCGCGGTGGCCTCTCCTATGACGACGCCCTGAAGCAGGCCCAGGAGCTCGGCTACGCCGAGGCCGACCCGACGGCAGACGTCGGCGGCGGAGACGCCGCCGCGAAGATGGCGATTCTCGCGCGCCTGGCGTTCGGGCTGGACGTCACGTTCGACCAGGTCACCTTCGAGGGCATCACCAACATCACTTCAGAAGACATCGCCTACGCGCGCGAGTTCGATCTCGTGCTGAAGCTCGTCGGCACCGCCGAGCGCATCAACGGCGGGATCAGCGTCCGCGTGTTTCCCGCTTTCCTCTACCCGTCGCACCCGCTCGCGTCGGTGCACGGATCCTTCAACGCCGTCACGGTCGAGTCGCCCGCGATCACCGAGATCACGATGAGCGGACCGGGGGCCGGGGGAGTGCAGACCGCCAGCGCAGTGCTCGGCGACCTCGTCTCGATTCTTTCCGGCGTGCCGCGTACGCGCGGGGAGGCCGCGCCCGCGACGATCATCGACGACGTCGAGTCCGCGTTCTACCTGCACCTTGAAGTCGAGGACCGACCGGGTGTGCTCGCCGAAGTCGCCGCTGCCCTCGGCAACCACGGCGTGTCCGTGCGCAACTTCAACCAGCAGGGCACGCCCGACGCGGCGCGCCTCGTGATGGTGATGCACCCGACGCTGGAGTCCAAGTTCTTCGCGGCGGTCGACGAGATCGCCGCCCTGCCATTCGTCGGAGCCGCCCCGCGCGCGATCCGTGTGATCGAAGAGGAGTTCGGGGACTAGATGGCCTCCTCCGCGACCCAGCACGTCTGGATGCCGCCTCGCTGCGGCGCCGGATCGACCCGCCGCCACTCACGGGTGGCGCCGCCACCCGCTTCGCGACGCCAGATCGCCCGGCTTGCATCGAGACGCCCCCAGCCGCACCGGGCCACGAAGGAGACCATCTGATGGCCGGATTGATCGAGCGTTACATCGACCGCATGCCGGAAGAAGTGACTTCGCACATCGTCTCGATCGAGGAAGGTTCGACGCCGCTCGTCCCGGCGCCGGCGCTGAGCGAACGCGTGGATGCCGACGTGTACCTCAAGCTCGAAGGCGCCAACCCGACCGGCTCCTTCAAAGACCGCGGCATGACCTGCGCGGTCAGCGCCGCCGCGCGCGAGGGCGCCGAGGCCGTGATCTGCGCCTCGACCGGCAACACCGCCGCAAGCGCCGCCGCGTACGCCGCTCGCGCGGGAATGACCTGCGCGGTGCTCGTGCCCGAGGGCAAGATCGCCGCGGGCAAGCTCGCCCAGGCGCTGATCTACGGCGCCCGCGTCATCTCGCTGAACGGCAACTTCGACGTCGCGCTTCAACTTGTGCGCGACCTCGCCGACCACCACCCGATTTCGCTCGTCAACTCGGTCAACGACTTCCGGCTCGAGGGCCAGAAGACCTCGTCGTTCGAGATCGTCGACGAGATCGGCCCGATCGACCTGCTGACGATCCCCGTCGGCAACGCCGGAAACATCACGGCCTACTGGAAGGGCTTCAAGGAGTACGACCAGGCGCCCGAGCTCAACGGCTACCAGGCGGCCGGCGCGGCGCCGCTCGTCGAGGGCAGGCGCGTCGAGAACCCGGAGACCGTGGCGTCCGCGATCCGCATCGGCAACCCGGCCCGTTGGGAGGAAGCGATGGCGGCGATCACCGAGTCGCGCGGCGCGGTGCGGGCGGTGACCGACGATGAGATTCTCGACGCCTACCGCTGGCTCCCGGCAAATGAAGGCGTCTTCTGCGAGCCGGCCTCGGCTGCATCCGTGGCGGGCCTGATCAAGAACGGCGTCTCCGACGCGGCGCGCGCGAAGGCCGAGGGCGGTCGCCCGAAGGTCGTCTGCGTGCTGACCGGCAACGGTCTCAAGGATCCCGACACGGCTTTCGACAACGTCGGATCCGTGATTCCGTGCGAGCCCGAGATGGGCCAGCTCGAGAAGGCCGTCCTGGGCCAATGAATCGTCGCCGGATCGTCAAGGTTCCGGCGAGCTCCGCCAACCTCGGTCCGGGCTTCGACGTGCTGGCCGGAGCGCTGTCGCTCACGCTGACGGTCGATGTCGAAGAGACCGGCAGCTTCGCGGTCGAGACGGATCTCGACGTCCCGAAGGACAAGGACAACCTCATCGTCAAGGCATTCGAGACGCTCTACAGCGCCGATGACTTCACCTTCCGCGTCACCTCAGACATTCCGCTGACCGGCGGGCTCGGATCGAGCGCGTCGGCGATCCTCGCGGGGCTCGCGGCCGCAGACCACATCTTCGAGATGGGGATCGACCTGTTTCACCAGGCGACGCTGATCGAGGGGCACCCGGACAACATTGCGGCTTCGCTGTACGGCGGGTTTGTCGTCTGCGCCGGCGGGACGGTCACGAGAATCGAGCCGCCGGCGGGCTTGGAGGCGATAGTCGCCTATCCGCCGCCCGGGCCGCCTGTGCCCACTTCTGCGGCTCGCGAGGCGCTGCCGTCCGAGGTGCCGATGGCCGATGCGGTCGCATCGATCGGAAACGCATCAAACGTGGTGCTCGGGCTTGAGCGTGGGGACCTGGAGCTGCTCTCGCGTGGTTTGGTCGATGTGCTGCATCAACCGCGTCGCGCGCATCTGTACCCGGAGTCAGCCGCGCTGGTGGAGTCGGCCCGCGGGCTGGGTGCGATCGGGGCGACGATCAGCGGAGCGGGCCCGACCGTGTTGATCTGGACCGCCTGGGATGACACCGGGAACGTGATGGATGCTGCTGGGCAGCACTTGGGCGAGGGGTGGGTTCTTGAGCGGGTGCCGTTCAGCCCGTATGGGCTCGATGTTGAGGTTTGAGCGGCTTCCGTACTGATTATTTGTTTGTGTCGAAAGCAATACCGCGTTGGCACCAGGTGCCAACGCGGTGTGCGAATCGCCACAAACTAATCCGCAAATTGCGCCTTTTCCTCGAACGAAGCAGTCTCAAACCCCTTGTCTAACCCGTTTTCGACGCCGAGACGTCCCGCCGCGGCAGCCCACCAACCGCCCGAAACCCGCGCACATCTGTAAACTCAGCTTTCGCTCGGCAAGCGGATCACTCTTTCGCAACGCCGAATTCACCCCGCACGCGCACCCACTCGAAGAAGGTGCGGTCCCGAGGAGAGAGCATGTACAACGAGAAGACACAGCGCGATTCCGCCGCGCAGCCACTGTCCAGCTGGCATACCGCCACACCGCGAACGGATAAGACCGTTCCCAACCTGGACGTCGCTCGCTTCGACCACCGTCACGATTATTCGCCCCTGCGGCCGCCGCAGTCCGTCGAGGACCAGGACGCCTGCGCTCTCTACTCATCTGTCCGTAAGGACGGCAAGCCCTCACACGAGCCGATCCCGCTCGCGCTCGACGCGCTGCACCAGATGCTCCACCGCGCCGGAAACATCGACGGCGAGGGCGACGGCTGCGGTGTGCAGATCGACATCCCGCGCAAGATCTGGGCCGAAGAGGTCCGCAAGGACGGTCACGCACCGGACCTCGCGCTCGACGAGAAGTTCGCCGTCGCACACATTTTTGTTCCGCGTCACTCCGACGTGAAGGCAGTCCAGCACGACGCTCTGGAGCTCATGAGCAGCGCAGGATTCCGCGTTCTCGCCCAACGTGAGGGCGCCGTTGACAGCTCTGCGCTCGGACCGACGGCCCGTGAGGAAGAGCCGGTCTTCTGGCAGGTCGCAGGAATCATCGATGGCAAGCGCGCCTGCTTCGACCTCACGATCGAGCTCGAGAAGGAGTTCGATCTCCACGTCGCGAGCTTCTCGCACAGCAACGTTGTGTACAAGGTGATGGGTGCGCCGCTGGCCCTGGGCAAGTACTTCCCGGACCTCTTGGACGAGCGCCTCGAGACCGTCTTCGTGCTCGGCCACAACCGCTACTCCACAAACACCTGGCCGACCTTCAAGCGCGTCCAGCCCTTCAGCGTGATCGGCCACAACGGCGAGATCAACACGATCGTGCAGCTGCGCGAGGAAGCGCGCCTGCTCGGCGTGCCGATCCACGACGACGGCTCCGACAGCCAGGACTTCAACCGCGCGGTCGCCACCTTCATCCAGCGCGACGGCATCAGCCTGATCGAGACGATGGAGATGGTGCTCCCGCCGATCGTCAACGAGATCAAGGATCTCTCCGACGAGCTGCAGCACTTCTACATGTACCTGCGCCAGGTCTTCGGACCGTTCACGCAGGGTCCGGTCGCCCTGATCAGCCGTGACGAGAACGAGTGCGTCTTCTCCACCGACGCCCTGGGCCTGCGCCCGCTCTGGCTGGTCGAGACCGTCGACGACTTCATCTTCAGCTCCGAGCCGGGCGTCGCGCCGATCTCCGAGACCGTCTCCGATCCGAAGCCGTTCGCTCCGGGCGAGAAGATCGGCGTGATCGTAAACCCGGGCAAGGACGCGCGCCTGCTCGCGCACGACGAGCTCCAGCACACCGCATTCCGTCGCTGGAAGGAGCGCACGGGCGTCGCGCAGTTCCCGCGCTACGACACCGCGCTCCTCACCGGCGGCCCCGCAGAGGGCCCGGACATCCCGGGCTACTCGCATGCAGGCCCCGCAGAGCCGGTCAAGGTCACGGACACCGTGCTCGGCGGCTTCGGCTGGCAGCGCGATGACATGAAACTGATCCAGCAGATGGCCAGCAACGGGGCCGAGCCGATCGGCTCGTTGGGCTACGACGGTCCGCTCGCCGCGCTCAGTCCTGAGCGTCAGAACATCGCCGACTACTTCAAGGAGACCGTCGCGGTAGTCACCAACCCTGCGATCGACCGCGAGCGCGAGATCGAGCATTTCTCCTGCCGCACCGTTTTCGGTGAGCGTCCGGCACCGACCGTCGCCAACGAGAAGGCGACGACCGTCGAGCTGAGCTTCCCGATCGTCCTCGGTGGTCACCATGAGATCGCTCCGCTCAACGCCGAGACGCTGCGCGGCATCGCCCGCAGCCACAAGACCTACCTGCTCGAAGACCTCTGGGAGGCCTTTGACGGCCACCGCAGCGCGGTGCTCGACATCGCCTGCCTCGAGTCCGAGAACACGAAGGGCGCGATCGAGCGCCTCAAGCACGAGGCAGTTGACCTCGTGCGTGGCGGCGCCGAGTTGATCGTCCTTTCCGACAAGACCGTTTACGAGGGCGACCGCCGCTTCATCGACCCGCACCTCGCAGTCAGCGCCATCGACTCTGCCCTGAAGACCGCAAAGCTCGATCCCGGCGAAGTCAATCTCCGTCGCCGCACGAGCCTCCTGCTGCGCAGCGGCGCGATCCGCAACGTCCACGACGTGATGATCGCCCTCGGCCTGGGCGCCGACGGCATCTGCCCGTATGTGATGCTCGAGGTCGCCTGCGTGGACGACTACGAGTCCGACTACAACAACCTCTGCGCCGCGCTGCGCAAGGGCATGGAGAAGGTCATCTCCACGATCGGCATCCACGAGATCCGCGGCTACGCACGTCAGTTCAGCGCAATCGGCCTGCGTCCGGAAGTCGCCGAGATCCTCGGCACGAAGAGCTACTTCGGCTCCGAGAAGGGCGGACTCGGATTCACCGAGCTCGACGCCGACGGCGACGCCCGCAAGCGCGTGCTCTCTGAAGAAGAGGTCGCAAAGCCGGCCAAGACGTTCCACTTCTACCCGAAGGTCTGGAAGGCCGCCAACGCCGTCGCCAACCAGCGCAGCAACTACGCCGACTACAGCACCAAGGTGCGCGAGCTCGAGGCCGAGAGCCCGATCAGCCTGCGTCACATCATGGACGTCAAGTCCGATCGCGAGCCGATCCCGGTGGATCAGGTCAGCGCCGCTGTCGGCCACCACGACTATCCGATCGTGATCGCGTCGATGAGCTTCGGTTCGCAGTCGGAGACCGCGTTCCGTGCGTATGCCGAAGCCGCCAAGCAGCTCAACATCCTCTCGGTCAACGGCGAGGGCGGCGAGCCGCACGACATGATCGGCCAGTACCCCAAGCACCGCGGACAGCAGGTCGCGTCCGGGCGCTTCGGAGTCACGTCGGATCTTCTGAACAGCTCGTACCTCCTGGAGATCAAGATCGGTCAGGGTGCAAAGCCTGGTGAGGGCGGACACCTTCCGGCACGGAAGGTCACCGAGAAAGTGGCCGCCGCGCGTAACGCGACCACCGGCACCGATCTGATCTCGCCCTCCAACAACCACGACCTCTACTCGATCGAGGACCTCGCGGAACTGATCGACGAACTCAAGACCGCCAACCCCGACGCTCGCGTCGCGGTCAAGGTCCCCGTCGTCCCGAACATCGGAACGATCGGCGTCGGCATCGCCAAGGCGGGCGCCGACATCATCACGCTGTCCGGCTTTGAAGGCGGCACCGGTGCCGCCCGTGCGCACGCCCTGCGCCACGTCGGTCTGCCCAGCGACATCGGGACCCGTGCCGTCCACCAGGCGCTCATGGAGGCCGGCATTCGCAACCGCGTCGAGATCTGGGCCGACGGCGGCTACCGCCACGGCTGGGACATCGTCAAGCTGCACATGCTCGGCGCCAACCGCGTCGGCTTCGGCACGCTCGCGATGGTCTCGCTCGGCTGCACGATCTGTCGCGGTTGTCAGCTCGACACCTGCCACGTCGGTATCGCGACACAGATCGAGACGGTCGAGCAGGCTGAGCAGCACGGACTGAAGAAGTTCACGCCGCAGGTTCTGCCCACCGCGGTCGAAGCCTGCGCCACGTTCTTCCGCGGCATCGGCGAAGAAGTCCGCGAGATCACCGCGCAGCTCGGCTATGAGAACTCACAGGACCTGGTCGGTCGCTCCGACCTGCTGGTCCAGTCCGCCGCGGCCGACAAGGTCGACATCAGCGAGCTGATCCAGCCGCTCGAGGAGTACCTCGACCTCACGCCGCTCGATCTGCCTGTCGAGGCGATCGAGGATGAGCGCGCCGAGGCCGGGATCATCATGTCCCGCCCGATCATGCTTCCCGAGAAAGAGGCGTCGAAGACGCTCGCCGGTCTCGTCGCAGACGTATGCGGCGGTCCGATCCGTGCCGGCGGCGGCCCGCTCTCCTACGAGTACCCGCGGTCGACGAACGCCAACGACCGCGTGCTCGGAACCGAACTCGCAGGCGGTATCTCGCGCGAGCGGATCTTCCGCAACGGTCCCGAGGCCAACGACGAGAACACGCTGGTGAACGTCAAGTTCAACCACGGCTCGGTCGCCGGTGGCGGGCTTGGCGCATTCAACGTCTACGGCGTCAACATCGACGTTCAGGGCGGCGCCCAGGACGGCGTCGGAAAATCGATGCTCGGTGGCCAGATCAGCGTGCTCAAGGGCGTCAACCGCTTCGGCAAGCGCGTCAACGGCAGCGTGGGCAAGTCGTTTGCCTATGGCGCCCAGCGCGGCCGCCTGTTCGTCCAGGGCGACGCCGACTCGCGCTTCTGCATCCGCCTTTCCGGGGCAGACGTCGTGATCGCCGGCGAGCCGACGGAGAAGCTCGACGACTCCCGCGGCTGCATCGCCGACCGCGCGAACATCAAGGGCTTCGCGTTCGAGTACATGACCGACGGCCGCGCCGTCGTGCTCGGTGACCCGGGCCCGTGGGCCTGCGCCGGCATGACCGGTGGGCGCATCTACATGCGCA
>JAEMSX010000096.1 GCA_016462645.1 Thermoleophilaceae bacterium
CAATTGGCTTGCTTCGAACGGCTCGGCGCGCCCGGATATCGGGCGCTTGCCGAGACCGTTCATGCCGCAAAGCAGGAAGGCTTGATCGTCATCGCCGACGGCAAGCGCGGCGACGTCCCCGTGACTGCCGCGGCATATGCGCAGTCGCTCTTCGGCAGCACCCCGACGCCGTGGGGGGAAGTTCCCGGGCTCGGCGCTGACGTTGCGACGGTCAACCCGCTGATGGGCGGCGACTCACTGGAGCCGCTCGTCGAGTCGGCGTGGCAGCACGGCGGCGGAGTGTTTGCCCTCGTGCGCACCTCGAACCCGGGCGCCGCGGACATTGAAGACCTGAAGATCGAGCAGAGCAACGGAGAGACGGTCAGCGATCGACTCGCCGCACTGGTCGATCGAGTCGGCGCGTCGCTCGTCGGCGAGTCCGGGCTCTCATCGCTGGGTGCCGTCGTCGGTGCGACTGAACCGGCGCACATCACGCGTCTGCGCGCAGCGATGCCGCGCGCTGTGTTTCTGATCCCCGGCGTCGGGGCACAGGGCGGGAGGGTCGAGGACCTTGCTGCCGCGTTCAGCGCCGGACGCGCGTCGGCGCTGATCACCGTCTCGCGCGCGCTTGTCAACGCGTGGGAGCAGACCGGATCGGACCCGACTTCCAGCGCTCAAGCGGCCGCGGCAGAACTACGCGAATCGATCTGGAGCGTCTCGACCTAAGCCGACCGAGGGGCGCGTCACGCTGTCTTCGAAGTTTGAGGACGGAATGCAACCCGCGATCATCACCAACGCAGGACCCGCTCCAGCGATCGAGCAAGTCCCGATCGCTGCACGGTTCGGCGCGGACCGCGGTGAGTACATCTATGTGACCGATCCGATTTCTGCCGCTGACGCACTCGGCTGGGTACTCGAAGCAGCGACCAGCTCGCCGCTGACCGACGCGCTGTCGGTCGGGATCGACATCGAGACCACTTCGCTCGCGCCGGCCGAGGGGCGCATCAGGCTTGCGCAGGTGGGTGCCGGTGACCGCGCCGTCGTGCTCGACTGCTTCGCCTTCGATGCCTGGGAATCGCTCCACGCGGCGATCGCCGGACTCAACATCAGCTGGATCGCGCACAACGCGGAGTTCGAGCAGAGCTGGCTCGCGCGTCACGGTGGCTTCACGCTCACGCCGATGTTCGACACGCGCTGGGTCTTCGTTCGCGAACGCGCGCGTCGCACCGGCGCATTCGCCGCGCGCGGGAGCAATCTTGCGCACGTCTGCGAGGACCTGCTTGGGTTTGAACTCTCGAAGGAAGAGCGACTCTCAGACTGGTCCGCTGCGGTGCTCACGACGGCGCAGGTTCAGTACGCCGCGCTGGACGCGCTCGTGCTGATCCCGCTCAGGAAACGGCTCGAGCGCGACGCGATCGAGAACGGCTGGACGGCCGAGGTCGACGCGGCCGCTGAACGCTCGCTGGCAGAAGCCGTGCGTTTCTCTTGATTTTGCAGGGGATGTTTGTTGGACGGCGCATTGCATAGCTAAGCGCGAACCCGCTTTGCGCCGTTATGATCGCCGAACATGGCAGAACCCCTGAAACAGCCCTCGTCGCACGTCGACTCAGCGTCCAGCGACGCGCCGCGCACCGCGCGCTCCCGCTCTGAGCGCGACCTTGGTGGCCGCGGCAAGCGTCCAGAACGTGGTGCACGCAAGTCGCCGCGCTCGGCCGGCCGGGCAGAGTCGCGCCCCGCGGCGAAGTCCGATGCAGGTGCTCGCAGTGAGCCGCGCACTGAAGTTCGCCCGCGCAACGGCGGCAGCGGTTCACGTCCGTCACGGGGCCGTGGCGGCTCACCTCAGCGTCCGCGCGACGTGAAAGCCGGCAACGGTGCGCGCATCCTGGCGCCGCTTGCGCTGGTCGTCTTCGCGATCGCGTGCTTCACCGTTCTGAGCAGTCAGGACAGCGGCAGCTCCACCAAGACTTCTGAGACTTCTGCCGCCAAGAAGGCGGCAGCGACTTCGGCCGCCGCCAAGACCGGCCCGACCCGCTCGACCTACAAGGTCAAGCCCGGCGACAGCTTTGCCGCGATCGCCGAGAAGCAGGGAGTCGACGTCCAGACGCTCCAGGAGCTGAACCCGGACATTGACCCCCGCGCGCTCCAACCGGGTCAGAAGCTAAAACTCAAGTAGTGATGCGCATCGCCTGGCCGCCCGCCTCGTACTCGCGCGCGGTGCCGACGGTTCGCGTGCTCCTCGCGCTGCTCGCAGCGACCGTGTTTCTGCTGGCCGCGGCGTCGGTCGCGCGCGCCGAGGACAACATCACCCGCAGCGTGAGCATGAAGACGGTTGCCGTCCCGACTCCGCGCGCGCCGGGCGGGATCTCAGCCAAGACCGGGATCGTGCTCGACGCAGAGACCGGGCGCCAGCTCTGGGCCCGCGGCGTGAACAAGCGCCGGCTGATCGCCAGCACGACGAAGATCATGACCGCGCTGGTCGCGATCTCCCGCACCACGCCGAACGAAATGCTCACGGCCACGAACTACCGGTCCGGAATCGGCGAGTCACTGCTCGGCCTGAAGCCCGGCGAGCGGATGAGCGCGCAGGATCTGATCAAGGGGCTTCTGCTCGAGAGCGGCAACGACGCCGCCGACACGCTTGCCGCTGGAACCGCGTCCTCGCGCGCGGCGTTCGTCCAGGCGATGAACCGACGTGCACGCTCGCTCGGCCTCACTCGGACGCGCTTCGCGAATCCGATCGGACTGGATTCACCGAACAACTATTCGACTGCTTCCGATCTGGCGAAACTCGGCCGCTTCGCGCTGACCGTGCCGCGCTTCTCGAGCGTCGTCGACAAAGCTCACCTCACGTTGCGCAGCGGCCCGGTCACGCACCGCATCACCAACCGCAATCCGCTGATCGGCAAGTACCCGTGGGCGGTCGGAGTGAAGACCGGCCACACGCTGGCGGCCGGGTACCTGCTCGTCGGTGCGGCGGCAAAGCTCGATTCGCGCGTCGTCTCGGTGGTCACCGGCGAGCCGACTGAGGCCGCTCGCGAGGACGACTCCGCGGCCCTGCTTCGCTATGGCCGCGCCTTCTATCGGCCGGTCACGCCGCTGAAGAAGAAGCGGTCGGTCTACGCGCTGCCGGTGCAGTACCAGGACGACATCAAGGCAAAGGTCTATCCGCGGCGCGACATCGCGTTCGCTGCGCGCAATGGCGAGAAGGTCGAGCTCCGACTTGATGCGCCGAAAGAGATCAAGGGCCCGCGCTCGAAGGACTCGATCGTCGGCAGCGCAATCGTGATCCGCAACGGCAAGCAGGTCGCGAGCGTGCCGGTGGCGCTCGGCGCCGCAGTGCCCGCGCCGCCGGTGACTGCGGTGATGTTGCACGCGCTCGGAAAGATCCTCCCGTGGCTTCTGCTTGCGCTCGGCCTGGCGATGATCGCGACCGTTCTGCTGCGCCGAAAGCAAGAGCGGACGCGTCGACCGGGTTTCGTGGGATAATCCCCTACGCATTTTTCGCCGATGAGGTATTGGGGGATGCCCCGATCGGCACGTTCACAAAGTCGGACGACTCTGTCCAGGGGATTCAGAACGACGATGATCATCACCGTCACACTCAACGCGGCAATAGACAACACGCTTTCTGTGCCGCACTTCCGGCTCGGCGCCCGCCATCGCGCGGTCGACAAGCGCGCAGCCGCCGGCGGTAAGGGAATCAACGTGGCCCGCGCACTCAAGTGCCTTGGCCAGCCCGTGATCGCCACCGGATTCGCCGGCGGAGTGACCGGAACGCGGATCATCGAGTACCTCACGGGCGAGTCCGTGCTCAACGACTTCGTGCGGATCGGCGAGGAGTCGCGCACCTCGACCGTGCTGATCGATCCGACCACCGGTGAGCAGACCGAGATCAACGAGCACGGACCGCGCGTCAGCGAAGCCGAACTCGAGCTCTTCCGCGAGAAGCTGATGTACCTGGCCCCGGGCGCCGACATCTGCGTGATCGCCGGTTCGATTCCGAAGGGGATCCCGTATGACTTCTACGGCGAGCTCGTCTCCGGGCTCAAGAAACATGGCGTGGCCACACTGGTCGACGCCGAAGGCGACATCATGAGCCACGCGCTGCGCGCCGAGCCGGACATGATCGCCCCGAACGTGAACGAGGCGGAAGAGATGGTCGGCCGCGAGTTCGTCGACGCCGAAGATCTCGCGTCCGCACCCGGGGAGCTGCGGGCGTTGGGCGCAAAGGACGCGGTCGTCACGACCAGCGAGGGCTGCTGGTCCGTGCTCGACGAGGATGCGCAGAAGACGCTTCATGTGACCGCGCCGGAGCTCGACCCGATCACCACGGTCGGATCGGGAGACGCGCTCGTCGCCGGGCTGGTGAGCGCTCGCTACATCGGTCTTGGTGGAGAGGAAGCTCTCAGGTACGCGGTCGCCTGCGGCGCCGAGTCAACTCAGCACTTCGGCGCCGGAACGCTCGATCGCACGGCCGTAGACCAGTTGGTCGACCGCGTCGAAATCGAGGCGATTCAGCGTCCGGTCGTCTCCTGAGGCGACGCTTTTCTCGCACTTTGCAGGAAAGTTGCAGAGTGCCGAATTTTCGCTCTCTGACT
>JAEMSX010000097.1 GCA_016462645.1 Thermoleophilaceae bacterium
GTGTTCTTTCCAAAGCACCGCCGGGTGCGGCGCTGCCCTGGAAGATCCTTCCTTCCCCCGCGCCCCCTACCCCAGAATCGTCTGCAGCGCCCGCTGAAACACCCGAGCATCCACGGCGATGATCTGCAGCAGGTTCGCGAGGATGATCGCCTGCATCTGGGGTTCGGCGTTGCGCAGGGCCAACAGTGAGGCGTGCGGCAGGGTCCAGCACTCAAGGTCCGAGTCCACGCGCACGCTTGCGGTGCGGGCCGAGCCGGTCACGAACGCGACCTCGCCGATCATCGCTCCGGGGCCGACCGTGCTCACGCGGCGTTGCTCGCCGGGCGAGAGTTCGATGAAGGCCGAGAGCCGGCCGCGGGTGACGAGGTAGAGCTCATCGGCGGGGTCACCGGCGTGGAAGAGATCCGTGCCCTCGGGGAATTCGTGGCGCTCCATCAGCGCGGCGATCTCGGCGAACTGTTCCTCCGACAACCCGGCAAACAGCTGGTGGTCGCGCAGGTCAACAGCCTCGGGCTCGGGGGCGGCATCGGCGTCACCGAGCAGCTGGTCCTCGCACCACTCGAGTGCGAGGTCGAGGCCGGGGCGCTCGATCAGGTCGCGGCCTGCGGCCGCGTTCAGCTGCTCGTGAAAGCGCAGCACGCCGGAGAGCACGACCGCGCGGCCGTCATCGGCGAGTGCGTTGCAGAGTTCGCCGATCAGCGTGGCGGACTCATCGTCGATCTTGGTCACGCGGTGAAAGTCGAGCACCAGCGCGCGCAGGTCGGCGCCGATCACGGCGCGGATCGCCTGCTCGGTGGCGGCAAAGTCGAGGTCGCCCTGCAACTCAAAGGCACCGGCGCTGCGGCCCTCGATCTGGAGCATTTCCGCCTGTTCGGGCGAACGCCAGCGCTTCGAGCGCATCTCATCGAGGCGGAAGCGTGTGTGGATCGGCGACGCCGGCTTGCGGCCGGTCTGGATCGGGTGCAGTCCGAGCTCGCGCGTGATGTCCTCGCAGACGAGCACGCCGCGCACAGAGTTGCCGGCGTCGTCGAGGCGCGGTGAGAACACGCCGATCCCGAGTTGCCCGGGAAGCACCGCGATGATCCCGCCGGCCACGCCACTCTTCGCCGGCAGACCCACGGTGTAGAGCCACTGACCGGCGTGGTTGTACATCCCGCAGGAGACCATCACGCTCAAGACCTTGCGCACGGTCTTCTCGCTGGCCGCCCGACGACCGTTGCGCGGATTGACCCCGCCGTTGGCGAGCGTCGCCGCGATCATCGCCAGGTCCGTGCAGTCGACCAACGTCGAGCACTGCGCGAAGTAGTCCTCGACCGCCGGCTCAGGCTTGTCGGTGATCGCGCCCGATCCGTGCAGCAGGTAGGCGATCGCGCGATTGCGGTCTCCGGTGCGACTCTCTCCCGCGCGCACTGCCTCATCGATCTCGAGATTGCGCCCGGCGTACGCGGAATACGTGTCAAGGATTCGGTCGAGCCGCGGCATCGCGGCCGACTGGTCGAGGATCCCGACCGCAGCGATCGCGCCCGCGTTGACCATCGGGTTCAGCGGCGTTCCGGTGTCGGGGTTCAGTGTGATCGAGTTGAACGCGTCGCCCGTGGGTTCGACACCGATGTGCTGGCGCACCTTCTCCTCGCCCAGCTCCTCAAGCGCCAGCCCGTAGGTCAGCGGCTTGCTGATCGACTGGATTGTGAACTGCTCGCGCGTGTCGCCGGCCTCGTAGACGGCACCCTGCGTCGTGACCATGCTGATCCCGAAATAGTCAGGCTCTGCGGCCGCCAGCTCAGGGATGTAGTCCGCGACCTCACCGTCGCGCACCGCGACATGGCGGTCGTAGAGCGTCTGGAGGTAGTCGTTGACCGGCGAACGCATCGCGCGGGGTGCTCGTCGCTAGTTCGTGATGTCGACGCCGCTGCAGTCGACCGGCGCGAGCGTCTCTTTGTACGAATTGACCAGTTCCTGCCCGGCGGTCTTCAGCTTGTCCTGGGCGTTGCTGATCGAGAGACTCGTGCCAAGGCTCTTGAGCGTGGTCGTTACCGCGGTCTCGAACGCCTGATTGGCGGCCTGGATCTCCTGCTTGCGGTTCGGATTCAGTTTGGCCTCGTTCGCGCGGATCGTGCTGACGTCGTTGCTGATGCCCTGCACGTTCTCCTTGAAGCCGTTCAGCGTGAAGTTGGTGACAGTCGTGGAAGCCAGCGACTCGACGCGCTTCTGGATGTCGGCGCGCGACGTGCAGACGGCCTGCAGCGCCTTCTCCTCCTCGGACTGGCGTGTGGCGAGGTAGACCACGAGGCCGAGGATGATCACCACGAGCAGCGAGCCGATCACGATGAGAACAGTTCTGTTGCTCTTGGCAACCGGGTCTGCAGGCGGTGTTGAGGCTTCCATAGCGCTCGATCCTAACCGACCGAGACTCCCCGTGCAGGCGCAAATAGACTGACCGCGTGCCAACCGCAACGCATTCACGGCTCGGACGGATGCTCGCGGGCAACGGCAGACGGATTCCCAGCTTCGGGCCGTTCTTCTTCGGTTTCGGCAGCTTCACCTGGTGGGTCGCGACGCTGTTCATGATCGGCTCGTTCTGCTTCGCAATCGGGACGGTGATCGCCGTCTCCACTGCGCCCGAGGCCTCTGGAATCGTCTACTTCATCGGCTCGATCTTCTTCACCATGGCCGGCTACGGGCAGCTGCTCTCGGCGATCAACGGCACCGATTTCGAGCGCCCACGCTTCTGGGCGCGGATCCCCGGATCCGTCGACTGGAAGGCCTCGGCGATCCAGTCCTTCGGCACGCTCTGCTTCAACGTCAGCACCGGCTTCGCGCTGGCCTTCGCGCTGCTCGACCCGCAACAGGCGAACCGCCTGATCTGGTCGCCGGACGTCTTCGGATCGATCGCGTTCCTCTGGTCGAGCTGGCTCGCCTTCGCCGCAGTGCGCGCGAGCTGGCACGGAAAGCCGCGGCGCGGCGCGACCTGGGCGACCGCATCGCTGAACCTGCTCGGGTCGATCTTCTTCGGGCTCTCGGCGATCGGCGCTTTCATCGTTCCCGACACCGGGGACTTCTTCAACGTCGCGGCAGCCAACGGCGGCACGTTCCTCGGCGCGCTGTGCTTCTTCTTCGCGTCGTGGCTGATGTGGCCCGAAGCCGCCAAACTCGCGATCGACGAGGAACGATGAGCGGCAGCCCGAGCCCGATCCGGATCACCACGCTCACCGATGGCGGCCAGACGGCCGAGCAGATCGCCGCGCCGATCATCGAACTGCTCAGCTCGGCGCAGCGCAGCCTGGACATGTCCTTCTACGACGTGCGGCTGCCGGGATCGGTCGGCGACAGCGTCGCTGATGCGATCCGCGCGGCGGCCGCGCGCGGCGTGGCCGTGCGGATCATGTACAACGCCGACGGTTTCTACAGGGTCCCGGTCCCGCCGCCGCCGAGCACCCACCCCGAGATCCTCGCCGCGCTGGGCGTGCCGCTCAAACCGATACCGGGCGAGCCCGATCTGATGCATCACAAGTACGTGATCTGCGACGGCGCGAAGCTCTGGGCCGGATCGACCAACTGGACGCTCGACTCCTGGACCCGCGAGGAGAACGTGGTGATCGAGCTCGACTCACCCGACCTCGCGGCGGTCTACGCGCGCGACTTCGCGCAGTTGTGGGAGCGCGAGAAGGTCGAGGACAGCGGGAACTTCGACACTGAGTTGATCCGGATCGGCGACACCGACGTGCGCCCGTGGTTCTCGCCCGGCCGCGGCGAGGCCCTCGCGCACCAGATCGCCAAGTACATCGGCATCGCGACGCGGCGTGTGCGCATCGCCTCGCCAGTTCTGACCAGCGGCCCGATCCTCGGAACGCTCTCGGAAGTCCTGGCCGAGCAGCGCGTCGAGGTTCTCGGCGTCTGCGACTGGACACAGCTCCACGCCGTCTTCGGTCAGTGGAAGAACAATCCGGGATCGCAGTGGAAGATGCCGCTGCTGGCCCAGGTGCTCGAGGGCGCTCAGTTCACCGGTAAGCGGTCCACGCCGTATGCGCCGGGGCGCGTCCACGACTACATGCATGCGAAGGTGACGGTGGCCGATGACGTCACCTTTCTCGGGTCGTTCAATCTCTCCCGCAGTGGCGAGATGAACGCTGAGAACGTGCTCGAGATTCACAGCGCCGAAGTCGCAGATCAGGTGGCCGCGTACATCGACCACGTGCGTTCGCTCTACCCGGACGTCGACCCGCCGGGCTGATCGGCCTCCGCCCGGAGGTCATGCTCAATATTTTTCCGGGACGAACGTCTGGTCGTCCATCGGAGGCCGCACGTAGGACGAGATGTCGGGACGCGGCGGCAGCGCGATCGGCTCCGAGGGTTCTTCCTTGTAGGGAATCTGGCTGAGCAGGTGGCTGATGCAGTTGAGGCGCGCGCGGCGCTTGTCGTCGGCCTCGACAACCCACCATGGGGCCTGCTTGATGTCGCAGACCGCGAACATCTCATCCTTGGCCTTCGAGTACTCCACCCAGCGGTCGCGCGACTCGACGTCCATCGGCGAGAGCTTCCACTGGCGCATCGGGTCGTGCACGCG
>JAEMSX010000001.1 GCA_016462645.1 Thermoleophilaceae bacterium
GCGTCGATCACGATGCCGGCGCTGTTCGGGGAGTCCCAGACTTCGAGCTTGAGCTCGACGTTCAGCGGCACGTCACCGAATGCCTGGCCCTCGACGCGGATGTGCGCCCACTTGCGGTCGGTCAGCCACGGCACATAGTCGCTCGGCCCGATGTAGACGTCGTCTGCGGGAAGCGTGTGGTCCATGATCGAGGTCACGGCCTGCGTCTTCGAGATCTTCTTCGACTCGAGGCGCTCGCGCTCGAGCATGTTGTAGAAGTCCATGTTGCCGCCGACGTTCAGCTGCGAGGTCCTGACCATCTTCACGCCGCGCTGGCCGAACAGCGTCGCGAGCTGACGGTGGACGATCGTGGCACCAACCTGGCTCTTGATGTCGTCACCGATGATCGGCAGACCGGCCTTCTTGAACTTGCGGTCCCAGTAAGGCTCAGAAGCGATGAAGACGGGGATGCAGTTGACGAATCCACAACCAGCTTCAAGGATCTGCTCGACGTACCACTTGGTCGCGTCTTCAGAACCGACAGGCAGGTAGGAGACGACCACGTCGGTCTTCGTGTCCTTGAGAATCTGCACGATGTCGGCCGTCTCGCCCGGCGCCTTCGTGATCTTCTGCTTGAGGTACTTGCCGAGACCGTCGTGAGTCATGCCGCGGTAGACCGGGGCACCGAGGGACTTGGGGACCTTCGCGAACTTCATCGTGTTGTTCGGGTCGGCCCAGATTGCCTGGCCGAGGTCCTTGCCGACCTTCTTGGCGTTGATGTCGAACGCAGCCGAGAACTCGATGTCGTTGACGTGGTATCCGCCGAGGTCGACGTGCATCAGGCCCGGAACTTCTTCGTTGGCCTTGGCGTTCTTGTAGTACTCGACGCCCTGAACGAATGCGCTGGCACAGTTGCCGACGCCGATGATCGCTACGCGAACCTTCTGGCCCTGGTAGCGGCCTTTGCCATTGGTCGAGGCTGTGGGTGCAGGTGTCACTGCGTGGTTCCTTCCGGAAGGGGTTTCTTCGGTGAGAGGCAGATGGCGCGCCGGAAGAAGAACAGGCGCAGCCGATCGGCCGAGGATAGAGGGTGAAACACCGTCTCTTCGGATCGGTTACAGGCAAATTCTGGAACGTCTATTCTTTAATGATGGCGCGACCACGTGAGTTTGACGAAACGCTGGCCATCGGCGCCGCGGCCGCGGTCTTCCGCAGACATGGCTACGCGGCGACATCGATCGCGCAGATCGTCCAGGCGACTGGAGTACATCGCGGGAGTCTGTATGCGACCTTTGAAAGCAAGCGCGGACTGTTCCTGCGGGTTCTCGAGTACGCGAGCTCCGGGGGCCTGTCGGCAGACGAACAACTCGATCTGCTGCTCACCGCCCTGGTCGAGTTGCCGCCGGCGGACCGCGTGCTGCGCGAACGGATCGAGCTCCTGATGTTTTCAACACAGACAACCGCGCGCCAACTGGGTCAACGCCTGCTCGATCAGGCGCGCGTTCGCGATCTAAGTGAACGTGGAGGCGATCTCGCATGAACGACGAGTCGGCCGCGCTCCGCGAGTTTGAGGCGGCGCCGTTGGCCCTGCCCACGGGACTCGAGCTCGAATGGCTCGGCGTCTCCGGCTACCGGATGACCTACGAGGGCCAGACGATCTTCATCGACCCGTACGTCTCACGCGTCTCGCTGAAGTCGTTCCTGCTCCGGCGCGACGCGATGCCCGACGCCGCGATGATCGAGCGCTACATCAAGCCTCACGGCGAGGTTGTCGGCGTGATCGTCGGCCACACCCACTTCGACCACGCAATCGACGCGCCGGCGATCGCCAAGCGCTTCGGCTGCAAGGTCTACGGCTCGGCCTCGATGGCGCAGCTGATGAAGCTGCACGGCGCGCCGGAGCTGGCGGTCAACGTCGAACCCGGACGCGTCTACGAGATCGGCCCGTTCCGGACGACATTCATCCGCAGCGCCCACTCGAAGCTGATTCTCGGACGCAAGATCCCGTTCGACGGCGAACTCACCTGCGACGACCTGCACGGCCTCACCGCCGGCGGCTACAAGTGCGGCCAGGTCTGGGGCGTGCGCATCGAGGTCGCCGGCGTGAGCTTCTACCACCAGGGCAGCGCCGACCTGCTCGACGACGAACTCCCGGCGCAGCCGGTCGACTACTTCCTCGCCGGAGTCGCCGGCCGCGAAGTCACGCCGAACTACTGGGAGCGCGTGCTGAAGAAGCTCGATCCGAAATTCGTCGTCCCCACCCACTACGACAACTTCTTCAAGCCGCTCGGCACGCCCGAGGCGCTCGTGGCGCGCTCGAAGCTCGCGCAGCTACCCGATGAGATCCACGCTGTCAGCCGGGACGCGACGATCGCCGCGCTCCGCAGAACGGACGCCTAGGAAGCGGCCTTCTGTGCGTCGAGAATCTTCGACTGCTTGTACACGTGGAAGATGCGCTGCAGCATCGTGAACAGCGACATCACCGCGAGCACGTAGATCGCGCCCTTCAGGATCGCGAGTTCGTGACCGTCGATCGTGATGTCGGCCAGGAAGAGTCCGGCTGAGATGATCACCACGCGCACGGCGCGTGACGCGATGCCGACCTTGCACTCGATGCCGAGCGCCTCCGCGCGGGCGCGGGTGTAGGAGACCATGATCGACCCGGTCACCGCGAGCACGACCGCGGTCGCCGCCGCGGAGTCGCCGGCCTCGGCGAACTGCCACGCGATCGCGGCGAGCACGATGCCTTCTTCAATACGGTCGAGCGAAGAATCGAGAAACGCGCCGAACAGCGTCGCCTTGCCGCTCATGCGCGAGTACTTGCCGTCGAGCAGGTCCATCGCCGAACCGATCGCGAACGCAAAGCCGGAAGCGATCCACCAGCCCTTGAAGATGAAGCCCACGGCGATCAGGTTGCCGATCAGGCCGATCATCGAGATGAAGTTCGGCGTCAGGCGCGATTCGATCAGACGGTTGCGCGCCGCGTCGGAGAGGATTGGTCGTGGAGGTGTGCTCATCAGATAGGTGGTGCTTCTTCTTCAGGTGTTCGGATCGGATCGCCGTTTTCGTCGGTCGTCCAGCCTTCAGCACATACGTATCCACCGCCGACGAGGCGACCGAGTGAGAAGTCCGAAGTGATCGAGACCACTGGCGGGACGGAAGATACTCCCCCGGCGTCCTTACTTCCGAGAGACGGCAGCACGACCTCGAGATAGCCGTCCTCGCTGCCACGCAGGCAGCCGTACGATGGGCGCAGGAAGCGCTGCCAACGGATCCGCGTCTCGGTGACGCCCCAGCGCTCGGGCTTGATCGAGAATCCCTTGGTCGGATCGTTGTCGCGGAAGTTCGGTTCCGAGCTCGAGGAATCCGGCAACGTGACCTTGTAGATCTCCCAGTTCTTGAAGTTCGCGGTGCGATCGAGATACGGCAGACCGCCACGGATCAGTTCCGCTTCGTCGCGTCCCGAGTAGTCGAGCGTCGCCGACTTCGGCAGCGCCACCCAGCGCACGTCATTGTCGATCAGCCAACGTGCGTACGTGCGCGGGTTGAGGCTCCCGTCGTAGAAGACCGCGTTGTACTTGGTGTCGAGCTGGCGCTCCCAGCCGCGCGCGATCGGACGCCGGTTGGCGACGTATGCCGCCTCGAAGTGATTGCGCGTGAAGACGATCTCGACCTTCTCGTCACGCTTGGCGTTGTGGGCGTCAAGGAAACGGTTGACCGGCGCGAAGTAGTGCGGATCCGAGGTGTCGTCGGTCGTGATGACGGCCCAGAACGCAGTCGCGCCCTGCCAGCAGAGCAGCGGCACGATTACCGCAAGCGCATACCTGCCCGAGCGCGGCCAGAGCACCGCGGCGGCGATCGTCGGGAAGAGCACCATGCCCAGGCGGATCGCGTTGCCGCCGACCGGCGAGGCAATCACCTCGTTCATAGTGAGGAACGCGGCGTAGAGCCCGACGCCGGTTCCGAGCATCCGCCGGGCGTCGCCGGAGAGCTCGTCGCGCACCATCACCCAGAAGAACCCGGTGATGGCGAGCGCGCCGACGTAGGACGCGAACGCGAACGGCTGCGATCCCCCTTCAGGAAACAGGAATGACACGATCATCGCCGGCATGACCGTCGCGACGGCGACGGCGAGGTACGCGTGATTCGGCGACTTCCAGATCGCGCGGACCGCGTGCCGCGTCGTGCGAAGCGTCTCCCACGGATGGCCGCCGAGCCAGACGGTGAAGGCGACGAACGAGATGAACAACGCCGCGAGCGGGCTTGTCAGCGCGCAGTTGATCGCGAGAAACGCGGCGATCCAGCTGCGACCGTGAGCGGCGGCGATCAGCGCGCCGAGCCCGATCGCCATCGACAGCGCGTAGGGCAGCTGGCCGATCACGAGCGTCGCGCTGAAGACGACCGAGAAGACGTACGACGCTGCCTTCGCGCCGCGCGGTGGGAAGACCTCACGAGCGAGGATCGAGAACATCAGTACGCCGAGCACATACGAGAGCGCACCGGCCAGGCGAACGCCGATCGTCGCCGACAGGGTCGGGAAGATCACCCCGTAGGAAACCACGTAGTGCCCGCCGTACCAGTTGTAGTTCCAGACGAAGAAACCGTCGTCCTTGACCAGTTCTGCCCGGTAGAGATGCGCGGCCAGGTCGCCGCCGCGCAGGTCGAGGATGAAATACAGCGCGCTCAGGCCAAGTGCGAGAAGTAGTGGGCCGACATGCGGCCGCAGAAGATTCTTGATGCGTTCGGACATCGCCCTACGCGACTGATTCGACATCGGCCAGGAAGTTCGCCGTCATGTCGATGATGTCGGGTCGGTCAAGCCAGGGCCAGTGACCGGCGTCCGGCAGCAACTCAAGGCGCGCGTTCGGGATCGTCTCCGAGTAGAGCGCGCCGAAGCGGGTGGGGATGTAGGGATCCTGCTCCCCCCAGATCACGAGCGTCGGCGCAGTCAGCAACGAGAAGCGCTCGCCGGCCTCCTCGAGCACCTTCGACGGCGCCGAGCGATAGAGCTTGAGGATCGCGCGCTGCGTGCCGTGATCGAAGTTCTCCCAGATCGAATCGATCATCTCGGGGGGCAGCTCCTGCCCGTTCGGCCGGGCCTCGCGACTGAGCCTGCGAGCGATCGACCTGGTCGTGAATCCCATCGCGAGCTCACCGAGCAACGGCGTGCGCCAGACGCGCGCGAGGCGGTGCCACTTGTATCCGGGAAGCAGCGGGACGGCATTGATGATCACCACGCGATTGACCCGGTCGTGCAGCTCCTGGGCCGTGACCAGTGCCAGCCCGCCCCAGTCCTCAACCACGAGATTGAAGCGATCCCAGCCCAACTGCGCGATGAAGGCCTGAAGAAACGCGTTGTAGGCACCGATCGAGCCGTCGAAGTGCATCGGCTTCTCGCTGCGACCGAAACCGGGAAGGTCGAGCGCGACGCCGCCGGTCTTCTCGAGGAACGGGCTCCACTCGTCGGAGTTGGTCGGGACGCCGTGCACGAAGAGGGTCGGGACGCCCGATGCGGGTTCGGCAGAACGCCAGAACGTTTCCATTCCGGCGATCTTCTCGTGGTGCTCTGTGACTTCGAGCGAGGACTGAGTGGACTGCTCCATCGCTCGGAGGATAGTTTTGCGCGATGGCCCGCACGCCGATCGAACTTCCGGACAAGCGCCGCCTGGCCGCGATCCGCAGACGGCTCCGGGCCCACTACGGCATCCCGGTCCCCAAGCCGCACCACGATCCGGTCGGCGAACTGGTGCTGACGCTGCTCAGCCAGAACACGAACGACCGCAACCGCGACGTCGCCTACATGCGCGTCGAGGAACGCTGGGACACCTGGGAGGCAGTGCGCGCCGCGCCGGTGGAAGAGATCGAAGCGGCGATCGCGCCGGGCGGGATCAGCGTCGTCAAGTCCAGGCGCATGAAGCAGATCCTCGATCGCGTGGCGACCGATCCTCTGCCCGAGGGCGCGGATCCGGACGGTCAGTGGGAGCGCGCGCGCGAGATCGACCTCGACTGGATGCTCCACACCCCGCTCGAGGTCTCACGCGACTATCTCTGCACCCTCCCGGGGGTGGCGCGCAAGACGGCGGCCTGCGTGCTGCTGTTTGCCTACGGTCTGCCCGACATCCCTGTCGACACCCACGTCGGCCGCGTCGGCACGCGCCTCGGCCTGTTCCGCGAGAAGGCGTCATTCGAGGAGATGCACGACGCGATCGCCGCCTGGACTCCGGCGGAACTCGCGCACGAGGAGCACGTCAATCTGATCCGGCATGGCAGGAACACGTGCCACAAGCGGGCGCCGGACTGCCCGGCGTGCCCGCTTGATTCGATCTGCCCGAAGGTCGGCGTCACTTCTTCTTCTTGAAATCCTTCAGCGCGTAGTCGCCAGTCTCGAACTTGCTTTGCACCGCGTTGCCAAAGCCGACCGCGCGGATCATCAGCTTGCGCTTCTTACCGGCGAACTTGGAGAGCGGCATCGTCTGCACGAAGTCGGCCTTGCAGTAGTCGCCCGAGCGACGCAGCCTGCTCTTGGTGCGCACACCGATCTTCCGGTACTCGATGCCGTTGGCGACACCGACGGACGACTTCTTGCCGACGCGCTTGTAATAGAAAGCGTCGGCCGCGACAACTCCCTTGCATGCCGGCTCCGGGAAGACGAACGAGGACGGCTCGACTTTCAATACGGATCTGATCCGCCAGGCAGTGCCGGTCTTGTTCAGGCGCAGCCGCGAGGTCGGCTCCAGGTACGCCCAGTTCGGATACTGCGGCTTGGTCACGAGCTCAAGGCCGGCGACCTGGGTGGGCGATCCGCCGGCGCCCCAGCAGAATGAGTCGCCGCCGCGGACGATCGCGCACTGGCTGGCGGCGCTCGATCCGCTCGAGAGGCTGGCGACATCCGAAAGCGGAACGATACGCGGAGATCCACTCGCTGTCAGTTCGCCCCAGCACTGCAGGGCACTGTCCTTGCTGACCTTCGAGTTGTTGGCGGCGGTGACGGTGCGTGCGGTCGCGCATCCGGAATTGGCGTTGCCGCCGAGCGTCTTCACATCAGTCAGTCCGGCAACGTTGCTGACTCCGCGCGGAACGGTCTCACCGACCGTGCCCTGCGCGAGCTGACCCAGAAGGTTGTCGCCCCAGCAACGCAGGGCGAACTCGCCCCAACCGAGCGAGCACACGTGATTCGCGCCGGCGACGAGGTTGTACGAGTCCTTCAGCTCCGGTACGTCAACCGGCGTGCCGCTTGAAGCGCCGACGGCTCCCGAGCCCAGCTGGCCCTTATCGTTGGCGCCCCAACACTTCACCTTCGTCGACTCAAGATTCGCGCAGGTGAAGCTCGCGCCCGCCGTCAGTGACTTGAGCTTCTTCACGCCGGACACCACAACCGGAGCAGTCGAAACACCTCCGACGGTTCCGTTTCCGACCTGCCCCTGGGCGTTCGAGCCCCAGCAGCTGAGGTCACCGTTCCAGGCCGCGGCGCAGAAGTGGTTCGCGCCTGCCGCCAGGAGGTAGAAGTCCTTGCTCCCCGGGATCTGCGTCGGGGTCGAGTGCGGCGTCGCATCGGCCGTGCCGAGGCCGAGCTCGCCGAATGCGTTCGATCCCCAGCACCAGATGCTGCTGTCAACGCTGATCACGCACGTGGCGGTGGCCGACGCGGCGATCGTGGATGCCCGCTCCAGCGTCGCAGGCTTTGGCGTCTCGCCGCTGTTGTTCGCGGCCGTCAGCCGCAGCGCCTTCGCCGGGGTCCCGGACGGCGCAGTCCCGCCGTTGCCGAGCTGGCCAGCGGCGTTCTCGCCCCAGCACTTGACCGACCCGTTGTCGGCCAGGGCGCAGGTGTGCGCGCCGCCGGTCGCGATCTTCGGAGTCGCCGCGCCGCCGTTGGCGAACGCGGAGGATTCAAACACGAACAACGCGGTGAAGGCCGTGAGCACGGCGAGAAGGAGGCGTGGCGCGACCGCGTGGAGCGCCGGAGCGAAGTGAGTCATCTTCCAGTTTTCGGCAGATACAAACGAATCCTTTTGAACGTTTGGCCAGCTTTCAGCGCTTCACAGATCTATAACAACCACACTTAGATTTTCTACATACATGTCGTACAATGTGTCCATCTACTTATAAATCCCCACCCCTGGGAGCAGTTCAGAAACATGGCTAAGACAATTGGAATCGACCTCGGAACCACCAACTCGGCGATGGCCGTGCTTGAGGGTGGCGAACCGACGGTCATCGAAAACGCGGAAGGCGGCCGCACAACTCCGTCAGTGGTCGCCTTCGCGTCAAGTGGCGAGCGACTTGTTGGCACGCTGGCCAAGCGTCAGGCCGTGACCAACCCGGAAAACACGATCTTCTCGATCAAGCGCTTCATGGGCCGCAAAGAGGCCGAGGTGCACGAGGAAGAGTCGATGGTCCCGTACAAGGTCGTCCGTGGTGACAACGGCGACGTCCGCGTGGACATCGGTGAGAAGCAGTTGACCCCGCCGGAGATCTCCGCGATGCTCCTGCAGAAGCTCAAGACCGACGCCGAGGCATACCTCGGTGAGACGGTCGACAGCGCGGTCATCACCGTCCCCGCCTACTTCAACGACGACCAGCGCCAGGCCACCAAGGACGCCGGCAAGATCGCCGGCCTTGAGGTCAAGCGCATCATCAACGAGCCGACCGCGGCAGCGCTCGCGTATGGCCTCGACAAAGAAGAGGACCAGACGATCCTGGTGTTCGACCTCGGTGGAGGCACGTTCGACGTGTCCGTCCTCGAGATCGCCGACGGCGTCTTCGAGGTCAAGTCGACCGCCGGTGACAACCACCTCGGCGGCGACAACTTCGACAAGGCGATCGTCGACTACCTGGTCTCCGAGTTCAAGAAGGACAACGCCCTCGACCTCGCGGCCGACAAGATGGCCCTCCAGCGTCTCTACGAGGCCGCCGAGAAGGCCAAGATCGAGCTGTCCTCCACGCAGGAGACGCAGATCAACCTGCCGTTCATCACCGCCGACGCCGCAGGTCCCAAGCACCTCGACGTGCGCCTCACCCGCTCCAAGCTGGCTGAGCTCACGGGCGACCTGATCGACCGCACGGTCGGCCCGGTCCGCCAGGCACTCGACGACGCCGACGCGAAGATCGACCACGTCGTGCTCGTCGGCGGCATGACCCGCATGCCGGCAGTGCGCGAGAAGGTCAAGGAACTGACGGGCAAGGACCCCCACCAGGGCGTCAACCCCGACGAGGTCGTCGCAGTCGGCGCCGCGATTCAGGCCGGCGTGCTCGCCGGTGACGTCAAGGACGTGCTCCTGCTCGACGTGACCCCGCTGACGCTGGGCATCGAGACCAAGGGCGGCGTCATGACCAAGCTGATCGAGCGCAACACGACGATCCCGACGCGCAAGTCGGAAGTCTTCTCGACTGCCGACGACAACCAGCCGAGCGTGGAGATCCACGTTCTGCAGGGCGAGCGAGAAATGGCCAGTGGCAACAAGTCACTGGGCAAGTTCCAGCTGACCGGCATCCCGCCAGCGCCGCGAGGCATCCCGCAGATCGAGGTCGCCTTCGACATCGACGCGAACGGAATCCTCAACGTGACCGCCAAGGACCTTGGAACGGGCACCGAGCAGAAGATCGAGATCAAGTCCGGATCCGGCCTGTCTGACGACGAGATCAGCAAGATGGTTGCCGACGCGGCTGCACACGCAGACGAGGACGCGGCGGCCAAGGATCTCGCCGAGGCACGCAACGAGGGCGAGAACCTCGCGTACCAGGTCGAGAAGCAGATCAAAGACAACGGCGACAAGATCAGCGACTCCCTCAAGGAGAGCCTCGAGACCGGCATCAAGGAGATCCGCGAGGCCGCTATGGGCGAGGACGTCGCAGAGATCAAGGCCAAGACCGAAGCGCTCGGCGAGACGATGAACACCGCCGCCGAGGAGCTCTACAAGGCCGCGGCCGAGGAGCAGGCGGCGTCCGAGAACGGCGCATCCGCCGACGGCAACGATTCCGACTCTGAGACAGAAGAGGAAATTGTCGACGCGGAGGTAGTCGACGAGGGCAAGTAAAAAGGTGCAAATTCCGGCACTTTTGACGAGCTAAGTGACTAAGGCCACATATGACCGACACAAATGACATAATTCGAGACGGAACCGACGGCTCTGGGGAAGAGCCCGCAGGACGCGGGTCCCCTCTTGGCCGCACCACATCTGACCCGGCGGAAGCCGAGACCGTTTCCGGGTCGCAGGGATCACCATCGCCTGGCTCTTCGGAGCCGGGCGATGGCCCTATTTCCGATGCCGAAGTGATCGAGGAAGAGCTCGACGAGCTTGCTCAGACTGCCCTTGAGCGCGACGAGTACAAGGACCTCGCGCTGCGCGCGAAGGCCGACTTCGAGAACTACCGCAAGCGCGCCGACAAGCGCGTGGCCGAAACACGCGGCGTCGCGATCGCCGGTGTGATCCGCGAGCTGCTGCCCGTGGTCGACAACCTCGACCGCGCGGTCGAAGCTGCCGGCACGGCCGCCGACGGCGATGCATTCGCCGAAGGCGTTCGCCTGGTTCACGCGGACCTCCACTCAGTGCTCGACCGGCTCGGCCTCACCCAGCAGGACCCGACGGGTGAGCAGTTCGACCCGAACTTCCACCAGGCGATCTCGCAGGCTCCGGCCTCTGAGGCGCAGCCCGCGGGCACGATCATCGAGACCGTGCAGAAGGGCTTCCTGCTCGGCGAAGTAGTCGTGCGTCCCGCCAGCGTCGTGGTTTCGGCGTAAGGGGCGACTGTGCCAGTGACTGATCCATACAAAGTGCTCGGCGTCGCAAAGAACGCCAGCGAGGGCGAGATCAAGAAGGCCTATCGCTCGCTCGCGCGCAAGTGGCACCCGGATCAGAACGCCGGCAACGAGCAGGCCGAGGAGAAGTTCAAGGAGGTCCAGGAGGCCTACGACATCGTCGGCGACCCGAAGAAGCGCAAGGAGTTCGACCGCGGCGGATTGAACATCCCGTTCACCGGTGGCGGCAATCCCTTCGGCGGGGCGAATCCATTCGGCGGTGGCGGCGTCAAGTTCGAGAACATCGGCGACATCTTCGGCGGCGTGAGCGGAATGTTCGGCGGCCGCGGAGGCGGGCGTCAGCGCGTGGAGCGCGGGCGCGACCTCGAGGCCAACGTGGCGATCGGGTTCGACCAGTCGATCAACGGAACCGAAGTTTCAGTCTCGGTCCCGCGCCGCGAGACCTGCGACACCTGTCACGGCAACGGAGCAGCTCCGGGCACCAGCCCGAAGACCTGCCCCCGCTGCCAGGGCACCGGCGTCGAGTCGGTCGGCCAGGGCATGTTCTCGATGAGTCAGCCCTGCAGCCAGTGCCACGGCAAGGGCCAGATCGTTGACTCGCCGTGCAAGACCTGCCGCGGTGAAGGCACCGTCGTCAAGACGCGCAAGTACCGCGTGAAGATTCCGGCAGGCGTCCGCGATGGCGCGCGTATTCGCGTCGCCGGCAAGGGCGAGACCGGTGAGAACGGTGGGGCCGCTGGCGATCTGTTCGTGGTTGTGAACGTCAGCGACTCCCCCGTGTTCGCGCGCAAGGGCGAGCACCTCGAAGTCAAGGTGCCCGTCACCGTGACCGAGGCGATCCGCGGCGCGACGATCGAGGTCCCGACGCTGAACGGCATCAAGCAGATCAAGGTTCCGGCCGGCACCAAGCCCGGGACGGTCATCCGCCTGAAGGGCGAAGGCCCGGCGCACTCCAAGGGCAGCGGCCACGGCGACCTGCGCTACCGCATCGAGGTCGAGATCCCCAACGCCAATGAGCTTTCCAAGGAACAACAGGACGCGGTCGATGACCTCGCGAGCGTCCTGACCAACAACCCCCGCGAAGACCTGCTCGCGCGCTCGGCGAGGTGATGATCATGGGCGAGCAGAAACAGGGGCTCTACATGATCTCGGTCGCGGCGTCGCTCGCCGGCGTTCATCCGCAGACCCTGCGGATCTACGAAGAGCGTCACCTGATCCAGCCGACGCGCACGCCCAAAGGCACGCGCCTCTACAGCGATGAGAACGTCGAGACCCTCCGACGCATCCAGGAGCTGACCGACGAGGGCATGAACCTCGCCGGCGTCCAGCGCGTCTTCGAGATGGAGGCGCGAATCGCGCGCATGGGACGCCGGATCGCTTCGCTTGAGCGTCAGCTCAAACAGACCCGCGCCGACGCGCTCGCCGAGATCGACCGCATCCGCCGCGCCGGTCGAGCAGAAATCGTCCGCTACCAGCCACCCCAGCCCACCCGAATTCCAGTGCAACGACCCGCAGAGAACGAAGAGAAGGAGGCCTGACCAGATGAGGCCTGACCGATTCACCATCAAGTCCCAAGAAGCAATCGAAGCAGCGCAGCGCACAGCCGAGGCGCGTCGCAACCCGCAGGTCACCCCTGCCCACCTGCTGCTCGCGTTGCTCGATCAGGACGGCGGCATCGTCCTGCCCGTGCTGCACAAGCTCGGCACCGACGCGAGCTCCGTCGTCGATCGCGTCGTGCGCGACGTCGACGATCTGCCGACGCTCGAAGGCTCCGCGGGAGCGCAACCGACTCCGTCCAACGAGTTCGTCGCCGTGCTGCGCAAAGCCGAGGACGAAGCCCGCGATCTTTCCGACGAGTACATCAGCGTCGAGCACCTGCTGCTGGCACTGACCTCGGTGCCTGGCCAGAGCGCCGGCGAAGCGCTGAAGGGCTTCGGGGCCGACCACGACTCGATCGTCAACGCCCTGAAGCAGGTCCGCGGCTCGCACCGCGTGACCGATCAGAACCCGGAAGAGAAGTACCAGGCACTCGAGAAGTACGGCGTCGACCTGACCCAGGCCGCGCGCGCCGGCAAGCTCGACCCGGTGATCGGCCGCGACGACGAAATCCGCCGCGTGATCCAGGTCCTGAGCCGCCGCACCAAGAACAACCCGGTCCTGATCGGCGAGCCCGGTGTCGGCAAGACCGCGATCGCCGAAGGCCTCGCTCAGCGCATCATCTCCGAAGACGTCCCCGAGTCACTGAAGGACCGCCGCGTGGTGTCGCTCGACATCGGCGCGATCATCGCCGGCGCGAAGTACCGCGGTGAATTCGAGGACCGCCTGAAGGCGGTGCTCAAGGAGGTCCAGGAAGCAGAAGGCACAGTCATCCTCTTCATGGACGAGCTGCACACGATCGTCGGCGCCGGTGGCGCCGAAGGTGCCGTCGACGCGGCGAACCTCCTGAAGCCGATGCTCGCCCGCGGTGAGCTGCGCGCAGTCGGCGCGACCACGCTCGACGAGTACCGCAAGCACATCGAGAAGGACGCCGCACTCGAGCGTCGCTTCCAGCCCGTGTACGTCGGTGAGCCGAGCGTCGAGGACACGATCGCGATCCTGCGCGGACTCAAGAGCAAGTACGAGGCCCACCACGGCGTCGACATCCAGGACGGGGCGATCATCGCCGCGGCCACGCTCTCGCACCGCTACATCGCCGACCGCTTCCTGCCCGACAAGGCGATCGACCTGATCGACGAGGCAACCTCGCGGCTGGCGATCGAGATGGACTCAAAGCCCACCGAGATCGACGAGATCGACCGCCGCATCCAGCAGCTTCAGATCGAGCAGCAGGCGCTGAAGAAGGAGACCGACGACGCATCCAAGAAGCGCCTCGACTCACTGCAGGCCGAGCTCGGTGACCTCGAGGAACAGTCAAACGCGATGACCGCCCACTGGCAGCTCGAGAAGGACGCGTTCGACGCGATCAGCGTGATCCGCCGCGAACTCGACGAGGCCAAGGGCGAGATCGAGAAGGCCGAGCGCGAGGCAGACCTCGAGCGCGCCGCCGAGCTCCGCTACGGACTGATTCCGGAGCTGGAGACCAAGCTCGCTGAACAAGAAGAGAAGGTCAAGGAGCAGCAGGGCAACACCCGCTTCTTCAAGGACCAGGTCGACGAGGAGGACATCGCCGAGATCGTCGCCAAGTGGACCGGCATCCCGGTCACACGGATGATGGAAGGCGAGATCTCCAAGCTCGTGCACATGGAGGACCGCCTCCACGAGCGCGTGATCGGCCAGAACGAGGCGATCAGCGCCGTCGCGAACGCACTACGCCGTTCACGCGCCGGTCTGCAGGACCCGGATCGTCCGATCGGCAGCTTCCTGTTCCTGGGGCCGACCGGTGTCGGCAAGACCGAACTCGCCCGCGCGCTCGCCGAGTTCATGTTCGATTCTGAACAGGCGATGGTGCGACTCGACATGTCCGAATACATGGAGAAGCACACGGTCGCCCGACTCGTCGGTGCGCCTCCGGGATACGTCGGATACGAAGAGGGCGGCCAGCTGACCGAAGCCGTTCGCCGTCGTCCGTACTCGGTGATCCTTCTGGACGAGATCGAGAAGGCCCACCCCGACGTCTTCAACACGCTGCTTCAGGTGCTCGACGACGGTCGCCTGACCGACGGTCAGGGCCGCACGGTTGACTTCAAGAACACCGTGCTGATCATGACCAGCAACGTCGGCTCGCAGTACATCGTCGACGTTGAGGCGCAGGCCAAGGAAGCCGGCAAATCGGTCGAGGAGGCCGAGGAGAAAGTCCGCGAGCTCGTCGAGGGCGCGCTGCGCGACACCTTCAAGCCGGAGTTCCTCAACCGCATCGATGACACCGTGATCTTCAGCCGCCTCTCCAAGGATCAGCTGACCGAGATCGTCGAGATCCAGGTCGACCAGCTCGTCGGCCGCGCGCGTGAGCACGGCATCGAGGTCGAGCTGACCGACAACGCCAAGACGCTGCTCGCCGACGTGGGCTACGACCCGACGTACGGAGCGCGGCCCCTGAAGCGCGTGATCCAGAAGCGCCTTGTCGACAAGCTGGCAATCGCGATGCTGGAGGGCGAGTTCTCAGACGGCGACACCGTCAAGGTCGACGCTGCCGACGGCGAACTCCTGCTCACGAAAGCAAAGCCCAGCAAGTCAAAGGCCTAAACAAGCCTTTCCCACTCCTTACTCCCGTCGATTCGACGGGAGTAAGGAGCAAAACTGGCTCTGAGCTGGCTCAAAGGATTTGCATTCATGTCTTGAACTGCAACTCGCGACTGAGTTGCATGGAGTCATGGCCTACAAGTACTCACGGGATCGCCGCGAACTCGGCGCCTACCACGTCTACAACCGTGCGATCGACGGGACGCGCCTCTTCGGAGACGATGAAGATCGACGGGTCTTCGCCGGGATGACTCAACGACATCTCACCGCAGTGCCGGAGAAGGATCGGCGCGGGAGGCCCTACAGGTCCCTACGAGACGAGGTCAGGATGAACGCGCGCTGCCTCCTCACATCGCTCTTTCACCTTGTCCTGTGGCAAAGAGTCGCTGGCGGCATCGATCGACTGATGCGACGCGTCCTCGGGGCGTACGTGAGGTATTTCCACAAGAAGTACGGCGGGTCCGGTCCGATGTTCGCCGGCGAGTTTCGTGCCCGTCGGATCGACGGTCCGAACAGCTTCAAGTGGCGGATCGGCTACGTGCACGACAACCACGAGCGGCTCGGACTCGACTACGAGTTCTCGACACACGGTCTGTACCTCTCGCCGAATGAGGCGCCGACCTGGCTTGACGTCGGATCGACGCTGAAGATCTTCGGGGGTCTTCCGGCCTACCTGGACTACATGAAACAGCGAGCCGAGCGCGCACGACTGGACCAGGAACTTCGACGGGATCAGCGTTTGTGAGCGCCGCAAAGGTACGGCCCCCCGGACAAATCCGAGGGGCCGCGCCGAGTACGTCTTAAAGGAATGCACCACGCAGGCCGCCGGGATCGACGACAACTACGAGGGTTGCGAGTGATGACAAGGCAAGCATTACGCGGAACGCACGCAGGCCGAGTGAGGAGTGGTTCTCCATCACAGGCTCCTTCTATGTATGGAATCTGCTGCGGGCTTTTGCCGAGCCGCTGGCCTCAATCCGATACTGAGGCCCAGATCCGAACCGACTTGGTGGATCCTCCAGATCGCGGCCTCAGACTACCGCGATCTGGCGAATACCGTCCAATTCAGTTGTCTAAGGATTCGTGTAGACCTGTGTGAAGGATGCACCCGGCATCGTCGCGGTGCCGATGTAGCTGCCCTTCAACGTGACCGTCGCCGAGCCCATGCTCTTCGTGATCGAACGCGCGGAGAAGCGCGTGGTGCACTTGGTCGAGCCGCTCGGCTTGAGCTTCTGCTTGAGCTTCTTGGTCACCGTCGCACCGTCCTGGACGATCGTGACCGTCAGGTTCGCATTTGTCCTGCATTGATCCTTGATGTCTCCGGCGCGCGGCGGGACCGCCACGAACGTCGCCTGGAAGTTCGAGTGACCGGCGACCTTGGTCAACAGCACCGATGAGTAGTGGACACCACCGAGCGAGAGCACCTTGACTGCGGTCAGGCTGCTGGTGTTGCCACCGTTGCCGAGTTGGCCCTTGGTCCCGCGGCCCCAGCAGTAGATGTCGTTGTTGTCGAGGCGCGCGCAGGAGTGATATCCACCGGCGCTGATTTCGCTCGCCGGGCGACTCAGGCCGATCACACTGACCGGCTTTGACGATGTCGTCGAGTTGCCGTTGCCGAGCTGGCCGAACTCGTTCGAACCCCAGCACTTGACTCCGCCACCGGCGATCAGCGCGCAGGTGTGGGACACGCCGGTGCTGACCTGACGGGCGTCAGCGCCGAGTCCGGTCACGTCGACGGCGCCCTTGAACGGGGCGACGGTGCCATCACCGAGCTGTCCGAAGCTGTCGGCACCCCAGCATGAGACGGCCCCACCGGAGTGGATTCCGCAGCTGTGATCCGCCATCGACGCGAGCTGCGTGATGTTGTTCGAAAGGCCCGGGACGTCGACCGGAGTGCTGCTGAAAGGAACCGCGTTGGTAGGCGTTCCGAGCTGGCGGAAGTTGTTCACGCCCCAGCACTTGACGTTGTTGTTGTCGAGCAGCGCGCAACTGTGATTGGCGCCCGAGACGACACGTGTTGCGCGTGTTGCCGCGCTGGCGGCGGTGATCCCGGCAACTTGGACTGGAGTGCTCGAGTTGGTGTTCGTGGCGTTGCCGAGTTGCCCGACGTTGTTGGCGCCGAGGCACTTCACGGTCGCGTTGTTGTCGCGATAACAGACGTGGCCGGCACCGGTCGACTCATTGGACGGCGTCGCCCACGGGGCGATCAAGGAGGCGGCCGACTGCGCGCTCTTGGCGAAGCCGCCGAGATTCTTGGCGCCGAGCGCTCCGGAGGCGTTCTTGCCCCAGCAGCTGACGCTGCCGGTGACCAGCAGCGAACAGGCCGAGCTGTAGCCATTGGAGACGCCGACCGGCTGCGATGTGACGCCCTTGACCGGATACGGGCGGGTGCCGTACGAGAGCCGCGCGTTGCTGCCAAGCCCGAGCTGCGTCGAACTGTTGGAACCCCAGCAATAGAGGCGCTTGTTCGAATTGATCGCGCACGTGCTGTACACACCGGCGGACAGCTGCGGGTTGGGAATGTCCGCCGAAGAGCGTTGCGCGCTGATGGCGAAAAGTGTGACGAATGCGGTTGCAATCACGGCAAGGCGGAGCGCGCGTGACTGGTAAGTCTGAGCTGCGAACTGCATCTGGATTGATACCCCCTCTTGGATCGGTCCAGATTGGTTTTGGGAACTGCTTACTGAGTAGGGAACCCTCGCAGGCGGCACATGTTGCGCATGCCGGATTGCGCGATAGATTCAGGGCACCAACTCTTCTACCCGCTGGAGCTGCAATGCCGACCTACATCATGTACAGCAAGTTGACCACCGAAGGTGTGCGGACGATCAAGGAGAATCCGAAGCGGATCCTTGAAGTCAACGAAGAGGTCAAACCGCTGGGCATCGAAGTCATTGCGCAGTACGCGTCGCTCGGCCCTCACCACTTCATCAGCATCGTCACCGCCCCGAACGAGCAAGCGATCGCTCGCGCAGCGATTGAACTCGGCTCACGCGGCACTGCGACCTATGAGATCGTTCCCGCGGTCGAGGTCCAGACGCTGATCGACTCTTTCTAGATGAAGATTCTCGTTGTCGGGTCGGGGGGCCGCGAGCACGCGATCGTGCGCGCGCTCGCCCGCACCTGGTCCGACAAGGAGCAACTGGAGCTGCTCTGCGCGCCCGGCAACCCCGGTATCGAGGCCGACGCGCGTTGCATCCCTGAAGTCGGGGGCGAAGACGTTCCCGCACTGGTCGAGCTCGCCCAGCGCGAAGCAGTCGACCTCGTGGTGGTCGGCCCGGAGGTCCCGTTGGTCGACGGCCTCGTCGATGAGCTCGCCGCCGTGGGGATCAAGGCGTTCGGACCCTCCCGTGCGGCCGCGCAGCTTGAGGGATCGAAGATCTTCTGCAAGGAAGTGCTGGTCGCCTCCGGAGTACCGACCGCCGGCTACAAGGTGCTGCGCTCGCGCGAAGAAGCGCTCGCAGCTGCCGCCGAGACCAACTACCCCGCCGTCTTCAAGAGCGACGGCCTGGCCGCGGGCAAAGGCGTGATCATCTGCGCCGACGAGGCCGAAGCGAAGGCCGCGATCGACGAATACTTCACCGAGCAGCGCTTCGGCGAGACCGACGTGATCCTCGAGGAGTTCCTTGAAGGCGTAGAGGTCTCGCTGCTCGCGATCTGCGACGGCGAGCGCGCCTACTCGCTGGTGCCCGCCCGCGACTTCAAGCGCATCTTCGACAACGACCAGGGCCCGAACACGGGCGGCATGGGCGCCTTCTCTCCGGTGCCCGAGCTTCCGGTCAGCGAGATCGAAGCGATCTCCGCGCAGGTGCACCAACCGATCATCGACGAGATGAAGCGCCGTGGCGCCGCCTTCCATGGGATTCTCTACGCAGGACTGATGCTGACGGCCGATGGAGTGAGAGTGCTTGAGTACAACACGCGCTTCGGAGACCCGGAGACGCAGGCGCTGCTGCCGCGGCTGACGAGCGACCTCGCGGAGCTGATGCTCGCGAGCATCGAGCCCGGTGGACTGGCCGGCCACGACATCACTTTCAGCGAACAGCGCTCGGTCACGCTCACGCTCGCGTCCGCCGGCTACCCGGAGGGATCGAGCAAGGGCGATGTGATCAAGGGCCTCGACGAAGTCTCAACCGCGATCGAGGTGACACACGCGGGAACCGCGCGCAACGCCGACGGCGCGATCGTCACCGCCGGCGGCCGCGTACTCAACGTGACCGCACTGAGCGACTCCGTGCCACGCGCGCGTGAGGCCGCCTACGCCGGCGCCGCGCTGATCGACTTTGACGGCAAGCAGCAGCGCAGCGACATCGCCGCGGGGATCGAGCTCTAAATGGCGCGTCGTCGCTTCAGGCCGCAGCGCTCGAACCCGCCGGTGCGCCCGCGCCCGAGCGTGGGTCGCGCGCCGATCGGCGACCCAATGGCAGGAAGCGCCGAATCCGGGGGCACGGCAGGCGTTCTGATTCCGGAGCCAGAGACCCAGCTCGATGAGATCGAGATCCGCGAGGGTCCGCTCGTCGCCGTCGTGATGGGCGCCGAGAGCGACCGCGTCGTGATGGCGGCCGCCTGCGACGAGCTGAAGGAGCGCGGAATCTCATTCGAGGAGACCGTCGTATCCGCGCATCGCGACCCCGAGCAGGTGCGCGAGTACGCTCGCGGCGCCCGCATTCGCGGCATCAAAGTGATCATCGCCGGAGCCGGCATGGCCGCCGCTCTGCCGGGTTCGATCGCCGCCTACACGGACCTTCCCGTGATCGGCGTGCCGATCCGCAGCGAGAACGCCGTCAGCGGCGGACTCGACGCGCTGCTCTCGATCGCGCAGTCACCGAGCGGCGTTCCCGTGGCCTGTGTCGCGATCAACGGCGCGCAGAACGCCGCGATCCTCGCCTCAAGAATTCTCTTCGCCTGATGGGAAGTGCGAGCCGGCTCCGGCGAGAACGGGCAGCCGCGCGCCTGAAAGATGCCTCGACGACTCCTTCGGCCACGCGCCGCAGAACACGCTCGCGCACATCGCTCGGCGCCCGCCTGAGCTACTCCTTCGACAACTCGATGGCGCGCGGACCGAGCGCGCTGATCTGGTACCTCGGTGCGCTTGTCGCGGTGATCGTGCTGCTGGTCGCGCTGCTCGTCCTGCTGTTCGGCGTCGGACCGTCGGACAACCCCATCACCGCCGTCTACCAGGCGTTCCTGCACGCAATCGACACCGGCACGATCGCCGGAGACAGCGGCACGAACTACATCCTGCTCCAGCTGATCGTGACGATCGCCGGGATCTTCGTCTTCAGCGCCTTCATCGGTGTGATCGCCAACCTGATCGACGCCCGCCTGACCGAGCTGCGCAAGGGTCGTTCGCTCGTGCTCGAGAGCGGACACACGTTGGTCCTCGGCTGGAGCGAGAGCATCTTCACGGTGATCAGCGAACTCGCACTCGCCAACGAGAGCCGCAAACACGGGGCGTGCGTGGTCGTGCTCGCCGACGAGGACAAGGCGACGATGGACGATGAGATCCGCGCCCGCCTCGACGACCTGCACGGGACCCGCGTCGTCTGCCGCACGGGATCGCCGACGTCGATCGAGGACCTCGAGCTCGTGAACCACGCCGACGCCCGCTCTGTGATCCTGCTCCGTCCGGAGGGCACTGACCCGGACATGTACGTGATCAAGTCGCTGCTGGCGCTGACGCGGGAACCGGTCCCCGGCCGCCACATCGTCGCCGAGATCGCCGACCGTCGCCACCTCGAAGCGGCGCGCGTCGCCGGCAAGGGCGCGGCCGAAGTGCTCGACCGCGGCTCGATCGCCAGCCGGCTGCTTGTGCAGACGTCACGCCAGAGCGGCGCCGCGCGCATCTACGAAGACCTGTTCGACTTCGAGGGCCACGAGGTCTACGCCCGCGCCGACGCGCAGCTCTCGGGCAAGACCTACGGCGAGGCGTTGCTCGCCTACGAGGAGTGCACCGTGATCGGATTCCAGTCCGAGGGCGCAGTCACGCTCAACCCGCCGGCCGCCACCGTGATCCCGGAAGGTGCCGAACTGATCTCGATCGCCGAGGACGACTCGATCCTCGACGCCGCCGTCGCGGGAAGCGCGAGCTTCGACGCCAGCGCGTTCGTCACGGCAACGCCGGCGGTCGAACCGCCGGAGTCCACGTTGCTGCTCGGCTGGAACATGCAGACCGCCACCGTCCTGCAGTCGTTGGACGACTTCGCACCCGATGGATCGAGCGCCGAGATCGTCGCCCTGAACCCGCCGGACGAGGACTGGCTGCAGGCGGCCGCCGCGGATTTCAAGCGCCTCAAGGTCAGCATGCGCGCAGGCGACCCCGTCGACACCGCAGTCCTTGAATCGCTCGACCTCGACCGCTTCGACCGCGTCATCGTCGTTTGCGAGGAATCTGACGACCACGACCGCGCCGACGGTCGCGTTCTGCTCTCGCTGATCCACCTGCGCGAGATCTCCAGGCGCACGGGCGCCGAGTTCTCACTCGTCTCCGAGCTGATGGACGAGGCCGACCGCGACCTCGCGGCAGTCGCGAGCGTGGACGACATCGTCATTTCCGAGCAGGTGATCTCCTACCTGTTGGCGCAGATCTCCGAGAACCGCAGCCTCGCGACGATTTTCGACGAGCTGCTCAAGGCCGACGGCTCGGAGGTCTACCTGCGACCGGTGGGCGACTACGTGAAGCTCGGCGCGGAAACTCAGTTCGCGACCGTGATCGCCTCCGGGCGCGAGCGCGATGAGACGGTGATCGGGTATCGCAAGGGCGCATGGTCACGCGACCCGGAGGCCGACTTCGGCATCCACCTGAACCCGCCCAAGAGCGCGCAGCTCCTGCCCGTCGAGGGCGACAGCGTGATCGTGCTCAGCGAGGACTGACCGGCCGACGCCAACGGCTGAGGCCCACGTACGCCAGTGACAGCACGATCGCGAAGATCGTGATCGCGAGGATGTTGACCGCGACCTTGCCGTACCCATGCAGCTCGACGTCGATGAACGGGTACGGATACCAGTCGACGATCGCTCCGCGGATCAGCGTGTAGGCCACCCATACAAGCGGCCAGATCAACGTGCGCGGAACATCGCTCAGCGTCATCGCCGGCCACGGCCCGTAGATCAGCCACGCGAAGACTGCGAGCGGCGGGCCGACGTAGTGGAGCATGTAGTTGGCAAGCTGAGAAAGGCCGTGCAGGTCGGAGTCCCCGGCGAGAATCGTCATGTAGACGATGCCGGTGACAGTGATTCCGACCATAGAGGCGAGTCGCAGGGTTCGCCACCAGGGGTCGTCGAGCGGCTTGTCCTTGAGGACCGCCAGTCCGGCGAGCAGCACGACGATGTTGCTCTGGATCGTGAAGTAGCTGAAGAAGCGGACCATGCGAGTCAGCAGATCAGGATCGTCGGGCGCCGGATCGGGATCGAAGATCGTGATCCCGAGACGCAGGAGCAGCGCCGCGCTGACGAAGACGACGATCAGCAACTGCACCCGCTTTGCGGTGGTCGAGGCGGCCATCCGTCCTGACTTCGACGCTCCGCATAGGATCTCCCCCGTGATTGATCGATACACACGCGACGCGATCGGCGCGGTCTGGAGCGAGCAGGCGAAGTTCGACAGCTGGCTGCAGGTCGAGCTGGCGGTCTGCGACGCACTCTTTGACGCGGACGTGATCCCGGCGGCCGATCTCGTCGCGATCAAGGACAACGCGAAGTTCACGGTTGCCGCCGTGAAGGAGCGCGAGGAGATCACCAACCACGACGTCGCCGCGTTCGTGGACGTGATCAGCGCTGACGTCGGTGAGGCCGGTCGCTGGATCCATTACGGACTTACCAGCAGCGACGTGCTCGACACGGCGCTCGGCATCCAGATCGCCAAGGCCGGCGAGATTCTGTTGGCAGGCGCGAGCGAATACGCCGATGCGCTGGCGCGCCGCGCAAAGGAATTTGAAGACGCGACAGCCGTCGGCCGCACCCACGGCGTGCACGCCGAGCCCACGACCTTCGGCGTCAAGCTGGCCGGATTCGCTTTCGAGGCCCGCCGCAATGTGGAGCGGCTCGAGCGCGCATTCGAGCAGTGCCGTGTCGGCGCGCTCTCAGGTGCCGTCGGCACCTACAGCGCCAACGGCCCGGACATCGAGGAGGCCGTGCTCACCAAGCTCGGTCTCGAGCGCGAGCCCGTCTCGACGCAGGTCGTCGCCCGCGACCGCCACGCAGAGCTGCTCTCCGCGATCGCGATCGCCGGCGCAGGACTCGAACGCTTCTCCACCGAGATCCGCGCCCTGCAGAAGACCGAAGTGCGTGAGGTTGAAGAGCCTTTCGCCAGCGGCAAGCAGAAGGGCAGCAGCGCGATGCCGCACAAGCGCAACCCGATCACCAACGAGCGCATCACCGGCCTTGCCCGCGTGCTGCGCGGAAACGCCAACGCCGCGATCGAGAATGTCGCCCTCTGGCACGAGCGCGACATCACGCACAGCTCGGTCGAGCGCATCATCCTTCCGGACTCCACGATCCTGCTCGACTACATGCAGTCGCTCGCGATCAAGGTCGTCAACGGCATGACCGTGCACACCGACCGCATGCTCAGCAACCTCGAAGTCACGCACGGCGCGCTGTTCAGTCAGCGCGCGCTGCTCGCTCTAGTGAACGCGGGGCTGACCCGCGACGACGCCTACCGGATCGTCCAGCAGGGCGCGCAAGAAGCCTGGGACACCGGCGTGAACTTCCGCGACCTGCTCGCCGCTGAAACCGAACGTCAGGGAATCGACGTCGATATCGACGCGATCTTCGATCCCGCGGCCTACACCAAGCACGCCCGCGCAATCGTGGCGCGACTCGACCAGTAGCGCACCTGCGCCATTAGGATCAAGCGATGGCGGATGCCTCGCGCCAAGCGATTGTCCTACTTGCCGATGGCGCCCGCGCCGACGTGTTCGCGCGCATGCTCGCCGCCGGGGAACTCCCGGAGATCGAAAACCACGTTTTATGCCGCGGCGGCCACCGCACCGCGACCAGCACCTTCACCAGCACGACGATCCCCGCGCACCTGCCTTTCCTGACCGGCCGCTTCGCCGGCAGCGCGGATGTGCCCGGCTACCGCTGGTTCGATCACCGCAAGCAGCCGCGCCACGCCCCGCTCGGACCGTGGAGCTTTCGCAGCTACAACGGGATCGAATCGATCAACGTCGATCGCGACATCGCGGCCGACGCGCCGACGCTCTTCGAGCTCGCGCCCGGCTCGCAGAACATCTTCGGCGCGATCACGCGCGGCCTCGGTCGCGGCGGAAACCTCGCGGCGACGCGCAAGAACTTCCTCTGGCTGAAGGCGCACTACCGCGAGGACTACCGCGTGGCCGACGACGCCGCGCGCAAGGTGCTCGCCCGGTCGCTCGACAAGCACGCGCCCTTCCGCTTCGTCGTGATCCCGGGGATCGACTGGAACAGCCACTACGACGACCCGTTCGGCGAGGGCGCCTACGAGGCATATCGCCGCGTCGATCGCACGGTCGGCGAGATCGCGCGCAAGCTCGATCGGCTCGGTCGCTACGAGGACACTCTGCTCGCGGTGGTGAGCGACCACGGCCACGAGCCCGTGCGCGAACACTTCGATCTCGGACCGCGCATGGCCGAGGATCTGGGCCTGAAGGTCGCCTACCACTCGCTGAAGGCCTGGCGCTTCAAGCCCGACGCGCTCTGCGCGGTCAGCGGCAACGCGATGGCGCACCTCTATCTGAACACCGTCGTTCCGGAGCTGACCGATTGGCTGCTCGCTGAGCCCGCCGTGGACATCGTCGCTTCGCGCGAGCACGACGGATCCGTGCTGGTCGAAAGCAGGCGCGGCCGCGCGCGACTCGCGGAGACCGAGCGCGGCCTCGCCTACCGACCGATCGCGGGCGATCCGTTCGGCTACGGCGCGCTGCCCGAAGAATTCGACTTCGAGACCGCGTTGACCGCGACGGCCGGCACCGAGCATCCGGACGGCCTGCTCCAGCTGGCCCAGATCTTTCGCTCGGCGCGGACGGGCGACGTCGTCGTCAGCGGCGCGCCCGGCTACGACCTGCGCAAGCAGTACGAGCGCCCCGAGCACCGCTCATCGCACGGGGCGCTGCACGCGTCGCACATGAACGTCCCACTGGCGATCAGCGCGCCGATCGCCGAGGGGCCGGTTCGGACTGCCGACGTGTTCAGCATGGTGCTCGAACACCTGGGAATTGCCAGCCCGCCGGGCGTCGACGGCCGCTCGCGCCTGCTTGACGCAGCTCAGCCCTCGGTTGAGCCGGCGCTTGCTCCTTCGAGTTGACTCAGCTTCTCCGCGTTGATCGCGCGCGAGCGACGCACCAACTCGAACGCTCCGTAGATCGAATAGACGGCGGCGGCGACAATCGCGCTCGCCAGCAGCACCAGGCCCGCGGAGGCCGTCTTGTCGAGTCCTTCGTTGGCAAACAGCGCCGCGGATGCAGCGATCGAAGATGGACCCGGTCCGATCGGCAGCGCATTGAAGACCGTGGTCAGCAAGAACGCCAGCAGCGCATCGGACATCGACGGATCGAGACCGAGCGCCTTGAAGGCGATGTAGTACCGGATCGGCTGGAGCGTGAGAACCACCGTGAGGAGCGCCGCGAGCTTGTAGCGCTGGCTCGAGTTCTGCAGTACGCGCGCCGTCCGTGCGAACTCACGCTCCTTGTAGCGGATGAAGACCCAGCGCACGATCAGCAGCAGGACGCCGACCGCGGCCGCAAAGACGAAGATCCACCACCACTCGAGCGATGAGGTGAGCACCGCGGCGACGATCAGACCGATCGTGATGACCGCTTCGACGAGCAGCATCAGTCCATCCGCCGTGAACATCTGCCCGATCGTCGGCGACGGCGAGGCGCCCGGCCTGGCGGCGCGCGGTGCGTCGTAGCGGCGGACGAGTCCGATCCGCACCCAGGCGCCGATGTAGGTCGGCACCACGGTGTCGGCGAGGAATCGCAGCGAGCTCGAACTGTGCAGCAGGCTGCGCTCGATCGGCGCGCCGGCGGCATCGATGCAGAGCCCCCAGGCCTCGGCACGCAGGAGCAGCGCAATCAGGTGCAGCAACACGAGCGCTGCGGCGGCCCGGACTGAGATCAACTTCCAGGCTTCACCGATCTCATCGAAGTGGGGCCACAGCAGCGCGATCAGAACCGCGATCGCGATCAGCGGACCGAGAATGCCGCGAACGACTTGTGAGCGCTCGAGCTTGCGCTCCTCCTCGGTCATTCCGCTCGCGTCTTGAATATCCGCCTGGTGAGGTTCCTCCACGTTGAGTTGACCGTACCCGGATAGCCTGCGGGAATGAACCTGGGAAAGCGGCGGAGCGACGAGGCTGTGGCCGAGCTTCTGATCGACCAGCTCACGATCGTGCGCGCCAACGTCGACGGAGCGATCGCCGGTGACGACCCGGAAGCGCTGCATGACCTTCGCGTCGCCGTGCGCCGCTCGCGCACGCTGCTCAAGGGAATGCCCGGGGTGTTCACGCCGGCCGACCACGAGCGCTTCACGCGGGAACTCAGAGAGCTGCAACTGATCACCGGGCCGGTTCGCGACTACGACGTGCTGCTCGAGGACCTCGAGTGCTTCATCGAGGAGCGGCCAGAGCTCGCGAGCGAATCTGAGGCGCTGCGCAAGGAACTCATGCGCCGACGCAGCGCGGCGCGCGCCAAGCTGGCCCGCCGCCTGAAGTCAAAACGCTTCGCAGACCTGCTTGATGCCTGGCAGGCGACGATCGAGGCGCTTCCCACGACCGATGAGAGCGATCGACCGGATTCACGCACGCCGATCGGCAAGCTCAGCGCGGCGCGAATCGATGCGGACCGCAAACGGTTCAAGAAGCTCAGCGCCGATGCAGTCGCGTCAGGCGACCCGGCCGCAGTTCACCACGCGCGCAAGCGCGGCAAAGCGCTGCGCTACAACCTTGAGTTCTTCGGACATCTCGGCGACAAGAAGAGGTCGAAGCGCCTCGGCAACCGGCTGCGGAAGACCCAGGACGAACTCGGCGCCTACCAGGACACCGTCGTGCACGAGGCCGCGCTGCGCGAGGCAGCCGAATCTGCCGGTTCGGTTGCCGTGGCGATTGCAGCCGGAGCGATGATCGAGCGGGCGCTCGATGAACGCGACTACCGACTTGAACAGTTCGAGCGCCGCGTGGCAAGGCGCGACAAGCAGTAGACGCGCTCAGGCCTCCGGCGTGGCATCGATCGATGCCCACAGGTACAGGCAGGCAAGCGTGCGGTAGGGGCGCCAGGGCTCTGCCAGCTCGACCATCTCGGGATGACTCGGAAGCTCATCGAGTCCGTACTCGATCATCATCGCCTTGCGAATACCGAGATCGCCGGTGGGCAGCACGTCCTCGCGTGAGAGATGGAAAATCAGGAACATGTGCGCAGACCAGACGCCGAGGCCCTTCACCGCCACCAACTCCGCGATCACTTCGTCATCGGGAAGCTCATTGAGTCTGTGCAGCTCCAGTTCACCACTGATCACGTGTTCGGCGAGCGACCGCAGGTAATTCGTCTTCGCGCGTGAGAGCCCGCCAGCCGCCTTCAGCTCATCGGGATCGGCGTCGAGGATCTGCTGCGGCGTCGGCACCTCGCCGCCGAAGAAATCGAGCACGCGTTGGTAGATCTTGGCCGCGGCCTTGACCGACAGCTGCTGCCCGGTGATCGTGCGCAAGAGCGAGCCGTAGTGATCATCGGGACGCTCGGCGTCGGTGTTGTCGAGGTGCTTCTCGGGCGTGCGCTCGATCAGTGCGGCCAGGACCGGGTCGGCGCGCTTGAGCCGCGTGACGGGCTTCATCGCGGCCATCGCGTCATCCTGCAGAGAGTTCGTCGATCGTGCGCGCGAAGTCGTCGAGCTTTGCGGCGCAGTTCGGGCCGAGGTCGTCGGCGCGTGCGGTGAAATGGCGAACCAGCTCGCCGTAGTACCAGAGCTGTCCCTCGCGGCCCTCTTTGAAGCGTGGCCAGATCTCGTCGCCGATCTGGCGGTAGTCGAGCAACGTCGCGCGCGCGTTGTGCAGCTTGTCGGCCAGCGAAATAAGCAGCTCGTCGCGCTGCTTGCCCGGGAGTGAGTCGAGGTACTCCTGTTTGCGGGCGCGCCACGGCGGCTTGGGCTTCTGGTCGGTGTCGGTGTTGGCCAGCACGATCCGCGCCACATCGTCGCCGAACTTCGCGCGCACGCGGTCGGCCATCGGCGCGCCGCCGCAGTCCTCGACCACGTCGTGGAGCAGCGCCGCGATCGCCTCATCCTCGGTCCCCTCCATCTCGAGCACGATTGACGTCACCCCGAGAAGATGCGAGATGTACGGAAGTTCAGTGCCTTTGCGCGCCTGATTCTTGTGCGCCTTGCGCGCGAATTTGACGGCCTTGTCGAAGCGTTTTGTGAGCGTGACCATGAGGCCGGAGACTCTAAGCGCTTCCAGACCGTTTAGCTTCTGTTCTATGAACGATCAAGTACCGATGTCCCAGGCCGCATACGACGAACTCGAAGCCGAGATCCAGAAGCTCGAGAACGAGGAGCGCCCAAAAATCGCAGCGAAGATCTCCGTCGCCCGTGAAGACGGCGACCTCAAGGAGAACGCGGAGTACCACGCCGCCAAGAACGACCAGTCATTTCTCGAGACCCGCATCCTGCAGTTGCGCGAACAGCGCCAGCACGCGGTGATCGTCGAAGCCACCGGCAATGAGACCGAGATCGGCTTCGGCTCAACCTTCACGCTGCTCGACGACACGAGCGGCAAGGAGATCACCTACACGATCGTCGCCTCGTACGAGCAGGACGCGTCGGCCGGCAAGCTCTCAAACAGCTCGCCCGTGGCCGAGGCCGTGATCGGCAAGAGCGCGGGCGACGTGGTCACCGTGAATCTGCCGAACGGGAAGAGCCGCAAGTTCAAAGTCGTGAAGCTCGGCTAGCAATCATTCATTTTGTAACCAAGCGTTTTCAGTCGCCGCATTACGATCTGCGCCATGGCGAGTAGGGAGCTTGAGAAGCAGATCGCCCGCGCTTTGGCGGACACAGAGCGCTGGCTGCGCAAGCAGCCGACGTGGAAGGGTGGCCACCTCGAGAACAAAAAGGGAAGCGCGGTCAGCCACCGCGGGCCGGCAGTTCTCAGCACGTCGGACGCGGTCCTCCAGTTTGCTCGGTTTCTGAACAAGCAGGGCGTGGCCTGGCGCGACATCCACATCGACGTCACCCCCGCACAGTGGCTCGTGGATCCAACCAACGGACGCAAGCGACCGCAGCGCATCGACCTTGCGATTGTCGACCGCGATCGACTGGCCGGCCGCACCACTCCGTTCTCGCCCGCGCGCGACAAGGACTTTCTCTTCGACGCGATCTTCGAGTTCAGGCTCGCTAGCAATTCCTGGGACCGACCGCGCAAGAGCGGCCGCAAGCCGCGCCCACCAGCGCGCGTTGAGGCGGGCATCAAGGCCGAGGTGAAGAAGATGAGTTCCTACCTGCGGGACCTGTGGGCCAACCGCGGCTACGTGGTTGTGATCGAAGAGAGCGACCACGGTTGGAAGCGCCCGACTGACGCTTCAAACGACGGCCTCAGCGTGCACTACTTGAAGTGCTTCTAGTGGCGCCTGAATAGCATCGGGCCATGTCCGATTTCGAGAACTTCCCGGCCCTGGACCTGCCGCTGCTCTCCAAGGGGAAGGTGCGCGACACCTACGAACTTCCCGGCGGCGATCTGCTGATGGTCGCGAGCGATCGGATCAGTACCTACGACGTGATCCACCCCAACCCGATCCCGGGCAAGGGGCAGGTGCTCACCGGCACATCTGTCTTCTGGTTCGAAGAGCTCGGCGGGCTGGTGCACAACCACCTGATCAGCACTGTCGAGGACATCCCGCCGCATCTGCGCGGACGCTCTATGAAGGTGCGCCGGCTGGAGATGCTGCCGATCGAATGCGTCGTCCGTGGGTACCTCGCTGGATCCGGCTGGAACGACTACACCGAGACCGGCGCGGTCTGCGGCGTTGAGCTTCCGGCGGGCCTGCTCGAATCGTCCGAACTGCCCGAGCCCATCTTCACCCCCGCGACCAAGGCCGCGATCGGCGATCACGATGAGAACATTGACGAGGCGGGAGCAATCGCGGCGCTCGGCGGCGACGCCGAGACCTTCGCCGAGCTCAAGCGACTCAGCATCGCGATCTACAAGCACGCGCGCGAGTACGCCGCGGGCAAAGGGATCATCCTCGCCGACACCAAGTTCGAGTTCGGAATCGATCCCACCACCGGCACCATCACCCTGGGCGACGAAGTGCTCACGCCCGACTCCTCGCGCTACTGGCCGGCTGACGCCTACGAGCCCGGTCACCCACAGGCCTCCTTCGACAAGCAGTTCGTGCGCGACTGGGCGCGGTCGACCGGCTGGGACAAGTCACCGCCGGCCCCGGTGATCCCCGATTACATCGTTGAGCAGACGCAGGAGCGCTACATCGAGGCCTACGAGCGACTCTCGGGCAAGACGTTCAGCAGCTGGCTCGACAGCGTCGGCTCCGTCGCCTGACCGGGTCGGGCGATGACGGCCTTCCCGCCGATTCTCGATCAGAACCTGGCCGGACGCCTCGCGATGGACGAGCCCGAGTTCGCGGAGCTCGCCCACCGACTCGGGCGACGCCTCGGCGGCCGGCCGATGGAAGACGCAGACTTCGAGCGCGCGCTCGGTTACCCCTGGGAGCGACCGGTCGAATCGTTCCTGATGCGCGACGGCTCGGTGCAACTGCTCGGTGCAGGCGATGATCTGTCGCAGCTGGAGCTCGGCAGCGAGCCGCGCTATCCGCTGATCGCCTTCGGATCCAACGGCGCGCCCGGCGTGCTGTCGGCGAAGCTCGCGGTGCTCGACGAGGACTCACGCGACGTGCTGGCACTGACCGGCGAGCTGAACGGATACGACATCGTCGCCTCCGCGCACGTTGCGATCTACGGCGCGCTTCCGGCGACGATCATCCCGTCCGCGCAGACCCGCGTGCGCGCGGGGCTGCTGATGGTCACCGCCGAGCAGTTCACCGCGCTGACGCGGACTGAGTTCAACTACGCAGTGGCGCGGATCGACGGCTCGGCGTTCACTCCCGATCTCGAATGGTCAGCGCCGGACGCGGTGTTCGCATATGTCTCACGAAACGGAGCATTCACGATCGAGGGCGATCACGTGGGACTCAAAGCAATACCCGCGAGCAATCGCAGCTGCCACGAGCTTGAGCAGGAGCACGTACTCGATGCCGCCGCCGAATTGATCCTCGGACCCGAGGCTTCAGCGCTCGACGTGGTGCGCGAGGTGATCGCCGACTATGCGTGGTCGATCGAAGTCGCGCGGCCTGCGCTGGCCGGCGTCACGAATCCGTTCAGTCCTGAGGATTGGCAGCTGCTCGGACGGTGAGGGCGGTCAGCAGTCGCCGCTGATCACGCACTGGGTGACCTTGTCGAAGATGCTCTGGCTCTCGGCCTGCTGGTCCTGCTGAGCCTTTGCCGCACCTTCTGCGAGTGCCTTGTCCCGAGCGGCCTCAATAGCCGCAGCGGCTTGCGCCTGCATCTTGTCGAAGGCCCTGCGATAGCTGTTGGCCGCACTCTGTTTGGCTGCCTGTACCGACTGATCGATGCTCTGGTCAACCTGAGCCTGGCTCGGGCGGGTCGACTGACCGATGAAGAACGCCACGACGATCGCCGCGGCAAAAAGCAGGACGGTGAAGACAACCTTGCCGGCGCCACCGCTGCTCGCGGACTTCGCGGCCTTGGGCGCGGGCGGCGGAGGCGTGACGCCACGACGGCGAGCCGATCGCGTGAGCGGCGGCTGGCTGCCGACGCGCGCAGGCGAGACGGACCGCGCGGGCATCACACGCGTTGCTCGAACGCTCTCGCGCGCCGTCTTGTCAAAGGCAGTTCCGCACGACGGGCACCACTCGCCCGTGACCTCCCAGGCGAGCGAGCACTGCGGGCACACACGCAGCGGCGCGTAGTGGCGCGGGTCGAGCTTGTGTGTCTCGGCCTCGTCGCCGGTGAAGTTCTTGACCGTCGGCTGGTCGGGCCCGAGGTCGCGGCGTGTCTGGCGAGTCGGGGTAAGCGTGTCTGTGTCGCGTTCGCGGCTCATCGGTGAATTAGAACACCGATGACGCGAAAAGGTCTCACCTGTGCGGGAGGAATTCTCCTGCGGACTTCTGACGCCGGTTGGCTCCGGGGCCCGGACGCAGACGCGTGTTACCGGCCTTGAGGTCGCCGCCACAGTGGTCGCAGACGACCTTGGCGTGGATTTCGTGGCCGCAATCCTCGTGGTAGAGCACGCGCGGCGGGCCGTCAGGGGCGGCGTACTTGTCGCCCCAGGAGAGCATCGCCAGAAGGATCGGTTGGGCGTCGATGCCCTTCTTCGTCGGAACGTAGCGCTCGACGCTCTGGCCGTCGGCGTCCTCTTCGACACGCACAACGATGCCCTGATCCACAAGCACCTGCAGGCGGTCGCTGAGGATGTTCGAGGCGACGCCGGTGTTGCGCTTGATCTCCGAGAACCGCTGACGCCCGAGAAAGAGCTCGCGCAGGATCAGCATCGTCCAGCGCTCAGTGAAGATCTCGGCGGCGCGAGCGATCGAACAGTTCTGGTTCTCGAAGGGGCGGAAGGGCATGGGAGCACTATACCGGACTTAGTTGCATTTTGCAACCACCTGTGTTACGATGGCGCCCGTTGGTTGCAAAACGCAACCGCATCCCATCCCCGCTCGCAGGAGTCACCCCCATGCAACACAAGTGGAAAGTCCTCACCATCGTCTCGGTTGCGATCTTCATGGGCAGCCTCGATCTGTTCATCGTCAACGTCGCCTTCCCGGACATCGCCGCCGAGTTCGGCGGCGCCTCGCTCAGTGACCTCTCATGGGTTCTGAACGCATTCGCGATCGTCTTCGCCGCCCTGCTCGTGCCCAGCGGGCGGATGGCCGATCGCTTCGGGCGCAAGCGCTTCTTCGTCGGCGGGCTCGTGACGTTCATCGTTGGCTCAACGCTCTGCGGACTTGCCCCATCACTCGAGGCGCTCGTAGCGGCCCGCGTGATCCAGGCCGCCGGAGTCGCGGCGATGGCGCCGACGAGCCTCGCCCTGCTCCTGCCCCAGTTCGAGCCGGCCGAACGCCCGACGGCGATTGCCGTCTGGTCAGCGGCCGGTGGAATCGCGGCCGCGGTCGGACCGCCGCTCGGGGGCCTGCTGGTGACGCTCGACTGGCGCCTGATCTTCTTCGTCAACATCCCTGTCGGACTGATCGCGCTCTGGTTCGCAGTACGCACGCTCGACGAGGCGCGCGACGAATCCGCGACCGAGCTGCCGGACCTCTTCGGCACGGCTCTGCTGATCACCTCCGTCACTGCGCTCTCGCTCGGGCTCGTGCGGTCGAACGACTGGGGTTGGACCGGTACGGCCACGCTCGCGAGCTTCGCAGTCTCGGCGATCACTGCCACTTTGTTCGTGCGCAGGTCCAGTAGGCACTCATCACCCGTGCTCGATCTCGACCTCTTCAAGGTCCGCTCGTACGCGATGGCCAACGTTGCATCGCTCTTTTTCTACGCGGCATTCAGTGCGGGGCTGCTCGTGATGGTGCTGTTCCTGACGCAGGTCTGGGGCGAGTCCGAGCTGACCGCGGGATTGTGGCTCGCCACCGGCCCCGCCTTCGCGGCAATCGCCAGCGTGCCTTCGGGCAAGCTCGGCGCGCGCGTAGGGCAGGGATACGTCGCCGCGACGGGATCGTTCCTGTTCGCGCTCGCGACGGGCATCTTCGCGCTCCGCGTGACGACAACCCCAGAGCCGCTGACCGTGATGACGCCATCTTGGATTCTCGGCGGCATCGGTGTCGGCATGGTGCTTCCGACGATCACAGGTACGGTCGCGGCGGCGCTCCCGCCCGCACGCTTCGCGACCGGCAGCGCGGTGATGACGACGGCCCGACAGGTCGGTGCCGTGATCGGGATCGCGCTGCTGATCCCGGTGCTCGGCACTCCCGACCCCGCCGACCCGATCCCCGCGTTCATGAATGCCTGGTTGCTGATCATCGGACTGATGCTGGTCGCGTCCGTCGCGGGCCTGCTGTTCGGAAAGGTTTCCCAGAACGCCGAGATCGCACCTTCAGAAGTGTTGGCGCACGAAGTTGCCATCGCGCCGGCAATCGTGGTCGAGCCCGAGCCGGAGCCCGTCCACGCATAATCGCTCCCCAGCGATCCAGACAAGCAAGGCGCTCGCGGCCAGAACGACTCCCCCAGGGGCGTGTTCTGGCCGCGGCACTTTGTATCCCCCGGAACAGCTCTGCCGGGGACGTGGAGAGAACCCGGGGGGCTCTACTTCAGCCTGATGTCCGTCGTCACAGGCTTGCCGGCGACATCATTGGGCGACAGCGGCGTGATCGTGACGCGGTACCTACCGGCCTTCAACTTCTTGCCGCCGAAGAAGATCTTCACGGTGCCGTTTGAGACCTTGATCGTCTGGCTGCCCTTGATCCCGATCAGCTTCCTGCCCTTGAGACGCTTGAGCGTGAACTTCGCCTGCGCCGCTCCGGTGAAGATGACGCTGAAGCTGCGCTGGCCCTTCTTGGCCACGGAGAAGCCCTTCTTGCCGCGCTTGAACGCCTTCGTCGCCTTCGCGGCGATGCGGGCGGTCGGCAACGGGAGGATCGTGACGCCGGTCGTGGCGGTCGCGGTCAGACCGGACTCGTCTGTGACGACGGCCGTGCCGGTGTGCAGGCCCGGCGTCGCAAAGCGGTGAACGGCGGAGCTGCCGCCGCCCCGCTCGCCGTCGTCGAAACTCCAGACGACCGTGGAGGACTCGCCGTCGGCGTCGGCGGTGACGGCGGTGAATTCAACGGGGAAGAGCGTCTCGGCGGGTTGCGGCGACGCGGCGACCGAAAGCGTCGGCGGTGTGCGCTGGTACTCGAACGCGCCAAGATCCACAACGGCGCTGCCGTTGCCGTCGCCGTCGACAACTCGCGTTCTGCCGATCATGTCAAGCTCGGAAGGGCTGATGATCTCGCCCGCAAATCCTCGGTCGATCAGCGGTGAGTCGGGCTTCAGCCGGAAGTCTCCGGCGGCGAGGTCCCTGAATCCCGGATCCGTCGCCGACAGATCCGTCTTGTTGTTCTCAGTTGTGCTGCAGCCGCTCAGATCCAGATCCGCGCCCTTGGCGGCGTAGCTGTTGACGGTCGCGGTGAGCGAGACCGAGGTTCCGCCCTGGCATATGAGCGCGTTCGATGTCTCGCCCGCGGCATACAAGACCATGTCGAAGAACCCGCCAGTGAAGCTCTGATTGCCGGCAGCGCCGGCACCGATGGCGAGCGCTGTCTGGAACGGGCCGGTCCCGACGATCGTGACCCGCGAGACGTCGGCGAAGATGTCGGAGTTGCTGATGCCGTTGTACGCATCGAGGCCCTGTGCTGCGTTCTGCGAGCCCATCTCGATCGCGGAGTTGGTGAGCTTGAACGAGCCGGTCGTGACCTCGACGCCGCGGCCGAAGCGGGTGATCCGCATCCGGTCGAACGATTTCACCCCAGCGGTGTTCGTGTCGATCAAGATTCCGCTCGAGCCGCCGCCCGGTCCGGTCATCGTGATCTCAGAGGCAGTGCCGGCACCATCGTCGCCGGATGCTCCGGAGGAATTCAGGTGAATGCCGACGCCGCTGCCTGAGGTCAGCGAAATCGATCCGCGCTTGGCGCTGGCCCCGGAGTCAAGTGCCAACGCGTGGAACCCGGACGCGAGCCCGCCGGGCTGCGCGACAGCGAAGTCGGTGAGTCCACCTTTGAAGACCTGAACGCCGGTGCCGCTACTGGGCGTGCCGGTGAAGTTCACCGTGAAACCGCTTGCGTCGCTGCCTGTCGTGGTGAAGTTGAGGGTGAGCAACGCGGCGCTTGCGACTGAGCCGATGAAAGTCGTCAGGCCGGCACCAGCGCCGACGATGTGGACGTCCTGCAGCGCAGCAAAAGTCGGATTCAATGGGGTTGCAAGGTTGTATGTACCGGCCGCCAGGAAGATCGTGTCCTCGCCGGACAGTGCGTTGGCAGCCGCGACGGCGTTGGTGATTCCCGTGGCGTCCGCGCTGAAGTTCGGCTCCGGGCTGCCGAGGCACGTCGGCACCGATCCGACGCAGAAGTTCGCCGCGGACGCCGCCGAGGGCAGAATCGCGAACGCGGCGAGGGTCAGGGCCAGAAGCAGTAGTCGACGGCGCATCTTCTCAGCCAGCATAATGGTGATGCAGATGGGTGTGCAGGAACTTCGCGCGGAGCGGCGCGTAGCCGTCCCCGGTCGATCCCAGCCGCAGCCAGCCGGCGCTCGGTCAGCGCTTGAGCTTGAGGGTCAGCGTCACCGGGGTGCCCGAAACGCCTGTGGAATCCAGGGGCGCGATCGTCACCTTGTAGGTGCCGGGCTTGAGCTGCTTCTTGTTCCAGAAACCTGCGAACGTGAACTTGTTGGTCCCGCTCTTCACCTTCAGGGTCTGCGAGCCGCGCTGTTTTGCGATCTTGAAACGCGCTCCCACGGCGTCGGCGAAGGTCACGGAGAAGGTCGGCGATCCCTTGGTCACGACGGCAAATCCCTTCTTGCCGGCCTTGAATGCCTTCTTCGGCTTGGCCGCGATGCGTGCGGTCGGGGCCACCCGAGGAAACGGATTGACAGTGACGACGGCCACGGCAGTCGACTTCGCTTCGGCTTGATCGATCGCCGTGAGCGTTGCCGTGTGCTGACCCACTGCGGCGAACGCGTGACTCACCGAGCTCACGTTCCCGGCGCTCGCACCGTCGTCGAAACTCCACGCGAGAGTGACCTCTTCGCCCTCGGCGTCGCTCACTGCGGCGTTGAAAGCAATCGGCGCGCCGGGCAGAACAGATGTCGCCGACGCAGAGATCGAAACCTGCGGCGCGGCGCGCTGGTACTCGAAGGCACCAAGGTCGGTCTTGACGGTTCCGTCGCCATCGCCGTCAACTGCGCGCCTGCCGCCCGCCAAGTCCTGGTCGGAGTCGGCGAGCGTGCCTGCCGTTGAACCCTTGTCGATCAGTGGTGAAGTGCGCACGAGCCGGTAGTCGCCGGCCGCTGCGTTGCGGAACCCGGGATCGACGAACAGCAGCTCGGTGAATTTGCCCGTCTCGAAGCTGAAACCACAACCGGTGTCGACCTGCCAACTGCCGATCGCCGCGAAGAAGCCGAGGTCCATGAAGGCGGTGTTCACGCTGCTGGACGCGCCGCGACAGTCGAATGCGCTGTAGGTCGAGACCCCCGAATCAGACACCCAGGTGACGACGTCGGAGACTCTGGCGTTGAGACCCGAAGGCAGATCGGCCGAATAGAGGCTCAGGCCGGTCTGGTCCGTCCCGCTGCCGACGATCGTCACCCGCTCCACGTTCAAGTCGATCGTCTTGCCGTCGTACGCCTCCGCGGCGACACCGAAACCGCTGGCTGCGGCGCCCAGATCGATCAGCGAGTCGGTCAGCGTGACCTTCTTCTCCCCGACACTCAGACCAGTGGTGAACCCCTTGATCTTCACGTGGTGAAAGTTGAGTTCAGTGTCGGGCTCGCTGCTGTTCACATAGATTCCGGTGCCGGTGTTGCTCGGCGTGGACGTCCTGACATCGAGGTTGTATGCGGTCCCGGATTTGTAGTCGGCGTGGATGCCGATTCCGCCGTAGGTCGCGAGATCGATCGTGCCGTCGTGGGCCGTTCCGCCCCACCCGATTTCGAGGCCGCTGAAGCCGGCTGAATTGCTGGGAGAGTCCTCGAACTTCTCGACCGCGAAGTCGCTGACGTTGGAGCGCATGACTGACAGTCCCGATCCGTTCGCGGAAGGCGCATCCACGCGGACCGTGAAGCCGCCCGCCCTGGACCCCGGCTCACCGACGATCGACAACACGTCCTGGCCGGGATACGCACCTTGGAAGATCGTCTGCCCGACGCCCGCACCGACGATCGTGGTATCGGAAGCCGGAACGAGGGTCAGCGGTTCAATCAGATCGAATACGTGGGGAGCGACCACAACGCTGTCGGCGCCGGGATTCGCGTCGGCGGCATCTTCCGCGCTGATGATCCCAGCGGTGCTCAGGCCGTAGGTTGCAACCGGGCAGCGCGGGAGACTCACTCCGACGCAGAAGTCTCCTGCCATCGCGCCCGGCGCGGTCAGGCCAAGTGCGGTTGCAGCGACCAACCCGACGAGCAGCGAGCGAAGCTTCATCGATTCAGATTACTAATCAGTATTCAAAGTCATTTTTCGCAATTTGCGGGATGTCTTCAAACACCCGCAAAACCTGCATGGAAAGCGACAAAACGCCGCCCTCCGTCTCGATACGCTCAGACCTCACTCGGTCCTCGGAAGGAGCCACACCTTGGCCGTCAAAGCCACCGTCCTGATCCGTCCCAAAGAAGGCATCCTCGACCCTCAGGGCGAGGCCGTCGAGAACGCACTTCCCGCGCTGGGATTCTCCGGCGTCAGCCACGTACACGTTGGTCGCCTGGTCGAGCTTGAGATCGAGGACCCCTCGCAGCTGGAGTCGATGTGCGAGAAGCTGCTCGCAAATCCGCTGATCGAGGACTACGAGGTCGTGACCGCCTCCGCATGACCAGGTTCGGGATTCCACAGTTCCCCGGCTCCTGCGACGAGACCGACACTCTGCTGGCCTGCAGCCGCGTCGGCGAAGCGGAGCTGCTCTGGCACAAGGACAAGGACCTCAAGGGCGTCGACGTCGTCGTCGTGCCCGGCGGCTTCTCGTACGGCGACTACCTGCGCGTCGGTGCGATCCCGCCGTTCTCGCCGGTCATGCAGGCCGTCAAGGAGTTCGCCGCTGAGGGCGGGCTCGTGCTCGGAATCTGCAACGGCTTCCAGGTGCTCACCGAAGCGGGCCTGCTTCCGGGCGCGCTGCTGCCGAACGTCAATCTTGCCTTCACCTGCCGCCAGGTGGATCTGGTCGTCGAGAACGTCGAGACGCCACTGACGCACGAGTTCGCCCCGACCGAGCGGATCTCAGTCCCTGCCAAGCACACGACCGGCCGCTACTTCGCCCCGACCGAGATGCTCAACGCGCTCGAGGCCGAGGGCCAGATCATCCTGCGCTACGCCGAGGGCCACAACTTCAACGGCTCGGTCAACGACATCGCCGGCGTCTGCAACGAGCGGCGCAACGTCTTCGGCCTGATGCCCCACCCCGAGCACGCGGTCGATCCGCTGACCGGCTCGGACGACGGACTGAAACTCTTCTCATCGCTTGCGAGCGCTGCGGGGGTTCCGGCATGACGACCGCGCAAGCTCCGCACATCGCCCTTGGCCTCACTGACCCCGAGTTCGAGCTGATCGTGGAGAAGATGGGCCGCGAGCCCAACGCCACCGAGCTCGCGATGTTCAGCCTGATGTGGTCTGAGCACTGCTCCTACAAGCACAGCAAGAAGATCCTCGGGCAGCTGCCCGTCGAGGGACCGCACCTATTGATGGGTCCGGGCGAGAACGCCGGCGCCGTGACCGTGGGCGACGGACTGGCGATCGCCTTCAAGGTCGAGTCGCACAACCACCCGTCTGCGGTCGAGCCGTTCCAGGGCGCGGCCACCGGAGTCGGCGGAATCCTGCGCGACATCTTCGCCGTCGGTGCCCGCCCGATCGCCGTGCTCGACTCACTGCGCTTCGGCGAGCTCTCGAGCCAGCGCTCGCGCTACCTCGCCGACCAGGCCGTGGCAGGCATCGGCCACTACGGCAACTCGATCGGCGTCCCGACTATCGGTGGCGAGATCTACTTCGAGAGCCCGTACGAGCAGAACTGCCTCGTGAACGCGATGGCGCTGGGCCTTGCCCCGGTCGACCAGTTGATCAAGAGTGCTGCGGCCGGAGTTGGCAATCACCTCGTCCTCTTCGGCGCCTCGACCGGCCGCGACGGCATCGGCGGCGCGTCCGTTCTTGCCAGCGCCGAGCTCGGCGACGATGACGGATCCAAACGCCCGACAGTCCAGGTCGGCGACCCGTTTGAAGAGTCGAAGCTCGTTGAGTGCTGCCTCGAGCTGCTGGGCAAGGATCTGCTCGCATCGCTTCAGGACCTCGGCGCGGCCGGGCTGACCAGCGCTTCGTCAGAGATGGCAAGCAAGGGCGAGGTCGGCCTCGACATCCACGTCGACCGCGTGCCGCTGCGCGAGCAGGGCATGGAGCCGTTCGAGATCATGGTCAGCGAGTCACAGGAGCGCATGCTCTGCGTCGTGACTCCGGAACTGCTCGACGAGGTTCTCAGCGTCTGCGACAAATGGGACCTCCACCACGCCGTCATCGGCGAGGTCACAGACACCCGCCACATGAAGATCTACGAGAACGGCGAACTCGTCGGCGACATGCCGGTGCCGGCGCTCGTGGACGACTGCCCGGTCTACACGCTCGCGCCCGAAGAGCCGACCGAGCAGATCTATCCCGCGCCGTCAGTTGACTCTGAGGCCGCGCGCGCAGCGCGGGCTGCATTCGACGACAACGCGCAAGGCATTCTCACCGCGCTGCTTGCCAGTGACAACATCTCCAGTCGTCGCCACTACTTCGAGCGCTACGACTGCATCGTCGGCTCGCGCACGACCAAGCGACCCGAGCAGGCAGAGGCCGCGGTCCTCCACCTCTGGAAGCAGAACGAATCCGGCGCGCCGATCCCCGGGCCGAGCATCGCCGTCAGCATCGACGGCTCCGGCCGCAAGGTCGCCGCGGACCCGTACCGCGGCACGATCGGCAACGTGCTCGAGTGCGCCGCGAACATCGCCTGCGTCGGCGGTGAGCCGCTCGGCCTGACCAACTGCCTGAACTTCGGCAACCCCGAAAAGCCGCACATCGCCTGGCAGCTGACCGAATCGGTCAAAGGCATGCGCGATGCCTGCAACGCGCTGAAGCTGCCGGTCGTCGGTGGCAACGTCTCGCTCTACAACCAGAGCGCCGACGGCCCGATCTACCCGACGCCCGTCGTGGGCATCGTTGGCGGCGTTCCCGACCCGGCAGTCGTCGCCACCAACACGTTTGCCGAGGAAGAGCTCTTCGTCGGGCTGATCGGACCGTTCGAGCCGACGCTCGCGGCATCCGAGCTCGCCAAGCTGATCGGCGACGAGCTGCCCACGCGCCTGCCGGATCTCGATCTTGCAAAGCACGCCGAGTCGCTCACGCTCGTCCGCGACGCGGTACGTGCCGGGACGATCAAGGTTGCTCGCGACATCTCAGAGGGCGGCCTCGCAACGGCGCTCGCCGAATGCTCGCTCGGTGGCGTCGGCGCGACGATCGACATCGCGCCATTGGTCGAGCGGGTCAGCCGCGCCTACCCAGACGCAGAGCCGCATCAACATGCCCGCACCGCACTTTTCGGCGAAGGCCCCGGCGGAATCGTCGTCGCCGGCAGCCGCGAGGACCTGCTCGCGCTTTCGAATTCTGCTGCAAGCATGGGCTTTCTGGCGCTCGGAACGACCGGTGGACAACTGTTGACCATCTCCGACCCCACTGGTACCTTGAAAGAAGTCTCACTACCTGCAAGCGAGATTCAGCGCATTCACGGCGGAGCGCTGTCGGAACGAGTTTCCAGTTGACCTCAACGGATTTTTTCGAGGATCGTGACGGTCCACGCGACGAATGTGGCGTGTTCGGTATCTACGCACCCGAACTCGATGTCGCCCGCCTGACCTACTTCGCGCTCTACGCGCTCCAGCACCGCGGACAGGAGTCAGCGGGAATCGCCTCTTCTGACGGCTCGCACATCATCACGCTGCGCGACACCGGTCTTGTCAGCCAGGTCTTTGACGAGGAGAAGCTGCGCGGACTGACCGGAAACATGTCGGTCGGCCACGTCCGCTACTCGACCACGGGATCTTCCGGTTGGGAAAACACCCAGCCGATCTACCGCGCCGACCACCACATGATCGCGCTGGCGCACAACGGCAACCTGATCAACGCCGTCGAGCTCCACGCCGAACTGCGCGAAGAGGGCATCACTTTCCGCTCGACCAGCGACAGCGAGATCATCGCCGCGCTCGTCTCGAACTCCACCGCCGAAACGATCGCGGACGCCGTCGCCGAGATCATGCCCCGCCTCGCCGGAGCATTCTCCACGGTCATCTGCAACAAGGAGATGGTCGTCGGCTTCCGCGACCCGAACGGTCTGCGCCCGCTGGCGCTCGGTCAGATCCCGACTCCCGATGGCGGTGCCCGCTACTGCTTCGCCTCCGAGTCAAGCGCGTTCGACATCATCGGCGCGAAGTTCCTGCGCGAGGTCGAGCCCGGCGAAATGATCGCGCTCACAGAGGGCGGCATGGAAGTGACGATGGTCGTGCCCGGCGAGCGCAAGGCGTTCTGCGTTTTCGAGCACATCTACTTCGCCCGCCCGGACACGCACCTCGAGGGCCAGCTCGTCCAGCAGTCGCGCGGACGTATGGGCGAGATCCTCTGGCGCGAGGCGCCGGTTGAGGCCGACATGGTCGTCGCAGTTCCGGACTCGGGCAACCCCGCCGCCAAGGGCCTCTCGCGCGCGTCGGGCATCCCGATGGACGACGGCTTGATCAAGAACCGTTACGTCGGCCGCACTTTCATCCAGCCCGGCCAGGAGCTGCGCAAGCTCGGCCTGCGCATGAAGTTCACGCCGCTGCCGGAGATCGTCTCCGGTCAGCGCCTGATCGTCGTCGACGACTCGATCGTCCGCGGCAACACGACGCGCCAGATCATCGGGATGTTGAAGGAAGCCGGCGCCGCCGAAGTGCACCTGCGCATCAGCGCCCCGCCGATCCGCAACAGCTGCCACTACGGCATCGACATGAGCACAAACGAGCAGATGATCGCCTACGGCCGCACGGTCGAGGAGATCGCCGCCGAACTCGGGGCCGACTCGCTGGCGTACATCTCACTCGAAGGCGTCTACGAAGCGATCCGCGGAGAACGCGGCGAGCATTGCGACGCCTGCTTCTCCGGCGAGTACCCGTTGGCCGACACCGACCGCGCCACGGGCAAGTTCGCGCTGGAAGAGCTGTCGCCGCTGCCACAGGCGACGAACGGCAATGGCGCACACGAACCGGTGGCCGCGCTTGAAACCGTCTCGCCGATTCAGTAGTTTCGACTGGACTCTTCGTTCTATCGCCAACGCGCGGCGGCAACCCCGCCATGCACCCGGAAGGAAGTTCCACATGTCTCGCAACACTTTTCGCCGTCCTTCGGCGACCATGATGATTGCCGTACTTGCGCTTGTTGTCGCGGTCTCCGGCGGCGGTCAGGCCATCGCCGACACCACCGTCAGCATCGCCAAGCAGATCAGCGGCAGCTCGATCAAGAAGGGGTCGATCACCGCAAAGCAGATCAAGTCCGGAACGATCACGGCAAAACAGGTCAAGAGCAACACCCTCACCGGCAAGCAGATCAACGAGGGCACGCTCGGCACGGTGCCGTCGGCAGGCACGGCCGGCAGCGCAGGTTCCGCAGCGATCGCTGACACCGTCGGCGGCACGTACGTCCGTACGATCCACTTCAAGGGCGACACGAACTCCGGAAAGACGACAGTCTTCGAGCACGGCGGTTACCGCGTGCAGGCTGAGTGCGACGGTGCGACCAAGCCGCAGCTGACGGTCACGAACGTGTCGGCCGGCCCATCTGAGCTGATCAACTGGCGCTCGTTCGTGTCGGACAACCCGGTCGCCGACACCACGTTCGCCTTCAACCAAGGAGTTCAGGTCGCCGTGCTCGACCCGGCCAAGCCGCACGGCGCAGCGACAGTGAACGCCGCAGGCAGCGGTGGGGCAGTCCTGAGCGGCCAGGTCCTGTACGACAACAGCACGAGCTTCGGTGGCACCTTCAGCGGCTGCTTCATCGCGGGCACGTTCTCCGCAACCTGAGCATCTAGCGTTACGCGGGTGAGTCTCGCTCAGCACGAAATCACCCGCGTAGCCGTTCTCGCCTCTGGCGAGGGCTCAAACCTTCAGGCGATCCTCGACGTCGTGCACAAGAAGCACGGCGTCGAGGTTGTCTGTGTCGTCAGCGACAAACTCGGCGCGAGGGCGCTCGAACGAGCGACCGAAGCCGGTGTTCCCACCGCGATTTTCCCGGTGGCCGAGTTCGAGGACCGCCGCGCGCGCGACATGGCGATCGCCTCGCATCTGCGCGACATGCGGACTGACCTGGTCGTGCTCGCCGGCTACATGGCGATCCTCTCCGAGGAGTTCATCGGCGCCTTCTTCGGTCGGATCATCAACGTCCACCCGTCGCTGTTGCCCAAATATCCGGGACTGCGCGCGATCGAGCAGGCGATCGAGGCCGGCGAGAACCACACCGGCGTGACCGTGCACTACGTGGACGAAGGCGTTGACACCGGCGACGTGATCGCCCAGGAGGTGATCGGAATCGCGCCCGGCGAGACAGCCGAGCAGGTCGCTGAGCGGATTCACGAGATCGAACACCAGTTGCTGCCTGAAGTGATTGCCCAGATCGCGGCGTCCCGCAACGGGTAATCTGCCCCCATGCCCGAGGAGACGCAGAACCCCACCAACGTTGAAGTGACCCAGCCCGGCGCCGTGCGCATCCGCACCGCCCTGATCAGCGTTTCCGACAAGCGCGGGATCGTCGATTTCGCCAAGGGCCTGGAAGAGCTCGGAATCCGGATCATCTCGACCGGCGGTACGAAGAAGGAGCTCGAGGAGAACGGCGTGAAGGTCACCGGCATCTCCGACTACACGGGCTCGCCCGAGATCCTCGGTGGCCGCGTGAAGACTCTGCACCCGACGGTCCACGCCGGTCTGCTCGGCAAGCTCGACGAAGAGGACCACATCCGGCAGCTCAACGAGAACGGGCTGGGTTCGATCGACCTTGTCGTGGTCAACCTCTATCCCTTCCAGCGCTACGCGAACCGTCGCGGCGTCACCGACGCCGAAGTGCTCGAGCAGATCGACATCGGCGGACCGACGATGGTGCGCGCCAGCGCCAAGAACTACAAGTTCACCGGCATCGTCGTCAGCCCCGAGAGCTACGACGCGGTGCTCGACGAGCTCAACGAGGAAGACTGCCTGCTCGGTCTCGAGACGCGCGAGTCGCTCGCCGTCGACGCCTTCAACTACACCGCCCAGTATGAGGCCGCGATCAGCACCTGGTTCAACGAGCGCTCGGGCAACGTGCCGGACCAGTTCGTGCGCGCCTACGAGAAGCAGATCGACCTGCCCTACGGAGAGAACCCCCACCAGCGCGCCGCCTACTACGCAGCGGTCGGCAACCGCACCGACCTGCTCAGCATGGTCAGCCAGGAGCAGGGCAAGGAACTCTCCTACAACAACCTTCTCGACCTCGACGCCGGTCGCCGCCTGATCGAAGAGTTCGAGCTGCCCACCTGCGTGATCCTCAAGCACAACAACCCGTGCGGGATCGCGATCAGCGCCACGCTCGAGGACGCCTACCTCAAGGCGCTCCACACCGACCCGCTCTCGGCGTTCGGGGGCATCTACATCTACAACCGCGAGGTCGACGGTTCGCTCGCGGCGAAGATGGTCGAGAACTTCGTCGAGCTGGTGTTCGCGCCGGGCTACACCCCCGAAGCGCTGGAGATCTTCTCCGCCAAAGAGAACCTGCGCGTGCTGGTCAATAACGAGCGCCGCTTCTGGCCCGTCTCAGATCCCGACCTGCGCGGCGTGCGCGGCGGACTTCTGCTGCAGGACCGCGACGTCGACATCGATCCACGCGAAGCGATGCAGGTCGTCACCCAGGCCCACCCCACCGAGAAGCAGTGGGGCGACCTGCTCTTCACGTGGCGCGTCTGCAAGCACGTCAAGAGCAACGCGATCGTGATCGGCAATGATCTCGCCACGCTGGGTATTGGTGCCGGCCAGATGAGCCGCGTCGACTCAGTCAAGCTTGCGGTCAAGAAGGCACGGGTCGAGCTTGCCGGGGCGGTGCTCGCGGGCGACGCGTTCTTCCCGTTCGCTGACGGCCCGGAGTACGCGATCAAGGCCGGTGTGACGGCGATCATCCAGCCGGGTGGATCAAAGCGCGACTCCGAAGTCGTGAAGGCCTGCGACGACGCGGGCATCGCGATGGTCTTCACCGGCCGTCGTCACTTCCGCCACTAGAACCGACCGGCCAGCCGCGCCGGCCCCAGATGGGACCGGCGCGATCGACCAGTGCGGAAGTTCGGTGACCTACTTGACGGTCACCGTTGTCGCCTTGGCGCCGAGCGTGTCACCTGTGCCTGTGATCGTCACGGTCGCCTTGACCTTCTTCTTCTTGGCCAGCAACTTGGCTGAGCTTGCCGGCGGAGTGATCTTCACCGCGACGAGCTTTCCGGGCTTGACCGTCACCGACTTGGCGAAGGTCTTGCCGCCGACCTTGACTGCGACCTTTCCTGTGCAGGTCTCCTTCTCTGCGGCACACCCGATCAGAACCTTGAACGGGTGCTTCTTGCCACTCGACTTCACGCTCGACACGAGCACCGTCAACGTCTTCGTCGACTTCGGCGTCGTGATCGTCGGGACTGGAGTGACCGGCGTCGGCAGGACCGGCAGCGTCGTCTCTACGGCCGGCGGGATCGCATCCGAGTCGTACGTGAGCGACGGCGTCGTGCTCAGCGGTTCGACCTGGCCGTTGGCCTGCTTCTCGAAGGCGTAGGCGAAGCCCATCAGTTCTGCGTCCGAGAACTCCGGTCCTTCGAGCTGGAGGTTGATCGGCTGACCGTGGTCGTTCACCCCGGCGGGGAAGATCACGGTCGGCACGCCGGACGCCGACGACTGCGGGTCCAGGCGGCCGAAGCTCGGCTGGATCGAGTCGTTGAGGTGGATGTCGCTCAGCTGACCCGGGAACACCGTTGCGTCAACGCCGTTGTCATCCATCCACTGCTTGAGCAGCGCGCGATAGTTGGCCCGGTAGGCCTCGCGACCCACGATCTGCTCGTCCGTTGCCGCGCCCGTGCCGGCGTAGGGCGTGGTGTTGCGGAACTGCGGGATACGCAGCGGGTTGCGAATGATCTGCGTCACATCCGAGTACGGATTGTTCGGGTGCGCGAGCATCCACTTCCACCAGCCGGTGTAGCCCATGTCTCCGAATGCGTTGCCTCCGCTGGGAGCGGACGGCGGCGCGGGGATGTCCACGACGGTCGCACCGGCGGCTTCGAAGTGATCCATCGCAGCCATCATCGCGTCCTTGGTCCCAGTGGTCCCGAACGGGTCGTTGAACGCACCGGCCGGGATCCCGATCGTCTTGCCTACGAGCGCGTCGTCCTTGAGGGTGGCCGACCAATCCGTCGGGCGGTGTCCGTTGGAGACATCGTCACGGGGATCCTCGGGGTTGTCGGCGGTCGTCGCATCCAGCATCAGCGCCAGGTCCGGGAGCGTCTTTGCGATCACTCCCGCGTAGTCCTGGATGAACGTCAGCGGCATCACGCCGTCAGCGCTCTGCATTCCGTCGGTTCCGCGCAGCGACACGAGGCTCGCGGCGCTCGACGGACCCCAGAGGGAATCGCCGGTCTGCGAGCCGAGTGACGCCGCAGCGAAACTCGATGCGACGGCCACGGCCGATCCGCCGCTTGACCCGATCGAACTGCGTGACGGGTCGAACGCGTTCCAGACCTGGCCGTAGGCGCTCGGGCTGAAGTGACCGTCGGTCGCGTACTCAGCCAGGTTCGCCTTGCCGAGGATGATTGCGCCCGCTTCACGCAGCTTCGCGACGATCCACGAGTCCTTGGTCGGCCGGTAGCCGTCGAACACGAGTGATCCGCCGGTCGTCGGCATGTCCTTCGTGTCGTAGAGGTCCTTCGCCAGAATCGGAATTCCGAGCAACGGTCGCTTGTCACCAGCGGCGCGCGCGGCGTCGGCCGCCTTGGCCTGCTCCATCGCGTCCGGGGCGACGGCGAGCACTGAGTGCAGACCGAGCGGGCCCTGGTCGTAGACCGCAATCCGGTCGAGGTAGGCGCGGACGATCTGCCGCACATTCGTCTTGCCCTCGGCAAGGTCGGCTTTCAGGTCCGTGATCGACTTCCCGACCACGTCATACGGCGATGTCGTGACCGGCGTCGGCGCGGCGACCGAACCGAGCACCGGCGCCGAGAGCGGCTCGCCCTGGGTCAGCGGACAGTTCGCGGAGCTGAACCCCGGGATCGTGAGCGCCGACAGGTTGTAGTTGACAATCGAGCAGATCTCGCCCGTGGTCAGACCGGAGAAGTCGGGCGTGGTCGCCAGCGCAGCAGCCATCGTCTCGACCGCGGTCGTCTGGGTGTCGATACCCGGAGCGGCGCCGCCACTCGGAGTCGTGCGCGTTTCAGAAAGTCCGGTGACGACGAAGTGCGTGACCGAACGCGTCTGCTTCGGCGGGATGATCAGGCGCGTCACGAGTCCGACGTGGTTGGACTCATCGCCAGTCGTCGGCAGCGCGTTCGAGAACGGATCCCGCACGAACGGACCAGTCTTCGTCAAAGCGCTGGCGTAGCCCGCGGTTCCGACCGTCGTCGCCGATGGACCGTTCGCGCTCGCCGTGCCGGGACCGGCCGACGGCGTGTACGACGAGAACCAACCGTCAGCGCTCGTGATCGTGGTGTCACCGCTGGACGTGCTCTTGATCGCGCTCTGGTTGGTGCCGGTGTTGTAGCCGAGCTGACCACCGAACGCGACGTCAACCGTGACGGTCGCCTTTGTCGTGTTCGTGAACGAATCGAAGAACCGCGCCCAGTTGTCGGTCTTGTTGATCAACAGCTGCCTGCTGGCGGCAACTCCGTCGATCTTCACGGCGTTCTGGCTGAGGAACTGGTTGACGCCGTCGAACTTCAGGCCGAAGCCGCGCAGCAGGATCCCGCTGAGGCGATCACTCCCGCCGGCAACTTCCATGCGGATTCCGCCGTAGCCCTGGAGTGAGCCTGTGGCTGTGTTGTGGATACTTCCGGTGTCCAGACCCGGAATCGCCGCATCATTCACGGCCCAGTAGTCGCTGTTGGTGTTGGTGACCTGGTTCCAGGCGCCGGCCGTGGAGGCCAGCATGGTGAGGGCGAAGATCGTCAGGGCGAGAACCTGAATCGTGCGCACGAAACGGCGCAGTTTCAGGGGTCGCCGAGACGACCCTCGAGGTACGAGAGCGTTCATCAGAACGAGAGCTCCAATTCTGGCGCGCCGGGGCCGTAGGCGCCGACGACGCCATGGGGGGATTTACTTGGGGTCAGGTCCTCGAACTACGAATGAGTGGGGAGGTTCGAGGACATCTCGCAAGTTAGATCGGGATCGAACACAAGCGTGCGGCCCGATGTATAGGTTCCTAAGCAATCTCCTGTACGCACGACCAACTCAAAATTGGGAGGTGTCCAGAAGGGGCTAGGGAACGTCGAACTCCTGGCTCGGATCGGTACTCGGTTTCGGTTGAGCCGGTGCCCTGGTCGGAGTCTGCTGCTGCACCTGCGGCGCTGCCTGTGGGACCTGCTGAACCTGCGGGGTGGTCACCGGAACGGCCGCGTTCGTCGATGCTGATCGCCTTGCTGCTGCAGCGCGTGCGCGTGCGCGGGCTCGAGCTCTCGCGCGGGCTCGCGAGCGAGCCCTTGCGTCACGCCTGCGCTCCGCCCTGCGCTCGCGGGCAGCACGCGCCTTGCGCCTGGCCTTCGCAGCTGCCGCCTTCTCCTCCGCGCGATCGGCCGCCGAAGTGTCGGCTGTCTGCGCGGACTTCACGCTGGCATCGTCACCGCCGCCGAACATGCTCAAGGTCGTGACGCCAGCGAGCGCGATCGCCACCACCGCGGCGGCAGTAACGGCGATACGCGTGAAGCGTCCGGAAGAACTCGTGCTCGCTCTGCGCGCGGGCCGGCCGCGCAGCGGACTCGGAGCGCGGCGCGCGGCGTTCGGCGGACTCGCAATGCCGAGGCTGACGCTGCCCGTGAGCGCGCGCAGGATCGGCGCGCTGGGATTGGTGATCGCGGTCAGCCCACGCGCCTCGATCGCGTGTCGCTGGCAGCCGACGCACTCGTCCACGTGGCGCGAGGCCGCACGGTATTCGTCTGAGCGCGGGTCGAGGATGCCGAGCGCATACTGGTTCACCAGCGGAAGCAGTTCATCGCACGGCTCGCCCTCGTCGAATCCCTCGAGCACCGGCTCCAGCGCGGCAAGCACGTCATCCAACGCCTCAACGATCCGGAACCCCCCGACGCCCGCGACCTCGGCGGCCTCGAAGGCCTTGAAGCCATAGACGCGGCAGAGCGTTATCGCCTGGAGCTCGCGTTGGTTGAGCGTGGTGCGCATCCGTGTGGAGAACTCGCGTTGGAGCACCTGTTGTTCCGGCGTCGCCTCGATCGGGTCGGCGATGCCGACGGCCTCAAGCACCTCCAGCTCCATGCGCGACGCCGGGTGGAGCACGCGGTGCTCGTCGATGGCCTGTCGGCAAGTTGAGTCAGTCAGCAGCTGTTCGAGATTGTCGATCTCGCCCTTGGCCCAGAGCCGCGAGAAGACCCCGTGCCACGCGCGGTTGTAGAACGTGTCCACGTCGCGCGCCGCGAAGTCGATCCCGTCGCTCGCGAGCTGGTTGTATGCGACGCGCGAGACCTCGCTGCGGTGCCTCGCGTATTCGTCGCCGACGATCACGAAGTCGTGCTGTTCGGTCGCCCCGCTCACGGCATCACCAGCGCCTGCACGACGGGGCTTGCCTTGCTCGGCCACGGCCAACCCTGCTTGGCGCGGACGATCGCGCGAAAGCTGAACAGTGTCGGGCGCGTGACGCGCGTGAAGCGGTGCTGCCACTTGTAGGCCCCGCTCCTGCCCGCGGTGACAACCTCGATGGCGCTCCAGCGCTTGCCGTTCCTGACCTCGATCTCGACCGGAGCGCCGCCCGCTGCCGAAGCAGCTCCTGCGAGGCGACCAGCGATCGTCAAGCTGGCGCCGCGACGCAGCACGCGCTGGGATCCACGGGCGCTGAGCGTGAGCGCCTGACGCAGGGTTGTGGATGCCGAGGCGGTGCTCTGCGCGCCGTCGGCCGGCCGGAAGACGAACGTGATGCGCAGCGCACCGCTCGGCTTGACCTTGAAACTGAACTTGCCGTCGGCCTTCGTCCTCGTCGTTCCGATCGGGATCAACGTTGACGGACCGAAGAGGTTTGACTTGTAGACCTCCAGCGTGGCGCCGCCGATCGCGCCGCCGGCGCTGGTGCGCAAGACGCCGCGCACGGCCACCTTCTTCGCCGACTTGGCGGCGATCAGCTTCTTGCTCGTGGAGAGCGCGGGTACCTCGACTGCCGGGGTGCCATTCGCGCCGACGCCACCGATCGTGAAGTTGATCGGCGCGAGCGCGCCGACGTTGCCGGCAGCGTCGGTCGCGTACACGACGACGGTGTGCCTGCCGGAGCCGTAGTCGCCGAGGTTGAACTCATAGTTCTTGCTGACGGCCGAGGGGCACGGGACGGTCTTTGTATACGGGGTGCTGCACGAACCGCCCGAGTCGGACGCTGACTTCACCACCCCGTCGACGCTCAGCGCGACGGTGCGAACTCCGCCGCCGACATCACTCGCGGCAACGGCGAGCGAGAACTTTCCGGCCAACGCGACGGCACCGGGGAGCGTTCCCCCGGTGAGGGCGACGACCGGCGCGTTCAGATCCCTTAGTTCGACCTGCGAGTTGTAGAGCCGTGCCCACAGCGAAGGGGTGGCGCCGGACGGGCAGCCGCTCGGCTCAACGCACTCGACGCCGAGCTGGAGACTGCTCGCGTTGATGCCACTGGACTGGGTCCCGTTGGCGGCAATCGCGCAGTCGACCTTCTTGGCTTCGCATTCGCCCCAGTAGGTGTTGGCAGAAGCGACTGTGCGCCTCAGCCCGGCACTGATCGCCGGGTGCGAGCCGCTGGTTGCGAACGTAACGGCCGCAGAGCGCTTGATGTCGTAGTTGAGAATCGTGGTTCCGGCCGGTGCATCAAAGCGCACGCCCGCGTTCTCACCGGAGACCATTGCCAGTCCCACGGAAGCGACCACCGAGAACCCATTGCACGCGGTGCCGAGACTGAAGAGGTTCGCGTGCCCGGGCACCGAGGCCTGCGTGACCCAGGCGTCGTTGCCCACCACTTCGTCGTTCGGGCCGAGGCAGCTGTAGACGCTGTAGGTCCCGGCGGAAGCAGACGCCGCCGCCATCGCGAACACCGTGCAGGCAGCGGCGAGCACGGCAAAGCACGCGGACACGCGTCGCCAACGCACGGCTATTTGCCGAGATACAACCACCGAGTTCACTCCCTGAACGCGCGGACGTGGCCGAGTGCCGAGTACCGCGTACAGGGAAGTTAACCGACCGGGGAGCCTTTGGCAAGCTGACTACTGCAAATCGAACTCAGCGCCGCTGTCGTCCGACGGATCGTTCGGCGTGTACTTCGGCGCGGCGGGCGCGGGCGCCACCGGCTGCGCGGCCTGCGGCTGCGTCTGTTGCGGGACCGGCTGGCTGGCTTCAGGCTTCGCCGCCGCGGCCCTCTTTCTGGCTGCTGACCGGCGGGCGGCGGCGCGTTTCTTGGCCGCCTTCTCCTTTGCGGCGGCCTTCGCCGCGACCGCATCCGCTGCACCGCTGCTCGCACCCTGACTCACGGGCGCAGAGCTTCCTGCGTCGTCTCCTGCGGAAATCTTGTTGGCGGCCACAAAACCGCCTGCCGCGACCACAGTCACCGCGGCAATCACAGCCGCAGCCTGCGCCGCCCCGCCGATTCCGGCACCACCCGCAGCAGCGCCTCCGGCCGAAGAACCTCCGGCTGCCGAGCTACCCGTTGCGGCGGCCGCGCCTGCGGCACCGACGCCGGCGGCAGCACTCGTCAGCGCGAAGAGCAGGAGCGCGCTCGGGATCGTCACAGCGGTCAGTCCGCGTGTGCCCATCACATGGCGGCGGCAGCCCGGGCAACCTTCAAGATGAGCGACGGCCTCGCGGTAGTCGTCGCTTTCCGGCTCGAGCGCGCCGAGCGCAAACTGGTTGATCAGCACCGCGCGGTCCTCGCACCAGGTGCCTTCCTTGATCGAAGCCAGCACCGGTCGCAGCTTGCGGGAGACCTCGTCCATGATCTTCTCCATGCGTTTCGGGCGCACACCGATCTGTTCGGCGGCCTCCGGACGCGAGAAGCCGTAGACGTAACAGAGCGTCGCCGCCCGCAGCTCGCGCTGGCTCAGCTCGGAGCGCATGCCCTCGACGAACTGCTTGAACTCGCGTTGCTGGTCGAGCGTCTCCTCAATCGGGTCGTCAGTGCCGAGCGTCTCAAGCACCACCGGGTCGGCGTGGCGATCGGGATGCAGCGTGCGGTACTCGTCGATCGCGCGGCGGTAGGTCATCTGCACGAGCAGGCCCTTGCGGTTCTCGATCTGCTGCCCGTCCTGAAGCTTGGTGTAGAGGCCGTACCAGGCCTGGTTGTAGAAGCCGTCCATGTCCAGCTCGGCGAAGCGGATCTTCGACGCCGCGAGCTTGCCGGCGACCGTACGCGTGACCTCGTCCTTGAAGGCTTCGTACTCCTCGCCGATCACCTGGTCGGCGTTGATGACTGAAGCGGGGCTACTCATCCTGAAAACTGTCGGCAACCATGAACAACGCCACGCTTGCGCCCAGCGCGTTGGCAACATGCCCAGGGACGCCCATGCGATCGGCCGGCGCGCAGGCCAGCGCCGCGAAAATGCTCGAAGCGATCCGGCGCGCGAGCGTGACGGTCTCGCCGCCGGCGCGCAGGCCGTTGAACATCAGGTCGCGATCATCGCTCATCACAAGTGCCGTCTCATCGAGTGCTCCGGCGATCCAGACGTCCGGGTCGTAGCCGGTGTCGCGCGCGTGGATCTCCAGCGCGCGGGCGGTCAGTCGCGCGACGCCCGCAGATGCACTGCGAAGCATCGCGGCGTGCTCGTCCGCTGTCGGGGCGGCTTCAAAGATCTGGGCGATCATCGCGAGATCGACCGCGGCGTCACCCGCAAGGCAGAGCAGGTCCTGCGTCGAGCACGCGGTTTCGATGTCATACGACGTCCCGGTGAAGTTGCCGCCGATCGCTATCGCCGTGCCGTGGGCGCGAGCGATCGACTCGCGACCGCGCCGCCCGAGTTCCACCAGTGCGCGCTCGAACGGAGTCATCGCGCCACCAACACAGTCACCGACTGCGCCGTCTCGGTGGGCCAGGGCCAGGACTTGTTCCTGCGCACGATCGCGCGGAAGGTGAACCGCGTGGGCTGCTTCACGCGGGTGAACCGATACTTCCACTTGTAGCTGCCGCGCGAGTTCGCCTCGACCACGCCGACCGCACGCCAGGACTTGCCGATTCGCGCGTCGATCTCGACCGGGGTGCCGTCGGCCGCCGCGCCCGCGCCGTCGAGCGCGCCCCTGAGTGTGAGTGCGCCACCGGGCCTGACGCGCGACTTCGAACGCTTGACCGAAAGCCGCAGATCCTCTCGCACGATCGATGACGTGACGGCCGTCCCGATCGAGGACGGGTACGGCTTGAACAGCACGCTGATGCGCTGCGCGCCATGCGGCTTGACTCTGACCGAGAAGCGTCCGGTGGAAGTTGTGGTGATCGTTCCGATCGACCTGGTTGCAGCGTCGAACACACCAAGATCGAGCGAGGTGACCTCAAGCGCCGCCCCGGCAACCGGAGCACCGGCTGGAGTGGTGAGCGTTCCTTCCACCACGACGGTCCTGCCGTTGACCGAGGAAATCACCGACTTCTCGGTTCTCACGGTCGGCTGCTCGACGGCCGGCGAGCCGTTGCTCGGTGGAGTTCCGCCGCCGCCAGCGCCCCCGCCCGAAAGGCCACCCGAGGTGACGCTGAAGGTGAAGGTGTGGGGCGAGCTGAGATTTCCGGCCGCGTCCGTGGCCGTGAGCGTCGCGGTGTGCACGCCGTTGGTCAGCGCCGCCGTGTTGACGCTGAGCTTGCCCAGAAGACCCGAGGGGCACGGCGCGCGCAGCGTGTAAGGCTGACCGCAGCTGCCGCCGGCGACGCTTGTCTGGCTGAAGACTCCGTCGATCGCAAGGTCGATCATGCGCACGCCGCCACCGACATCGGTCACAGTCGCATCGATCGACTGAACAGCGGCGGCGCTCGCAGAGCCCGGCAACGAGCCTGCGACCGAAGCGATCACAGGGGCGGTCGGATCTTCGAGATCCACTCGCGCATTCATCAGTCGCGTGGAGAGCTGGGTGAACGAGCCGGTTCCGCAACCGGTGTCATCAGAGCAGCGAACGCCGACGCTCAGCTTCGAGACAGCCAGGCCGCTGCGCGAGAACGCGTCGGTGAGTGAGCCACAAGGGGTGGTCACGTTGACGCAGTCGAAGCCGGTTGTTGTGGCACCGCTGGTCTCGCTCACCCCGGCCGAGACGACGCTCGGCGGCGGAGTCGCGACCGGGAAGGCGATCGCGACCGCGCGGTTGAGCGAGTAGCCACTGATGGTCGTTCCGGCCGGCGCGTCAAAGACGTACTCCGCGCCGTCGCCGAGCACGTACGCGCGGGTCGTTGAAGCGGCGACGCTGAGATCGCCGCAATTCGTGCCGAAGGCGAAGTCGAGCGTCTGATTGGGGTCGTTGACCGATGTGAGCCAGGAGGAGTTGGGCAGCGCTTCCGCGCTCGGGCCGAGGCAGGAGTACACGCTGTAGGTCGCGGCATTGGCCGGGCCGACCGCCGCGAAGGCAATCGCGCACAGCGTCAGACCGGCAACGATGACTGTTCGCGCCGCGAGGAGCCTGCTTTTCGATCGAACCGTGATCTGCATCTTCTGACTCTCAAACACCCGCGAGCGGGAATCGGTGTGCCCAAAGAAAACTAACTGCCAGCCGCCACCGGAGACTGCACCCGCGAAATCGCGACAATACCGCGAGTGAAGTAGATCCCGGTGGGCGACTGGCAGCCGCGTCCACGTGATGAAGCTGCGCGTGCGCAAAGGCCCGAAGGGTCCCGACCATCCATGATCAAGCGCTCGCGCGTGGAACGTTGGCCGTCGCGGTGTCTGCCTGAGACCGCGTGTCCCGTCAACGCCGAAAGCTGCGCCGGAGCCCCCCGGCGCATGTATGACGTGTTCCACCTCACCACGTCACGCATGGAACGTCCAACTGACACCGGGGGGAAAATCGAGGCGTCAGCCTCCACATGCGTGGCTGCGTGTCCGGAGCTCCGCTCCAGAGAGTTGCTGTGAACATCATGTTTCACACCCGTATGTCGGGAGCATCGCCATCGCTCCCCCCCCCTCTCGGGTGCGAGGAATTTCGCTAGCTGCGGCGTGAACGGCGACCGGAAGACTTCTTGTCTTTCGGTTCTTTGGGCTGGCGCTCGGCCTTCTTGTGGCCGTTTAGCCTGAGGTCTTCCTTGGCGATGCGCTGGAGGATCTTGCCGAAAGCCTCTTCGGCGGCCGTGTCCATGTTCACGCGGAATGAGGCCATCACGGTCTCGGTGGCCAGCGGGCGAAGTCCCTCGATCGCTTCAACGACCTTGGGGAAGCTCTCGGGCGGCAGACCGGCCTTCTCCTGCGGACGAACGACGCCAGTGTCGACCATCTTCGTGAAGACTTCTGCGATCGCTCGTGTGTGTTCGTTGACCTTTTTGAACACGTCAAAGAGCGTGTCGACGGGCACCCCCAGTTCGAGCGCGCTGATGCCTGCGCGCAGGAGCGTCGGGCTGAGCACCTCATAGCGATCGTCGCCCAGCGGAATGACGAAACCGAGGTCGATCCCCTGCTTGATCATCCGCGAGTCGATCTCGCCGACCTGCTCGGCCAGCTCCTTCAGCGTCATCACCTCGGAGGGCTCTTCCGCGAACGGCGTGAGCACGAGATTGCGCAGGTCGCCGATGTTGTCGCCGGTCTCTTCGGCACGCTCGACCAGGCGCTGGATCGCGGTGAGGTTGAAGCCGCCGGCCTGCAACTGCTGGATCAGCTCCAGCCGGGCGATGTGGCGATCGCCGTAGTAGCCGATACGTCCTTTTACGTCGGGCGCGGGGAGCAAACCGCGAGACTGATGGGCGCGGATGTTGCGCACCGTCATTCCGGTCTGCTGCGCGAGTTCGTCGATCGTGAGTTGGTCTTTGCTTTCAGCCATTGAATGTGAATCCTATATTCAAGACAGACTTGCATGAAACATGATTTCATGTAACATAACCGGATGACACACACCCTCTTCTCTTCAATCCTTGCAGTGACTGAAGCCGCCCCGCCAGCCGGAGGCGCCGCGCTCAAGGAAATCATCATCGCCACCCTGATGGGCGGCATCGCCTTCGGTGGCGTCGTGTTCCTCGCGCTCGGGCACCGCAGCGGCAAGATCCACTGGCTGCAGACGGCCGGCGACTTCGCCGGCAGGCAGCTGAGCCTTCCGGCCTGGGCGGCGCTTCCGCTCGTGGTTCTGACTGGATCGCTGATCGCCGCAGTGTTCGGCCTGTACTGGGACGTCTCGCTCCACCTTTCAAAGGGCCGCGACGCGGGTCCGCTGGCCAACCCCTCGCACTACTTCATCCTCGTCGGCCTGCTCGGCTGCTTCTCTGCCGGAGTGCTGGCGCTGACGATGCCCAAGCCCGGCACCAAGCCGAGTCCATGGTCCGTCAAACTCGCCGAAGGCTGGTACGCGCCGGTCGGCGGTCTGCTGATCGCAATTTCAGCCGCGTTCGGCCTCGCCGGCTTCCCGCTTGACGACTTCTGGCACCGCATGTTCGGCCAGGACGTCACGCTCTGGGGTCCCACCCACCTCCTGATGCTGACCGGCGCCGGCCTCTGCCTGATCGGCGCATCCGTGCTGCTGATCGAAGGTGGCCTCGCAACCGACCGCAAGCGCGGCAACCGCGAGCTGACCCGCCAGGAGAAGCTCATCCGCACCGGTCGCCGCGCGATGTCCGCCGGCGGACTGCTGGTCGCGCTCTGCATCTACATGGGCGAGTTCGACTTCGGCATCGCGCAGTTCCAGCAGGTCTTCCACCCGCTGATGGTGATGTTCGCCGCCGGCGTGGCGCTGACCTACGCACGCTCCACAGCCGGTAGGGGCGGCGCGATCCTCGCCGTGCTCTTCTACCTGCTGGTCCGCGGCCTGCTCACGCTGATCGTGTCGGATGTGTTCGGTCGACCGGAGGCGAGCTTCCCGCTCTTCCTCGGTTGCGCCATTGCCGTCGAGCTTGCCGCCCTGGCAATGGGCTCGAGGGTCTACACGAAGCCGATGCAGTTCGCGATCGCCTCCGGTGCTGCGATCGGCACGCTCGGTCTTGCGACTGAGTGGGCGTGGACCAACGTCTGGGGCATCTACCCGTGGACTTCCGCACTGCTGCCCGAGGGCGCGATCATCGGCTTCATCGCTGCGGTCGCCGGCGCCTTCATCGGTGCTTGGATGGCCAACTCCCTGATGCTGCGCCCGCGCCCGATGGGCGCACTGCGCTACGCGCCGGTCGCCTCGGTGCTCGTGATGATGGTGATGATCGGATACGGCCTGCACCAGTACTCGCCGAAGGGCCTTGAGGCGCAGCTGACCAACACGCCAGCCGCGACGCCTCCGGGCGAGACCGGCAAGTGGGTCAACACCACGATCAAGCTGAACTCGGACTACTTCGACACCGACCGCAAGTGGGCGAAGTCGATCGCGTGGCAGGGTCCGGGCTTCGTCGTGAACGATCTCAAGCAGACCGGCCCCGGCACGTTCGAGACGACCGAGCCGATCCCGGCCTACGGCAAGTGGAAGTCGATGGTGCGCTTCCACAAGGACTCATCGCTGATGGGCGTCGCGGTGTTCGAACCGCTCGACGCAGCGATCCCCGCCGCGGAGGTCCCGGCCGCACCGCAGGTCACGCGCGACCTGAGGCCCGACCGCGTGATCCTCCAGCGCGAGGCGAAGTTTGAAGGCGGCTGGCTGACCAACTTCGGCTACTTCCTGCTGTTCGCGATCGCAATGTCGCTGCTCGGCCTGCTGGCCTGGGGCATCCAGCGCGTGAGCACGCCGCTCACCGAGGAGCAGGGCGCGACCGAGGACGAGGTCGAGAAGGCCAGCAGGCCTCCGGCGACCCGCAGCGCCTCTAGCGCCCGGCCGTTGACTCCGCGCGACGCTTGAGCGCGGAATTGAAACCTGCGTGAACCCGGTCGGGCACCGCCTTGAGCGGCCCGACCGGTTTGAACGCCCCGGTGAAGACCTCGTGATGACGCAGCAGCGTCGTCGTCTCGTCGACCGGTTCGATGATGAAGCGGTGGTCTGCGACGAACGCGCCCGGCACGCCGCCTTTCCAGCGCAGTTCGACGTTCGGCTCGACGGTCAGAAGCGTCGGGAAGAACGGCACGGTCGCGGGCCCGAGCCCAAGCTTGCCCTTCAGCCGCGCGCCTTCTCTCAGCTCGCCCTTCATCCCCGGCGTCATCGGATTCCAGGCCGGAAACTCACTGAAGTCGGTGATGACCTGCCAGACACGCTCGGGGCTGGCCTTGATCTCGACGGACTGGGTGTTGGCGATGCTCATGCCAGCGGAGGGTACCCGCGACCCTTCTAGGATTCCCCCGGGTCCTTAGCTCAACTGGTAGAGCATCGGGCTTTTAACCCGACGGACAGGGTTCGAGTCCCTGAGGACCCACTCTCTTGTTTGCAGTTCGACGCAATCTCGCGCGGCTCGTTAGGTTGGACTGGCGTGCGATTGCGAATTGAAATCTCCGTCGCGACGGTCTTGGTGGTCGCGGCGCTCACCGGATGCGGGACGGATCCCCGTGAGATGGGGAAAGGCTGGCTCACGTGCACCGGCTACTTCAACCCGGCCAACACCTTTCGCGAGCGTGCCCTGAAGCATCGCGCCGGCGCCGAGCGCATTGACGCCGCGCCCAACCGTGCTTTGAAGAGAGCCATCGACGGTTCAAATGCGCGCGCGCGAGGTTTTGACCGGCCGGGATGGATCGAGCTTCAAACGAAGCCCGGGATCGTGAAGTTCGGTCTTCCCTCCAGGCCGTGGGGTCTGGTCGCTCAAGCTACGGCAACTCGCGAAGGAGGCACATGGAAGGCCTCGATCGGGACATGCACGCTCCAGGAATCCACTCCAGATCGACTCATACTGACGCTCAGGGAACCGGTCAGCGGGTTTGGTGACCCCAACGCTCATGCGGTTCAGGTCTCGACATCCCACGACCTCGACGCATGCCGACCGGTACGACCCGATTTCGAGATCCGCGAAACGCGGACCCAGGTGACGCTCACTGCAACCTACCCCTGGGATGCGAAGAATCTGAGGATTCGTGACGCAGATCAAGACGACTGCGCAGGAACCGGCAATGTACGTAGCTACACGGTCAGTCTCCGCGAGCCGCTGGGAACCCGTGCGGTTCGGCAGGGTGGCTACGTGCCCACGCGGATTCTCGAGTCCGATGCGACGGGGAACTGGGGACCGGGGCCACCCGCGTTCCCGATCGACAGCAGCCCGCCCGGCTCGATCGCGTTCTGAGGAAACTCTCAGTTTTCTCACAGCGCTGGCTCACGCCTCCCGGCTTAGATCCCGTGCATGATCAACTTCCCATACCTGAAGGCCGAGCTCACGCGACGCCGGACAAAAACGATTCTGATTTCGATCGGGCTGGCTGTGCCGATCGCGCTCACGATCATGATCGGGGCCTACTCGACCGGACTCTCGAACGCGCAGGACGATGTGCTCGAGCCTCTGGTCGGTCTTGGCACCGACATGACCGTCGCGAAAACCTTCACCCCGGGGCAGCGCCCCGACGGTGCCGGGGGTCCGCGAATCGGGCTGAGCAGCGCCGATGCCGGCGAGAAGATCTCGACAGATACCTACACGACCGGCTTCAACGGTGAGTTCTCCAGCGCCAACGTGACCAAGGTCGCAGGCCTGGACGGGGTGGAGAGCGCCGTCGGCGGACTGACCGTCAACAACATCAAGGCATCCGGCACGCTCCCGTCGGCGGCTTCTGGCGGCGGCCAGGTCGGTCCGGGCGCGGCGCCACCCACCGGTGGGCAGGACGGCGGTTTCAACATCGACACTCGCTCGATCACGGGTATCGATCCTTCCAGCGATCTCGGGCCGGTCTCATCCGATCAGCTCCAGAAGGGCACGCTGTTGAGCAGCGGTGACGCGAAGGAAGCGCTGCTCACGTCGACCTACGCGAAGTCCAAGTCTCTCACCGTCGGCGAGACAATCACCCTCAAAGACACCAAGTTCAAGATCGTGGGAATCGTCTCGGCCCCGCTCGCGGGATCGAGCTCCGACATCTACGTGAAGCTCGATCAGCTCCAGTCGATCGCGGACCTCAAGAACAAGGTCAACAAGATCTACGTTCGCGCCACCGACCAGGCCGCGGTCGCCGCGGTCTCCAAGGAGATCAAGTCGAGTGTCAGCAATGCGACCGTCACGACCAACGCCAGCCTGGCCGGTCAGGTCAGCGGCTCCCTTGTCGACGCCAACAAGCTGGTCAAGAAGATGGGCGTATTCCTCGAGCTGATCCTGCTGCTCGCGGCGATCATCATCACGACGATCCTCACGCTGAACGCGGTGAACAAGCGCACGCGTGAGTTCGGAACCTTGAAGTCGATCGGCTGGAGCAACGCGCGGCTGATCCGCCAGGTGATGGCCGAGTCGCTCTCGACCGGGCTGCTGGGCGCGGCGGCCGGCGTGATCATCGGCGGGGCGGGAATGCTCATCGCCAAGGCCGTGCCGATGACGATGAAGATCAGCGGACAGACGACGGGCGGCGGCCCACTCGGCGGCAATGGTGGTGGCGGGGGCAACTTCGCTCCACCCGGCGCAGCCCGCGCAGCATCAAGCGCAGCCAGCCAGACCATCACCGTGATCCCGACGATCAGCGTCACAACGATCCTGATCGCGGCCGGAATCGGCGCGGCAACCGCGCTGATCGCCGGCGGACTCGGATCCTTCAAGACATCAAAACTCAGCCCAGTGGAGGCCCTCAAGCATGTCGACTGAAACTCTCAACCAGAATGCATTCGAACTGATCGGCGTCGGGCGCACATATGCCACCGAGGCCGGCGGGATCGATGCGGTCAAAAACATCGACCTGGTGATTGGCCGCGGCGAGTACGTCGTGATCGTGGGACCATCGGGCTCCGGCAAGAGCACGCTCCTGCAACTGATGGGGATGCTCGATCAGCCGACGCGCGGTCACATCAAGTGCGCGGGTGAAGAGGTCTCCGCGCTCTCTGAGGCCGAGCTCGCAGAGATGCGTCTGCACAAGGTCGGGTTCATCTTCCAGCAGTTCAACCTGATCCCGACGCTCACCGCGCAGCAGAACGTCGAGATCGCGATGTTCCCGACCGACCTCACCAAGGACGCGGCAAAGGCACGCGCGATCAAGCTGCTCGGACAGGTCGGGCTGGCCGATCGAGCCGACCACTACCCGAGCCAGCTCTCAGGCGGCGAACAACAGCGCGTCGCGATCGCGCGGGCGCTTGCGAACGAGCCGGAGATCCTGCTGGCCGATGAGCCGACTGGAAACCTCGACTCCACGACCAGCGACGAGATCCTCACGCTGCTGCGTGGCCTGAACGACGAGGGGCTCACGCTCGCGCTGATCACGCACGACCGCGAGATCGCCGAATCCGCACCGCGCACCTATGTGATGCGCGACGGCGAGCTGAACTCTCAGGAAACTCTCAGCGAAGCTACAGGCGCCATTAACACGGCTGCGCTTTGATGTACGAGTAAGCACAGCGGGTTCGGTTCGCCACTTTTGAGCGAGCGAGGCGGACCGATGCGGAAGGCTTTTGAGCGAGAGCTCTTCCGCGGCAGACCGCGGTGTTCAGGCGGTTCCAGTCCCGAGGTTTCCCCCTCCCACACTGGAGCCGCCTTTTCCTTTTGGCGATTCTTTTAATCCGGTAGCGGCTGCTTCCCGTAGAAGCAACGACGGGCGAACTCGTTTCCATCCTTCGCCCGCGAAACCACCCACATACCTACCGGCCGGGGTCAGCCCGCGATCCGGAGATACGAAGGAGTCCAACAATGCGCTCACTCACGCGTAGGCCGCTGCTTGCGGTCATGATGATGCTCGTCCTCGGTTTGGCCGCAGTGGCCGCCGGTGGTTGCGGCAGTGACGACAACACCTCCTCCTCGAGCGACACCGCTTCGGGCGAGTCGATGAGCAGCACCAGCGAAGGCGTGGAGGTCGGCGGCGCGATGATGACGCCGAACCGCGACATCGTCGCCAACGCCTCTGACGCCTCCAACGTGACCACCCTGGTCGCGCTGGTCACACAAGCAGACCTCGTCGAGACCCTCCAGGGCAAGGGACCGTTCACCGTCTTCGCGCCGGACAACGACGCCTTCGCCGCGCTGCCCAAGGAAACAACCGACAGTCTGATGAAGGACGAGAACAAGAAGCAGCTCGCCACCATCCTGACCTACCACGTTGTTCCGGGCGAGTACGACGCGGCGAAGATCACTGAGATCGCCAACGAGGGCGGAACCCTGACCACGGTCGAGGGCGGCAAGCTGACTCCGGAACTCGACGGCGACAAGGTCGTGATCAAGGACGAGAGCGGCGGTACGGTGACTGTCACCCAGGCAGACATCACGTCTTCGAACGGTGTGACGCACATTGTCGACGGCGTCCTGATGCCGAAGTCGTAGAACCCACGCAATGCTCCTGCTGCTTCTATTCGGATTTATCGCCGGCGCGGCCACCGCGGTATCTCCGTGCGCGCTGCCGGTTCTGCCTGTCGTCTTTGCGGCGGGCGCGACCGGCGGCAGGAAGCGGCCGGCCGGGATTGCCACCGGCCTTGCCCTCAGCTTCACGTTCGCGACCGTCCTGCTCGTCTACCTGATCTCGGCGCTCGGACTGTCCGACAGCATCATTCGCTACTTCGCGATCGGAGTGCTGCTGATCTTCGGACTGAGCCTGGTGATCCCGAGCGTCTCGATGCGGCTCGAAGGCATAATCAGCCGCGTCACGGCGCGCAGCGCGGGCAGAATCTCCTCCGCCACGCAGGGCGACGGCACGAAGGACGGCTTCTGGTCGGGTGTGCTGATCGGATCCGGACTCGGCCTGGTCTATGCACCCTGCGCAGGACCGATCCTCGCCGGAGTCATCACCGTCTCCGCCTCGCAGAGCTTCTCGGCCGGGCGAATGGGCGTCGCGCTCGCCTACGGGCTCGGTTCGGCGCTCACCTTCTATGCGCTGATGCTCGGCGGGCGCAGGCTGATCACCCCGCTCGCCAAACGCAGCCAGACCTTCCAGTACGCGATCGGCGCCGTGATGATCGTCGTCGCGGTCGGCATGTTCGCGAACCTCGACACGAAGTTCCAGACGGCGATCGCCAGTGATCTCCCCGCCTTCCTGGTCAACCCGACCGAGAGTCTCGAGCGCTCCAAGACCGCACAGGCCAAGCTCACCGCGCTGCGCGGCGATCGCGCGGCGGCCTACACATCTTCCGACACGAAGCAGGGCGAGAAGCTGCCCGACATCGCGGTCGCCCCGGACTTCGTCGGCACTCAGCGCTGGTTCAACACGCCGGGCAACAGGCCGCTGACGAAGGCCAGCCTGCGCGGCAAGGTGTACCTCGTCGACTTCTGGACCTACACCTGCATCAACTGCATCCGCACGTTCCCGTATCTGAAGGCCTGGCAGAAGAAGTACGAGGACAAGGGCTTTGAGATCGTCGGTGTGCACACGCCCGAGTTCGCGTTTGAAAAATCGGCCAGCAACGTGCAGGGTGCGATCAACCAGAACGGACTGGACTACGCCGTGGCGCAGGACAACGACTTCAAGACCTGGGACGCCTTCCGCAACCAGTACTGGCCGGCGCACTATCTGATCGACGCGAAGGGGATGATTCGCGACATCCACTACGGCGAGGGCAAGTATCTCGAGACCGAAGAGGCGATCCGCTCGCTGCTGCGCGAGAACGGCGTGCGCGGACTGGGCACGGACGCGACAAGGAGCGTGAAGGCCGAGCACGCCACGAGTTTCAAGATCTCCCCGGAGACCTACCTCGGCGCCGCGCGCGCCGACCGCTACGAAGGCGAGATGCCGTCCGCTGACACATCGAACTACGGCAGCAAGACGATCAAGCTTGTGCCGTCGACGTTTCGCCTCGGCGGCGTGTGGAAGGTCGGCGAGCAGGGCGCGACTGCGGGCTCCGGCGCATTCCTGGACTTCCGCACGGTCTCCCGCCGCACGTTCCTGGTGCTCGGCTCGAAAGGCAACAGGCCGCGCAGGATGCAGGTGTTGCTCGACGGCAGGCCGATCAGTGCTGCGGACGCGGGCAGCGATGTCAAGAACGGCGTCGCGACGATCAGCAACCAGCGGCCCTATCGGCTGGTTGACACCGGCAAGATCGAGACGCACATGCTGACGCTTCGCCCCGCTCCGGGGATCAGCGGCTATGCGTTCACCTTCGGCTAGTCGCTGGGGCGTTCGTGCAGAAGGCTCTCGCGCAGTACACGGGCCTGAATCGCGAACTCGATCATCTCGGGATCGCCGGCAGCGCGACGGTACTCGTCTGAGTCGATGAAGCTGATGACCGGCTCAGGGCGTTCGCTCGCAGACGGTGCGACGGGGACCTGCTGTTCGATGGGACGACGCCAATCCATACAAATTGTGTCGGCGTCCGACGGGATTACTTGAGCGCACTACTCGGTACGGCGTTGCGATCCGCGCCAGACGAGCGCGATCGCCGCAAACTGCAGCGGCAGGCGTGCCCAAAGCGCCCACGCCGGGAACTGCTTGAACCGATCGGGGTTCAGCGCCATGTTGATGTTCGCCGGGAAGACGGCGATCAGCAGTGCGATCAGGCCCTTGCCCGCAAGCTTGCGCGTGCGCGGAATAAGGACACCGGCGGCACCGGCGAGTTCGGCAACACCCGAGATCTGGACGAGCGCCTTCGGGCTCGGGAGGCTCTTCGGGACGATCGCGATGAAGAACTTCTCGTGCGTGAAGTGCAGGATCCCCGTGGTCGTGAAGATCGCTGCTGTGCCGACGCGCGCTGCGGTGGTGCGGTCCCTTGCCATCGCGCAGGAGCCTACCCGTTGCCGCCGGTTCGTGGTTACGATCCCGGCGTGGCTCATATGCGAACAATCGGGATTCTGGCGGCCGCGCTCTTTCTGCTCTTCGCAGTGACTGGCTGTGGCGACAGTGAGACGAGTCGTCCGGCGAATTCACCCACGCCAACGGCCGCGGCCGGGCCCTCCGGCAACAGCGGCGCAACGACTTCTCCTTCTGCGCCGTCAGCGGACGCGGCCACACCGAAACTCGACAGGTCCGGGAAGCGGTTCGCGGCGAAGCTCAACGCGCTCTGTCGCAAGTACGACAGCTCGGAAGCCGAGTTCTACTACATCAACACCTACGCGCAGGGCGAGATCCCGACCGACGAGATCGACTCGATGGCGACGAGCTATCGCGGTCTGCTGATGAAGGCAGGCGAGCTGAGGCCACCGGCGGAGTCGAAGGCCGAATTCGAGACCTACCTTGCCAGCCTGCGCTCGCTCATCGTGCAGACGGGCCCGCTGAGAGCGGCGCATAAATCCGGCGACGCCGATCGAACCGATGCCCTGGACATCGCGTTCTCTGAGGAGCTGCTGAAGCGGAGCAACGCAGCGCTTGCGCTCGGTGCCGAGAATTGCATCATGGACTCGGCCGACTGAATTCATCCCGGTCTCCGGCGGAACTCCGCTGGTAATCTGCCACCCACCCACGGCCCGATCGTCTAATGGTTAGGACGTCGGCTTTTCAAGCCGAAAACCGGGGTTCGACTCCCCGTCGGGCTACTTCCCCGGCGACTGGCGAGCAATCGCTCAAGTTGCCGCAGAACAAGAAAAGGCGCCCTCCCAGGGGGCGCCTTTTCTCTACTGCAATGTGACTCGGGGGGAGTCGCGCGGGCTGCTCGGAAACCGCGCGTCCGATGTCTGAAATACGAATTCAAGTTCGCGCGCGCCGGGCCTGCGCGCGTACTCACTGTGCGAGAGAACTTGCAGGCGCGACGATGCGCCAGACAGCCTCGGTCAGCCCTTCGGCCGCGCGGCGGGCCTGGGCGTCGGTGGCGTCACGGCCGACCATCTGATGCAACGCGCGCTCGCCGGTCCAGGCGATGATCTCGGCGAGCGTCAGGACCATCGGTTCGTCGAGCTCGGGGCGACGCTCACGCAGAGCAGGCGCCATCGAATCGGCGATCGCGTGGATGATCGCCTGCCAGGTCTCATGCGAATCAGCGTCGTATTCGGCCATCTCGATCAGGCTTGAGAGCACGCCGGCGTGGCTGCGCCAGAGCGCTACCAGTTGATCAACAGTCTGCGCAAGCTCGTCGCGACCGGCTTGCGGGTGCTCGAAGAACGACTCGGTGGCGGCCCGGAACGCGAACAGCTCGGTCTCGCCGAGTCGCTGCACGAGCGCCCGCTTGTCGGCGAAGTGCAGATAGAACGTCGCGCGCGAGACGCCCGACGCCTCGACGATTCGATTGACACTCAGCCCCGCGAGCGAGGCGCCCGCGTCGAGCAGTTCGATCGTTCCGTCGAGGATGCGCTGCTCGGTCTCGGCCCGGCGAAGTCGACGATCCACTTTGGCTACAGACACCTCAGTCATCAGGACTCAGGAGTAAAGCGCACCGGGATCAACTTGTGCTGGTTCAGGAACAGCGACTGCGCGCGCACGGGTTCTCCGGCGAGTTCCATGTCGGGGAAGCGACGCAGCGTCTCCTCAAGCATCACCTTCAGCTCCAGTCGCGCGAGCGCGGCTCCGAGGCAGAAGTGCCGCCCGCCGGCGCCGAAGGCCTGGTGCTGCACACGCGGGCGCGTCACGTCGAACACCTCGGGGTTCTCGTAGACGGTCTCGTCGCGGTTGCCCGAGATGTACCAGAGCGCGAGCTTGTCGCCCTCCTTGATCAGCTGACCGTGCATCTCGATGTCGCGCGTCGCGGTGCGGCGCATGTAGCTGAAGGCCGGGAAGCAGCGCAGACACTCTTCGACCGCGTCCTCAATGCGCGAGGGGTCATCGATCAGCATCTGGCGCTGGTCCGGGTGCTCCATCAGCGCGAGCATGCTCTGGCCGTAGACGGCGCGCGTGCTGTCGTTCCCGGCAGCCATCAACAGACCGAACGTCGCCACAAGCTCCGCATCCGTGAGTTGATCGCCGTCCACTTCGGCCTGAGCGAGCGCGGTGGTCAGGTCATCGGTCGGGTTCGTGCGGGCCTCGGCGATCTTCGGCAGCACGTACTCAAACGCCTGGGCGATGACCGCGGTCACCCCTTCAAAATCCGGGCGGTAGTCCGGGTCTTCATAGCCGAGGATGATGTTCGACCAGTCGACCAGCTGCGCATCGTCCTCCTCGGGCGTGCCGAGCAGCGAACCGATCACGCGCGCCGTGATGTGGGCGCCGACGTCCTTCACGAGATCGCACTCGCCGCGCTTGGCGACGCCGTCGAGGGCGTGATTGGTGATCGCCCGGATGACCTCGGTGTGGGCGGCGATGCGCCTCGGCGTGAAGGCCTGCTGAAAGAGCGCCTTCATGCGGTCGTGCTTGGGCGGATCCATCGCGATCGGCTGCATGCGCATCAGATCGAGCGGCACGCCGATGTCGTCGAGCAGCATGATGCCGCCGCGCTCCGAAGAGAAAGTCGAGTAGTCCATGCTGATCGTCTTCAGGTCCTCGTGGCGGACGATCGACCAGAAGCCGGGCTCGCTCGGGAACTGGGAGATCGGGCTGAAGTGCAAAGGGCGCTCGGCGCGCAGCTGGGCGAAGACTTCGTACGGGGGATCGTCGCGCCAGAGCGCGTGGTCGGACAGATCGATCGCTTCGAGTTCTTGCAAGGTGGCTGAGTTCATGCGGACCACTATACAGATAGATAGACAGTCTGTCTATCTAATTGTCAGCTCCTTCAGAAAAAGAACGGGGCACCACCGCCTGCATGACGATGGTGCCCCGCCCGGCCCGAGGAGGCCGCTTGTGTTTTCCCTACGCGACTGCCTTAGACAGTTGCGCCCTGTGCCTCGGAACCACGGGGCGCGGTCGGCGCGGTCGGCGCGGTCGGCGATGCCTCCCCCTTCACCTGCGGGAGCCACTCGAGCCAGCTCGGCAGGTACCAGTTGCGATCACCCAGCAGCTTCATCGTGGCCGGCAGCAGCACTGCGCGGATGATCGTCGCGTCGATCAGGATCGCGGCGGAAAGGCCGACACCCATCTGCTTCATGGGCAGGAAGGTCAGCGAACCGAAGATCGCGAACACGGCGACCATCACGACCGCCGCGCTGGTCACAACGCCGGCCGTTGACCTGATGCCGAAGCGCACCGCGTCGTCGCTGCTCATGCCGCCGTCGTAGGCCTCCTTGATCCGCGAGAGGATGAACACGTGGTAGTCCATCGACAGGCCGAACAGGATCACGAACAGGAACATCGGCAGGAACGGAGCGATCGAGCCGTTGGGTTCAAAGCCGATCAACTCGTGGCCCCAACCGTTCTGGAACACCAGCACCAGCACGCCGTAGGCGGCGGCGACTGACAGCAGGTTGAGGATGATCGCCTTGATCGGAACGACGATCGATCGGAACGTGATCAGCAGCAACAGGAACGCCAGGCTGAGCACGAAGCCGAAGATCAGCGGAGCGCGGTCCTTCAGGTTGTCGCTGAAGTCAACCGACGACGCCGCGCCGCCGGTCGTGCTGACGGTCGCTCCGGGCACGGTCTCCAGCGTCTCCGGGATCACTTCGCCGCGGAGCTGACGGGTCTCGCGGATCGCCGTGTCCATGTCCGAGCCGCCGACCAGCGGGACCTCAAACCGGACGACCTTGCCGTCTTCGCTGTAGGTGACTTCCTCCGGCGCGGCGAAGCCCTTCGTGTTGGCAACGCGCATGCTGAACTCCGCGATCGCGGCCTTCGAAGCGGCTGAGTGCACATCAGCGTTCTCGTACACGACGGTCGCAGTCTCGGTCTTCGCCGGGAAGGCCTTGTCCATCTTGTCGTAGGCCTGGATCGTCGCGAGATTCGCCGGCAGATCATTCGCGCTCATGTCCTGCGTCTTCATGTTCAACGCAGGCAGCGCGATCGCGACGAGCACGGCGGTGGCGAGCACAGCCGAGGCCAGCGGGCGCTTGAGCACCACGTCCACGATCCATGACCAGGCTCCGCCGACCTCGCGCTGCCCGGCGCGGCGCTCGCGGCGCTTGGCGATGAACGGGATGCGGCCGCGGTTGAGCTTGTCGCCGAGCGCGCTGAGCAGCGCCGGCAGGACGGTCAGCGAACCGACCATCGCGATCGCCACGACGATCATCGTTCCGATGCCGAACGAGATGAACGTCTTGTCGCCCGAGAGCAACATGCCGGCCATCGCGGTGAGCACGGTGATGCCGCTGATCAGCACGGCGCGACCGGAAGTCGCCGCAGCCGCCTCGATCGCGGCGATGTCACCGCGGCCGGCCGCGCGCTCCTCGCGCTCGCGCTTGATGTAGAACAGCGAGTAGTCAACGCCCACCGCCATTCCGATCAGGATGATCACCTCGGCGACTGACTCGTCCATCGGCGTCAGGTGACTGGGGATCGCGACCAGGCCGATCGTTGCCATCACGGCGGTGATCGCGAGCAGCACGGGGATTCCCGCGGCGACCAGCGCACCGAACGCGAAGAACAGGATGAACAGCGTGATCGGGAGCGACATGTTGCGCGCCTTGGCGAGGTCCTTGGAGAAGAGCCCTTCGATCTCCTTCTCGACCGTCGCGTCGCCGACCTCGTAGACCGTCACCTGCGGATTGGCGGCAGCGGCGGACTTGACCTGCTTGACGATCGGGTCGATCTTGTCGGTCGCGTCTTCGAGCTTGCCGGAGATGTCAAAGGTCAGCCGCGCAGTGTGACCGTCCTCGGACACGAAGCCCGCGGGTCCGGCACGTGAGAACTGCGACTGGAGGTTGACGACGTTGGGCGCGCCTTCGAGGTTGTCGACGATCGCCTTGACGGCGTTGTCGAACTGCGGGTCGCCGACCGTGTACTTCTCGCTCTGCACCACGACGACCTCGTTGGCCGGCGCGGGCTTGTAGTGCTTGTGCAATGCCGCTTCGGCGGTTGCGCTTTCACCGGTGTAGTTCTGCCAGTCCTCGAGATTCTTCTGGCCGACAGATCCACCGATCATGAATGCGACGACGACGAAGGCGAACCATCCGACGATCGCCGTCTTCTTGTGCGTTGCGCTCCAGCGCCCGGCGCGTGCCGCGATATTGCGGTCGTTTGCCGGGTCGCCGACGTACTTCTCTTTGACTTTCTTGTTTCGCTTGAGTTGCATTTTGAGCCTCCTCGGGAACGTCTTGATTGGATGGATCAAGTCTTCACGCGGAGGCCTTCCATTCCAATCCGGCCTGCCGGGAACTTGGGGGGCAGCCTGCGCGAGTCCTGACGGTGGGGCTGCCCGCGACCGGGGTGGGGTTATCCGCACCCTTTTTGCTCGCGCAAGCGGTCAGAATGAGGCCGTGAGCAAGGACGTGAAAAAAGTTCTGGTCGTGGACGACCACCCCGCTTTTCGCGCGAGCGCCAGGCGGCTGCTGGAATCAGAGGGCTATGCCGTGGTCGGCGAGGCCGGTGACGGCGCGGGCGCGCTCACCGCTGTACGCGAACTCGTGCCGGATCTCGTGCTGCTGGATGTGCAGTTGCCCGACATCGACGGGTTCGAGATCGCCGAGCGCATCAACGCGTCGGCCAACGACCACGGACCGGGGATCGTGCTGGTCTCAAGCCGCGACCGCACTGACTTCGGCCCACTGCTCGATGGCGCTGCGGTGCTCGGTTTCATCAGCAAAGCCGAGCTCACCGGCGAGGCGCTTTCGGAGCTGCTCAGGTGAAGTCACTGCGCTTTGCGCTCATCTTCATCGGCGCGGTCGGCGTCGTGGTCGGCCTCCTGATGCTGACCGTGATCTTCTCCAGCGAACGCGAGGAGGTCCCGGTGATCGACGCGTTCCTCACGCTGGTCCCTTCCTGGTCGTTCATCGGCACCGGTCTTTTCGCCTGGTGGCGCAGGCCGAACAACCGCACCGGCATGTTGATGGTGCTGGTCGGATTCACCTGGCTGCTTGTCCCGCTCCAGCTCTCGGACTCACCCGCGCTGTTCGGCGTGTCGATGTTCACTTCGAACATCTCGTGGGTGATGCTCGCGTACCTGCTGCTCGCCTTCCCCGCCGGCCGACTCGAGTCTCCCTGGCACCGCTGGCTGATGCTCGGCTTCGTCCTCGACGCGGTGGTGCTGGTCGCGCTGACCGGCGTGTTCAGCGGACCCGAACTCGAGACCTGGGACTGTTCGGACTGCCCGAAGAATCCGGTCTCGATCTGGGAGTCCCCCGATCTCGCGCGGCTCTTCGACTCGATGGCGGCGATCGGCGGAGTGATTCTTCTGGTGATCCTCGTCGTCGTGCTCGTACGCCGATACCGCTCGCTCGGCAGCGTCAACCGTTCGGCGATCAGGCCGGTGCTCTCGGTCGGTGCTTTGACTGTTCTGCTGATCGGTGTGCTCATCAGCACCCAGGCGCTCGACCTCTCCGACACGATCACCCAGGTGGTCTTCGTCATCACGGTCGGCCTGATCAGCGCGATCCCGTTCGCGTTTCTGGTCGGCCTGCTGCGCAGCAGATTCTCGGCAGCCGGTGCCGTCAGTGAGCTGATCTCGACGTTGGGCGACACGAAGACCCAGGAGTTGGACATCCGCGGCGCACTCGCCGAAGCCCTCAGCGACGAATCGCTCGAGTTCCTCTACTGGCTCCCCGATCGCGAGCAGTTCGTCGACGGCACCGGGCGCGTCGCAGAGCTTCCGGAGAAGGGAAGCGGCCGCAGCTGGACCCCGGCAGAGCACGACGGCGAGTTGATCGCCGCGATCACCTACGACGACTCACTCGGCGACGACCGTCAGCAGATCAAGGCGACCGGGTCCGCGGCAGCGCTCGCGCTGCGCAACCAACGACTCGAGGCCGAGCTGCGCGCGAACGTCGAGGAGCTGCGCGCCTCGCGCACCCGGATCGTGCAGACCTCCGACCGCGCGCGCCGCGAACTTGAACGCAATCTTCACGACGGCGCTCAACAGCACCTCGTTTCGATGGCGCTGACGCTGCGCATGGCGCAGAGCAAGATCGATGAAGACCCGGACGCGGCCAAGGAACTGCTGGGCCAGGCGTCCGCGGATCTCGCCGAGGCGACCACCGAGCTGCGCGAACTGGCACGCGGGATCCACCCAGCCGTTCTCACCGACCGCGGCCTCGGAGCGGCGCTCGGCGCGCTCGCAACGCGCTCATCCGTGCCGGTCGAGCTCGGCGAAGTGCCTGAGGACCGCCTCCCGCCGCCGGTCGAGTCGGCCGCCTACTTCGTGGTCGCCGAAGCCCTGACCAACGTCGCGCGCTATTCCCAGGCGACGCGGGCAGACGTCAGCGTGCAGATGGAGAACGGCCACGCACTGATCGAAGTCAAGGACAACGGCGTCGGCGGCGCGGACATCAACGGCGGCACAGGCCTGCGTGGTCTGCAGGACCGCGTCGCCGCACTCGACGGGACGCTCACGATCACAAGCATCTCGAACGTCGGCACAACGATCAGGGCGGAGCTTCCATGCGTGCAGTGATTGCAGAAGATTCAGTGCTGCTGCGCGAGGGCATTGCCCGTCTGCTCGCCGACGGCGGGATCGAAGTCGTCGGCCAGTCCGGCGACGGCGAGGACCTGCTGCGCAAGGTGCGCGCACACAAACCCGACATCGCGATCGTCGACATCCGCATGCCACCGACCAACACCGACGAGGGCCTGGTCGCAGCGAAGACGATTCGCGCTGAGAATCCTGAGGTCAGCGTGCTCGTGCTCTCCCAGTACATCGAGGAGTCGTACGCGCTTGATCTTCTGGCCGACAACGCTGAGGGCGTCGGCTACCTGCTGAAGGACCGCGTCTCCGACCTCGACAACTTCCTCGACGCAGTCCGCCGCGTCGCAGGCGGCGGCTCCGCGCTCGACCCGGAGGTCGTCTCGCACATGCTCGGGCGCCGGCGCGTTGATGACCCGCTCGACGCGCTCTCCGAGCGCGAGCGCGCGGTGCTCGCGTTGATGGCCGAAGGTCGCAGCAACAAGGCGATCGCCGAAGCGCTCGTCGTGACCGGCAGCACCGTCGAGAAGCATGTGACGAACATCTTCGACAAGCTCGACCTCGACGCCACGCCGGTCGATCACCGCCGCGTGCTCGCGGTGCTGAAGTACCTCGAGAACTAGCGGGCCTGCATGTAGTTGATCACGGCGAGCACGCGCCGGTGATCGTCGCTGGACTGCGCAAGATCGAGCTTGTCGAAGATCTTGCTGATGTGCTTCTCGATCGCACCCTCGGTGACGAACAGCTCCGCGGCGATCGCCTTGTTGCTGCGGCCCTGCGCCATCAGCTCCAGCACTTCGCGCTCGCGGTCGGTCAACTCGGCGAACGGTCCGTCGACGGCGCGGGCGGGCGACATCAACTGACTGACCGCCTCGGGATCGAGCGCCATGCCGCCGGCGGCGACCCGCTTGACCGCGTCGACGAAGTCGGCGACGTTGGCAACGCGGTCCTTCAGCAGGTAGCCCACACCGCCGTCGCCGTCGGCGAGCAGCTCCGATGCGTAGGTCTGCTCGACGTACTGCGAGAGGATCAGGACCGGCAGGCCCTTCCAGCGATTGCGGGCTTCGATCGCTGCGCGCACGCCCTCGTCGTTGAAAGTCGGCGGCAGGCGCACGTCGCAGATCGCCACGTCGGGTCGCTCGGCCTCGAGCGCCGCGAGAAAGTCATCGGGGGTGTCGACCGCGGCGATCACCTTGCAGCCGTTGTCCTCGAGCATGCGCGTCAGGCCGTCGCGCAGGAGCGCGAGGTCCTCAACGATCGTCACGCGCAGGGGGTCGCTGTGTTGATCGCTCACCGGAAGCTCAGCCATGCGTCAATGATTGTCGGACCGCCGGCCGGGCTGTCGATCATCAGGCGGCCGTCCACGGCCTCAACTCGCGCGCGCAATCCGCGCAGGCCCTCGCCGTTCTCATCGGCGCGGCCGCTGCCGTTGTCGCTCACGCGCAGGTAGAACCACTCTTCGTTGCGCCAGGCGTTGATGTTGATCTTCTCGGCGCCGCTGTGCTTGATCGCGTTGGCGAGCGCCTCGCTGATCACGAAGTACGCCGTGGACTCGGCGCGCTCGCCGGGACGCTCATCGAGGTCGATCTTGATCTCGACGGGGATCGGGCTGCGCGCCGCGAGCGGAACAAGCGCCGCCTCGAGTCCGCGGTCGCGCAGGATCTGCGGACCGATGCCGCGCACCAGGTCGCGCAGCTCCGCGAGTGTCCGCTGCGCCTCGTCGCGAGCCTGCGCCACGAGCGCTTTTGCGGCCTCGGGATCGTCGTCGAACTTCTGCTCGGCGCGGCCGAGGTCGAGCGCGAGCGCCACTAGTCGTGCCTGCGCGCCGTCGTGGAGGTCGCGCTCGATGCGCGACATCTCCGTCGACTGCTGCGTCAGCGTCTCCTCGCGGGTGCGCTCGAGTTCGGTGACGCGGCCGCGCAGAAGCTCCTCCTCGCTCGTTCCGAGCAGCGCACGGGAGACCTCCTGGAGCACGTAACTCGCCCCGGCGCCCGCCCACGACGCCACGACGACCATCGCGATTCCGAACGGAATGACCAGAAACGACTCGATGAAGTTGACGTTGTCACCGAGCAGGAATCCGATCGGGGTGAAGTCGCCCGGAAGCGCCCAGCCGAAGAGCGGATAGACGATCCAGCCGAACGCGACCAGCCAGAAGCTCAGCGCAACCGCGGCCACCGCAATGCCGAGCGTCGAGACGAACACGAGCCACCCGAGGTCCTTCCAGGTCTGCTTGTCGGTCGCGAGCGCGATCGTCCGCTGGGTGCGCGAGCCCTCCTCCTGGTCGTAGACGACCTCCAGAGGCCGATCGTCGACCAGCTTCAGCCGCGAACGCTCGACGCCCGCACAACGCCTGAAGAACCAGAGGATCAGCAGCGTGATCGGCAGACCGATCACGATGATCGCCATCGCGAACGCGATCGACAGTCCGACGGCCCACACGAACCCGGCGACCAGCGCGGCGGGAATCGTGCTCAGGAGGTAGAGCGTCTCGCGCCGCGTCTTCGGGTCGAACGGACGCGCCGCCAAGCGGTCCATCATCTCCGAGTCGAAGTCGAGCTCCTCGAAGGCGGCTTTGGGGTTGAATGCCATGCGTGCATCATCGCCGACGCGCGCGCGGAAGCCAATACGGAGGACTGGCGAGTGCAGCGGGGGATAACCCGACACTGCACCCGCCAGTTTTGATCAACGCGTGACTATCCGTGGCCGAAGCGCACGTCCGGCAGCAGCCGGTCGGCGAACTTCGGCAGGTACCAGGCCCACTTGCCCATGATGCGCAGCAGCACCGGCATCAGCAGGAGTCGGATCAGCATCGTGTCGAGCAGCACCGCGACTCCGAGGATCACGCCCATTTCCTTCGGCGGCAACGGACCCGAAAGCGCGAACGTGAAGAACACGGCGACCATCACTGCACCGGCCGCGAAGATCACGCGCCCGGAGTGCGCGACGCCGCCGACCATCGCTTCATGCGGGTCGTGGCTGCGGTCCCAGTGCTCCTTTGCGCTTGAGAGCAGGAAGACCGTGTAGTCCATCGAGATCGCGAACATCATCGCGAAGAAGAACACCGGCCCCCATGCATCGAGGAAGCCCTGCGGCTGGAAGCCCAGGATGCTGTGCAGTGCACCGTCCTGGAAGACCCACTTGGCGACGCCGAACGCAGCACCGGCCGCAAGCAGGTTCGTGAGCACGCCGGCCGCCGCGACAAGCGGGGCCTGCAGCGCGACGAGCAGCAACAGGAAGCCGAGCGCGAGCACGACTCCGATCACCAGCCAGGTCTTGTCGGCAAGCGCGGTCTCGAGGTCGTGGTTCTCGGCAACGACACCGCCGATCAGGGCTCCGCGTGGCAGCGCCGCGCGCAGACGGTCGATTGTCGGTCCGATCGTCGGCGACGACGGATCTGCGGCGGGCACCGCGTTGAACATCGTGTATCCGCCGTTGGCGGGCGAAGGCGCGACGGCCGCAATGCCCTTGTCGCTCTTCAGCACGACCGCAGTCTGGGCCGCGCCGGCATTCGGCGTCACGACCTGCATCGTTCCCGCGGCTCCGGGTCCGAGGCCCTTGGAGACCTGTTCGTAGCCGACGCGCGATTGATCGCCCTCGGGCACAACCTTGATCGACGGCATCGCCGTGTTCAGGTTCAGCACCGGCACGGCGAGCGCGACCAGGATGGCGAGCGCCAGCCCGCCGAAGGCCCACGGGTGCTTCCACAGTCGCTCCGCCCAGGCGGCGAACGCCGGCGAGCGGTGCTCGCCGCTGTGCGCCCACGGGAGCGCGAGCTTGTCAACGCGGGTACCCAGGCGTCCGAGCACTGCCGGCAGCAGTGTCATCGTCGCGGCGAGGATGAACAGCACCGCGAGCATGATCCCGAGGCTCATCGAGCGGAATGCCGGGCTCGGAACGAGCATCACGGCAGACAGCGAGATCAGCACGGTTGCGCCGGAGAACAGCACGGCCTTTCCGGCGGTGTCCATCGTCGCGGCAGTCGCCTCGCGCGGAGTCATCTCCGAGCCGAACAACGCGCCGCGGAAGCGGTGCACGATGAACAGCGCGTAGTCGATGCCCAGCGCCAGCGCGAACATCAGAGCGAAGTTCATCGCCCAGATCGAAACCGGCGTGACCTTCGTGACCAGGTAGAGCGAGCCCGCAGCAGAGACCAACGAGATGATCGTCAGCATCAGCGGCAGACCCGCGGCAACGAGCGAGCCGAAGGCGAACAGCAGGATCAGCAGAGTCACCGGCCAGGAGATCAGCTCGGATTTCATCATCGCGTCGCGGTTTGCGACGTTGAAGTCCGACCACATGCCCGGGGCCCCGGTGAGGCTCGCGGTCACGCCGCCGGACCCGGCAGCCGGGATCGACTCTTTCAGGCGATCGGCCGCGCGGACCATTTCGTTGCTGTCACGTGCGGCTCCGGCCTGGACCACGGCCGTCTTGCCGTCCTTCGAGATCGTCACGCCGACGCGCGGCGCGGCGACGGTGGTCACCGCGGGTTCCGCATTCAGCACCTCTGTCACGTTGGCGACAGTCGACTTGAACTCGGGCGAGGATGTGGTCAGCGTGTCGGAGTTGACCACGACCATCAGGCCGTAGCCGCCGAATCCACCGAAGTTGCGATCGACGACTTCGCGGGCCGCGACAGACTCTGAGCCTGACGCTTCCCAGCCGGCGCCCGAAAGCGCGGTCTCGACCTTCGGCGCGAAGAAGCCGAGCACGAGCACGACCACGACCCACGAGATCATCACCGCGCGGAAGTGGTCGGCCATGTAGCCGCCGAAGCGGCCGATCGGCCCGTACTGGTTGGACGATGAGTGTTCGCTCATTGTGTTGCCTCCGCTGCACACGCCGGGCGCGCTTTGGTGAACTTGGTGAGAATCAGCGATGCGCCGCAGACTCCGACGCTCGCGTACAGCAACTGGTTGACACCGACGAAGCCGGTCAGCAGCAGAAACCACGGCGAGACTGCGGCGGCCAGGATCGCCGAGACGATTGCCATTGTGCCCGCGAGCGCAAACAGCACACGCTCCAGGGGCCAGCGGTTGTTCCAGGTCTTCTGAGGTGAGCTCATAGGACGATCTTTCCTCTCTTACGGGATGAAATGAAGACGCGCTCAAAAGCGAGCTTCGCCAGGTGGGCCTGCGGCCCAGCCATTGTGCGGGCCTTCGGGTGAAGGCCCCTCTCCCCGCGAGCGAGGACGTTGTCTGCCTTGAAGATCACGCCGCTGTTTCCGGCGTCGAGCACGCAGATCGCGCTCAGTTCGTCGAGCGGGAGTGCTTCGGTCTTGCCGGAGTTGATCTCCGCGGCGATGTTGTGCGCCGCGACCTTGGCCATCGTCTCGGTCATCTGACCGGTCTTCGGCACGCCCGCCGGGACGGCGGTCTCGTCCGGCGGCTTGATCGCGATCGCGACGCCCGCTGCGTAGATCTCCGGGTGATCCGGGTGGCGGTACTGCTCGTCCACGGGCACGAAGCCCATCGGATTCGCGAGCCCCGGCGTGTTTGCGATCACGTCCACGCCACTGAACGGCGGGACGATCATCGAGTACTTGAAGGGCAGCTTGCGGCCGGAGGCGAGCTCGATCTCGTTCGCTGTCACGCGGTCGATCGAGCTGTTCGGAAGCCCCTCGATGTCGAGACGGCCGAAGAACTTCTCGACGAGTGCGTTCGAGTTGCCGACGCCGCCCAGACCGAAGTGGCCAAGTTCCGGCTCAGCGCTGATGAAGGTCACCGGCGCAACGTCCTCAAGGCCCGCTTTCTTGATCTGGTGTTTCGTGTTGAGCAGGAACTCGTATGACGCGCCAAAACACGATCCGCCCTGGGCGGTGCCGACGACGACGGGACCGGGGTCCTTGAGGAACTCCTTCCATGCCGCGCCGGCGCGCTGGGCGTGTTCGAGGTTGCAGACCGACTCGGTGTGGCCGGCTTCCGGGCCGAGGCCTTCGATCTTCTCGAAGGCGAGCCGCGGGCCGGTGCCGATGAAGAGGTAGTCGTATGCGAGTTCTTCGCCGCCGGCCGTGGTGACGGTGCGACCCTCGATATCGATCCGGGCAGCGGCGTCGTTCACGAAGCGGATGTTCTTGCGCCGGTAGATCGGCTCGAGCGGAAAGGTCACGTCCTTCGCGTCACGCAGACCGAACGGGAGCCAGATCAGCGAGGGGATGAACGTGAATTCGGCGCGCGGATCAACTACGACGATCTCGTGCGAGTCGTCGACGCGTTTGCGCAGTTCGAGCGCGGCGGTGAGGCCGGCGAAGCTTGATCCGAGGATCACTGTGCGGGTACTGGACATGACTTTTTTGATGCTCCTTGGGTGTGAGCTGGAGTGGACGTGTAGGAACACTATACAACTTTACAGTTGTACATGCGTTATCATTGTTCAACGATACGTACGAACCCTTGATTACGATCCGAGATGGCAATGAAAAAGACTCCCCACACTGAGCTGACCGGCCCGCTGGTCGACCTCGTCGCCGAGCGCTTCCGTGTGCTTGGCGAACCGATGCGAATCCGCCTGCTGAACGAACTGCGCGAGCACGACGCCTCCGTCGGAGAGCTGCACGAAACCATCGGTGCCTCGCAGCAGAATGTCTCCAAGCACCTGGCGATCCTGCATCAGGCAGGCATGGTCGAGCGGGTGAAGGTCGGCAACCAGACGCGTTACAGCATTTCCGATCCGAGCGTCTTTGAGCTCTGCGAGCTGGTCTGCGGCGGAGTGCGCCAACGCGTCGTCAGGCTCGATTCGATCCTGCGCGCGGGCGGCGCGGCTTAACCGCCCCTGAACCTGTAATTGACAGCGTCTGAATGCCGCTCCCGTAGGCTTGAGCCATGAGTAACTGGTCCCTATGGCTTCTGCTGGCGGGCGTCCCCCTCGTCCTTGGGCTGCTCGCCCAACTGTCCGTCAAGCGCACCTTCGCGAAGTACAGCGAGGTCGGCGCGGCAAACGGCATGAGCGGCGCTGATGCTGCCGCGGCGGTACTGCGCGAGTCGGGCCTGCCGGGCCTCACGATCAACCCGATCGAAGGCCACCTCACCGACCACTACGACCCGCGCAACAAGACGCTGAACCTCTCAGCCGACGTGGGTCAGGCGCACAGCGTCGCCGCGATCGGCGTGGCAGCGCACGAAGCCGGCCACGCGATCCAGGACGCGAAGGGCTACTGGCCGATGAGCGTTCGTCAGACGCTTGTGCCGGCGGCAAACATCGGATCGACGCTCTGGTTCATGCCGGTCCTCCTCGGCTTCATCCTTCAGTCGACAGGCCTGATCACGGTCGGCCTGGTGCTGTTTGCAGCAGTCGTGCTGTTCCAGCTGATCACGCTGCCCGTCGAGTTCGACGCCTCGCACCGCGCGCTCGTCGCACTCGAGGACAACAACTTGCTCGCCGCAGGCGAGATCGACGGTGCCCGCGCAGTGCTGCGCGCAGCTTCACTGACATACGTGGCCGGCTTCGTCGCCGCCCTCGGTCAGCTGATCTACTTCTTCATCGCCAGCCGCTAAAGGATTTTGACCGGGATACCCGGCGGCGCGAGCTTGAACAGCGCGCGGATCTGATCGTTGGTGACGTGCACGCAGGGGTCTGAACTAGTGCCCGGGACCTGCTTGGGTTTGTTCGTGCCGTGGATGCCGACGGTCTTGTGGCCCGGCCAGTCGGTGGCGGTGCGCGCGTAGGCGGAGAGGCCGATCGCAAACGGTCCGAAGCGGCCGTTCTTGTCCGTGCTCGCGAGTCGGTTGCGCACGTAGAAGTTCCCGGCCGGCGTGGTGTGTCCGCTCCGGCCGATCGCGATCGGCGCGCTCCAGACGACCTGCTCGTTCTTGAACAGCTTGGCGGTGCGCTGGCCCCGGTCAATCTCGATGCGTGAATGCACGACGCGGTATTTGTCGAGCGCAGAACGGCGGATCCACCCGGTCGCCTGACTGCGCATCGGGAGGCGCGCCTCGGTCCAGACGGTGCCGTCGCTGTAGATGCGTTCGCGCAGCGTGAGGACGAGCTCGCTCGTTCTGTCCGGCGTGTGGCGGGTCAGAGTGCGCAGCTTCCTGCCGCGCTCGCCAGGACGGCTGAAGGCGCTGACCCGCTTGCTGACGAACGCCCAGCGCGAAGTGTCGAGTTCGTTGGAGAGCAGCGTCTCGGTGTACGACCCTTTGGCGCCCGCGGCCATGGCCGGGCCGGCCAGAGCAAACGCGCTGACGGTCACGGCAAATGTCACGGCAAGCAGCCGTGACAGCAAGGCGGAGGCGTGTGTGTCCATCTCCCACAGTTATCGGAAGCTCCGCGCCCAGGCTGCAACTTACGACTGGACGGCTACCCTTTGAACTTCTCTGGGGCGCGTAACTCAGCTGGTTAGAGTGCCTCCCTTACAAGGAGGAAGTCGCAAGTTCGAATCTTGCCGTGCCCACTTCGCAAGACCTCAATCTCGCGCTAACACGGATCGATGTAGTTTGACCGAGCGATGGCGCTCACCGCATCGTTCCTTTCCAAATAGTCGTCGCCACCGGCAGTTGTCAATCTGCCACAATTCCTCCGCATCCAGGGGATGTAGCTCAGTTGGTTAGAGCGCCGCCCTGTCAAGGCGGAGGTCGCGAGTTCGAGTCTCGTCATTCCCGTTTTACCTGGAGTTGATTGCATTGGGGATTTACTTTCGTCATCTGGCCGCAGCTGCGGCGATTGTCTGTCTGACGCTGTTTGCGGCCGGCTGTGGCGACGGCGATTCCGAATCCGGACAACTTCCTGATCCCGGGGCCACCGGCAAGTCCAATAACGAAGTTGTCGTCGCTACCGGAGCGGTCAGCGCCGAAGTGAAGGCCAAGCAGGAGGCGCTCGCCAAGAAGGCCAAGAAGATCAAGGCCGCGGCGAAGAAGGCCGGCACGACAACACCCCCGGAGGGCATGGCCGGCCAGAAGTGCCGCTCAAAGTCGGGCTACAGCGACGTCACGACGCTCGGTTTCGACTGCTCCGCGGCCGACAAGCTGCTCGTCGTCGGCGACGATCGCTGGGTCGTCCTCCCCGCCAAGAAGACGAAGGTCGGGAAGTACGCGTGTACGCGCATCAGGGAGACCAAGTCCTACCTGAAGTTCCAGTGCACCAACCTCGGCAGGTCGATCCAGTTCAAGGTGCCCACGGGCTGAGTCCTCGCCCGCGCTCTCGGTAGGCTCCGCCAGCAATGGCCGACGAGCAGACCGTCGAAAAATCCTCCGAGCACAAGGTCAAGTCGCTCGAACTCTTCTTCGACCTTGTTTTCGTGCTTGCGTTCACGCAGGTCACGACAAAGCTCGCGCACGATCTCACCTGGGAAGGCCTGCTTCGCTCGCTGCTCGTACTCGCAGTGCTCTGGTGGGCGTGGTCTGGATTCGCCTGGCTGACCAACGCATTCGACCCTGAGTCCAAACTGCTGCGTCTACCGATCTTCGTCGCCATGGCGGCGCTGCTCGTCGCCTCGCTCGCGGTGCCTGAGGCCTTCGGTGAGTATGCGGCGTATTTCGCGGTCGCCTACTTCATCGTCCGCGCGATCCACTGGTCGTTCTATCTGATCGGGACGAGCCGCCGCGACCGCGAGCAGTTCCAGGCCGTCATGACGCTCGTTCCTGTGTTCATTCTCGCGCCAGCGCTGATCCTCGTGTCGGTCGCGTTCGACGGCTGGCTGCAGGCGGCGTTCTGGGTGCTGGCGATCGTCGTCGACTACGGCGGCGCGTACTTCCTGGCCGGCGAGGGCTGGCTCGTTGAGCCCGACCACTTTGCCGAGCGCTTCGGCCTGATCGTGATCATTGCGCTGGGCGAGTCGATCGTCTCGATCGGCGTCGGCGCCGAAGGCGTGACGCTGGACGCCAAGACGATTGTCGCCGCGATCCTCGCCATCACATTGGCGAGCGCGATGTGGTGGATGTATTTCGACGTCGTCGCGCTGGTGGCGGCCCGCGTGCTGCATCGGCTCGAAGGCGGTGATCGCGTGCGCATGGCACGCGACACCTACGCGATGCTGCACTACTTCCTGATCGCCGGAGTGATCCTCTGCGCGCTGGCGATCAAGAAGACCATCGGCCATCCGGAGGAGTACCTCAAAGAGATTCCGGCGATCGCCCTGGGACTCGGCATTGCGTTCTACGCCGGTGGGCTGGCGGCGATCCGCAAGCGCGACATCGGGAAGTGGAACTGGTTCCGGCTCGTCGTCGCGCTCGTGGCATTGGCGCTCATTCCGGCGTTCAAGGAGCTCAGCGCGCTCGTGTCGCTCTCGATCGCCACCGCGCTGCTGGTCGCGCTGGTCGGGACCGAGGCCTGGTACTACCGCGACGTTCGGGCGCGGGTCCGCTCGACTGCTTAGGCGCCGAACGCGGCGTCGTGTGAGCGGTAGATCTCCATCAGCTCTTCCTGCACGTTGCGTCGCTCGCCCGGGCTCGGTGGCGTGAGCCGCTCCCAGGTTCCGTCGGTCTCGAGCTCCCAGGCGTTCGAGTTGTCGGCAAGGCAACGGTCGAGCGTGTCGAAAAGTTGATCCTTCAGGACCTCATCCTCGACCGGGGTGACAAGCTCAACTCGGTTGTCGAGGTTGCGGCGCATCAGGTCGGCTGATCCGATCAGCGCGGTGCGCTCGTCGCCGCGGACGAATCCGTAGATGCGCGAGTGCTCGAGGAAGCGCCCGACCACGGAGTTGACGCGGATGTTCTCGGAGACTCCGGGGACCCCCGGGCGCAGGCAACAGATGCCACGCACGTTCAGCTCGATCGGTACGCCGGCGCGGGACGCCTGGTAGAGCGCCTCGATGCAGGCGACGTCCACGAGCGAGTTCATCTTCATACGAATTTGCGACGGGACGCCGGATTCGTGGGCGGCGATCGTCTTGTCGATCTGGTCAAGGATTCCTGAACGCATCTGGCTCGGGGCGATCAGCACCTTGCGCATCTCGTTCGGGCGCGCAAATCCGGTCAGGTAGTTGAACATGTCGGTGACGTCCGCGCCAATCTCTGGATCCGTCGTGAAGAGGCCGAAGTCGGTGTAGAGGCGGGCCGTCGTGGAGTGGTAATTGCCGGTGCCGATGTGCACGTAGTTGCGCACGCCGTTGCCCTCGCGGCGCACCACCAACAGGCACTTTGTGTGGGTCTTCAGCGCCGGCGGTCCGTAGACGACGTGCACGCCCGACTGCTCAAGCTCGCGCGCCCATTGGATGTTCGCGCGCTCATCGAAGCGCGCCTTCAGCTCGACCAGCGCCACTGCCTGCTTCCCGCGCTCGGAGGCGCGGATCAGTGCCGGCACGAGCGGCGAGTCGTCGCTGGTGCGGTAGACGGTGAGTTTGATCGCGAGCACGTCGGGGTCGTTGACGGCCTCGGTGACAAAGCGCTCAACCGTGGCACTGAAGGACTCATATGGGTGGTGGACGAGGAAGTCGCCTTCACGCATCGCGGCGAACACCGGCATCGGCTCGCCGTCCGCGTCGCGCAGGCGTGACGGTACGATCGGCGACCACTTGGCGTCGCGCAGCTCGGCGTGCCCGGGGAGCTTGACGATCTCCCAGAGATCCACGAGGTCGAGCAGGCCGTCGATCTCATACAGATCGCGCTCTTCGATCTCGAGTGACTCGATCAGTTCCTCGCGCAGTTCACGAGCGATTCCCGTCGGCACCTCGACGCGTACGACTTCGCCGAAGCGGCGGCGGCGCAGTTCGTCTTCGACGGCGCGGAGCAGATCGTCGGCCTCATCGGACACGGTGAAGTCGGCGTCACGCGTGACGCGGAAGGCCGCGCAGGCGATCACCTCCGTGCCCGGGAAGAGCGCGGAGAGGTTGTCGGCAATGACCTCTTCGAGCGGGATCAGGAAGTCACCAATCTCGACAAAGCGCGGAAGAATCTCCTTCGGGACCTTCACACGCGCGAACGTGGTCTGGTCGAGCTGCGGGTCGCGCAGCAGCACCGCGAGACTGAGCGAGAGGTTCGAGATGTACGGGAACGGCCGCCCCGGTCCAACCGCCAGCGGCGTGAGCACCGGGTAGATCTGTGCCTGAAAGATCCGTGTGAGTTCCTCGCGCTGCTCGCTGCTGAGGTCCTCGACGTGGCAGATATGGATGCCGTGTTCGGACAGCTGAGGAATCAGCTCCTGGCTCAGCAGGTGCGACTGGCGGGCGAGCTGCTCGCGCGCGCGTGCGCCGACACCGTCCACGGTTTCATCGGGGGTGCGGCCGTCGGGTCCGCGCTTCTCGATGCCGGCGTCGATCAGGTCGTGCATGCCGGCCAGGCGGATCATGATGAACTCGTCGAGGTTCGAGGAGAAGATCGCCGTGAACTTGACGCGCTCCAGGAGCGGCAGGTCCTTCTGCTCGGCCAACTGCAACACGCGATCGTTGAAGTCCATCCACGAGAGCTCACGGTTGAAGAAGTACTGGCGGTCGCGCAGATCGACCTCGTCGGCCTGGAGTTCACGCGCCGCGGTTTCCGCCGTCGTGCGGGTGGCGGGGACCGGCGTCGATTCGAATGCGTCGCGCGGAATGACGCTGTGAAGTGGGGATTGAGTTGCGTCAGGGTCGGTCATGTGAGTAATTCCAGCAGCTTTCCCTCGCGAAGTCCGCCTTTCCCGATCCGAAGTGGACGTTCGAGTCGGTCGCCGATGTCCTCAAGGATCATCACGCCGGCCGGGAGGACCTGCACGCGCTCGGGGTCAAGGCCGAATTCCTCGGCGACTTCCGAGGCGTCGTTGCGCGTGATCAGGCGGATTGCGCGCTCCATCGTCTCGTGCTCGAGGACGTTTCCGACCATCCGGCGCATCGAAGACGCGCTGCCGCCGATCGCGATCGCGTAGTCGACGGTCGGGAAGGGAAACTCATCGAACATCCCGGCGATCGCCCCACGCGCGGCGGCAAGATCGTCCACGCTGGGCGGGTCACTGTGGATGTGACGCTCGGTGATCATCCCGGATCCAATGCGGAACGAGGTTGACCATTTGACGCCTTCCTCGAGCGTGCCGACGGCGATCTCCGTCGATCCGCCACCGACGTCGACGACAGCGATCGTGCCCGCCTGATCGGGCTGCATCGAATGGGTGGCGCCGAGGAACGCGAGGCGGGCCTCGTCGTGCTCGTCCAGGACTTCAATGCGCACGCCGCTCTGGTCCTCCACGGACTCAACAAGCTCTTCACCGTTTGTGGCGTCGCGGGTCGCGGCCGTGGCCATCGCGTGGACGTCGTCGGCGCCGAGCACTTTGGCGAGCTTGACCTGGGTTGCGATCGTTCGGGCGAGCTCGTCAATCTTCTTCTGCGAGATCGAGCCGTCGTCTTTGAGACCGCGTCCGAGGCGCGTGAACGCGCGCTGGCTCAGGAGCTGGCGAAAGCTGTCGCCGTTCTTCTCGGCCACCAACAGTCGCGTGGTGTTCGAACCGATGTCGATGACCGCTGCCGGGTGCTTTCCGTTGCCGTTCTTTGCATCCTCTGCCATAGCGCTATCTCACAGATCAGAGCGGACTGATTTCGCGCAGGCGCTCAGAAAGCAGGCGACTGAAGATCTTCTGCACCGGGCCTGTCGGTTGCTCGATCGCGATCGACTGGCTGGCATCATCGCCGATCAGGGCGCGCATCGCCAGTCGCCGGTCGGCGGTGAGCAGCATCGCCTCGATCTCGCGACTGAAGGGACTGGTGTCCTCGCGGTCGCCGAGCCGGTTCTCGATGGCGCTGATCGCGGAGTCGGCCTGCTCGCTCGCGAGGCCGCCCTGTTTTATGCGGAAGTCCGTGACGTCGCCGACGGCGTAGACATTGCTGGTTCCGATCACGAGCTGGTTGTCATCCACGTGCACGAAGCCGGCATCGTTGGTCGGCAGTCCCTCCGGCGCGCGGCCCGTCAGGCGGGGCATCGCGAAGACGCGATCCACCGGATAGCTGGAGCGGTCACTGAGGTGGGCGGTCGTGCCGTCATAGGACTCGAGCGTGGTGTTCGTGTGCACGGCGACACCGAGCTCGGCGCACATCCGCGCGACCGCGAGACTGTTCTCGGCGCCGAAGACGTCGAGCGGGTCGGATTCCGGCGTGGCGATCGCGATCGCGATCTGTTGGGCCGACTGGCGTTCGGCGCGATCAGCGCACATCAGTGCGAACTCATACAGCGGCAGGTGCCAGGTCGGGCCGGGCGGTGCCGAGAAGAGCACGTTGCGCACGCTGCCGTCGTCGATCTCCTGAACGATCTCCTTGAGCCGATCGAGCGAACCGGGCGTGCCGAAGGTCACCACCGGGGCGGGAACGACCGCGTGGGTCTCGGTACCGGTCGCGACCACAAGCGCATCGAAGTTGAACTCATCGCCTTCGGGCGACCATGCCTTGCCGGCGGCGGCGTCCACACGCTCGATCGTGCCCTTCCACTGCGTCACGTTCGGGTTGCGGATGACGTCCGCCACGGCGTACCTGGCGGTGGTCTGCACGCCGAACGGCTCCATCACCATGTTTGGTCGGTACTGGAACTCGATCTGCGGCGAGATCAGCGCGATCGCCGCGTCGAGGTGCGGGCTGCGCGAAAGTCCGAGCGTCGCTTCGAGCGCACCCGGCCCGCTACCGGCAATCAGAATCTCAGGACGCGACTCGCTCATGGACAGAATCTACAAGCGAGCCGTGACCTCCTGTTAACGGCTGGCTAAATCGCCGGGTTCGTCTTGACCAGATGCTTGCGCTGGAGCTCGTGCAGGCCACCGGTTTCCATCAATGTCGTGCACGCTTCCTCGATGTCAGCGGCGAGCGCCTCGACCATCGTGTACGTGAAGGTCTCCTTCACCAGCGCGCGCAGGACAGTGACATCCTCGGCGTTCGGAGGCAGCGTGTAAGCCGGAACCATCCAGCCGCGACGCGCGGACAGACTGCCCGCGATGTCGAACTCGTCAAAGCCGTAGTCCTTGTTGAGCTTGAACGCGACGAGCGGCAGCTGCGGGTTGCCTTCGTCGATCAGATCGAAGTACCCGGTGGCTTTGATGCGGCTTGCGAGTTCGTTCGCGTTCGCCTGCATCAGGTGCATCACGCCCGAGTACCCACTGCGTCCGAGGCGCACGAACTGGTAGTACTGCGCGAGCAGCATCGAGGAGCCGGTCGAGAAGTTCAGCGTGAAGGTCGCGTCCTCCTTGCCGAGGTAGTTCTCCATGAAAACGAGGTCCTTGCAGAGGTCATCCTCCTCGCGGAACACCAGCCAGCCGACACCGGGGAAGACGAGGCCGAACTTGTGGCCCGAGGCGTTGATCGAGCGAACCTGCTCGAGTCGGAAGTCCCACTTCTCCTGCGGGTAGAGGAACGGCCAGACAAACCCGCCACTGGCGCCGTCGATGTGCAGCGGGACGTCCGGTCCACCGCTGTTCTTCAGCTCGACGAGCATGTCGTTGATGCCCTCGACGTCGTCGGCGTGCCCGGTGAAAGTCGTGCCGACCACTGCGGCGACGCCGATCGTGTTCTCGTCGATGAACGGTTTGACGTCATCTGCGTCAATCGTGTACTTGCCATCCGAAAGCGGCACGATGCGCGGCTCGACATCGAAGTAGCGACAGAACTTGTCCCAGACGACATGCACGTCGCCGCCGAAGATCAGATTCGGCTTGTCAGTCGGCTTGCTCGCCGCCTCCTGACGCTCCTTCCACTTCCACTTCAGGTTCAGCGCGCCGAGCATGATCGCTTCGCTCGATCCCTGCGTGCGACAGCCGGTCGTCTTGCCGGGGGCGTTGAAGAGGTCGGCGATGATGCGGATGCAGCGCTGCTCGATTTCGGCCGTCTGCGGGTACTCGGCGTGGTCGATGAAGTTGCGATGGTTGTTCTCGGCGATCAGGCGCTGGGCGTCCGGCTCCATCCACGTGGTCACGAACGTGGCGAGGTTGCGCATCGGCTCGCTGTCGAGATAGAGCTCGGCGGTGATCAGCTGCCTTGTCAGTTCCGGGTCCAGGCCCTCGTCGGGGAGGCGATGCGTCGGAAGGTGTTCAGCGGCAAGTTTGGCGACGGCGCTCACGCCGGAATCATTTAGAGGAGACATGCGCGCACTCTACAGACGCGCCGCACGTCCGGATTCGCAGGTCGTCCAGCGACCCGACCGAGCGGTATTCTGCCCCGGGGGATACGCGGAAGTGACGACGACAAGACCACGCCAGAAGCGCAGTCGCGAGCGTGTCGAGAAGATCCTGCTTGCGGCCGCCGATGAGCTGGCCCGCACCGCCGATGCCGACGCCCTGACCACCACCTCGGTGTCCAGGAGTTCGGGAATCCCCGTCGCGACGATCTACCGCTACTTCGCCGACCGGTCGGCGATCATCTCGGCCCTGATCGACCAGGAGCAGGACGAGATCAACGACCTCGTCAACGAGCGAATCGACGAACTCGAGGTGGTCACTCTCGACGCGCTCCAGGACACGATGGTGCGGGCGCACTTTGACTATCTGTCCGCGAGCCGGCGATCGATGGTGCTCTGGTTCGGCGCGCGCAGCAGCAAAGCCGTGCTCGGGCGCGTCGAGCGTCGCTATGCCTACATGGGCGAGTGGCTGATGAGCGGAGCCGTGCGAAGCGGGATGATCCGCGAGGACGCGCCGATCTACGGCGGGGAGATCATCGTCTGGATGATCGATCGCGCGTACGAGTACATCGCCCGCGCCGATCGGGATCCAGAGACCGTCGACGAGATCCTCGGCCTTGCGATCCGGATGGTTTCCCGCTCCGTCGACGAGTTCGCGACTGAACGTGGTCGCGAGGGAATCTCCCGCGAGCAGTTCTGGGCGGCGTTCGGCACGTTCCAGCCGCCGAGCGGTCCGCTGGCGAAGTAGCGGCTTAAAGCGAAAGGACCGCCCCGAAGGACGGCCCTTTCTTGTTTCCTGTCTTATTACCTGTGCGACGGACAGTGAGAGTCAGCGTCCTGGCCGGTGGGACACGCTGTTGAAACAGCAAAGCCGACCGCTTCCGCTCACCGGTGCAAGGTTTGGATTCCTCTGAGTGGCTCGCACCACCGTTCAGAGTTCCCGCACCTCCAGCGTCCCGCAAAACAATTGATTCAGTCGGACCACCTCCTCTCTCTGGTGGAAGCATTTAACCACGCAGAGAGGCGGAGGTGTCCAGTAGTTTCTTCGCGGGCCTAGGCCGGCTGCTTGGAGGGGTCCGGCACGATGCGGATGTACGGCTTGGGCGACTCCCAGCCGTCCGGGTACTTCTCCTTGGCGGCCTCGTCGCTGACCGAGCCGGCGATGATCACGTCGTCGCCCTTGTTCCACTGCGCCGGGGTGGCAACAGCTTCCTTGGCGGTCAGCTGCAGCGAGTCGATCACGCGGAGGATCTCGTCGAAGTTGCGACCGGTCGTCATCGGGTAGATCAGGATCAGCTTGATCTTCTTGTCGGGACCGATCACGTAGACGTTGCGCAGCGCCGCATTCTGAGCCGGGGTGCGCAGCGTCGGGTCGGTGTCGATCAGCTCGAGCATGCCGTAGGCGTTTGCGATCGAGTGGTCGGTGTCTCCGATGATCGGATACTGCGGGCGCGTGCCCTGCGTCTCCTCGATGTCGTCCGCCCACTGCTCGTGGTTTTCGACGGGGTCGGTGGAGATGCCGATCACCTTCACGCCACGCTCGGTGAACTCGGGCTCGATGCTGGCGAGATAGCCGAGCTCGGTGGTGCAGACGGGCGTGAAGTCGCGCGGGTGCGAGAACAGCACGGCCCAGCCGTCACCGATCCAGTCGTGGAAGTTGATCGTGCCTTGTGTTGTTTCTGCGTCGAAATTCGGCGCGTCGGAACCAATTGTCAGTGACATCCTTGAATCTCCTGGGGTAAATAGAGGCGTCTCCGCATAATACCCCTAATGCCGATCAGTTTTGTCAGTGTTTATTACGAAAGGGGGGCGACCCCGACCACCAGCTAACAGCCGGTGGTCGAGATCGTTTGTTGCGTTGGCACATTCGCGCCGGCTGAATGCGGCGTGAACACTGAGTCGACCGTTGACGACGGCACGCAGTTGGCAGTGCGCGGGTCGGAAACGACGAACAGCTTGCTCGATGCCATGCGACCGTTGATCAGCTGGCGATCCGGCTGATTGAGGTCGAGGTGGATCGATGAGAGCGGCAGGTCAGGGATGTTCTTGAACTCGACCTTGATGCGCTTCAGGCATGAACCCGTACAGAGCGGATCGACGTTGACGATGTCGGTCTGTCCGAACAGTCGGATCGAGATGCCCTGACCGTCCAGCGCCACACCCAAATACGGGAGCGGGAGCTGGTTCACGAGGTAGACCGTTCCGTAGAGCGGCTCGGTCAGCAACGGACTGATGATCTCCATGCTTCCGACGACTGCGTTGTACGGACACTGACTTTCGTCAAACGAACCCTTCGAGTCCGGCGCGGCAGATCCCGGGCAACGGTCTTCGGCGTTTCCGAACGACGCGTAGTTGGCCCCGAAGACCTTCGGCTCGTTGACTGTGATCGTCGAGATCGTCGAGTTGCCTTCCGGCAACGTGACGTCAGTGATGATCCCGGTCGTGCCGCCGGCGACGGTGTTCGGGAACTCCTGCGTGATCGTCGGTTCGAACGGCAGGGCGTCGCAGCCCGTCGCCTGGTAGGCGATCGTCTGGTCCGGCGTGCGGTTGCCTTCGGTGTCGCCGAAGTTCGCCGAGAACTCGCCCGGCGCGCAGCGCGACGGGTTGGTCAGCAGCGGGAACGGCGAGCCGGCCGAACCGGCGACGTGCATCTTGAAGTCGTTCACCCAGAACTGCGTGAACTTCTCGGGGTCGTAGATGTCTCCGACCACGGTCGGGATCGAGTCACTGAAGACGCGCATCTGCTGCGCGTTGTTGATCAGTTGCATGCGCAGCGGAATGATCACGTCAGCGAACGGCTTGACCGGACTGTAGACGCGGATCACCATGCCGGCAACATCCGAGGCTTCCTGGGGGTCGGTCAGGTACACGTCGCCCGGCGTGCGTTTGAGCCCGGACAGTCCGCCGATCTGGTAGTCGACGTCGACGGTTCCGATCTTCGTGTCCTCAGGGCAGACTGCCGTGACGATGTCGCCGCACTTCGCGAACGAGTTGAGCGATCCGATCAGGCCCTTCGGGAGGGTCAGGTCAACGGCCTTCAGCTGTCCGGCTGCATCGGGGTCGATGTCGACGTCGAGATCCGGGTGTGCGCCGGCCTGCTGGGTCGAGGTGCTCATGGAGTACGCGACGCTCCACGGGCCGACGGAGAAGTCCATCGCGGACGCGAAGCTCACGCGTGGGCCTGCAGTCGCACGGGTGCTGAAGGTCCAGTCGCCATCGGCGAGCGGATCCGTGACGACGTAGTCCGGCAGGTTTGTCGCAGTTCCGCACGGCGCCCATTCCGGCGCGGTGCCCTCGCGGACAAGCGAACAGTCAAAGGTGGCGTCCGGATACAACTGAGCGTCCCCATAGACCAGCTTGAAGACCGGCGTGCGATCGGTCAGGCGCCCCTGGCCGACGTAGTCGTCGACGGCGGGCGCCATCGGGCGACGCTGGCCCGGGATGAAGTACACGGAGTCGGTGCCGATCTGGCCGTTGGCGTCAGTCGCCTCGACCTCGAGGCGAAACAGGTCGCCCGTCTCGTAGCGCCCGATGCTCGCGCCGTCCGCGCACGCGCGCCGCTCGGTCTCGTACTCATATGGCTCGTCGTAGACCGCGTAGACGACGCATTCGATCTTCGTGATCGCGGTGCCGGAGGGGCTCGTGGCCGTGAAATTCGTCGTCACGTCGTTGAGCAACGTTGTGCTGCGGTCCGTCGGGGAGGTGATCTCCACGACTGGGAGCTTGGGCGTTGCGACGGTGAAGTCGCGAATCACGTGGCTGAAGTTGCCGAGCGCATCGCGTGAGAACACGGTCAGATCGTGTGCGCCGTCTTCCAGGCCCGCAAACGTTGTCGGCGATGTGCACGCGGTGAGCGGGCCGCTGTCCACCCAGCAGTAGTCAACTGCGCCGGGCTCGGTCGTGAACTCCAGGGTCAGAGTCCCCGAGGTGAGAACCGCGTTCTGCGCGGGTGAGGTCACATTGATCGTCGGCGGCGTGGCATCGACCGTGAAGCCGTACTGCGATGGCGAAGGATCGTTTACGCCGTCGTAGACCGCGCGAACGCTGAGGACGTGGCTGCCGTCAGCAAGCGGAGTGGCCGGCTTGAAGCCAGATACACAAGGCGCGAATCCGGCGTAGTCGATCTGGCACTCAAACGTGGCGCCGAATTGCGGAGACGTGAACGTGAAGCTCGGCTGACGCAGGCGCGTCTGAGCCGGCATCGCCGAGGTGATCGTCGTGTCGGGCGCGCAGCCGGTCTGCAAGTAGTACGTGCCGTAGAGCATCGCGGCACCGGCGTAGCCGTTGATCTCCGCCCATGCAGTTGCATCCGGGCACGAGTTCGAGGGATTGTTGACGAGCTTCGAAGTGAGGTTCACGCTCGCGCTGCTCCACGGTACCTGCGGAAGATCCCTGAAGTTGAGCCGAATTTCGCCACCGGTGTAGCTTTCGGAGGCAACGTCAAGCGAGCCGCGAAGGATCATCCGCGTTCCGCTTGAACCGCGGAGCACGTATCCGAACGTGATCGGGTCGCGCGAGGTGAGGTAGATGTCCGCGGTCATCGACCCGACGAGGAGCGAGACCGCAAGCGACGCCGTTCCGATCTGTGATTCCGCGGGACAGGTCACGCTCGAGAGCTGCGCTTCACTGCATGGCGACAACGCGTTCAGGGTGCTGTTGTTGATCGTGGTGCCGCGCTCGAGGTCGACGGCGATGTCCTTGATGTGGGAGTGCTGGATCGGAAGATCCTGGTCGGCTTCAGGCACATAGACCGTCGCCGAAAGACCGGTTGGCTGGCCCGCCCTGGTGTTGGTTGCGGCAATGCTGAAGCTCGGCTCTGACTTGACCAGGTTGCAGCCGGTCGGTGTGTAGCTGGAAGAGCGGGTGGCAGTCACGTCCAGATAGGACAGGAACCTTGCCTCCGAGACGGCGGCGTCGCAGCGCGTCGGCGCGGTGACCAGCGACGGGACGGGATACGAAGTGAAGCCCGACCGCGCGTCAAGCGTCATCGTGAGATTGGAGATCGTGATGTCGGTTGAGAAGCCAAGGTTGGACTTGACCTTGTACGGGATCTCCGGAATCGTGATCGTTGTGCCGTACTCCTTGTCGAGGCCCGAGCGAACTCTGCTCAGTGCGACGGCGTTGGAACCCTTGATGAGAAACTTCTGAATCTTGCTCGAAGCATTGACGACGAGTCCGAAGCTCATCAGGCTTCCCGCGTCAGGCGTGATCGAGTAGACCGTTCCGGCGACCGTGTAGTTCGAGAAGCCCACGCGGTACGTGACCGAGAGCGATCCGACCTTGGTCTGCGCGCTGCAAGATCCGGAGTTGAAGGTGGTCGTCGGGCAGGGAGTCGGCACTGCCTTCGGGTTCAGGAGCATTCCCGCGGGAAGCTCGAATTCCAGCGTCCTCAGGTCGTCGTTGTTCCTGTTGGCCTGCGTTGCATCGTTCGAAGCCGAGAGCGTGATCGCCGGGTGTGATCCGGCCTGCGTGCTTGATGCGCCCAGGGCGTAGCCGTTGGCGACGAATGCGGCGCTCGCGCTGCTTGAAGAGATTGAGAGCGCAAGCAGTGCGGCGGCAGTGACTGCCAGCGCGAAGATCGCTCGAAGACGTGTTGACCGGCCGCGGCTCAGTGCGCCGGAAATCATCCCGTAGGACATTCAGGTTCCCCCCTATTTTGATTACTCGCCGGTAATGTCGAATTACCACCGATTGGATCATTTTTGCGAACACCGCTGTTCGCTGATCCCGGATCAATGTAGCGGAAACCGATGGTTCAAATTGGCTGGTTGGCCAGTTTTGGGGATGCGTTCGGTCGCGCACCTAGAATCGAAACTTCGCAGTAGCCGGCGCTGTTCTAGTTGACAGGCAGCGCAACTGCCAGCGCCCCATGGCAGCAACTCGCCCCCCATTCCCCGCTCGTTCGATCGTCCTTCCCACGATTCTCTTCAGCGTGCTTGTGCTCAGCGGGGCGCTCGCGGCGCAGCCATCCACCGCGAAGACGTTGGGGCCGAACGCATTTGAAGCGGAGGCGGGCCAGTTGCACCAGCGGCTGCAGGCCATCGCCGCGCAGACCTCCCCCGGCCAGTACCCGCTCGGCACCGGTCTCGACGGCGTGCTGCGGTTTGCCCCTGGCGCGGACTGGACCTCGGGCTTCTGGGCCGGCGCGCTCTGGCGCGACGTCGACCTCGCTCCATCGGCGAGCAGAATCAATCTCGCATACAACGCGACTGTCGATCACCTCGGATTCGAGCGCGCGCAGACCCACGACCTCGGCTTCATGTACGGCGAGAGTTCAGTCGCCGCGTACGAGCGTGTTTGCAAGGCACCGACCACGAGCGACTGCGCGAAGTTCCGCGCCAGCGGGCTGATTGCCGCGGACACGTTGGTCAAGCTCGCGCGCACAACCGGCCAGGGCATCATCCCGCTCGGCGCTCGGACGTGCTCGGACTGCAAACCGGGCGGCGCCGAGACGATCGTCGACAGCATGATGAACCTCCCGCTGCTCTACTGGGCGAGCAGGCAGACCGGCAACCCGAAGTACAACAACCTCGCCAAGTGGCACGCCGGCTGGGTCTACAGAAACCTCCTGCGCCCGGACGGCTCGACCTTTCAAGCCGCGAGCTATCCGCGCAGATCCAAACGGCCCCGGCTTGTGCTGCACACCCACCAGGGACTCGCAGACGACTCCACATGGTCGCGCGGTCAGGCCTGGAGCATCTACGGATTCGCGGACGCGGGCCTGCAATTCCGCAACAAGTACTTCCTGCGGGCCGCCGAGCGCAATGCGCATTACGCGATCACGCACCTGCCCGGCTACGGCGTGCCGATGTGGGACTACGACGCGATCAAGGGTGCCCCGATTGACGTCTCGGCCGGAGTGATCACGGCCGCCGGGCTCTTCCATCTCGCCCGCGCGTGCGAGGCGGTCGCAAACACCTGCCGCCGATCCGCCTACTGGGCGGTCGTGGCCGGCCAGCTCTTGAAGAACTCGCTCAAGCAGATCCGCAAGATCTTCCCGGTCGGCATCCTCGGCGATCAGGTCTACACGCTCGCCGGCAGAGAGACCTGGGAGGATGACGGCGAACTCGTATTCGGTCTCGACTACGCGCTTGAGGCGATAAAGCTCGCGCGGGAGCGCTGACCGCAGCTGTCGTGCCGCACTGGGATACTGCTCCGATGGACGCAACTGAGAAACACAACACACGCTTGATCACGATCGACGAGCTCGGCGATTCGCAAGTCGCCGTGGTTGAGGACACGCCGCACGGCACGCTCGCCGTGGGGATGAGCGGCGACGAGCCGTTCGCCGTCTCAAACACATGTCGCCACCTCTTTGCATCACTCGGCAAGGGCGATGTCGAAGACGGTCAATTGAGGTGCCCGTCACACCGGGCGCTCTACGACGTGAAGACCGGCAAGATGACGCGCGGACCGCAGGGCGGCTTCAAGCCGATCGCCGGGCCGGTCAAGGCGACGCTGGGTGCGCGGGCGCTGAAGGTCTACCCCGTCGAAATGCGCGACGGCGCGATCTGGCTGACGTAGAGCGCGGTCAGTCAAGCCTGCAGAAGAGCCAGGCGTTCACCCCGGGGTTCGCGGGGTCGCCACCGGGTCCGTATCCGACCGGGACTGCGTGGGCGTGCATCGCGTGATCGTGCTTCTCGGGGTGTCCGCCGATCGGCTCGACCGACCCCGCGTCAAACACTCGCGCGCCGGCGACCGCTTCGTCATGCACCGACGGCTGGCCCGCCGCGCGCACCGTCGATGTCGACGACCCGCTGTGCACGTACTTGATCGTCGCCATCATCCCGCTGTCCTCGTGGAAGAGGATGTGGCAGTGGAATACCGCGATGCCTTCGTAGGTGCGCGGTTGGAAACGGATCTTGATGCTGCCCGACCTCGGGAGGATGTAGTTGTCGATCGGCGCCTGCGGGGTCCGCTTGTTGCCGTTGACCTCGACGACCTGGAAATCGTTCGTGTGGAGGTGGATCGGATGATCTTCGGTGGTCTGATTGATGAAGGTCCACTCCTCCACCCCGTTGATCTTCGCGACGGTGTCGATCCGGTCGGGGTCGAACTGCTTGCCGTTGATCAGGGCCTGGAACTGGGGCGCGTTGTTCGGGCCGAACGAGAGGACCCATGTGCGCCGCGTCGTCACCTTCGATTTGGAGAGGTCGTTGAAGGCGCGGATCTTTCTGGGAATCGCGGTGAAGGGATGTTCGTCGCCGGAGACTTTCAGCGTCAGCAGGTCCTGCCCGGGGAAGGAGTTGAAGCCCTCGAATGACGGATACTGCTTGAGCTTGAACGTGCCCTTGCTCTTCGCGCGGACGAGCACCTCGAACCGCGAGCCGGGTGGGATCATGATCGTCTTTGCCTTGATCGCGACGCGCGTCGGATTGCCGTCCTCACCGACGATCCACATGTCATGACCTTCGAGGCCGACCTTGAGAAATCCCTCGTTGCTGATGTTGGCGATCTGCCACCGCTCGACGTCGCCCGGGTGCATGCTGATCGTCTGGTCGGATCTGCGATTGACGAGCGTGGTCGTCTGCAAGTCGTTCTGATCGTTCGGGTTGACCAGCGAGCTGCCGTCGGGAGTGAACTCAGCAAGACTGAGTGCGATCTGGCGGCGCTTGAACTTCTTCAGCGACTTGACCTCGGCCTCCCCGCCCTTGATCGAGACGAGTCCGGCCATGCCGCGAAACACCTGACTGTTGACCTGGCCGTGCAGATGCGGGTGGTACCAGTAGAGACCGTTGGGATGATCGTGCGGAATCTTGACCAGCACGTGGTAGCTCTTGCCCGGGCGGAAGCGACGCAGGACGTTGTCCGCAATTCCCGCCGGTGAGACGTGCAGGCCGTGGAAGTGGATGTTGGTTTCCTCGGGGAGCTTGTTGATCACCCGCAGATCGATCGTGTCGCCGGGCTTTACGTTCAACGTCGGTCCGATGTACTGATCGTTGTAGGTGTAGGCGCCATGGACGCGCCTGCCGTCGATCATCGCGCTGCCGGGAGCCGCGGTGAAGGTGGCCTTGAGCACTCCGTTCCTGCTGTGGAGTTGCTCGGGCTGGGAGAAGGCCGAAGCCTGCGGCGCGAGAACGAGGGCGGCGAGCAGGACGGCTGGAGCAAGGGCGAGTCTTATGAGGCGCATCTGTCTGATTTCGGGACGTCCGCGGGATTTCCTTACCCGTGCGTGACTATGAGTCCAGAACGGCGCGGACTTTGTCCGCCAGCGCCACAGCGCGAAACGGTTTCTCGATGAAGTTGATCTCGGACTCGGCTATCCCCTCGCGGATGACCAAGTCGGCCGGGTAGCCCGAGGTGAAGAGAACTTTCAGTCCGGGCATCTTCTCGGCCAGGATCTCCGCGAGCTCGCGTCCGTTCAGACCCGGCATCACGATGTCCGTGAGCAGCAGGTCGATCTCTCCAGGGTGTTCGTCGGCGAGTTCCAGTGCCTCTTCTGCGCTGGACGCGCTCAGAATCTTGTAACCGTGGCGGCCGAGCGCCCTGATGACGAGGGGCCGGAGCGACTCGGAATCCTCCACGTGGAGGATCGTCTCCCGCGTATCCGGCGGTGGCGGGCGTTCGGACGGTGCGGACGGTTCGGGCGTGGCCTCCTCAAGCGTCGTCGGGAGGAAGACTTTGAAAGTCGTGCCGACACCGAACTCACTTTCCACCGTGATCTGACCACCCGACTGAAGGATTATTCCGTGCACCGTCGCCAGCCCAAGACCGGTGCCTTCGGATTTCGTCGTGTAGAAAGGCTCAAAGACCTTGGACTGCGCGACCGCGTCCATGCCGACCCCGCTGTCACTGAGCTCGAGCAGCACGTACGTGCCGGCCTCAGGGACGAACTGACGCGCGACGTCGCTCTCATCGAGCTCGACCAGCGACGTCCTGATCTCAATCCGGCCACCTTCCGGCATCGCATCGCGGGCATTGATTGCGAGGTTCATGATCACCTGCTGCAGCTGGGCGCGATCGACGAGCACGGGACGCACCCCCGCGCCGAGTTCCTCGCTGAGCGTGATGTTCTCGCCGATCAGCCGGTGAGCCAGCGACATCGTCTCGCTGAGCACCTGATTCAGATCAGTTGGCTCCGGCTTGAGCACCTGCTGGCGGCTGAAGGCGAGCAGCTGTCGCGTGAGCTCGGCGGCGTGCTCGGCGGCACGATCGATCTGCAGAAGGTCGTCACGCAGCGACTCATCTTTGAGATCCATCAGCGCGAGCTCGGCCGACGCGCGAATGGCCGTGAGCGCATTGTTGAAGTCGTGCGCGATGCCTCCTGCGAGTTGTCCGATCGCCTCGAGCTTCTGGGCCTGACGCGCACGCTGCTCGAATTCCTTTCTCTCTGTCACGTCGGTCTGCACGCCGATGAAGTGCGTCAGCGTCCCGCCGTCATCGAGCACCGGCGAAATGGCCAGGTGGTTCCAGAACGTGGTCCCGTCCTTGCGGTAGTTGATCAACTCAACCTCACAGCTGCGGCCGGCGGCCAGGGCCTCGCCAATCTGCTTGACGGTCTCAGGGTCAGTCCTCGCTCCCTGGAGAATCCGGCAATTCCTGCCGATCAACTCCTCCGGCGCGTAGCCCGTGAGGTTCGCGAACGCCGGCGTCGCGTAGATGATCGGGTTGTCCTCCGCGAGGGCGTCAGTGATCACGACGCCCTGATTGGCCGCAGCAAGCGCGCGGTCTCGCATCTGCAACTCGGCTTCGGACTCTTTGCGTCGCTGCTCCAGCGCATGCCAGTCCATCCAGATCGAAAGGCTCGGCGTCATCTCCGACAGCGCGGCGACCAGCTCCTCGGTGAAGAAACCCTTCTCTGATGCATACAAGGCGAGCACGGCCACGACCTTTCCTTCCTGACGGATCGGAAACGCGGCGCTTGAAGCGAACCCGACGCGTTTTGCGGCCTCGTGCCAGGGCGCGGTCGCCGCGGAGCCCAAGAAGTCGTTCTCGACACTCACCTCACCCTTTCGATAGGCGATACCGGTCGGTCCCTGAGAGTTGACGCTCAGCGGGTCAGTGGTGATCTCAAACCCCGGCTGAAGAATCGTGCCGACGTAGCTTTCATCAACGCCGGCAGAAGCGATTCGGACAAAATTCCCCTCCACCGGCTCGCCGATCCAGGCGAGGTGAAACTTGCCCAGTTCGACCGCGATCTCACAGATTTCGCGAAACAGTTCATCCCTGTCGCCGCTCGCGACCATCGCGGCGTTTGCGCGCGCGAGCATCGCGTAGAGATCTCTCCGGATCTGAAGCTCATCCTGGAGCGCGCGCAGATCGGTCACGTCAAAGCTGGTGCAGGCGACGCCGACGATCTCGCCGTCCTTCATCACGGGACAGAATGTTCCGATCCAGTCGCGTCGGTCGGGCGTCAGTTCGCTGAGATCGATCTCAAGGTTGAACATCGACTCACCATTGAGCGCGCGGGTCAGCAACACCTCGACCTCCGGCCAGACGCGCGGGATCACCTTTGAGACCTTCTCGCCCAACATCTGCTCCCGCGGCGTGTTGACCTGCTCTGCGGCAGCCTGGTTCGCGTAGACAAAGCGGAGAGAGCGATCGACCAGCGCAAGCGGCGATGTGACGCTCTCGACCAGGGCGGTCAGAAACTCCGTGGGTGGAGTCGATGGCAGACCGGAGCCGTTCACGCGATCGGTTGCGGGGTGTTCGGCAACGGCTGCAGACGCTTCCGCTTCACAGTCGCAAGCTTACGCTTCAGTCGTTGGTACTGGCGCTCCTGCTCGGCAGTGCGCGTGTACCCCGCGTATGCGAGATTCTGCTTCTCGAGCGGGTCGTTCTTGAGGTCATACATCTCCCACTCGCTGGCGACCTTGCCGTCCACGTCGTAGTACTCGGCGAGCTTCCAGCGCGTCTCGCGGATGCTGACGATGTGGTTGGGCGGCGGCAGATATGGGCCGTTGGCCTGACCTGACTGGTAGTCGTCGTAGGTGAAGACGATGTAGTCCTGCGGCGGTTTGGCCGAAGGGCGCAGAACGATGCGCGAATAGTCGACCCCCTGCCAATCATCGCGCGCGGCGTTCGGCGTGTCAACGAGGCTCGCGAGCGTCGGGAGCAGGTCGACATGCGAGACGAGCGCACTCGACTGTTCGGCGCGCGGGAAGAGTCTGGGGTTGGAGAAGACCAGCGGCACGCGCAGTGACTCCTCGTAGAAGTTGAAATTCTTCTGGCGCAGGCCGCCATGCGCGAGTCCCATCTCGCCGTGATCGGCCGTCGCGATCACGACCGTGTCGTCGAGCAGATCGTTGCGCTTGAGCCTGTCGAGCAGGTGCACGAGATGGCGGTCGGACGACTTCATCAGATTGGCGTAGAAGTTCAGGTAGTTGAGCTTCATCTGGTCGTCTCTGAGCACGCCACTCCCGAGGTCGAAGAGCTTCACGAACAGCTCCTGCACGCGCGGTTTGGTGGAGAGGTCCTCGTCCACCGTCTCCGGCAGCTCGATGTCGCCCTTCAGCCAGGCGTCCTCGTATCCAGCCTCCGTGAGGCTCCTCGGGTACATCAGCACGTCATGCGGATTGACGAGCGAGACGACGAGAAAAAATGGTTGGTCCTTGCCCGCGCGAGTGTCGATGTACTGCAGCGCGCCCTCTTCACCGGCGTGCACCGATCCGACCTGGTCCATGAAGCGGCCGTCATTGTTGTAGGTTCCGCCGCCGGCCTCGGGCGGGTTCTGGTTTGCGCCTGCATCCTGTGGGTTCCAGCGCGCGAAGCCGTACTTTGCGATGTCGCCCGGGACGAAGAGGTCGCCCGCCGGCTTGTTCAGGTGCCACTTGCCCTTCCAGCTGACGTTGTATCCCGCGGCGAGCATCACGGAGGCGAAGTTCTTCAGCCCGACCGGAGTCTCGACCTGCGGGTACTGGCTCGCCGGCATATCCGACTCGAGCGTGTACTTCACGCCCGTCTGGGCCGGGAAGTACCCGGTTGCCATCGTCGATCTCGCCGGTGAGCACATGCACGCGTTCGTGAACGCGTTCTTGAACTTGAGCCCGTGGCGCTCAAGCCGCGTCATGCCCGGAAGGTTCTTCTGCGACCAGCCCTTGGGGAAGTGCTGAATCGCTCGGTTCTGGTCGGTGATGAAGAGCACGATGTTCTTGCCCGCGAATCCGCCGTCGGATCCAGATTTCGCCGACGCGCGAGCGATCTCAGCGAGCGCGTTCTCGTAGCGCGCGAGCAGCACCGCAGGGGCGATCGCGCCGGCGCGCGCGAACAGCTGTGAGCGCGTGAGTCTCATCCGAGCTCACTCACCCCGAGTCGCATCTGCTGACGGAAGACGGCGATCCGCCCGGATGGCTGCGCGACCCGCATCGTCACCGTGACCGTCGCGGAACCGTTGGCGCTCAGCGCGCGACGGACGGAATCCGGCATCACCACGGAGACGTCGTCGCTGTCTCCGACAGCGATGTTGAACGAGCCGCCGCGGCGGGACCCGCTTGCACTTCCACTCAGTGCGATCGAGATACCGCCGGGACAGCGTCTCTCGGCCGTGCCGCTGCAGGTGACCGGGATGGAGATCACACTTCCGTTGGGAACGCCGAGCCTGTTCGGGACACTGACAGTGACGTGGCCGGCTTTCGGCTCGGCCCGGTCGAATGCGGCGACGGCGTTGCTGGAGTATGAGCCGACGTACACGCTTCGGCCGTCGCGGCTGATCGCCAGCGCGTTGGCGTTGCCGAGCGCCGTGGCGGTTGTGCATCCGGCGGTCGCGACGTTGACGAAGCAGCCGTGGGCGCCGGCACGCTGAGTGATCGTGCCGGTGAATCCGGTGCGATCGAAGACGGTGACCGCACTGCTTGCGAACGAACCGACGTAGACCGTCCTGCCATCCGGGCTGACCGCGATTCCCTCGGGCTGATCGAGCTCGATCCCCGTGTTGCAGCGCCCGAGGTCGCGCGTGCGGTCGGTGAAACATCCGGCAACTCCCGAGAGCTGCGTCAGCCGGCCGGAAGTCGTGCTGCGTCTGAAGATCGCGACCGACGAGCCCACGCCCGATGCGACGTAGAGATTCTTGTTGTCCGGGCTGACCTGCATCGAGTCGGCGCCCACCAGTCCGTCACCGGAGGCGCAGCCGCCCGCCCCGTTGTGGGCGACGCAGCCGGCCGGTCCCGTGGGTTGCGAGAGCTCGCCGTTCGCGCCGTTGCGGCGGAAGACCGCGACTGCGTTGCCGATCGCCGCGCCGACGTAGACATTTCCGCCGTCGGGGCTGATCGTCATGCCCTCGGCGCCCTTCAGTGCGCGGCCGGTGCGGCAGCCGCTGGTGGCGACCTCAACCGTGCAGCCGGCGCCGCCTGACTTCTGAACGATCCTTCCGCTGCTGCTGCGGTCGAAGCTGACGATCGCGCCGCTTGCGAACGAACCGGCGTAAACATTGCCGCCACCGGGGCTGACCACGACGACATCGACCCCGTCGAGCGCGCGGCCCACGGCGCACCCGAGCTCGGCGCTCCTGGCGACGCATCCGGCCGAGCCGCTCTTCTGTTTCAGCGTGCCGGTCTTCGTGTTGCGGTCGAACACCGCGATCGCGCTACCGACGATCGACGCGACATAGACGCTCCTGCCATCGCGGCTGACGGCGACGGAAGTGGGTTTCAGCATGCCGCGACCAGTGGCGCCGTTGCGCTGGACGAGCTTGCCCGACCGCGGGGAGCGGTCAAAGGCAACCACGCGGTCACTGTTGAACGCGGCGGCGTAAAGGTTCTTTCCATCTGGGCTCAGGGCGACCGCGTGCGACCCGAAGAACGGTGCGATACCGAGCATCGCGCGGCCGCTGGTGCATCCGGTGATCGGCGCGGATCCGTCAGCGACGCAACCGGCTGGTGCGGCCAGCTGTCTGAGCGAACCGACCGTCGCCCCATCGGCGGTGCTGGAGAACAGCAACGAGAGCGTCAGCCCGCTGAGAAGAAGTATCAGCGCGGCGAGCTGGCGAATGTCCGGACTGCACACACACGGAGCATCCCACTTATTGGGTACCAGTGCTTCACCTGGTGGCGGACCCGGTCTCCGGGGTCGTCGATTCGAGCGATCTTCAGCTGGGTTTCGATCGCCACGCGCCCGGGTCAGCCCGGGCGGCGAACCGCGGTCCCACCGGGTCCTGCGCGCTTCGACCGAAGACTGGGTCCGATCGGCGGACCGATCGAACCCAGCAGTTGGTTAGTTGACTTTGAAGCCGGTCAGCTGAAATGCGCAGCTGTTGCCCTCGGGCAGCGACTTCGGCGGATCGATCGGTGACCCGTTGCGCGCCCACGCGAGGACGTCAAACATCAAGCCCCTGCCCTCGGGACCGAGCACCGAGGCCGCCGTTGCATAGTCATACGAGCTCGAGTTTTCTCCGCTGTAGGTGTAGGAGAGCTGGCGGTCGGTCTCGAGCGTGCTCGGGTTCAGCGACGGGTTGCCGTCGGCGTCATCCGAGGTGCTGTATCCGATCAGCAGTGAGCCCGGTGCCGAGGTGCGCGCGTACGTCTCGTAGTACGTGCGCTTGGCGTCGGTCTCCGTGAAGCACTTCGCGTAGATCGTGATCGCGCCGTGGGAGACGAGCGGGATCTCCTTCGCGGAAGCGCGCGCGACGTCAGGGTTGTCGTCGCTGGCTGACGAGGTCGCAGTTGCGTAGGCGATCGCCTGATTGGTTGCCGAGCCTGCCTGATCCGCGCCGGCGGCGCGCGGGACCGTTCCGAGCGTCGCCTCGTTGACCTGGTTTCCGGTCAGCGTGTTGGATCTGATGTCGGACGCCGTGATCGTGCGGTTCTTCAGCTTGGCCGACGTGACCGAGTTCTTCTTGAGCTGCTTCGTGCCGACGCTCTTCGCGGGAAGCGTTGCCGCCGCGTAGCTCACACCGCCCAGCGCGAGGAAGAGCGCGAGTGAGGCGGCGAGATTCGCGAAGGTGATGTGCCGGCGAATTGTGCCGGGAATGCGATTCGTGTTCATTGTGGTTCTGATCCTTTGGGGATGGGATGGTTGGATGAGAACCAGTCAAGAGTCTTGGCGCGCGAAATTCTTCGCTTGAATCGGCCAATTCCTCGCTGATTGTCGAGATGGCCGGATGCGGCCATGCGGGCTCGCTACTCGACGACCCGGAGCGTCGACGGCACGTCCATCCGCGTCAGTCTTCGGACGAGCAGCAGTGGGGCGATCGTGACGGCGAGCACGCCGGCAAAGATCGCCGTCAGGATGGTGCCGAGCGACAAATGCTGGATCAGGCCGAGTTCGGGCCAGGTGTCGGCAAACAGCGCGCTGATCATCCAGCCGATCGCAAGCAGGCCGATTCCGATCCCGAGCAGCGTGCCGAGCAGGCCGATGATGAGGTTCTCGCCCGCGGCGATCCCGAGCGCGCGGCGAACCGGCATCCCGTAGGCGAACATCGTCGCGAACTCGCGCCGCCGCTCCTCGATCGAAATGCTCGCCAGGTTGAATGCCATGAGCAGCGCGAGCAGGAACGTTGCGAATGCCGCGACCCGGATGATGCTCTTGAACTGATCGACCTGGTCGGAAAGCGCGTCGGCATCGGCGGTCACCGGGCGTGTCGTCACAACAATCGGGCTGGTTGCGAGCGACCGCTGCAGATCGCCGATGCTCATTCCCTGTTCCGGGATGACCGAAAGCGCGTTTGACGCGCCGGCCAGCCCGATCTTCTGGGCCAGCTCGGTGTCAGCGAACGCGAAGACTCGGAACGGGTCGCTGGTCAAGCCGCTCACGGTCAGCGGAAGTACCTGATCGGTCGTGACCCCATCAGCACCGCGGCCCACGACAGCGACGTTGATCCTGTCGCCGAGCTTGACGCCGAGGTCATCGGCCGCCTTCGGCGCGATCGCGATCTCATCCGCGCCCTGCGGCGCGCGCCCCTGCTCGTAGGTGGGCTGCCAGACCCCGCCGGTGGTCGGCTGGATCGTCACGACGGCGGTGATCCCTTCGGCACCGGGAGCATTCAGTTGCGCCGGGACATCGAGTCTCGGCGTCGCGCGTTCCACGCCGGGCGCATTCTCGATCGAGCGCACCGGGGCGGAATCTGTCGGGTGCAGACCGTCGAGCGTGACGTTCAGGCGGCTCGGCGCGTCGCCGGCAAGCTCAGCGCGGTTCTGGTCGATCGTCGCGCTGTAGCTGTCGATGATCCCGAGCAGCGCCACCATCGCGCCGATCACCGCCGCAAGACCGACCACTGCCAACCCCGTTCGGCGCGGAGTGCGCGAGGTGTTGCGCCACGGCATCTGCGCGATCGAGCCGCCGGGAAAGTGAATGCGGGTGGCGGCACGCACCATCCCGCCCTGTGCCGAGCGGTCGTTGACGCGGATCGCTTCAACGGGCTGAACTCGCACGGCCCGCCAGACGGGCCAGATGATCGCGAGAAACGGAATCAGGAAGGCGATCGTCGCGGCCGGAAGGTAGCGCTCGACGCTGAACGGATCAGTCCAGACCGAGAGCGGGAGATACGACTCGAACACGCTCGCGAACGCATCGGAGATCCAGACCGCGAGCGCCGCGCCGATCAGCGTGCCGAGGATCGCAATCTCGAAGCCGAGCATCAGGGGCCGGATCGCCAGGCGCGACGGCGGCGACCCCAGCGCCATCCCCACCCCGATCTCGCGCCGCTCGGCCTCGACGGCGCGACTGACCAGGTTGAACGCGGCGATCGCCGCGCCGAGCAGCACAAGCAGGCCGAAGAAGCCGAACATCCGCTGGTCGTTCTTGGCGTCGCGGTAGAGGATCTTGTAGGTCTGCTCCTCGGATCCGAGCGTCACGCTCGCGCCCGGCAGTGTGCTTTTGAGCCGGCCGGCGAGCACCGCCCTGGCGGCGGCAGGGTCGGCGCCTTCGGCAAGCCGGATCTCCGCTTCGTTGACCTGCCCGGGACGACCGGCGACCTTTTGGACGGCCTCGAGCGGTGCGTAGATCACGCCGAGTGTCGACTCGCCGCCAAGTCCGGAATCGGAGGTGATCAGGAAATACTGCGGCGACTGACCCTGGCCGACGTAGTTGATCTCCGATCCCCCCGCCAGCGCGAGCGTGCCGGTCTCGGGCAGGTCATAGAACTTCGCGTAGCTCGCGTCGAGCACGGCCACGGGCTTGGCATCGCTGTCGGCGGTGAACGACTTTCCGGCGTCGATGTTGACCGTGTCGACCGCCTTCAGGGCGTCCCCCGTCACCGGAATGCCGACCAGCAGGCCCGGCGTGAGGACGGCGTCCTTTCCCGCCGGCCTGCCGTCGATCTGGGTCGGCGCCAGCAGTCGCTCCTGAACGACCGGTGCTCCCTCGAGCTCAGCACCGGCGCCCCGCACCGCGCGCTCGAGCTCGCCCTGCTTGACGAAGTCGCCGTCCGCGAGCGTCACGCGCAGATCGTGCAGTTTCTGGAACTTGAAGCTGGCGGTTGCCGAATCCTCACGAAACTGCCGCAACCCGCCCAGCCCCGCGAAGACCGCGACGCCGAGCGCCATCACGAGTGCTGTCGCCACAACCTGCAGCCACCTGCGTCGCAGGTCCCGCATCGACCACCGGAGCCAGAAGATGACGCGGCGCATCGCGCCCTACCAGTGCAGGTCAGCGATTGTCGCCGGGCCGCCCTCGGGTGGGGCGTCTCCGATGATGCGGCCGCTCGAGAGTTCGACTATTCGATCTGCCGTGCGCGCGATCTCGCGGTTGTGCGTGACCACCACGACCGCGCGGTCGGACTTGCCGTCGGCTGCCGATGCGTCACGCGTCTGCTCGTGCAGTAGTTGGAGGATCTGAACGCCCGTCCTGAAGTCGAGTTCGCCGGTCGGCTCGTCAGCCAGCAGGACCGGGTTCCCGGTGGCGAGTGACCGCGCGATCGCAACACGTTGCTGCTCGCCGCCCGAGAGTTCGTGCGGGAAGTGCTCGACGCGATCTCCGAGGTCGACGCGCCCCAGCATCTCGAGCGCGGCCTCGCGCGAGTTCTCGCGCCCCGCGATCTCGGCGCCGAACTCCACGTTCTCCAGCGCGGTGAGACCGGGGAAGAGGTTGAAAGTCTGGAAGATGAAGCTGACCTCGCTGCGGCGGATGTCCGCGAGCTCACCGCGTGAGGCGCCGGTGACGCTTTTGTCACCGACGCGGACGTTTCCGGTCGTGGCGACGTCGAGCGCCCCGATCATGTTCAGCAGCGTCGTCTTCCCGCTTCCGCTGGCACCCAGTACCGCGACGAACTCTCCCGGCGAGACGGCGAGACTCACCCCATCGAGCGCCTTGACCGTGGAATCGCCCACCTCGTAGTGGCGGCCGACATCGGTCAGCTCAATCAGCGGGGGAGACAGATCCATATATCTGTGTTTTACACGGAAATCGCTTTGGCTGCTCGGTGGAAACTACGGCCGTCAGCAGATATCCGGGGCGTATGTGGCGCCGTTGTTTGCCTCATTGCTCTCCGCCACCTGGCCCGCCGAGTCGGCCGTGCCCGTGAGCAGCAGGCAGCCGAAGCCGGTGGACTGCGACGCGCTCGCGCCCGGCGCCAGGCCGGCCACGGGATAGTTGAAGGTCTGCGGAGTCCCGGTGATGATCTGGACATTGAACGCGCCGCTCGGCGCGTTGCCGACGTTCTTCACGGTGAAGCCGCTCGGCTCGAACTGCGTGAACGTGATGTCCGGCGCGGTCGGCGGCGGCGGCGGTTGCGGCACGAACGTTTCGATGGTCTCGAGCTTGTAGGTCATCTGCGCTTTGTCGCCGCCCCAGTTGAGGCGACCGCCGTGCGCGCTTCCGCCCTTCACAAGGCGCTGCTCGGTCGAACCCGGGTAATAGGCCGTGACGACGGAGTTGCGGGCATCGAACTTGTTGACGTCGCCCTGATCGTCAGCGCCGTAGAGGATGTCGTCCTCGCGCAGGTCCATCCAGACAGGGACCGACAGCCCGCTCGGCCCGTTGGCCCTGAAGCCCGGAATCGTGTAGCTGCGGTGATCGTCCTCGAGCCACTTGTTCACGGTGGCCTTGCCGAGCTGGACGCCGTTGACGCGAACGGTCACCTCGCCGAGCTTGTAGCCGCCCGCGACCCCGTCGCTCGACTTCTCGATGCGCAGCAGGCGGATGTCGCGGATGCTGAGGCCCGCGCGCGCGGCGGCGTCGATCGGCAAGGAGTACGTGTCGTCGTCGCCCCGCTCGAAATCGTCATAGAGACGCTTGTCGAGCTGGAAACGCTGGCCCGAGTTGATGCGCAGGTAGATGTTGTCGTCGGTGCCCGCGTAGCGCGAGTCGCTCGTCTTCAGCCGCACCGTGATCTCGCGCACCGGCGCGTTGAAGGTCGCGTTCTTGGCGATCGGTTTGATGAACGTGAAGGGGTAGTACGGGTCCGGGAAGCTGAAGCGATCGTGCGCCTGGATGATCGGGCTGATGAATTCCTGGCCGGCGATCTTCGCGCGCGAGTAGTCGTCGGCGTCATCGGCCAGGGGATCGGTGAGATCGCTGCTCGCGTAATTGAGCAGTTGGTAGCGGACGAAGCGCGTGTTCGCCTGGATCGGCTGAGAACTGGGGATCGGCGCCTTGGTGTCGTCGACCAGACCGAAGCGGATGCTCCACATGAACGGCAGGATCTTCTCGAACTTCTTGCGCACCGGCGTCTTGCCAACGCCTTTGAAGTAGGCCGCAGTCTCCTGCTGCGCTCCGACCAGGCTGCCGCCCCATCCGCGGTGACCGGCGTTGTCGGGAGTCCACGGCTCGCCCTCGCCCGACCAGTGTCCGGCGTAAGTCGACATGTAGTAGCCGCCGCGCACGTCTTTTCGTGCGTCGCCGGCGTACTTGTTGAAGCTCATCGTCCGAGCCCAGAGCGCCGGGTCGTTCAGCCAGTTCCGGATCGCCTGGATCCACTGCCGTGAGGCGAAGTAGGCCGCCATGTACGTGTTGTTGAAGACATTCGGATTGACGGCCTTGGCGCCGGGCCAGTCCTTGGCCATCGCCTTGCTCGCGGGGTCGCGGAAGTAGCCGTGAACGCGGTGCCCCGGGGTGGTGCCGGTGAAGACGTCCTGACCGTCGCGCGTCGCGCGCGGGATGTCCCACCAGGTTGGGGTGAGCCCGAAGTTGAGCGTGTCCCAGCCGGGAGCGGCGAAGATGCCGATGCCCTTGGGCTCACTGAAGTTGGTGTGCGCGTAGAAGTCCTGGACGGTGTGGAGTGACATGCCGATCAGCGCAAGCAGGCCGAGCGGATCCTGTTGTTCCTTGAGCGTCTGGGTGGTCCAGTAGACCTGACTGCGGATGCGATCCCACTCGTCGGTTGAGCCTTTGGTGGTGGCCGCGTTGGGGATCGTTGAGTCGAAGTGCGAGTGGTAGGAGCTCTCGGTGAGCTGCTTGCTCCAGTGCTCGCGGGCGCCGTAGGCGCCGCCGAGGAGTTCGTTCAGCACGGGCGCGTGACCGGAGTACGGATTGCTGCCGGAGGTGCCGTACATGTCCATGAACCAGTTGTCGGCCCGGGCGATCGTGGCGGCGGTGAGGTTTGATCCCTCGTCGCGCATCGCCGACTCGGTCATGTCGCCGTGGGGGGCGGTGTCGAAGGCGGAGGCCGTCGGGACGAATGCCGCGCTCAGCGCCAACGTGGCGAACGCGTATAGAGCGGCGGCTCTGGGGTGCTTTCCGATCCCGCGAGGCATGAGTCCACTATGCCAGATTCGTGCTTGATTTTTGGTATCGAACCTGCTGCTCGTCGGCAATCACAGACTGCGGTGACTCACTGGTCGCGCGTCAACCGCTGCTCGAGTCCGTCCAGGATCAACGCCAGGCCGTACTCGAACTCCTCACCGAAATCGAAGCCGCTATGAGCAATGTGGCCCACGACGATCTCAGCGAGATGCGGGAAGGCCTCGGCGAACGCGGTCATGTCCTTGTCGGCTTCAACGTGGCGAACCTGCTCGCCGATCACGTCGGCCAGTTCGTCCGGCGTGTCGAAGGGCACGCTCGCCTCCTGCAGCGCGAAGCCGTAGATGTAGGCGTCGAGCACGGAATTGGCATGGATCGCGAGCTCGATCGAGAAGCCGGCCTCGCGGAGGACACCGAGCACGTCGTTGTGCAGCCGAAGACTCTCCGGGCCCGGCCTCGTGCGGGACTCCATCAATCCGTTGGCCCAGCGGTGGCGCGCCAGCGCGGCTCTGCCCGAGTTGGCGCGGTGACGCATCGCGGCTTTCCAGTCCGCGGTGTCGGCGGGAACTTCAATCTCAGCGAAGACGATCTCGACCATGCCGTCGAGGAGTTCGTCCTTGTTGGGCACGTAGTAGTAGAGCGACATTGCCCCGACCCCAAGCTCTTCGGCGAGCTTGCGCATCGTCAGCGCCTCGAAGCCGAGGTGGTCGGCGAGCTCGACAGCGGCGCTCAGCACCCGGTCCCTGCTCAGTTGAACGCGCTCCCTGCTGGATGTTTGCGGCTCGGACAAGTCTCTTCCTCGAGTCTGGTTTCTCGTACATTGTACTGCTATCGTACATTGTACTAGTACGTTGTACGAAAATGCTTTCGCGGCAGTTTCACACACAACTGAGCAAGAAAGAGACCGACAATCATGAACAGCAACACTCAAGAAGCCGCGGCCGTCGAGCAGTCGCCGAAGCAGCGTGAAAGGGCTCGAATCGCGGGCTGGCTGATGGCCGCGACGTTCGTCACGTCGATCCCGGCCGCGCTGTATCTCTACACGCCGGTGCTCAACGAGAGCACCTACGTCCTCGGCGCGGGCGAAGACGCCCGCGTCACGCTCGGAGCCCTGCTCGAAATCCTCCTGATGATCGGCAACGTTGGCACCGCGGTCGTGATGTTCCCGATCCTCCGGCGCTACAGCGAGACGCTCTCGCTCAGTTACGTCGCCTCGCGCACGATCGAGTCGACGATCATCGGCGTCGGCGTGCTCAGCCTGCTCTCCATCCTGACCCTGCGGGACAACCTGGCGGCGTCGGTCGGCGCGGACAGCGGAGCACTCGACATCGCGGCGCAGAGCCTCGTCGCGATCCACGACTGGACGTTCCTGCTCGGTCCGGGATTCTGCGTCGGAGTCAACGGCATCCTGCTCGGCTGGATGATGTATCGGACTGGGCTGATGCCGCGCAAGCTCGCGATGCTCGGCGTCATCGGCGGTCCGATGGTCTTCGCTTCGGCCATCTTCGTCCTGTTCGGCGTCTACGAACAGGATGGCCTGCACGCTCTGTTCACTGTCCCCGAGGCACTCTTCGAGCTGTCGTTCGCGATCTACCTGATCGTCAAGGGGTTCAAGGCTTCGCCGATCCTTGACGACTCGCGATATGCCGGTGAAGGCGGGGCGTCAGCTCCGGCCAATGCGTAACAGCCGCAGCGACCGGCTGGATGACCGGACGGCCTTCTGGCGCGACCCGAGCAGCACGGTGGACTTCACCATCAACCCCCGGCGAGCGCGCGAGACGAGTGCTCTGCCGGTGCGGTTGAGCGGCAGATAGATCCGCTGGGTGCGCCCTTCCGGAACTGAGATGATCGCTCGCCCTACTTGCGTTGTGCGCATGCGGCGGTACACACGGCGGCGTGCGGTCAGGATCACCTCGCCCTTGCAGGGATCGCCGGTGCACTTGACCTTCAGAAGCGCGCGCCCGCGGCGGTCGAGCTTGACGCGAGAAGTGAGAACAACGGCCTTCGCGCGGCCGGCGGCAGTCGGTTTGGTGGCCGGTGGTACGGGGGTCGTCGGAGTTGTGGCGGGCGGAGTCGGTGCCGGAGTGGGCGTCGCCGAGCCGACGCATCCGGAGACCTGCGGCCCCGAATCGGAATCGATCGTGACGCGCATCGTCGTGACTCCGGAGTCCAGCCCGGCCTGGACCTGCGACGGGCCGACATCTGAGAAAGAGAATCCGTAGGAGTCGGAGTACTGATTGATGATCTGCGCGTACTGGTGGAAGTACGGGGAGAACGCCGGGGGCGTGTTCCAGGCGGCTGCGAACGGCGGCTGGCGGTTCCAGTCGGCGCTGGCGTTTCCGTACTTGCCGCCCCAGTAGCCGAGCGCGAAGCCGGCTGCGATGTCGCGGTAGATCACGGCGTAGACGTCGTTGTCGGCGACCGCGGCCGGAGCGCCGCCGACGGTGTAGTTGCCGTTGCCGCTGTAGACGCCCCCCAGCAGGGCGGCGCCGGTGATCGCCAACGGTGCGCCGGCGACGGTCGGGTTGGAAGTGTTCGAAGGCGTTGTGATCGTGCCGTTGAGGGTGATCGATCCGTCGGGCCCGAAGGTGCCGGTGTAGTTGGTCGTCTGCAACGGATTGCCGAAGAAGGTGCTGTTGACCGTGATCGTCTTGCCTGACATCGACGCCAGATACCCGGTCATCTGCGGGTAGGTCGCCGGCGGACTGATCTGCGGCGAAAGGAAGCGCGAAAACCCGCCCGTCGCGGTGTTGATCTGCGCGCCGGACACGCCGGCGATCGCTTGGAGCTTGGGCAGGATCGTGTTGGTGTGACAACGGAAAGCGAGCGACTCGAGCACGTTGGCGTTCGCGTCGAGCGTCTGGACGTCGATCGGGATTCCGAAGAAGTCGACTGAGGTCAGGTTCACCACGCCCGGGTTGGTGAATTCGATCTTGTCATTGCGCACCGGGTAGTCCATCGGTTCGGCCGGGCCGACGCCCTGGCCGTAGGAGACAAACAGCCGGCCGGCGGTGATGTCGCCGAGCGTGAAGCTGTTGTTGCTCAGCGCGCTCAGCTGGACCGGGGTGTCCGCGACCATCTGACCATCGGCGCTTGAGCCGTTGTGCAGCGTCAGCCAGACGTTGTCGTCGGTCTGGGCCGAGTTGTTCACGACCTCAACGTTGATCGGCGGGTTTGCGCTCGCGGCGTCGGCGGCGGCCGAGGCCAGCAGCGCGGAGCAGAAGAGAATGAGGCCGAGGATGAGCGCGCGCCGGTGCGCCAGGCCGATGCGGATGGTCATTGCTCGACTATCGGTGCGGTGCCGGGCCGGCTGAAGGATCCGCCGGCTCGCTGGATCGGCCGTCCACTGAAGGCCCCATCGCCGTCAGTCTGCGAAGCAAGCCGACGCGCGGATTCGAACCGCGGACCCCTTCATTACGAGTGAAGTGCTCTACCAACTGAGCTACGTCGGCGCGTGGAATGAGGTATCGGCAGAAGCCGCCAATCCCCAAGCGCCCGCAAATAGTAATCGCCCGTCAGCGGCCGCGAAATTTCTGCATCGCGCGGCGGTCGCGCTTGGTTGGGCGACCCGCGCCGGCGTCTCGTTCGGCGACACGGGGATTGAACTCGCGCTTGCGGGGTTCGGGCGGCGGAGAGTGATCGATGAAGCACTCCGCCGCCAGAGCCGCGCCGACGCGCTTCTCGATCAGGCGAACCACCTCGAGCACGCGCTCACGATCGCCAACTCGCGCGACGACCCGATCGCCGACGCGCACCGATGAAGCCGGTTTGACCGATCGATCGTTCACGCGAACTTTCCCGCCGGCGCACGCATCCGAAGCGTCACCGCGCGTCTTGAAGACGCGCACCGCGACCAGCCAGCGATCAACTCGAACCGATTCCATCGCGGCGATTCTCGCACCGCCCCAACCCCACGGCTACCTACTACTCAGTTATGCTGCCCGACAAGGATCGCGCGGATGGGGAGTCTGCGCAGGCGCTTGAGTCCGCTCAAGATTCGGCGCCACAAACAAATGCACGGACGCTCGGCTCGGCTTGTCCTTAGGGGGACTGATGACTACTCGGATCGATGCTGTGCGCATTCGCGCATGCCTCACCTTCGCGCTCACGCTCGCATTCTTCGCATTTGTCGGCACCGGCCAAGCGGCCGCGGCTGACTTCACCTGGTCGAGCAGTGTCTCGACCACGCAGGCGGGCGGGCACCCGAACCTCACCCTCAACTACGCGAGTTCGAGCACCCAGTCGCTCACCCGCCTCGACGTGGATCTCCCGCAGGGCATGATGCACCGCAACCGCCTCTCCGGCGCCTGCAGCAATCCGCTCTACCTTGCGGACAACTGCCCGGCCGGCTCGACGCTCGGCACCGTCTCTGCCCGGATCGTCGTGGCGCGCGTGCCGGTCACCGTTGCCGGCACGATCTACCAACTGGCTGAACCCACCGGCGACGCCGACGCGACGTTCGGCATCGTCCTGCGCCCGCCCCTTTCCGCCCTTGGACTGACCGGCAAGATCTTCGTGCGCAACCAGATCAGCTTCACCAACGGTGGCGGACTGCGCAGCTCACTGGTCGGTCCGCTGGACTCGGTCACTGTGCTCGGCGCCACGCTCCCCTCGCGCATCTCGCAGCTTCGCCTGACCTACAACGCGCAGACGCCCACGGGCGGCCTCGCGCTGATCAGCAACCCGACCGGCTGCAAGTCGCAGGCCTTCACGGTGCGCGGCACGTTCTCCGACGGCTCCACGCGCGACCACAGCTCCAGCTTCACCACCACGGGCTGCCCGGCCGTGCCGTTCGCCCCGACGGCCGGCGCTGAACTGGACAACAACTTCGCCGGTGAGCGCTCGAGCTTCGCGCTGCTGCTCGGCAACAACGGATCGAGCTCCGTTTCCGCGCTGCACGCCGGCCACGTGGTCGTGATCGGTCACGACTTCTCAGAGGTCGGCGAGTTCGACTTCGAGCAGATTGACGGTGGCGTGCTCTGCAGCGACGGCTCGATCTCGACTCCTGAAGGCTGCCCGGCAGCCAGCCAGCTGGGCGAGATATCCGCAGACATCGAAGGCTTTGGCACGGTAACGGGCAAGACGTTCGCGACCTTCTCGCCGGGCCACAAGACGATCAGCGAGATCACCCTTCGTCAGGGCGTGACGGTTCGCTTCGCCGGTGAGATCGGCGGAGCAGACAAGTCCACGATCAGCTTCACCGGTCTGCCCCAGTTGCCGATCACTGCGTTCCGCTTCCGCGCAACCAAGCCGATCCTCAGGCTCAACAACACCTGCGCGATTCGACTGACGCGTATGTCCTCGCACACCTTCGGCGACGGACACGCGGTGAACCAGGTCGCGATCCCCGCCGCCGAATGCAGGCCACCGGCCGCGCCGACGATCACCGACGGCCCGGACCGCGGCATCACGATCAACACCTCGCACGTTGAGTACCGCTTCACCGGGAAGGAGGTCGACACGGCCTGGGAGTGCGCGATCGACGACGGGCCCTTCGCGGCCTGCGCCTCACCGTTTGTCGATGACTGGCAGGGCGAGGGCGCGCACTCATTCTCCGTGCGCGGGGTGCGCGGCGGCCTCACCGGACCGGCGACCACCGCCACGTTCTCGATCGACACGATTCCGCCGACCGTCAGTTTCGTCGGCGATGAGTACACCGACGCAGACGGTGACGGCGTCGCAGACAAGCCCTTCCGGCCCGATGACTTCGAATTCACGTTCGACGTCGCCGACGACGGCTCGGGGCTGAACTTCGACAAGCTCGACGCCGCCTTCCAGAGCGCCAGCGACCCGGACGCGCCATCCACGCGCAGCGTCAAGCAGCCCCGCCCGCACACTCAGGGTCACGTGCAGGTCGGCGGGGCTGCGCTCGCGCCGCCCGGCCCCGGAACCGCCACGGCAACAGCTGTCGACCTTGCCGGAAACGCCACAACGATCGCAATCGGACTGATCATCGACAGCGAGCCGCCGGAGGTCGTGATCAACGAGCGGCGCGCGCATTTCACAGACGCGTCAAACGCCGAGGTTCCGATCGAAATCAGTGACGACAGCCTGAAGTACCCGCAGGGCGAGGTCACCGCGGAATGCGAGCGCAAGGGCTGGGACGGCACCGTGAAGGGCAGCGCGAAGATCGTCACCGACCGCGACACCGGGCGATCGAAGGGCTTCTGTTCGTTCACGGATGTTCCCGAGGGCAGCTTCAAGGTCACCGTGCGCGGCTGGGATCCGGTCAAGAAGGAGTCCGTTGCCGAAGGCGACCTGATCGTCGATCGCTCGCCGCCGGAGATCAAGTTCACCAATCCTGAAGACGCTGACGCAGACAACGATGGCTTCGCCGACGGGCGCTTCCGCCCGGCTTCCTTCGAAGTCCCCGCCGAGTTCGTCGATGACGGCAGCGGGGTCGATCCCGACGGCTCGACGTGTCGCGGCAAGGGGATCGTGAAGGGCATCGGCGGCACAGTCACGCCCAATGGCATGACCTGCACTCTCGAGGGACTGCCCGATGGCGACGTCGAGGTGGAGTTCGCCGCGCGCAACTACGTCGGCACGGTCACGATCGTCAAGCGCAGCTTCACCGTGGACACCACCGGGCCGACGCTGAGCTTCGTCGAACCCGGCGACCTTGACGCCGACGGCGACGGCTTCGCCGATGAGCGCTACCGCGCGGCGCAGATCGACTTTGAGGTGCGTGCCGACGACCCCGGCAGCGGTGTCGACCCGAACTCCGGCGCCTGCCGCGTCACGCCGCGCAAGGGCGGAGTGGTCACCGGCACCATCATCATCAACAACGGGAGCCTGCGCTGCTCGTTCGCGGATCTGCCCGACGGAGATGCGGACGTCGAGATCCGCGCTGCGGACCATCGGGGTCACGTGACCGTGTTGAAGGCCGCGGTGACGGTCGACACGACGCCGCCGGCCATGAGCTTCGTCGACCCCGGCGACCTTGACGCCGACGGCGACGGTTTCTCCGACAACCGCGTGCGCGCGGCGCGAATCGGCTTTGAGGTCCTCGTCGAGGATCAGGGCAGCGGCGTCGACTCGAACTCCGGCGCCTGCGTCGCCAAGCCGCGCAAGGGCGGCGTGATCACCGGCAGCGTGATCATCAGCAACGGAAACCTGCGCTGCTCGCTCGAGAACCTGCCCGACGGAGACACCGACATCGAGATCCGCGCTGCGGACCATCGCGGCCATGTGACCGTGCTGAAGGCCGCCGTGACGGTCGAGTCGCCGCCACCGCCGGTCGATCCGGTCCTCACGATCACGGCGCCCTCATCGGGCCAGTCGATCACCCAGGGCAGCAGCATGATGATCGGCTTCTCAATGGTGGGGACCGGCCCGTTCACCTACCGGTGCGCGGTCGACAACATCATCGTGCTGGCAAGCTGCGTCTCGGGAGCGTCGATCAGCACCGCCGGCATGAGCACCGGCACCCATATCTTGAAGGTCGTCGCTTATGACGCCGTCGGGAGCTACGAAGCCACTCGCGCGTTCAACATCGTCGCGGACGACAGCCCGCCGGTCTGCGCCGCGATCTACCCGCCGCCGCCCGGCTGCCCGGGCTACATCCCGCCCGGCGGAGGTGGCGTGATCACGCTGCCGTAGGCTGCGATGGATGCAGAACGCCAGCCGATCCCGCCTTGAGCTCCTCGTCGGAGTCTCTGCGCTGGGTTTCTCCGTTCTCTATCTCGCTTCAGACATCATCGAGGCCGCTCAGGGGGAGTTCTCGGTGGGCCAGCTCTGGCTCACGCTGATCGCCGAGCTCGCGATCCCCTTCTTCGTCTTCGGCCTCTACTGGATCAGGCGAAGCGAGTTCGGCCCGATTGGGACGTTCAGCGCCTATCTCTACGCATACGCCTACGTCTTCTTCACCTTCACCGTCGCCTACGCGCTGATCGACGACACGCCCGACTACGAAACGCTCAGCGACGACCTCGCCCCATGGATGCTGATCCACGGCGCGATCATGCTCGTCGCGGGAATTGGATTCGGCTACTCGATCATCAAGAGCCGGCCGTATCCGCGCTGGACCGGGATCGCGCTGATCGCGGGCGTCGTTCTCGTGAGCGCGACGCAGGGCGCGCCTGTCGGGATCGAACTCGTGGCCGCCGCTGCGCGCGACCTCGCATTCGCCGGAATGGGCCTGTCGCTCCTTCTGACCCAGCCGGAGAGACGCGCCGCGGCCAGATCACATAGCTTGAAACCGTGAACGATTCAGACGAGAACACCGCCGCGAAGCGCTCGACGGGCACGGCCGCGCCGTTCAACATCGCCTGGTTGATCTTCTTTGGCCTGCTGATCTTCTCGCCCGGCACGCTTGATGACATCTGGAACTGGGTTCAGGACCTCGCGACGGTCTGGGAAGTCGTGATCTGGCTCCTGACGCTGCCGTACATGCTCGCGCTCGCGATCTGGGAGTCGGACTGGCAGACCTGGATCCGGATCGTCCTTGTGGTTCTGATCGCGCTGATCTGGACCGGGATGACGAACTCGCCAAAGCCGGCCGGGCGCAAGGACTGAACTGGTGCGCGCGATGGAGTTCAGGGCGGTTGGCCGGCCGCTCGAACCGGTCGATCGCGATGCGCCGGTTGCCGGCGTCGATCAGCTCCTTCTGACCGTCGAAGCCTGCGGCGTCTGTCGCACCGATCTCCACCTGATTGACGGTGAAGTCGCGATCGCCGACCCGCCGCGGATTCTCGGTCACCAGATCGTCGGACGCGCGATCGACGGCCGGCGCTTCGGCGTCCCGTGGCTCGGCTGGACCTGCGGCGCATGCAAGTACTGCACGAGCGGTCGCGAGAATCTCTGCCCGCAAGCGCAGTTCACCGGCTGCGACATCGACGGGGGCTTCGCCGAGCAGACAGTTGTCGACAAGCGCTACGCCTTCCCGCTTCCGGACGACGCAGGCGCGGCCGACCTCGCCCCGCTGCTCTGCGCGGGGCTGATCGGCTATCGCTGCCTGCGCATGTGTGGCGACGCGCAGCGCCTCGGAATCTACGGCTTCGGTGCGGCCGCGCACTTGATCACCCAGGTCGCCGTGCACCAGGGCCGGGAGGTCTACGCCTTCACCCGCGCCGGCGACGACGCGGCGCAGTCGGACGCGCGCGAGCTCGGGGCAGTCTGGGCTGGGGGCTCCGAGGAGCGACCGCCGGACGAGCTCGACGCGGCGATCATCTTCGCCCCGGTCGGCGCGCTGGTCCCGCTGGCGCTCGCGGCGATCGCGCCCGGCGGCACGGTCGTCTGCGGCGGGATCCACATGAGCGAGATTCCCGCCTTCAGCTACGACCTGCTCTGGGGAGAGCGACAGCTTCGATCCGTGGCCAATCTCACGCGCCTCGACGGCGAGGAGTTCCTCGAGCTCGCGCCGAGCATTCCGGTTGTGAGCAAGACGACGATCTACTCGCTTGACCAGACCAACGAGGCTCTGGCCGACCTGCGAGCCGGCAACTTCACCGGCTCCGCGGTGATCGTTCCCGGCACCCCCATGAGCCCGTAAGCTGACTCCATGCCCGAAGTGAAGTACGAACGCGTCGGAGCCGCGGCAATCGTCACGATCAACCGCCCCGAACGACGCAACGCCGTCGACGGCGCGACGGCCGATCAGCTGCAGGCCGCCTACGAGCAGTTCGTCGCCGACGACGACGCGCTGTGCATGGTGCTGACCGGCGCGGGCGGCGAAGCATTCTGCGCGGGCGCCGACCTGAAGGCGCTCGACTCCTACGGCCCGCGCATCCTTGCCGGCAGCGACCCGATGGGGTTCACGCGTCAGACCAGCCCGAAGCCCACGATCGCCGCGATCAGCGGTTGGGCACTCGCGGGCGGATTTGAGCTTGCGCTGTGGTGCGACCTGCGGATCTGCGCCGAAGGGACGACGTTCGGCTTTCCCGAACGACGCTGGGGCGTCCCGTTGATCGACGGCGGTACTCAGCGGATCGCCCGCGTGGTCGGCCTCGGACGCGCGCTTGACCTGGTGCTGACCGGAAGGATGGTCGAGCTTGACGAGGCCGAATCGATCGGCCTGGTCACGCGGCGGGTGCCGAAGGGCGAGCACCTGAACGCGGCGCTCGAGCTGGCCCAGCAGCTCGCGCAGTTCCCACCGGAGACGATGCTGGCCGACCGCGCGTCGCTGCTGGCGGGATTCGGTCGACCACTCGAGGAAGGCCTTCAGCTCGAAGCCGAGGCCGGACTCAAGACGCTCGAAGTCGCGATGAAGGGCGCGGAGCGATTTGCGGGCGGCGCCGGACGCGGCGGCGCGGGCGTCTAAACGATCGTCGGTTTGTTCGACGCGTACGGCTCGCCGGCCGGAGCGCCGATCGCGATGATCCGAACTCCGTCGTCCCCCGCGTGCCACTTGCGCACAACGTCGGGCTCGATGCTGACCATCTCGCCTTCAGTCAGCTCGATCCTGTCGTCGTCCACCTCAACGACACCCGAACCACGGGCGATCACGTAGACCTCCTGCTGCCTGTCCTCCTCATGCATGTGCCGGGGATAGGCGCTGTCGTTGCCGCCGTGTGGCTGGACATCAAGCTCATTGAGTCCGAATGAAGTCACTCCGAGCGCTCGGCCCAGTGGATAGAGCGTGACGCCCTCAAAGACTCCGGTGAGTGCGCCGCAGCCCTCGATCGGCACGGCCAGGTAGTCCTCGGTCGACTCGTAGCCCTCGGTCGCCCTGATCCCGGGGAGTCCTGACGGATCGGGTTCAGGCGCGCCCAACTCCAGGGGCGCGAAAGGCTCATAGGCCTGACCCGGCGTGCCGCCCACAATCAGGACTTGCAGACCGTCGGGACCGGAGATCAGAGTGCGACTCGCGGTCGGTCCGACCCGAACCGCGACGCCGGGATCGATGTGCACGCGCTCCGCGCCGACGTCGATCCAGCCGCTCCCCTTGAGCGGGATGTAGACCTCTTCCTGCCCGTCAAAGGTATGGACGTGGCGCGGGATGCGGTCGAAGTTCGGCGGAAGGTCCATCACGCCGAGTCCGAATGCCTGGACGCCCAGCGAGCCTCGGGCCCGCCTGTAACTTCCGCGCCAGATCGCTTCCATCTCTTCGATTGGCATGTGCGTGACGCCGGCGATTGTTTCACTCATACGATTCCTCAGCTGTGGTGGACTCCACTCAACATATCCGCGAGGCGCTGCTCTCCGATGCGCGCAAGCATAAACCGCACGACGAGGCCGAACGGCGTCACCAGCTCGCGATGATCGACTGGCTGAGCGACCCGAGCACCGATGGTCCGTTCGATCGCAACGTGTTCGATCCCGGACACGCGACGGGCAGCTGTTTCGTGGTCGGCACAGACGGTCGCGCGGCGCTGATCTTCCACAAGAACCTCAAGCTCTGGGTGCAGCCCGGCGGCCACGCCGAGCCGGGCGAGAGCGATCCGGCCGTCGTTTCCGCGCGCGAGGCTGAGGAAGAACTCGGGATTTCGCTGGGCGGCGTCGTGCCCGAGCTGTTTGACCTTGACGTGCACCGGATCGGCGCGCGCGGCGGGACGCCCGCCCACTTCCACTTCGACTTTCGCACGCTCGCGGTGATCGAACCTGCGGAACTCGCGCCCGCCACCGATGCCGCGGAGGCCCGCTGGCTGACCCGCGCGGAGATCTCCGCGATCGGCGTGGACGTCGGCGTGCGGCGGATGGCGGACAAAGCAGTCTTAATGGGATTGCTGGCGTCCCGGTAATCGCCGCGGTCCATAATCCGAAACTTGCTCGGACGCACAAATTCGGTGAGACGCAATCTCCTGGCGCTGCTGATCGCTTCGCCTTGGCTGGCCGCGGCATGTATACGCATCTTCTCGCTCGACTACGTCTGGCCGCTGATCCCGCTGGTCGCGTTCACGCCGCAGATGCTCGTGCTGATGTCAATCCCCCTCATCGCGGCGTTCGCGATGCGCGCGAAGTACATGGCGATCGTGCTGGTCGTGACCGCCGGGGTCCTGGTGGCGCTGCTGCTTCCGCGCGCGATCGGCAATGAGCAACCCGAGGCGCACGGCCGGACGATCACGATCTTCAGCGCGAACCTGCTCGCCGGCGCCGCTCAGCCCGCGCCGCTGCTCGCGGCGATCGAGCGGAGCGATCCCGACATCATCGCGCTGCAGGAGGCGACGCCGGGAAACCTGGAGATGCTCAAAGGGGCGGGCGTGCTCACCGAGTACCCGCACTTCGCGGGAAGCCCGGAAGTCGGGACGCGGGGCTACTTCACGCTGTCGCGCTGGCCCCTGAAGGAGATCCCGGGGAGCGGGCTGATCGACGGGCGCTGGCCGGAGATGCGCGTGGTGGGCACCGGGATGATCTTCCGCAACATCCACCCGAGCCCGCCGCTCAAATTTGGCAACACGCCGAAGTGGAAACAGGCGCTCAGCGAGATTCCCAGCTCGCGCGGCAACCGCGTGATCTCCGGCGACTTCAACGCGACGCTCGACCACCGCGACTTTCGTTCGGTGCTGAGCCGTGGCTATCGCGACTCGGCCGACCAGACCGGCAACGGATTCAAATGGACGTGGGTGGTGACGCGCACGGGACGTCTTGTGATCGACCACGTGCTTGTTCCACCCGGCGTGGAGGTTCAGGACTTCCGGGTCATCGATCTGCCCGGCAGTGATCACAACGCTGTGGTCGCGAAGCTGCGGCTCCCGGGCTAGAAAGCGTCGACGATCTTGCGCACGGTGCGAACGTTGCGCGCGGTCGTGAAGCGGACGGCCTTGGACTTCTTCAGCGCCTCGGCCGCGGGACTCTTCGCTCCCCCGTTCGGCGCCCAGAGGTAGAACTCGCGGCCCTTCAGCGCGCAGGCTTCGCCGTCCGGGTACTCGGCCTCGAGCACCGGTCCGATCGCCGCGGCGCGCGGAGGCTCCGGCATGAAGAACACGAACGACTTCGACTCGTCAGTGACGGCGTCGCCGAACGGGTCGTGTGCGAGGACAGACTCGAGCTGCTTCTTCGTGCGGCAGACGACATCGACCTGAAAGCCGAAGCGCTCACTGATCGCGTCGCTGACGATCCCGTCGATCGCCTTCGGCGAAGCGTGGAGATGGAAGACGGCGTTGCCGCTGTTGAGCAGCGTCTTGACGTCGGTCGCGCCGAGCTCTTCGAGCAGTTCGCGCAGTTCGGCCATCGGAACCCTGGTGGTCGGGCCGACGTTCACTCCGCGCAGGAGCGCGGCAAAACGCGCCACCCGATCAGACTCCGGCGAGCAACCGGTCGAGCCGGAAGCTCAGGGCCTGCAGGGTCAGCTCTTCGGCGACGTTGCGGCGGAGCTGGCGACGGGTCGCCTCGACGGCCATCGCCGCATCGATCAACGGTGCGAGCTTGCGCCCCTCGGCGGACTTGACGACAGATGCCGCGCGGTCGCGGGCGAGGATCAGGTCCGGAGCGCCGCCGGCCGCCGCGGCGATGTCGCGCAGCAGCAGCGCGCAGATTCTCAGTGAGCGATCGAGTGAGTCAGACCGGACGCGGCGCGCGATGCGGTGCGCGGCCTGCTCGCCCTCCTTCTGGGCGGCCGTCTTCTCGCGACCCTTTGGGAACGCTTCGAGGTCGGCTTCGAGCTTCGCGAGCACGCGCTGTTCCTCGAGTTCGCCTGCGGCCTGAGCGCGCGCAAGCACACCCTCCCACGGTCGCTCACGGCCGCTGATTCCGTTCAGCGCGCAGCCGACGATCCTTCCGGCCTCGCTGCGCATCGCGTCGCCCTCGTCGCCGGCGAGTTCGCGGGCGAGCGCGAAATCTCCGCCGCTGAGCGCGGCGCAGCTGGCGGCGCGTTCGGCCTCAATCCCTTCGGTGGTGAGCGTCTCGGCGATCACGCTCACCGGCACGGCGTCAAAGCGCACCGACTGGCAGCGCGAGGTGATCGTCGGGAGTACGCGCTCGGGCTGCGCGGTCAGGAGGATGAAGTGGACATAGTCGGCGGGCTCCTCCAGGGTCTTCAGGAGTTTGTTCGCGACCTTCTCGGACATCGTGTCGACGCGCTCAAGCACGAAGACCCGCTTGGTGCCCTCCATCGGCGTGCGCGTGGCGCCGCGAACGACCGCGACGTCGATGTCTTCGATCAGCATCTCGTGCGCGCCGCTGGGCGTGACCCACGTGAGGTCCGGGTGCGAGCCGCGCATCGCTCGGTCGCCTGCGGATTCGGGATCGCGCGCGCCGTCGGCCAGCAGGGCCGCGGCGAACGCACGGGCGGCATCGGCCTTGCCGACGCCGCGCGGACCATGAAAGAGATAGGCGTGGGATGCGTCGCCGCTGTCGAGCGACGAAGTGAGCAGCGCACGCGCGTGCGCGTGGCGTTCAGTGGCCTGGAGGACCGCAGCGCTCACGCGAGCGTCAGGCCCAGTCGGTCGAACACGATCTCGCGCACGTCGAGTGCGACGTCGTCCGGGCCGCGGTCGCCGTCGACGCGGATGATCCGATCGGGGTTGTCGATCGCCAGCTGGTCGTAGGCCTCTGCGACCTTGCGCTGGAAGCTCTCGCCTTCGTCCTCGAAGCGGTCGTGCTCCTCGGCGCCGCGGGAGATTGCCACTGCTGGGTCGATCTCGATCAGCAGCGTCATGTTCGGCATCAGCGTGTCGGCCGCCCAGTGGTTGAGGGTCTTGATCGCATCCACACCGAGGCCGCGGGCGACGCCCTGGTAGGCGAGCGACGAGTCGATGAAGCGGTCGGCGATCACGATCCTGCCTTCGTCGAGCGCCGGGCGGATGACGGACGCGACCAGATCCGCGCGCGCGGCGGCGAACAGCAACGCCTCGGCGCGCGGGCTGAGCGGCACCTCCGGGTCCTTGAGGATGCCGCGCACGCGCTCGCTGAAGATCGTCCCGCCGGGCTCGCGCACGAAGAGCGCGCGCTCACCCAGCTCCTCGGCCAGAACGATCGCCTGCGTGCTCTTGCCCGAGCGGTCAATGCCCTCGAAACTGATGAAGTAGCCGCCGTCGGTCATTGCGTCCAGCCTACGCCATGCGCTTGAATATGGCGGTGGCCGCTCATGAGATCAACGAGGTCTCGGTCGAGGGATTCGACGGACTGCAGCTGGTCTCTCCGGAGGGCGTGACGGCGACCTTTGTTCCCGGCGCCGGAATGGTGTGCAGCTCGCTGACCCACGTCGGCGCTGAGCTGCTGGAGACGCGCGGCGGGGTTGCACGGTATGTCGAGCGCCGGTCGACGATGGGGATTCCCTTCTTGTATCCGTGGGGGAATCGGCTCGGCGGGTTGGCATACGGAGACGTGACGCTCGACCCGGAGACGCAGGTGCCGCCGCTGCGCCTCGACCCGAACGGGCTGCCGATTCACGGCGCGCTGGCGGCAAACCCGGACTGGCAGGTCACCGACACCCACGCAGAGGATTCATCGGCGCTGTTCGTCGCGCGACATGAGTTCTCCGAACACCCGGAGCTGGTGGCGGTGTTTCCGTTTCCGCATGTCGTGGAGCAGCTCGTGATGCTGGCCGGATCGACGCTTTCGATTGCGACGCGGGTGACCCCGACCGGCGACAAGCCGGTGCCGATCGCTTTCGGGTGGCACCCGTACTTCACGCTGCCGGGGGTGGATGCTTCGGAGTGGGTGATTGATCTTCCGCTCGAGGAGAGACTGGTCACCGATGAAAAGATGATTCCCACTGGGGAGATCGTGCTTGATCCGATCCTCCCGGGGCCGCTTGGCGAGCGTGTGTTTGACGATGGATATGTCGGCGTCGATGACGGGACCGTGTTCTCGATCAGCGGCGGCGGGCGGCGGCTGGTTCTGAGCTTCAACGCCGGCTACCCGGTCGCAGTCGTCTGGCGCCCCGAGGGCGGGCAGTTCATCTGCGTCGAGCCGATGACCGCGCAGACGAATGCGCTCGCGAGCGGCGCCGGGTTGGAGTTCGCGCAGCCCGGCGGGAGCTTCACGGCGACGTTTTCGCTGACGGTCGCTTCGGACTAGAAGAAGCGGGCGTTGAGTTCCGCGCGGATGGCGTGGGCTCGCATATAGCTCTCGTAGTCATTCATGTCGGTGAAGGCGGACAGGCCTCTTTCTGCGGCGAGCCAGCCCGGGCGCAGGTGTTCGTCTACGTAGGCGTTGTGGGTGGAGTAGCGGTAGGTGGGGCCAGTTGGGTGGTTGGCGTGGACGTAGGCGGTCGTCCAGCGAAGGTCCTTCTGGCTCCTGAGGTGCCGAGAGCGGAAAGGTCCGGCGAACAGAGGGCCGCTGGTGCCGTACTTGCGGTTGTAGTAGCGGACGTAGGCGATCGTCAGACTGTTCATCAACCGCGTCAGCGCGCCCGACTCGGATTGCCAGACGATCAGGTGGAAGTGTGTCGTCATCAGGCAGACCGCGCTCACCTGGACGCCGGCGATCGATCCGCCTCTGCCGAGACGGGCGGCGAGGAGGCCAAGAAACGCGTCGCGGTCCGCGTCATCGCGGAATGCCGCTCGGCCGTCGCGAGCCCGGTTGTAGACGTGGTGTGGACCGCGCCGGGTGCGATCGCTGACGTTGCGTCGGGGCATGACAACAGCCAACCGACTCGCGCGTTGCGTTTCAAGACCTGTTCGCAAAACCTCCGCGACGACAGCGTTACAAAACGGCCACGGTTTCGTCCATCCCTCTCCCCGGGGGAGAGGGATGGGCCGAAAAGCCGCTTGCCTAGGAGGTCGGCGTCCAGATCGGTTCTGGGGGGAGGTCTTCGCCCGGGGCCGGGGGCTGCGCCGGGTCGAGGTCGGAGACGTCCTCGTCGTCGACCAGGCCCCAGACGCGCAGGCTCGCCTCGCGTCCGCGAACGGCCATCTCCTCCACGAACTCGAAGTCGGCCGGCGGCTCGCTCAGAGCGTCGTAGGTCTCCTGCGAGATGTAGAGCTGGTACGGCGTGCCCTTGGTCATTCCCTCCAGCCGCGCCGCGGTGTTGGTCGTGTCGCCGATCGCGGTGTACTCCAGGCGGCGCTCGCTTCCGACGTTGCCGCTCATCACCGGTCCGGTGTTCAGGCCGATCCCCATCTTGAAGCCGGAGCCGAGGCCGGCATCGGCCATGCGCTGGTTGAAGAAGTGCATCCGGGCGAGCATCTCGCGGGCGGCCGCGAGTGCCTTGTCGGCGTGGTCGTCGGTCTCGACCGGCGCGCCGAAGACGGCCATGATCCCGTCGCCCATGAACGAGACGAGCGTGCCGTGGTGATCGAGGATCGCTTCGCTCATCTCAGTCAGGTAGTCGTTCAGCGTCGCGATCACGAGCTCGGGCTGGAGCTTCTCCGAGAACGTCGTGAACCCGCGCAGGTCAGAGAACAGCAGCGTCGCCACCACGCGCTTGCCGCCGAGTTTGTTCCCGTCGCCGGCCTCATCGAGAACTTGGTCAACGACGCTGTCGGGGGCGAAGCGGGCGAACTCATTGCGCACGCGTTCCCTTTCAAAAGCGGCCGAGAGGAAGTTCACTCCCAGCGAGGCGACCATCGAAAGGGCCAGCGCGATCAGCGGATATGTGACCGGCAGGATGTAGCCGAGGTTGAAGACGTAGATCACCAACAGCACATAGAAGATCGCGCCGCCCAAACAGATCAGGAAGGCTTCGCGTGGATCGACCCGCAGATTCAGCAGCGGCTCTGCGAAGCCGAAAAGCAGGATCAGCAGCAGCACCACAAACCACGGTGACTTGCTCATCGGGAAGACATTGAGGATCGTTGCGATCGCGTTCGCGTGAATCTCCGGGCCGGCCATGGCTTTCGAGCTCGAGGTGCGGTGGACATCGTGCAAGGTCTCGTTCGTCGCACCGACGACCACGATCTTCCCCTTGACCGCACGCTTGTTGAAGTGACCGGTGTAGACCGCCGAGAACGGCACCTGCTGGATTCGTCCCTCCCCGCCGATGAAGTTGATCCATGCCGACTTGTGCGGGAAGTTCTCCTTGCCGGGCATGGTGCCGGTGGCGCGCGTGACCGCCGCAACCGAAAGCGTCGGGATCCCGCCGCGCATCCGATTGAACCGCCTGATCACCCCGTCAGTGTCGGTGGCGAGGATCGAGTTTCCGACGGTCGCGTTCATCGCTTTGACGTTGTCGTTGCCGCCCATCACCGGGGTCTCGCCGGTCCTGGGATCGGTCTCGGACGTCGCGAGCACGACGTTTCCGGCATTCGTGATCGACTCGGCGAGCACGTAGTCGTCGTTCTCGTACGGCGGCAGGCTCGGCTCCGAGTACATGATGTCCTCGACGATCACCTTCGCGCCGGCTTTGGAAAGATTGTCGATCACCGTCGCCTGAACCGACCGACGGAACGGCCAGCGCAGCCGCAGCTCCGAGAACGTCTCATCGTCGATCGAGACCAGCACGACGTTCTTGGCCTCCTGACTGGGGAGATTTCCGCGGATGTCGAAACGCTGGTCGACGGTCGAGAGCTCAAGCGTCTTCATACCGCCCGCCGCCCAGAGCAGGATCACGAGCGCGGTCGTCAGGGCGCTGAGCGCGAACAGCCATGCGTACTTGCGCTTACCCGAGAGCACGCGTCACCGTTTGTAGAAGGTGAAGAACGACTTGCCCGCCTTCAGGTTGAAGTTCCTGCTGTGGAATTGATCGAACGCGAGGCCCGAGACGGTGCCGATCCCGCCCTCGGTGTCGGTGTGACTCCGCGCGATCGTGGCCTGCACCGCGGCAGACGAGTGATCGGGGCAGTACCCGTAGACGCTGCTGCTGCCGGAGCTCGGATTGTCGGAATACCAGACGAACTTGGCCGACCAGCGCGATCAGCCGAGGTCTCACAAGCAACCCTTCTTCGGCTTCGACTTCTTCTTGTTCAGTTTCTTCAGGCGCTGGCTCTCGGTCAGCGGCTTGTATTCGACGAAGCGCGTCTCACCGGCCTTCAGGTCAAAGCAGTTGCCGTGTGTCGGCCGCACGTTCACGATCCCGCGATCGACGCGGAAGTAGGTGCCGTTCTCGTAGTTGGCGACGTACCACTTGGTTCCGCGCACGGTCGCCGACCCACCGCTGCCGCTTGTGCGGAACTTGCCCTTGCCGTTGCCCCAGAGTCCGTTCTTCTTCTTGCCGCGCTTGGCGATCTGAATTGCTTTGAACGGGTTCGCCGCGAAGCGCGGGTAGGCGCTCGCGGCCGAGGTCGTGGTGTCGATCAGATCGTCGCGCAACTTCATGATCGCGAGCGGCTGATCGCCCGTGCCCTGGAAGACCTGGAAGATGCCACCCCAGAATTCCGCTTCGTAGGTCGTGCCGTCGGCGTTCGCAAGCGTGAGCTTCGCGGTTCCCTTGCGCGCGTCGACGATCGTGCCGACCGGGACGAGCAGCGCCTCGCTGAGCGGGATGTACTTGTCGCTGCCGGGCAACTTGACGAAGACGTCGCCCGTCGCAGGCTCGAGGTTTGCGGACTTGCGGATGAACGGCGTACCCAGCGATTCGACCTGCGTCGGCGCGTAGGTCACGGCAACCGAGGCAGAGCTGACGCGCTCGGCGTCATCGGTGCAGGTGACGGTGATCGTGTTCGTGCCTTCCACGAGCGCGATCGTGGCGCCGTCGGCGCGCGAGCATTCGAGTTCACTGTCCACGTCGTCGGTCGCCGAGTACCGGAGGACGGTCTGGGCGATATCCGTCCTCGCTCCGTCGGTCGGCGCCGTGATCGAGATCTCCGGGGCCGCTGCGTCGTAGCTGACCGTGACCGACCTGGCCGCCTGGTGGCCACCGTGGTCGGTGCAGCTGACGACGATCAGGTTCGGGCCCGGGGACAGGGGCACCGTGGCGCCGTCTGACAGGTTGCAGGCAGGATCGTTGTCGGTGTCGTCGCTCGTCGAGTAGCTCAGCGTGACCGCCGGCGCCGTGACGAGCGCGCCGTCGAGCGGCGCGCCGATCTCAATCTGCGGCGCGTCGGAGTCATAGGTGACGACGGTGGAGTCTTCGCCGACGTTGCCGGCCCCGTCGGTGCAGTGCACCGTGATCAGGTTGCTGCCGATGTCCAGCGGCAGGACCGCGCCGTTGCCGTAGTCACAAGACGGCTCGGCCGAAAAATTGTCCGTGACCGAGTAGGCGAGCGTGATGCTCGAGCTGTCGACGACCGTTCCGCTGACCGGCTCGCTGATCGTCACGTTCGGCGCCTCGGTGTCAGGGGGCACGTAGGTGAAGGAGACGGAATCCTGTCCGGAGTTGCCCGCATCGTCCTCGCAGCTCACGGTGATCGTGTTGTCGCCTTCGTCAAGCGGGATCTGCGCCTCATCGGCGAGATTGCAGGTCGGCGAGAGGTCGCGGTCATCGCTGACCGTGTAGTGCAGCGTCGCGGGAGAGCTGGAGAGCGTGGCTTCGGCAGTCGGTGCAGTGATCGTCACGTCCGGCGGTGTGGTGTCGGGCGGGATCACGTTGATCGGCTGCTGGTAGGTGACGCTGCGGCCGTTCTGCGTGGTCACGCGATACGACAATTCGTCGGCACCGAGCGATTCGACGCCCGGGTAGTAGTCGATCGATGCGTAGTCGCCGCTCGCATACGCGTTTCCGAGCGCCGGCGCGCCGATGACCTCGAACTCCAGCGTGGCCGAGCTGTCTGCGTCGGTGCAGTTCGGGATTATCGAGAGCGGCTCTCCGGCAACGGCGTCAATCGCATCGCTCGGCGTGCAGGTCGGCGCCGCGTTCAGCACGAGATCGCGCGCGAACGGCGTGGTCGTGCTCGCGAGGAAGAACTTGTTCGTGCCCGGTAGCTGCGCGAGCGACGCGTTCGTGCCCAGGCTCGGGTCGGCCGTCGTGCCGAGCAGACGGTAGGTCTTCAAGCTGAAGATGTCGACGGAGTCGACCTTGGCGGCGAACAGGCGATTGGTCGCCGAGTCGACCGCAAGTGAGACGTAGTCGCCCGGCGTGGCCGATTGAAACGAGCCGGCGAGGCCGTCGATGTTGGCCGTGTAGCCACGCACCTTGGCAAGACCGTCGATCGCGGAGTAGATGTTTCCGTTCGTCGGGTCAACCGTCAGCGGGCCGGGTCCGTTGACGGTGTTCCACTCACTGGGGTCGTAGGTGAACTTGACCCAACCCAGCGAGTTTCCGGACGGAGTCTGGCTGAACACGATCAGGCCGCGTTGGCCGGTGCTGTTCCTGACCGAGGCGTACCCGTAGAGGCCGCCGTGCGTGTCGATCGCGACCCCCGCCGGGTCGTCCACGTCGAATCCGGGGTAGAAGCTGCCGACGTCCAATGCCGTCGAGTAGTTCACCGGGTCGCCTGACGTGCCGTCGTTGGAGCGTGGGTAGACGATGATCCGGTTGTTCGACCGGTCGGCGACGAACAACAGGTTCTGACCGGAGGAGAACGCGATACCGCTGATGCTGCCGATCCTTCCCGGTCCGACGTCGTCGCTTCCGTCGATCGTCGCGAGCTCGGTGGTGCTGGTGGGGTCGGCCTGGTCAAATCCGCGCAGGATGTCCTCGCCTGCGAGCCGATCGACAAACCAGACGTACTTGCCGCTGCCGCCGGTGCCTTCTGCCTGAGCCGGGCCGATGCTCGTGAACGCCGACCCGTCGCGCGCGCCATTGTTCTGGAACACCGCTGCCGATGCCGCCACCGGAAGCGCCACCAGCGCCGCGCAGATCAGCCCAATGAGTGTCAGTCGATAGCGCATTTACTTCCCCCGTTTGTAAAAGATGAAGAACTGCTTGCCGCTCTTGAGCGTGAAGTTCTTGCCGCGGATCGGGTCGATCGTGACCGCGCCGCGCTGGACCTTGAAGAGTGAGCCGTACGTGTAGTTGGCGACGTACCAACGCGTGCCGCGGACCGTCGCCGAGCCGCCCTTGCCGGACGTGCGGTACTTGCCCTTGGCGTCGCCCCAGAGGCCGTTCTTCTTCTTGCCGCGCTTGCGCGAGGTCCACGCCTTGAAGCCGGACGGAGTCGCGACCGCGCTGGCGATCGAGGTGGTCGCCTGCGCCACGAGATCGTCGCGCAGCTTCAGGGTGGCGAGTGGCTTGTCGCCCTTTCCCTGGATGACCTGGAAGATGCCGTCCCAGAAGACGCCGTCGTAGAGCGTCCCGTCGGCGTTCGCGAAGGTCAGATGCGCCTTGCCGTCGCGTGCGTCGATCACCGTGCCGATCGGGATCAGCGTGTCCTCGGTCAGCGGCACGAACTTGTCGCTGCCGGGCAGCTTGATGAAGACGTTGCCGCTGGTGAGGCTGAGGTTGGCCGTCTTGCGCACGACCGGCACCTCCGCGGAACCGACAATCCTGACCGGCTGGTTGTAGACGACGCTGCGCCCGTTGGCGGTCATCACGCGATAGCGGAGGTTGTCCGTGCCGGGCGTCGTGCCGGCGTTGAAGGTCAGCGTGGTGCGCTCTGCGTTCGGGGTGATCGTGCCCAGCGCCGGCGGGGTGTCGCGGTGGAACTCCTTGACCGGCGCGCCGTCGGCGTCGGTGCAGCTGAGCGGGATCTGCGTGCTCGATCCCGGCGCGACCTGCAGCTCCGGCGAAACAGTGCACGTCGGCGGGGCGGCAAGCGTGTAGGCGGCGACCGGCGGGTTGTCGGCGTCCGCCGTCGAGACCGTCGTGTTCAGGACGACGTAGAGCTTGCGGCTGATCGGATCGACGTCGATGTCGATGATCGACAGGCCCGGCTGATTCTTGAAGCTCGACTCTTCAAAGCGTCCGAGCTTGTTCCCGGTGTCGAGGCTGTAGACGTCGATGTAGTTGCTCGTCGCCGCATACAGGAGGTGGCTCGGGGAGTCGACTGCGACTGATCGCGACTGCTGTCCGACGCCCGATCCGATCGAGCGGATCCAGCCGCCGTCGGGATCAAACTCCTGGACGGTGTCGTCCTCGAGGTCCGTGACGAAGACATGGCCGTCGGCGGGGTTGACTGCGATGTCGGTCGGGAGCGTGTCGTCGGTGTTCCAGTTGAACCCGAAGTCGCCCTCCCAGTCAAGACTCGGGTCGATCGAGACGCCGTCGCCGTAGACGTAGCTGAAGATCTGCACGCGGGCGTTGAAGTAGTCGACCACGTAGAGGCGGTCGTTGAACGTGCTGTAGACCATGTCGCCTGCTCCGCCGATGGTGTTGAACTGACCAGCACCGCTGCCCGCACCCGGGGAGCCGCTGGTCACCGGACCGGGAGCCTGAGCCGGCTTCGTGTAGTCGACCGCCTCGGCCGGGGCGTCGTTCCCGGTCAGGTGGAATGCGAGCACGCGGTAGTTGGCCGAATCCGAGAAGAAGATGACCTGGCGGGTCGGATCGAAAGCGAGGCCGCCGATGTCGCTCGAGTAGTCGCCGGTGGGGTCGGTGTAGAGACTGCTGATCGTCTGGTCGGGCACGGCGGAGCCGGCGGCGGGAGTCCTGCCCCAGATGTGCCCGGTCCCTGCGAACGCGTCACCGACCCAGGCGTACCTGCCCGTCTGGGTGAGTGAGCGCTCGGCCATCACCGAGAGCTGGTTGTCGAAGCCTTTGTTGTCGCCATAGGTGCAGCCGTTGTCGTTGTCGCCGCAATAGATCACATCGCGAGTGACTCCGGCGAATGCCGAGACCGAGAGCAACGCAACTGCAGAAAGGGTGAGTAGACAAGAGAGCACGGCGCGGCCGAGCACGCTTTGCATAAGGCAAACCTACCGATCCGTAGATGGCCGTGGTATCCCCTCCGAACAAAGTTCACGGTGCGCATTTAGACGTGTGTACAACCATGTACACAGCCTTTTCACAGCTTTTCCAGAACGATCTGACCTACGATCCCCAAACCATGACTTGGCTCGTGACCGGCGGCGCCGGATACATCGGCTCGCACATCGTCGAGTCCTTCATGCATGCCGGCACTCCGGTCGCCGTGTTCGACGACCTGTCGACGGGCTACCGCAGCTTTGTTCCAGACGACGTCCCACTGGTCAAAGGATCGATCACCGACCCGGAAGCAGTCGGCCGCGCGCTCGACGAGCACGCGATCACCGGAATCGTCCACCTCGCAGGTTGGAAGTACGCCGGCGTCTCGGTTCAGCGCCCGCTCCACTTCTACGGCGAGAACGTCACCGGGATGCAGGTGTTGCTCGCGCAGGCCTCCGAGCGCGGTGTCAATCGCTTCGTCCTCAGCTCAAGCGCCTCCTGGTACGGAACGCCTGATGCGGAGATCGTGACCGAGGACGCGCCGCCCCGGCCCGAGAGTCCGTACGGCGAGACCAAGGTGATCAGCGAGTGGCTGCTGCGCGACCTCGCGCGCATCAATCCCGATTTGCGCCAGACTTCGCTGCGCTATTTCAACGTCGTCGGTTCTGGTCCGCCGGAGCTCGCCGATCACTCGCCGCACAACCTCTTTCCGAAGGTCTTCCGCGCGGTCACGGCAGGCGAGCAGCCGGTCGTGTTCGGCGATGGCTACCCAACGCCCGACGGCAGCTGCGTGCGCGACTATGTGCATGTCGTCGATCTGGCCGACGCCCACGTGACCGCCGCCCGCTTGCTTGATGAGGGCGGCAACTGCGCGCCGGCGTACAACGTCGGCCGCGGTGAGGGCTCCTCGGTGTTCGAGGTGCTCGACGCGATTCGCTCGGTCACGGGAATTGACTTCGAGAACGATGTCCAGCCGCGCCGCCCGGGGGACCCGGCAAGAATCGTCGGCTCGGCCGAGCTGATTGCCCGCGACATGGACTGGCGCGCGGAGTTCGGGCTTGACGCGATGGCGTCGAGCGCATGGGCCGCATGGCAGCGCCAGCTCGAACTCTACGGTGGCCCCCCGCCTGACGGCGGCTTCGGCCTGATTGCCTGACAAACCGAGTACCGCACGGTTCCTGTTTCGGCGCTTAAAGCGAATCGGCGATCGCGAGGACGCACGATCGCCGATTCTGAAGGGTGGCTGTGACGATCGGGGACATACGAGTCTCAGCTTTCTTACCCCATGTGAGCGGTAGGTCTTGATCCGGTGTTGGGGGCAGACTCCCAAGCCGAACGATTAGCTACCACTGGTTCGGTTTTCGACTGTTTGGAGCATTTCTTTAGCGATAACTGTCCGGTTAGCCAATAAATCCAACTTACGTCCATTCGGGGCGTCGGTCCGCCCTTCTTTCGCGGATATACGGCCTCAGATTCTCCGTGAGCCAGATCCAGCCGAGGGTCAGCGCGATCATCAGGAACGGCAGCATCGGGATGCGCAGGACGTTGCCGTTGGCGGAAAGAAGGGTCGCGAACGGCAGGGCGATGACCGGTAGCGCAAGCAGGCGCGCGCCCGACCCCGCGCCTTCCGCCAACAGCTCGGTCAGCCCGAGAATGATCAGCACGACGAGCAGGACCATGAAGAAGCCGACCAGTCCGCGCGTGACCGCCTGGTAGTTCGGGTCGGTGCGCACCGACAGCGGCAGGATCCACTCGTAGTTCCAGTTCGTGCTCGAGTAGGAGCCACGGGCGAAGCGGGCGTTCCAGGGAGTGGCGATCGAGTAGGCGCGATCGCCGAGGGCGTCGATCGAATTCGGAAGGTTTCCGGCGTCCTGCTGGATCCAGGCCTTGGCCTGTTCGGTCGGAATGCCGTCCGGCAGTTGGGTCTGCGCGACCGCGAGCCAGCTGGCGGGGATCAGAACGGCGGCGACAATCAGGAGCGTTGCGTGCTCGGAGCCGATCCCCCGGAACGCCCACCAGAGGATCAGCGGGACGAGCAACAGCACGGCGGGGTTGAAGAGGATCGCGGCGCCGAGCGTGAAGCCCGCGCTGATCGTGAGCAGCACGGCCTTTGGTCCACGACCGTCGGGCAGGCGCTCCTTGAGGAGCGTCACCTGCCAGATCCCGAGGATCACCACGAACATCAGCGGGATCTGCGGCGCGAGTCCGCCGGGGAGTTCGATCAGCGCGATCGATGCCGTGACCAGGACCGGCGGCACGAGGGCGGCGTAGCCGAAGAGGACGCGGCGGGCCAGGGCGAATGTGAGGAGGGTCGTGAGCGCGACGAGCACGGACTGGACGGCGAGCAGCTCAACGGCGACCTGGTGCGGACTCGCCGCCGCGCCGCCGGCGGCGGCCACGAGGCCGTGGAGCAGCGCGCCGTATCCGGGGGCGAAGGCCTGGGTCACGTCGTAGGGGTTGACCGCGGCATCGCCGATCGCGCGGCGGAGGCTCGGCTCGAGCGCCCAGGCATGACCGCTCCCGGAGACGAACTCGAAGCTGTTCGGCAGATCGTGCTCGAACTGCATGAACCAGATCACGCGCGCGGCGATGCCGATCACAGCGATGAACGCTGCGTAGACCCACAGGCGTGCGGGAGTGGCGCGGTCGAGCGCCGCGGGCGTGGAATCGGATTTCACAAGGGGGCTATTCGCCGCTGGCCCGCGAACGCTTGCCTCTGCGCCCGCGCCTGCACGGGCTTCCTCAGTGTTTGCTTGAGGAAGCGACGGGCTTCCTCAGCAGAACGATGAGGAAGCCCGTCGGGCGTGGGCGGAAATTGCGGGTTTCGGGGCGTCGCGAGGCCGCAAATCGCGGGAAAACTACTTGCCGGTCGGTCCGCCGGTGAGCCCGGAAAGTGGGGGTTTCGTGGCGCTCAAACCGGCTCCCCAAGCGGGATTGCGCGGTAAAATATGGGATGAACCAAAGTGGTTTCTCGGTCGTACGTCATTGTCCTTTAAACGATTCCGTCCGACGCACGTGATTGATTGTCGAGTTACCCGCTGATAGCGGTTTTCGAGTCCGCAAAGTGGCGAAAAACGCCCGGTTTTTAGCCATTGCGGCGGTTGGGCGAGCGATCGCGAACTGCCCTCGAAGAATCTGAAATTGAAGTTGCACAACGCTCGGCCCGGTCACAAGACAGCTGGCGCTCTGGAGGAGGAGAACAAGATGATGAACCCAACCGAAATGGCCACCCGTGGTCACGTCAGCGCCGCAAGCGGCGCAACCAACCTGAACGGCCATGGCCGCGGTCTGAAGATCACGCGCCGCTACACCGAAGCCGGTGTCCACCCCTTTGACGCAATCGAGTGGGAGATCCGCGACGCTGTCATCGGTAACCCCGAGAAGCCTGCCTTCGAGCAGCGCGGTGTCGAGTTCCCCAAGTCCTGGTCGCAGAACGCCACCAACATCGTCGCCCAGAAGTACTTCCGCGGCAAGCTCGGCACTCCCGAGCGCGAGAACTCCGTCAAGCAGATGATCTCCCGCGTGTCGGGCACGATCGCCGGCTGGGGCCGCGAGCTTGGTTATTTCGCCTCTGAAGAAGACGGCAACGCATTCGAAGACGAGCTGACGCACATCCTCCTCCACCAGATTGCTGCGTTCAACTCGCCGGTGTGGTTCAACGTCGGATTCGAAGAGCGTCCGCAGTGCTCAGCCTGCTTCATCCTCTCCGTTCAGGACACGATGGAGTCGATCCTCGACTGGAACACGCAGGAAGGCCAGATCTTCCGCGGCGGCTCGGGTTCAGGAATCAACCTCTCCAACATCCGCGGCTCGATGGAGCACCTGGGCAAGGGCGGCACCGCTTCGGGTCCGGTCAGCTTCATGCGCGGCACCGACGCCTGGGCCGGCACGATCAAGTCCGGCGGCAAGACCCGCCGCGCGGCCAAGATGGTCGTCCTGGACATCGATCACCCCGACATCAAGGACTTCATCTGGTGCAAGGCCAAGGAAGAAGACAAGGCTGCTGCCTTGCGCGACGCCGGCTTCGACATGTCGATCGACGGCGACGGCTTCACCTCGATCCAGTACCAGAACGCCAACAACTCAGTCCGCGTCTCGGACGAGTTCATGGAGGCGGTCGCCAATGACGGAATGTGGGCCACCAAGTCCCGCGTGACCGGCGAAGTCGTCGAGGAGATGCCTGCCCGCGAGCTGATGCAGGACCTCGCGGAAGCCGCATGGCGCTGCGCGGACCCGGGCATCCAGTACGACACGATCATCAACAAGTGGCACACCTCGCCGGCGTCCGGGCGCATCAACGCGTCCAACCCGTGCTCCGAGTACATGCACGTCGATGACTCGGCCTGCAACCTCGCGTCGCTGAACCTGATGAAGTTCCGCCGCGCCGACGGCACCTTCGACACGCCGCAGTACGAGCACGCGATCGACATCGTGCTGCTCGCCCAGGAGATCGTCGTCGGACCGTCGAGCTACCCGACCGAGAAGATCGGCAAGAACGCCCGCGCGTTCCGTCAGCTCGGTCTTGGCTACGCGAACCTCGGCGCTCTGCTGATGAGCAACGGACTCGCTTACGACTCCGACCGGGGCCGCGCCGACGCTGCCGCGATCACCGCTCTGATGACCGGTCGCGCCTACCGCCAGTCAGCACTGATCGCCGAGGCGATCGGCGTGCACGAGGCATACCCGCCCAACGCCGACGCTCAGCTGAACGTGATGCAGATGCACCGAGAAGCTGCTTACGAGATCCCTGACGAAGCCCTTGAGGACGCGCCGCTCCTGGAAGCCGCGCGTCGCTCATGGGACGAAGCAGTCCAGCTCGGCGCAGAGCACGGCTACCGCAACGCCCAGGCCACGGTGCTCGCACCGACCGGCACGATCTCCTTCCTGATGGACTGCGACACGACCGGCATCGAGCCGGACTTCTCGCTGGTCAAGTTCAAGGAGCTCGTCGGCGGCGGCAACATGACGATCGTCAACCAGACGGTGCCGCTCGCGCTGGAGACCCTGGGTTACGACTCAGCGGTGATCGACCAGATCGTCGCCTACATCGCTGAGAACAACACCATCGTCGAGGCACCGGGCCTGAAGGACGAGCACCTCGACGTGTTCGACGTGGCCGTCGGTGAGCGCGCGATCAGCCACATGGGTCACATCAAGATGATGGCCGCGGCTCAGCCGTTCCTCTCGGGCGCGATCAGCAAGACGGTCAACATGCCCAACACGGCAACGATCGAGGACATCGCCGAGGCCTACATCGAGGGCTGGAACCACGGCCTCAAGGCGCTCGCGATCTACCGCGACGGATCGAAGACCGCGCAGGCGCTTCGCACCGACGCCCAGGAAGGCGCCGACGCCGAGGGCAACGTCGTGATGAGCGAGGAAGAGTTCGAGAAGGCGCTCGAGGGTGCGCGTGCAGAGGGTGCTGTCGAAGCAGGCAAGATCCCGCACCGTCGCCGCATGCCGGTCGAGCGTCAGTCGCTCACCCACAAGTTCTCGATCGCCGGACACGAGGGCTACATCACCGCCGGTCAGTACGACGACGGAACCCCGGGCGAGATCTTCCTCACCGACATCGGCAAGGAAGGCTCGACGCTCCGCGGAATGATGAACGCGTTCGCCACGTCGATCTCGGTCGGCCTGCAGTACGGCGTCCCGCTCGAGACATTCGTCGACAAGTTCTCGTACATGCGCTTCGAGCCCGAAGGCATGACCAAGAACAAGGAGATCCCGTTCGCCAAGTCGATGCCCGACTACATCATGCGCTGGCTCGCATCGCGTTACTGCGATGAGGACCTCCAGGAGGAGCTCGGCATCATGACCGACGCTGTCCGCGCGAAGAAGACGGCTGAAGAGGCCGGAATCGATCTTCGTGGCGACACTGCTGGACCTGTTGCTCCGACCAACGGAAATGGAAATGGGAACGGCAACGGCGCAACCGCCAAGGCTCCGGAGGTCACGAAGATCGAGACCAAGCCTGCAGCCGAAGCAATCGTCGTCGATCAGCCCACCGCGGCCCCGGCGCGCCTGTCCGGCCTGGACCTCGGTCCGGCCTGCGGTCAGTGCGGCGGAATGATGCAGCGCACCGGTTCTTGCTACACCTGCTCGAGTTGCGGCAACAACACTGGTTGCGGCTGATCCTCAGCGGCAGACCCGAAGTCTGAAAAAGGCGCCCTCTGTCAGCTGACCGGGGGCGCCTTTTTCGTTGCCGCATCAGGTGTTTGGGCGTACACGGCGAAATTCCACCAACAGGCGCTCAAGGCGCTGGCGTCAGCCTGCCGATCTTCCACCTGAACCCCCCGAATGAATTCCTCCGCATCTCCGCAGTCCTCACGTCGCGTAGACCCTTGGCTCGTCGCGATCGTGCTGGTTTCTGCGGCCGCCGGCGCGCTGACCGTGGCGCGGGCGCGCAACTGGGGCCTGATGACCGACGAACTGCTCTACACGGGCATGGCGCGGTCGATCGCCCACTCGGTCATCCCGTTGCCGCAGGTACGCGGCGAGTCGGTCCCGGTCAACCAGGTGCTCTTCCCGACGCTGATCGCGCCGATCGTCGGGTCGATCTCGATGCCGGCCGCGTATCCCGTGATCGCCGCACTGAACGCGATCGTCATCGCCACCGCCGCGATCCCCGTCTACCTCCTCACCAACTTCGTGACCGCCAACCGCACGGCCGCGCGCTGGGTCGCCGCCTGCACAGTGGCGACGCCGTGGATCGCATTCGCCTCCAAGGCCATCCCCGACCCGCTCGCCTACGTCGCGGTGCTCTGGACCGCCTACGCGATGGTCCGAACCGCCGCCAGCAGGCCAAAACCGCTCAAGGGCGATCTGCTCGTGCTCCTGGCGATCGCGCTCAGTTACCTCGCGCGCAACCAGTTCATTCTGCTCGTCGGTGTCTGGGTCGGCGTGGTCGTGTTCTCGCGCGTCGCGGAAACGCTCGCCGAGCTCTCCTGGCGCGACCTCCCCAAGCGACTGCTCGCCCTGCTCAAGGACCGCCCGCTTCCGTTCGTCACCTTCGTCGTCGTGATCCTGGTCGTGAAGCTCCAGCCAAGCTGGCTGCTCGGGATCTACACCGTCACCACCGACGGCACCCGCGGCGGCTCGGCGCCGAGCGGAATCGTCCACGCCTTCTTCAACCACGCCAGCATCGTCGCGCTCGGCGTGGCCGGTCTTCCGCTGATCCTCGGCCTCCCGTGGCTCGTCGTCGCGCTCGCCCGCGTGAAGGACCGGGTGCAGAACGACGCGGCAGTCGTGATCCTGCTGCTCTCCTGCGCGGTCCTCTACGTCGGCGCGAGCTTCGATCTGCGCTTCGCGCCGTCCGATCAGGTGATCGAGCGCTATGTCTTCTACATCGCGCCGCTGCTGCTGGTCGCGATGGCCGCGTTCTTCAGCAAGCCGCCCAAGAGCGCAGTCGCTTTCCTGGTGCCCGCGATTGCCGGGCTGCTGTTGCTCAACGTCAGCCAGCCCTACGGACTCGACTCGCCGCTCGGCTTCGTCGTCAACTCCGGCATCGCCCCCACACAGATCACGTTCGTCGCCTGGCAGAACGTCGCGGACGCGATCGGCACATCGATCTTCGGGATCGTCGCCGTGCTGATGATCGTGTTGGCGGGCGCGGTGTGGTGGCTGCTCGGCTCGGGCCACGAGTCGATCGCGCGTAACGGGTCGTTCGCGCTGCTGCTGGTCGTGTTGCTCGCGTCGTCGGCCTACACGGTGCCGAAGATCGTCGACACTCAGAACGACGCGGTCGATTCCGCGTTCGGAGATCGCAGCAACGACGAGAAGGCCTGGTTGGACCGGCTCGTCGGCGACTCGACCGCATCGCTTGTCTTCACGCGACGCGTCGACGTGAACGAGCAGTCGGGGAGCGAGTCCAGATCGGCCGCCCCCAACCCGGGAGCTTCCGAGCGCGCAATCGATCTCGCCTTCTGGAACGGTTCGATCAGCGCGGTCTACGTGCCCGTCGGGGGCAACCCTCGCGCCTACTCACCGCTCCCCGGCGCGGCCTGGACGATGAAGCCCGACTGGGAGACGGGTGCGCTCAACCGCCGGCCCGAGGACAAGTCACGCGTTCTCGCACAGGCCGAATCCAATCCGTTCTTCGCGCCTCAGCACGCCGGCGAGCCGGCCTTGGACTCCGGCTATCTCGTCTACGCCACCGGCGCGAAGGCGACCGCCGCCTGGGCAACCAGGGGCCTGACCCTGAACGGCTGGGTGCCGCCGGAAGGTGCGACGCTGCGCGTCTGGGCGCCGAGGGACGCGACCGGGACCTCGGCGGTGGCGATCGATCTCTGGATCGCAACGAACGGTCGGTCGGCGGGGCTCGATGGATTCAAGGTCGCCGGCGCGCAGGACCTCAAGACCGTTCGCGAAGGCGATCAGGCCCGTTACGCGTGGGACGCCAGGATCCCCGCGGGCGGGCACGTCGACTTCAGGCTGATCCCCGGGGCCGGCAGCGCCCACGTGGAGAAGATCAGCGGTAGGTCCCCTCCGGGTTAGCCATGAAAACACCGCTCACGTTCACGCGTCCGGCGTGTGAGCATCCGCTCGCGCCCATCTTCAGCTGCTCATCCGACGGCGGGTTCAGCACCATCAGCTCCGGCAGCGTGACCATCGTCAGACCGCTCTTGCGGATCGCCGGGATGATCTTGCGCTTCAGGGCCTCGATCGTCGCGGTCGGGCCGTCGTGGAAGAGGATGTTCGCGCCAGGTCCGAGCCCGTCGATTGCGTTCTTCGCGATCGTCTGCCAGGGCTTCGCCAGACCATCCTGGGAGTCGGCGCTCCAGAGCATCTCGGCGTATCCGAGTTTGCGCGTCGTGTTCTCGGTGGCAGGATTGCGCGCGCCGTAGGGCGGGCGCATGAACATGTTGTCCTGGTCGACCTGAGTCTTGAAGACTTCCTGCGTGTCGTTGAGCTGAGCCTTCAGGTCGGACGTGCTGAGCGTCGTGTAGTCCGAGTGGTCCCAGGAGTGGTTGCCGATCGGGCCGTATGCGGCGTGCAGCTTGAGTCCGGGGACATCAGCCTGGGCGTTCTTGCCGAGATCGAAGAACGTCGCGGGGATGCCCTCCTCCTTGAGCAGCTTGACCAGCTGGGGCGTCGTGGCCGAGGGGCCGTCGTCAAAGCTGAGCGCGGCGTACTTCTTCGTTCCGGCGCAGAAGACCGGCAGCTTCGACTTGACGATGCGCTTCATGGCGGCCTTCTGCTCGCTCGGCGAGATGTAGATCGCCTCAGAGTTGGCGATATCCAGCGCCATTGCGGTGGGAACGGTCGAAACCTCGATCAGTGGCCGTTCGACATCTGTGTGCGCCGAAGACGTCGCCATCGCGAAAACCATCGAAAGCAGCACAAAACCCCCGCAAACCAGCACCGCTAAGCGGAGTTTGGGGTTGGGCCTACGACGTTTGTCCATCTTCCTTGCAGCCACGCAACATCGATCCTACGTTGATCTTGACCGAGATTAGGGCAACGATCCCAGGCACATGCCGACAGGGAGTATGCATCCTGATCAAGGTCAGACATCCTGATCGGATGTATCGCGAACTTCTAGCCCCCGTTCTCTGAGCTGCTCGGGAGCTGGAACGCCAGTCCCGACTGCGGAGGCCGGGACAGGCGGGAAGAGCCCACCCAGGTGGGCTCTTTCTCGTTAAGGGACGATCGGGAGCTGGGCTGCGCCGGATCCCCGACTGCGGAGGCCGGGACAGGCGGGAAGAGCCCACCCAGGTGGGCTCTTTCTCGTTAAGGGACGATCGGGAGCTGGGCTGCGCCGGATCCCCGACTGCGGAGGCCGGGACAGGCGGGAAGAGCCCACCCAGGTGGGCTCTTTCTCGTTAAGGGACGAGTCAGCCCTCTGTACGCCTAGCCCTCGACCGGCACCACGCGGGGCTGACCCTCGCGGTGGCTTCCGTCACGACCGACGTAACCGCCCGCAGACCCGAAGACGATGTACGTCGCCTCGGTATCCCCGACATTCGCCACACTGCGCTGCGTCGCGGCTTCAACACGGATCACTCCGCCAGGTCCAAGCGTGACCGACTCCTCGTCGTTCTCGCCCATCGTGAAGCGCAGCGTGCCTTCATGCACGAAATAGACCTCTTCCTGACGCTCATGCCAGTGCGCACCGGTTCCGACCTTCGCCGGAAGCACGATCGCGTTCACGCCCATCTCGGTCACGCCGAGCTCCGTGCGCACCTTGCGAAAGCCCGGACCTTCGCCCATGCCGTCGAGATTGCCGGCCTTCCAGCCCTTGCCCTCGGTCACTTCAACCTGAAGATCGCTCATTTCTTCCCCTGATCAATGATCCGCTGGCTACAGTCGCCAGCTCTGTGGATGTCAAGTCTGTCACGGTCGCAGTACCGGTGCTCAACGGCGGTGAGCGCTTTCGTGAGTTGCTCAGCGCGCTCGCGGGGCAACGCAATGCCAAAGGCGTCGAGTACGAACTCCTGATCGTCGATTCAGGCTCGACCGACGGTTCGGTCGAAGCCGCGCGCGAAGCCGGCGCGCGCGTGATCGAGATCGACAAGTCCACCTTCCAGCACGGTCGCACTCGCAACATGGCGGTGGCCGAGGCCAAGGGAGAGGTCGTCGCGCTGCTGACCGACGACTCGGTTCCGGCCAGTGACAGCTGGCTCGACTCGATCGTCGAGGGCTTCGCGGTTGCCGACGATGTGGCGCTCGTCTGGGGTCCGCAGTTCACGCTGCCCGATCACCCCCACTACGTGCGGCGCGAACAGGACGAGCACTTCGCGCTCTGGGGCAAGGACGATCGCATCGAGATCCAGCGCATCGGCGAGGGCGCCGAGGGGCTGGCCGAGTACGAGGCGAACCAGGGCTTCTTCGCCTACTTCTCCGACGCAAACGGAGCGGTCGCCAAGTGGGCCTGGAAGGACCACCCGTACCGCGAGGTTCCCTACGCCGAAGATCAGCTGATCGCGCGCGAGATGCTCGAAGCCGGCTTCGCCAAGGTGTTCCACGCCGGCGCCGCGGTCGAGCACTCGCACAACTTCGGCGTGATCGGCTCGATGAAGCGATCGTTCGACGACTACCGCGGGCTGCTTGAGGTGCTGGGTTTCCGGTCCTCGATCGGCGTGCGCTCGGGAGCGCGTGCCGTGATCGGCCTGACCAGGCGCGACCGCGCGCTGCTCCGATTTGAAGGCGCGCACGGCAGCGCGCTGCTGCTCGGCACGCTCACCAGCCTGCGCCATCACACGCTGCGCATCATCGCCGAGTTCCTGGCCGCGCGCGCCGACCGACTGCCGGACTGGCTCACGCGACGGCTCTCGAAGGAAGGCCGTCCGGGCGTCAACCCCGTATCGCTCTGACAGCGCACCCCGCTGGTAGGGTTTTTTCGTGGCCGAGGTAAGCGCAGAGGCGACCGAAACCGCCCCCCAGGAGGGCGCAGTTTTGAATGGGTCAAGTCCCGATCAGTCGCCCCCGGCGCCGCCCGCCCCGCCGGCAATCGCCGACGAGGCCGTGGCCGCAGCAGAGCGCATCGCCTTCCTCGCGCTCGCCAGCGAGCTCGCCCGCGGTCGCAACGTCCTCGTGATCGATGACGGAGCGAGCGCACTCGCCGGGATCGCCGCCCATCTCGACTCGACCGAGATCGGCGCGCTCGACACTCCGGCCGACGGCGCATACGACCTGGTCGTGGCCGATCTGATCGTGGCCGACGACGGCGCGGCCTTCGGCGTGCCGCAACTCGCGCGGATCGTCGGCGCTGAGGCCGGCGTCGCGCTGCTGCGCGTGCCCAACCGGCCAGAGTTCGCGCCCCTGCTGGACGCCTTCACCGCGACCTTCGCGCGCACCCTCACGCTGCGCCAGCACAACTGGGTCGCGTCCGCGCTGCTCGACGACGCAATGTTCGCCAACGACGACCCCTCGCGCGCGGTCGCCGCATCGGTGCGCAAGATGGCCGCAGCCCAGCCGGGCGATGAGCTCTATCAAGTAGTGATCGGCGCGCACGGCGCCTTCCCGGACTTCCGCCCGCAGCTCGCGATGACCCGCAGCGTCGTGTTGCGCGAGATGATCGCCGAGCTGCAGATCACGCGTGAGCGCGCCGAGGCCGAACTCGTCGACGCGAAGGCCGAGAACGTCGATCAGGCCGCCCGCATCCGTGAACTCGAGGAAGAACTCGCCTGGTACGACGAGCACAACCTCGCGGTTCGCGCCACTGTCGAGGCCAAGCCCTGGGCGATGAACCTGTTGTCGCTCTGGAGCTCGATCGTCTCGATCACCAGCCGCGCGCGCAACGTCCTGCGCGGATAGGCGCTGCCGATGATCTCCGTCGTCATCCCCGTGCTCAACGGGGCAGAGTTTCTGGACGAAGTGCTCGGCGCGGTGACCGGCCAGGTGATCGACGAGCCGTTCGAGGTGCTCGTGATCGACTCCGGTTCGACCGACGGCTCACTCGAGATCGTCGCGTCGCACCCGGGAGTGCGACTGATCGAGATCGACAAGTCGGAGTTCGGTCACGGGCGCACGCGCAACCTCGGCGTGCAGAACACGACCGGCGAGTTGATCGCTTTTCTCACCCAGGATGCGACGCCGGCGAGCGAGCACTGGCTCTCGGCCTACCGCGACGCCTTTCGGCTGGCGGACAACGTCGGCGCAGCGTTCGGTCCGCATCTGCCGCGGACGGGCGTCAGTCCGATCATGGCCCGCCTGCTGCGCGACCACTTTCACCAGTTCGGCGGTGCGGATGGTCAGCCGGTGCTGCAGGGCGCAGATGGTCCGATCTTCCTCTCGAACTCCAACTCATGCATCGCGCGCGCAGCCTGGGAGCAGACGCCGTTCCGCGACATCGCCTACGCCGAGGATCAGGCGTTCGGCGTGGACATCCTGCGCGGCGGTTGGCTGAAGGCCTACGTGCCGGGCGCGGCCGCGCTGCACTCCCACGACTACGGCATGGCCGAATCGTTCAAGCGCTACTTCGATGAGTACCGCGGCCTCAACGACAGCGTCGGCGAACGCACCGAGGCCTCTGCGAGCAAGGCCTTCGAGATCATCGCGAGCTCGGTCGCCGAGGACCAGAAGTACCTTGAGGAGCTTGGCCAGCCTGCCTGGCGGCGCGCGGTCTGGGGCGCGCGCAGCGCGGTTTACCACACCGGTCGCGTGGGATTTGGTGGATTGGGCGCGCGGGCGAACCGGCTTCCGGCGCGCGTTCGTGAGGCGCTTTCTTTTGAGGGACGGGGCGACGGCGTGAGCGTCGAGATCCCGCCCTCTGGTCGCCTGCCGTTCGAGGATGTGCTTGAGGTCGAGCGCGAGGGCGTCGTGCCGCTGGTGCCCGGTGACGGACTGGGCAAGCCGATGCACGTCGCGTGGGTCGTTCCTCCGTTCGGCATCGGCGGCGGCGGCCACACCACGATCTTCCGGATGGTGCGGGCGCTCGAGCAGGCCGGGCACCGCTGCTCGATCTGGGTCCATGACCCGATCGGAGTGGACGGCAGCGCGGCGGGCACGATGCGCAAGCGCATCTCCGATCACTACTTCCGGATCGACGCGCCGGTGCACACCGGCTTTGAGGACTGGCGCGGCGCCGACGTTGCGATCGCGACCGGCTGGGACACGGTTTACAGAGTCGTGCGCCTGGAGGACTGCGTGGCGCGCGCCTACTTCGTGCAGGACCACGAGCCCGAGTTCTACGCCAATTCCTCGAAGGCGCTGTTTGCCGAGCGCAGCTACAAGTTCGGACTGCCGTGCATCTGCGCGAGCCCGTGGCTTGCCGAGATCGTGCGCGAACGCTACGGCGCCACCGCGACGCCGTTCATGCTCGGCGTCGACGCCGATGAGTACTCGCCGATCGGCACGCCGCGCCGAACCGACACCATTGCGTTCTACGCGCGCACGTTCACGGAGCGCCGAGCGGTGGAGCTCGGACTGTTGGCACTGGAAGAGGTGCAGCGCCAGCGTCCGCACACGCGGATCGCGTTGTACGGAACCCACGCGATGGTGCACGTGCCGTTCACGTATGAGCACATCGGCGTCGTCAGCCCGGCGCGGCTGCAGCGGCTCTACAGCGAGGCGACCGTCGGCCTCAGCCTGTCGCTCACGAACTATTCGCTGATCCCGCAGGAGATGATGGCCTGCGGTCTGCCGGTCGTGGAGCTTGCCGGGCGCGCCTGCGAGGGGGTCTTCGGCGACGATGGCCGCGTGATCTCGTTGGCGCAGCCTGACCCGGTCGACATCGCGAACCACATCTTGGAACTGCTCGACGATCCCGCTCGCGCCGCAGCGCAGTCAGACGCCGGCCTCGCCTTCGCCCGCGAACACACCTGGGACGTCGCAACCGCCACAGTCGTCGGAGCCCTGGAGAAACTCCACGCCGAGTCGTCCCCACCCCAACCCTGGGCCGCCGGCTCCCTCATCTAACGGTTCTAAGCCAAAAACTGCCCCAACGTACGACGTGCCACACCTCGGCACGTCGTACGTTGGGGCGGAGAATGACTTGGCTATGGGGTTGAGCGTTTTCGCCAGAGTTTGATGGCGCGGTAGATCAGGACGATGACGCGGCTGAGGAGTTGGTTCACTGCGACGGCGATCGGGTGGCCATTGCCGTTCTCGCGCGCGTTCTGGGCGTGTTCCTTGAACTGCGTCTCGAAGCCGGTGATGCTCAAGGATCCCTCGCCCATGCGGAAGCGCGCAACGGGCTCGCGCACGAAGGCCGGCGCGCCGCGGCGACCCAGCCGCAACCACAGGTCGTAGTCGGCGCTGTACTTGAAGCGCACGTCGAGCGCCCCGATCTCCTGCAAAACAGACCGCCGCACAAAGGTTGCCGGCGACGAAACGAAGTTGTTCGTCAAGTGCAACCGAAACGAATAGTGCCGAAGCAAGAAGTCCTTGTAGGCCGTCACAAAACGACGAGATTCACGCCCCTCTTCGCCGATAATCCCGCAACGCCCCACAACCCATTCAGCGTCGGGCGAAGCCTCATAAGCAGCAGCGACCGCCGCCAGCGCCCCAGGCTCATACAAGTCGTCGGCGTTCAGCCAACCAATCAACTCACCGGTCGCCATCCCCACGCCCTTGTTGAACGCATCCGACAGCCCATCGTCGGGCTCGCTCACGAATCTCAACCGCCCAGCTGCGGCTTCTTCCTCGAGGAGTTCGAGGGTTCCATCGGTCGAACCCCCATCGACCACGACGTGCTCCAGCGGATAGTCCTGCCCCTGAATACTCGCCAACGTCTCCCGAATAGTCGAGATCGCATTGAAAGTCGGGGTGACGATTGTGAAGCTGGTCGCCACCCCGATCTCTCCTACTGCTCGAGTGTGCCGCTGGCCTTTTGGCGTTCGACGTCTTCGACGTCGGCGTCGACCATCATGTCGACGAGACCTTCAAACGTGACCTTCGGCTTCCAACCGAGCTTCTGCTCGGCGCGCGACGGGTCACCGATCAACAGGTCGACCTCGGTCGGGCGGAAGTAGCGCGGATCGACCTCGACGTACTCCTCGTAGTTCAGCCCGACGCGTGAGAACGCGCGATCGACGAACTCGCGAACCGTGTGCGTCTCGCCAGTGGCGATCACGTAGTCGGCCGGCTCATCCTGCTGGAGCATCAGCCATTGCGCCTCGACGTAGTCGCCGGCAAAACCCCAGTCGCGCTTGGCCTCGAGGTTGCCGAGGTAGAGCTTGTCCTGAACGCCGGCCTTGATGCGCGCGACGGCGCGGGTGATCTTGCGCGTCACGAACGTCTCGCCACGGCGCGGCGATTCGTGGTTGAAGAGAATGCCGTTGCTGGCGTGCAGTCCGTAGCCCTCGCGGTAGTTGACCACGATCCAGTACGCGTAGAGCTTCGCCACGGCATACGGGCTGCGCGGGTAGAAGGGCGTGTCCTCGTTCTGCGGTACGGCCTGGACCAGCCCGTAGAGCTCGCTTGAAGACGCCTGGTAGAACCGCGCGGGGACCTCGGTCTCGCGGATCGCCTCAAGCAGGCGCAGGGCGCCGAGACCGGTGACTTCACCGGTGTACTCAGGGATCTCGAAGGAGACCTTGACGTGGGACTGTGCTGCAAGGTTGTAGATCTCATCCGGCGCGACCTTCTCGAGCACGCGATTCAGCGACGAAGCGTCGTTCAGGTCGCCGTAGTGCAGGTGGAGGTCGGTGGTCTGCTTGAACGGATCCGAGTAGATGTGGTCGATCCGCTGCGTGTTGATGGAGCTCGACCGGCGGATGAGGCCGTGGACCTCATACCCCTTCTCAAGGAGCAGGTCGGCGAGGTAGCTGCCGTCCTGGCCGGTGATTCCGGTGATAAGTGCCTTTTTTGTAGCCATAAGTGGAGCGTACAATTGCACACATCGCCGACGCGACCGAAAACCACGCCGCCGACGCGGCACCGCGTCGTGCGCTGATCACGGGAATCGGCGGCCAGGACGGGAGCTATCTCACCGAGATTCTGCTTGCACGCGGCTACACCGTCAGCGGCGTCGTCGAACGCGACCCGGCGATCAGGCGCTCGAACCTCACCGCCGTGCAGGACCAGATCGATCTGCACACGATCGACCTGACCGACCGCGACGCAGTCGACGCCCTGGTCTCGGGCTGCGCTCCGCATGAGATCTACAACCTCGCTGCGCCTTCGTTCGTGCCGGCATCCTGGGACGACCCGACCGCGACGCTCGATTTCATGAGCGGATCGACCGTGCGCCTGCTGGACGCGATCGTGCGTCTGACGCCGGAGACGCGCTACTTCCAGGCCAGCTCAAGTGAAATCTTCCGCGGCACCGATCAGTCGCCGCAGAACGAGGAGACGACGCCGCGGCCGATCTCACCGTACGGAGTGGGCAAGCTCGCGGGCCACGGCCTGGTCAACTCATTCCGCGTCGAGCACGGGGTCTTCGCCTGTTCGGGCATCCTCTTCAACCACGAATCGCCGCGCCGACCGGTCGACTTCGTGACGCGCAAGATCGTCAACGGCGCGGCAAGGATCAAACGCGGCGAACTCGACAAGCTGCAGCTCGGCGACCTCTCGGCCAAGCGCGACTGGGGCTACGCCCCGGACTACGTCGAGGCGATGTGGAAGATGCTGCAGGTCGAGGAGCCCGACGACTACGTGCTCGCGACCGGCAAGCTGCACACCGTCGAGCAGCTCGTCGAGGCGGCCTTCGCGGAGTTCGACCTCGACCCGAAGGAATACGTCGTGACCGACCCGAACTTCTTGCGCAAGGCCGACGAGGCGCTGCTCGTCGGCGATCCGACCCGCGCGGCCGAGAAGCTCGGCTGGAGCGCGACGACCTCGTTCGAAGAGATGATTGCGATCATGGCCGCGGCGGAGCTGGCGGGCGACTGAGCGCGATGCGCGTCGGCCTGAACCTCCTCTACCTGGTGCCCGAGGAGGTCGGCGGCTCGGAGATCTACGCGCGCGAGCTGATCGCGGCGCTCGCCGCTGAAGAGCCCGACTGGGAGTTCGTGGTCTTCTGCGGGCGCGAAGCGTCGGCGGTGCTTCCGGATGACTCGTGGCCGAGCAATGTGCGTGTGCGCGAACTCGGCTTCAACGCGCGCAACAAGCCGGCGCGCCTGGCCTGGGAGCTGCTCGCGCTGCCGCGCGCCGCGAAGCGGGAGAAGATCGAGCTGATGCACAGCCTCGGCCAGACCACGCCATGGTGGGGCTGCGGGACGCGCGTCGTGACGATCCTCGATCTGATTTATCACCACTATCCGGCGACGTTTCCCAGGGCGGCACAGCGCGGCCTCGAGTTCGTGATCCCGCGCGGCGCGCGGCGCGCCGACAGGATCGTCGCAATCTCTGCGGCCACCGCGGACGACCTCGCCGCGAGTTACGGAATCGACCGCGCGAAGATCGACGTGACGCTGCTCGGCGCGGGATTCGCTGAAGCCCCGCGCATCAGCTCGCGCGCGGAGATCGCAGAGACAATCGGTCTGCCGGCGGGGGAGTTTGCACTCAGCGTCGCCTCCGGACACGAACACAAGAACATCCCGCGACTGCTCAAGGCCTTCGCGTCGCTCGGCGCGGGCCGCAGGCTCGTCGTGGTCGGACGCTCGGGCCTCGAAGACGAGCAGCTCGCGGCGACAGCGACGGAACTTGGAATCGCCGATCGCGTGATCTTCACCGGCTGGGTCGATGAAGCAACGCTCGAAGGCCTCTACCGCGAGGCCGAGCTGTTCGTCTATCCCACCCTGATGGAGGGCTTCGGGCTGCCCGTGCTCGAGGCGATGCACCGGGGCCTGCCGGTGGCGTGCTCGAACGTCTCGTCGCTCCCGGAAGTCGCCGGCGACGCCGCTCTGACGTTCAACCCGCTCGACGAATCTGCGATCGCGGAAGCCCTCGAACGCCTCTTCACCGATGCCGATCTGCGCGCCGAACTCACGGTCCTCGGGCGCGCCCAGGCCGCCCGGTTCACGTGGCAACGCTGCGCCGAGGACACGCTCTCGAGCTACCGAATCGCGCTCGCTCAGTGAGTGTTCTCACCTAGACGCTGCGGATAGTCTTTGCGGCGCTCTTCACCCCGATGCGCACCCCGATTCTTTGACATACGTCCTCTCGGCATTCGTCTTCCCGATCGCAGCTCTCGCGGTGCTGTTCGGGCTCGGCCTGCTCGTCTCAGCCGCTGGAGGCAACCGTGTGCGCCCAGAGCTGATCGCGCCGCTCGGGCTCGGCGCAGTCATCGTGCTCGGCCAGTACACCGCCTGGGCCGGTATCGGCACACCGCTGAACGTGATCCTGATGCTCGCGCTCGCGATCGCCGGTTATGCACTGCTCGTGCGCAAGGGCGCGGAGTTCTGGCCCGAAGGCGGCGAAGTACGCAGCTGGCTCTACTGGTTTGTTCCCGGCATCCTGGCCGGCGGCTTCGTGCTCGCGACGATCGTGTTTCTCGGCAAGGCGTCGATGGCCGGCTTCCTGCTCGACACGACTTCGTCAGTGCAGATGCTCGGCGGCGACATGGCCCTGAAGGGCAGCGACAACTTCAACTCGATCGCGATCACCGACGCGTCGACGGCGATGACCAAGGGCTACTTCGGAGCGACCTCGTACCCCTTCGGATCCCAGGTCGCCCTCGCACTGCTGAGCACGCTGACCGGCATCGGAACGCTGTGGATCTACACGCCGTTCATGGGCTTGATGGTCGCGCTCACCGCATTCGGGCTCTACCGCATTGCTCGCCTGCTCAAGCTCGAGCCGGGCTGGGCCGCGATCGCCGCCTTCACCGCGGCGGTTCCCGCGATCGTCTACTCGAACGCGCTCCAGGGGGCGATCAAGGAGATCGTCTTCATCCCGCTGCTGATCGTGCTGGCGCTGTTGCTGATCGACCCGTTGCTGCGTTCGACGCCGCGCTCGCTCGCCGTCACCGGTGCGATCCTCGCGACCGGAGCGATCGGCGCGATCGGCCTCGCCGCGCTGGCGTGGATCGCTCCGCTGGCGCTCGCAGCGCTGCTCGCCCAGACGACGTGGTTCCGCGGCGAGTGGGATCTGACGCAGACTCTGAAGGCCCTCGGCATCTCCATCGCAGCGCTGGTGGTCGCGCTGATCCCGAAGCTCGGCGGAATCGCCGGATCATTGACCTTGGCCAAGGGACTCTCCCAGACCAACGCGAAGCTTGCGGCCGACCCCGGAAACCTGCTCGGTCCGATTCACAAGGTTCAGGCGTTCGGCGTGTGGCTGGGCAACGGGCACCGGGTCGCGCCGGACCTTCCGAATCAGACTTTCGCGATTCTTGGCGTGGTCGTGGCGGCCGCCGCGCTCGGCGCGCTGGCGCTGGTCGCGCGGCGCATGTGGACGCGCGTTGCCTGGGTCTCGATCATGATCGTGCTCTGGTATGTGCTGACCTGGCGCGGAACGATGTGGCTCGACTCGAAGCTCGTGACGATCGCCAGTTCGATGGTGATGGTCATCGCGATCTTCGGCGCCGCGCAGTTGACGTTCGACTTCGCCGGCGAGAACTGGCCGAAGGGCAAGCAGTGGAAGCGGCGATGGAACGCCTTGCCCTCATACGCCGTCGCGGCCGTGATCGTGCTCGGGGTCGTGGCCTCCGCCGGGATCCAGTACCTCGGCACGGGCATGCTGCCAACCGATCGCTACAAGGAACTCGAGACCGTCAACACCAGGTTCGCCGGCCAGGGCCCGGCGTTTGTTCCGGACTTCGACGAGAACGCGCTCTACGTGCTCCGCGACATCGGCGCGGCTGGTCCCGGGAACGTGTTCACGAACCCGAACTTCGCCTCCTACCGCGACAACACTCTCGTCGGCTACGGGCACTCGGCCGACATCGACAACATCGCCAATCGCGCGTACACGGAGAGCAAGCTGGTGATCCAGCGCCGCGGTCCCCAGCGCAGCCGCCCGGGAGCCGACTACGACCTCGTTCTGACCACCGGCTACTACGACGTCTTCCGCAAGAACGACGTGAAAGTCGTCGAGCACCTGAATCTGGGCAACCGCGTGCTGGCCAACACGGTGCCGCGCTGCGAGAAGGTCAAGGCGCTCGCCGCCAAGGCGAAGCAGGACGACTCCCTCAAGTTGGTCGCCGCCCGCTCGGCCGTGGAGTCGACTCCGATCGGACTCAAGCAGATCGGCTTCTCCGGACCGCTCGCGGCCACGGGGCGGCTCGGCGGGATCACGGGCGCAGGAGACATGCAGTTCACCGCCGATGTGAAGCCCGGCCAGAAGCTGTGGTGGGTCGGCAACGTCAGTCGCAGCCTTGAAGTGATCGTTGACGGCAAGCCGTACGGCGAGGTTCCGTTCTCGCTCGGCGGCGACGGCAATGTTTCTGGTCCGGTCACGCTGCCGGTCGGCCAGCACACGATCGTGCTGCGCCGCGGATCCGGCCGCCTGACGCCCGGCGGGCGACTCGGGTCGACCGTCAGTCTGCTCACGCTTTCGTCGCCGGAGACTTCCAGGCTCGTCGAGATCGACCCGGACAAGGCCGAGCAGGAACTCTGCGGTTCACAGTCCGACTGGATCGAACTCGTTCAGAAGTAGACCGACTGCGCGCTAACGCGAGTCGCGGCCGTGCATGCCGACGATGCTCATGAAGAATGAGGTGAAGATGACCTGCATTCCGAGCACGACGAGCGTCATCGAGAAGACCAGCAGACTCTGATCGTTCAGCGAGCCGAGGTCGTGCTGGATCCAGCTGACGACGATCACGGTGGTGATGATCGCGCCGATCAGCGCCACGAAGAAACCGGCGAGGAGGCCGTGTTCAAGGCGGATGCGCCCCTCGAACCGCTCGTGCAGTTCGTCCTCTTCATTCAGGTGGTACACGCCGTAGGCCTTGGCCGAGAGCCCGAGGCTGATGATCTGCGATCCGATGATCGTTGTGAACGCGCCGGCCGTCATCGCGTGCAGGTCCCACGAGCGGCCGAAGAGATCGAAGCCGGTCAGCACGACGAGCATCATCAGCGCGCCGAGCGCGGCAAGGATGATTCCCGGCGCCAGGAAGAGGTGGGTCGGGCTGTGGATCAGCAGGAAGCGCAGGTGGCGCCAGCCGTCAGAGAAGGTGTTGAGCTTGCTGTCGCCGATGCGCGGGTGGTAGTCGATGTCGATCTCGGCGACCTTCAGGCCGGCCTTCGATGAGCGCAACACCATCTCGCTGGCGAACTCCATGCCGGGGGTGCGCAGCTTCAGTCGGTCGAGCGCGTCGCGGCGGAATGCGCGCATGCCGCAATGGGCGTCCTTCACGCCCGAGCGGAAGAAGATGTTGAGCACGCGCGTGAGGATCGGGTTGCCGACGTACTGGTGCAGCCACGGCATCGCGCCGGGCTGGATGTTGCCCATGCGGTTCCCGATCACCATCTCGTTGCCCTCGTCGAGCAGCGCGACGAACTCGTCGATCTTGGAGAAGTCGTAGGTGTCATCGGCGTCGCCCATGACGATGTAGTTGCCCTTGGCGGCGGCGAATCCGGCGAGGTAGGCGCTGCCGTATCCGGGGCGCGACTCATGCACGACGCGCGCGCCGGCCGCTTCCGCGATCTCCGGCGACCCGTCGGTTGATCCGTTGTCAGAGACGACGACCTCACCGACGACGCCCATCTTCTCGAAAGCCTTGATCGCCTTCTCGACACAGATGCCGACGCCCTCGGCTTCATTGAGACAGGGGATCACGACCGAGACATCGATCGATTCCGTGGGCGGACGCTCTGCAACCGCTGTGCTGGTGAGTTCGGTGGGTGAATTCACAAATGACCTCGTCGACTGAACTACCCGACGAAAGGGAGAAAGTTTCGGAAACGAGGGTAGTTGATGACACTCCCGGCGCTCAACATAAGCTCACGCATCGATGAAGGTGGCGATCCTCTACGACTGCATGTTTCCCTACACGGTGGGCGGCGGCGAGCGCTGGTACGTCAACGTCGCCGAGCGGCTCTCCGAGGAGCATGAGGTCACGTACGTGACGCTCAAGCAGTGGGACGCCGATCACACCCCGGACGTGCCGTTCCGAGTCGTCACCGTGGCGCCCGGGATGGAGCTCTACACCGAGGACGGCCGCCGCCGGATCGGACCCCCGCTGCGCTACGGGTTCGGCGTCTTCAAGTACCTCTTGCGCCACGGCGGTGAGTACGACATCGTGCACAGCTCGGCGTTTCCGTACTTCTCCGTGATCGGGGCGAAGGCTGCGCTGGTCTTTCATCGCCGCACGAAGCTGGTCGTTGACTGGCTCGAGGTCTGGTCACTGGACTACTGGAAGGGGTACCTCGGCGGGATCGGAGGGCGCGTCGGCTTTGCGATCCAGCAGTTCTGCGCGCGGCTCCCGGACTACAGCTTCGCGATCTCCAAGCTCCATGCGGACCGGCTCCCGGGACGGGACGTCACGGTCAACACCGGACTGGTCGGGGAAATGGTTGACGCGCGCCGCCCGGACAAGCCGGCGCCCGCCCCCGATCCGCCACGCGCGGTCTTCGCCGGGCGGCACATCCCCGAGAAGAACGTCGTCGCGCTGCCGGCGGCGATCGCGCACGCGCGCGAGTCGTTGCCGGGGCTGACATTGACCGTCTTTGGCGACGGACCCGAGCGCGAGCGACTGATTGCTGAGATCGAGCGGGCCGGACTTGCAGATGTGATTGACGCGCCCGGGTTTGTCGATGCCGACGTGGTCCATGAAGCTCTGCGTACCGCGAGCTGCATGGTGCTGCCGTCGATTCGCGAGGGCTACGGACTGGTGGTGATCGAGGCCGTCGCCCAGGGCACCCCTTCGGTCGTCGTCGCCGGGCCCGACAACGCTGCGGCCGAGTTCATCGACGAGGGCGTGAACGGATTCGTCGCGGCCTCGGCGTCGCCGCAAGCGCTCGGCGATGCGATTGTCCGCGCCGTTCACGGCGGGGACGAGCTGCGCGAGTCGAGTTTCGACTGGTACGACGAGCACAACGAGCTGCTGTCGATCGACGACTCGATCGTGAAGATCAAAGCGGCGTACGCGGAGCTTGTCCCGAATGGCTGATCGACCGGAGTTCACGATCGTCGACCTGCGCTCCGGTCGCGGGCTCGGCGGTCACTGCTTTGACTACCTCGTCGCACTGAAGGCAGCGTTCGCCGATCGGGAGATCGCGATCATCGCGCCTTTCGTCGGCCCCGACGCCGCGCCGAACAATCGTTTGACCGTGTATGTGCGCGGCTTCTTCGCGTACCGCCGAGCGATCGCGGACCGTGGCATCGGCCTGGTGCACAACTCAAGTCTGAACGACTACATCTGCCTCGCGCTGGCGGCGCTGCTGACCAGACCGTCGCGGCGCGGATTCTGCATGATGATGCTCTACCGCGATCCCTCGATCAGCTCGTTCGGCGCGGGTTCGGAGCGGCTCAATCGCGCGACGATCTGGCTGATCTCGAAGATGATCCGCGGCGGCGTCCTGCGGCCGATGTCCGATTCGCCACTGGTGCTCGAGCACTGGCTGGAGGCTACGGCGACCAGCGCCGGGTACGTCGTGCCGACGCCCCCGCTGCCGACGGCCGAGGGCGACGAGCAGGAGGTCGGATCCACCCTCGTGCTCCCCGCGGGCGCGAGTCCGCTGTTCGTGATCCCTGGACGCATGCGCGCCGAGAAAGGCGCCGCGAGCTACGCCGTCGTTGTCGAGGCGGTGCTCGAGGGATTCCCCGCGGGCGTGATCGTCCTGCAGGCCGCGGCCGATGACGAGGTCTCCGCCGAAGCGCTGGCGACGCTGCGCAAGAAGTTCGGCGATAACCCGCGGCTCGTCCTGCTCGAGGGCCACCTCTCCGCGGATGACTACCGCACGCTGCTCGCGGCTGCCGATGTCGCCGTGCTGCCGTACGACACCGCCGCGTACGGCGCCGGTTCGAGCGGGGTGGTCGGGGACGCGCTCGCGTCGGGCGCGATCGTTGTGGCATCGCCGATCGAATGGATCAGGCTCGAGCACGGTGACGACCCGCGCGTCGTGCTCCTCGATGACCCCGGCTCCGTTGAATCCGTCGGCGCCGCGCTCAAGGACGCCACAACGCGCAGCGAGAACGCCGCGCCCGCCAGCGACTCGTCAGCCGAGTTTGCCGCTCGCTGGAACGAAGCCGTCAGCAGGGCGATCGGCGACTAGCCGCCCGAAAGCCGCGGCCCGAGCAACGGGATGCGATCAGTCAGCTCCGGCGGGAACACACGCAGGAAGAGGCCGGCGATCACGTAGACCGCGGTTCCGAGGATCGCCGCGATCAGTCCGGGCAGGTGCAGCAGCGCTACCGCGCATCCGAGGCCGCCGGCCACCAGCGCGGATACGAACCAGCTGAGCTTCGGCAGCGCCTCGCGATCGATCTGTGCGGTCACGAAGAGATAGCCCGACGCAATCAGAGCCTCGCCGAAGACGATGCCGAGCGCGGCGCCGCTGGCACCCCACTCGGTGGCCGCAAACCAGGTGGCGATCACGCTCACCGTCGCGCCGATCAATGTGATGCGTACGAGCTCGCGATGCCGGCCCGACGCGAGCAGCACAAAGCTTCCGGTCCCGAGCACGAAGGTCGCCGGAAAAGCGAGGCTGATCAGCGCAATCAGGTCGGTCGCCTCCACGTACTTGTCACCGCCGAGAACGGCGGAGACGAACGTCGCCCCGGTCACGAGCGCGACGGTGCATGCGAGGCCCGCAGCGACCGCCGTCTGCATGAGTCTGCGAATTGCGTAAACCATCCGCTGGATGTCGTCCTTGGAACTCGTCACGAGCAGCGGGAACGCGCCGCCTGCGGCGACCATCCAGCCGCCGAGCAGTACGGCGTAGATCCGGAATGCCAGCGCGAACTGTCCGGCGTCGTACTCGGTCAGCACGCGCGCGCTGACGATCTGCGCGAGGAAGGGATACATCGTGCCGATGCTCGCCGCGACGGCGAAAGTGCCAACGTCCGCAAACAGCGTGCGCATCGCCTGCGGATCCCAGGCCGGTTTCAGGGGCGCGAGCCTGCGCGCGCGGACTCCGAAGGCAAATGCGATGACGATCGAAACCGGCAGCATCGTCGCAATGATCACGCCGACGTTCCCCGTGACTACGGCTGCAGCGATCAGCAGCGTCGACCACAGTGCCTGGCGGATCACATCAAGCGCGGCGAGCGCGTTGAGGTCATAGGTCGCCTGCAGCGGTACTGCGTAGGACGACTGCAGCGACTGCGTCGGAATCGCGAGGGCGGCGAAGAACAAGCCGACGATCAGCGCCGTCGAGTAGTCCGCCGCAAAACCGAACAGCACGATCATCGTGCCGGCGACGAAACTGAAGAGCAGTCGCAGAGTGATCAGCGCGCGGAACGCACGGTCGCGTGCCTTGCCTTCGAGCGCCGCGTACTCGCGCACGCCCAGCGCGAGCAGTCCGAAGTCTGAGATCCCCAGCGCGACCGTGACCAGCGACATCGCCGTGGCGAAGTGACCGAAGTCCTCGGGGCCGATCGAGCGCGAGATGACCGAGGTCGAGGCAACGCCGAGGATCGTCGCGAAGCCGTACCCGACCGCGCGCCAGACTCCGCCGCCGACGATTCTCTTGCCGATGTTGTCGTCGGCCCGGACGGGCGCTGATTCCGAGTTCATCTGCCGAGCACCTGCTCGTACGCGTCGATCGTCAACTGCGCCGCGCGCTCCCAGGAGAACTCGGCGGCGCGCTCGCGTCCGGCCGCAGCCAGCTGCTCGCGCCGCGCCGGATCCGCCAGCAGGTCGTCGATCGTCGTCGCGATCGAATCGACGCTGAACGGATCGAAGTAGACCGCCGCGTCACCGCCGACCTCCGGCATCGAAGAGGTGTTTGAAGTCGCGACCGGGAGTCCATGCTCCATCGCTTCAAGCACCGGAAGCCCGAACCCTTCAGCGAGCGACGGGAAGGCCAGTAGCGTCGAGGCGGCGTAGAGACCGTCGAGATCGGCGTCATCGATCCAGCCCAGCAGATGCACACGCTCTTTGAGACCGAGCGACTCGATCTGCGCCAGCAGCTCGTCCTCGGCCCCGGTTGCGTATCCGGGCAGCACGAGCGCCGGCGCGGGGTCGGCCTTCAAGCGCGCGACGGCCTCGAGCAGGCGACCGAGATTCTTGTGGCCGCGGCGCGCTGACGTGGCGAGGATCAGCGGCGCGTCGCCAAGACCGAGACGGCTGCGCAGCTCGGCCTCGGGTGTCGGCGGTCCCGGTGTACGCGCCGCAATCGGCACGACCGCGATCTTCTCGCGCGGAACGCCGAGGTGCTCGACGATCTCGTCAGCGGATGCCTCTGAAAGGGTCACGACGCGCTCAGCGGTGTTCGCCCCGATCGGCACGAGCACGGACTGGCCGGCGCGCATCACCGCCGAGTGCGACTCGGGGTGGGTTGCGTACATCACGTCATGCGTCGAGGTGACCTGCGGCACGCCGCAGAAGCGCGGGCCGGTCATCGCGAAGTTGTGCAGCAGGTCGAGCTTGTGGCGCCGGGCCGCCGCGGGAAGGATCGTCTGCTCGCCGAGCACACGAAGCAGTCTGCCGGTACTGGGCACCGGAAGCGTGACGGGCTGCGCGCCGAGCCCGCGGACTTCGTCCGCGCTGATTCCGCCGCTGCCGATGAATGCGAGCAGTTCCCAGTCGGGCCGCAGCGCGTGCAGTGCCGGGATCAACATGCGCGCGTACGTCTCCGTGCCGCCGGTCTCGCCGGGCACGAGGTAAAGCAGGTTCAGACCGATGCGCGGTGCGTGCCGCGGCGTCGGGGTCATCGCTCGTTCGCTGCGGCCTCGGCTGCGGCGCGACGATCGACGTCGGAGTCGACCCACTCGCGGTTCTCGCGGAACCATTCAACGGTGCGCGCGATGCCATCGTCAAATCCGACAGATGCCTCGAATCCGAAAGCCTCGGCGGCGCGCGTGGTGTCGAGCATGCGCCGTGGCTGTCCTCCGGGCTTGGACGTGTTCCAGTTCAGCGGGCCGCTGTAGCCGGTGGCCTTGGCGATCAGCTCGGCGAGGTCCTTGATCGTGATCTCGAAGCCGGCGCCGAGGTTGATCGGGTCGGCCTCGTCGTAGCGCTCGGTCGCGAGCAGAATCGCGCGGGCGCATTCGTCGACGTAGAGAAACTCGCGGCTCGGGGAGCCGTCGCCCCAGAGCTCGACGGCCTCGCCGCGCTCTTCGGCCTCGATCATCTTGCGGATCATCGCCGGAATCACGTGCGAGCTCTCGAGGTCGAAGTTGTCGCGCGGTCCGTAGAGATTGACCGGCATCAGGAAGATCGTGTCCATCCCGTACTGCTCGCGGTAGCCCTGAAGACCGGCGAGCAGCGCCTTCTTTGCGATTCCGTAAGGAGCGTTGGTCTCTTCGGGGTAGCCGTTCCAGAGTTCTTCCTCACGGAACGGGACCGGCGTGAACTTCGGGTAGGAGCAGATCGTCCCGAGCTGCACGAACTTCGACGTGCCGCTCTTTCTTGCCTGCTCGAGCATCAGCGCGCCCATCATCAAGTTGTCGTACCAGTAGGCGCCGGGGTTGTGACTGTTGGCGCCGATCCCTCCGACGCGCGCGGCGAGGTGGATCACGATCTCCGGCTCGGCGTCGTTGTAGAGGCGCTCGACGGCCTCGGATGTGACCAGGTCGTAGTCCACGCGGCGCGGAACGACAACATCGGCGCCGAGCGCTTCGAGGCGGTCGACGACGTGCGAACCGAGAAATCCCGCGCCGCCGCTGACGACGATGCGCTTGCCGGAATAGAACTCGGGGGTCGGTTGAGTGACGGTCACGCGCTGAATCTTATTGCGTCGATGTCTTCGCGAGCAGCGCCCTGTAGACAGCGACGGTCGCATCCGCGCAGGCCTGCCAGGTGAAAGTCGCGGCGTGGGCCAGCCCGCGCTCGATCATCTCCCCGCGCAGCTCCGGGGATCCGAGGACACGCGCAAGGGTCTCCGCGATCTGCTCCGGGTCGTCAGGGTCGATCACTTCTGCGGCGTCGCCGATCGCCTCCGCGAGGCTCGTGTTGTCCGTGCTGATCACCGGGGTGCCGCAGGCCATCGCCTCGAGCGGTGGGAAGCCGAAGCCCTCGTAGCGCGACGGAAACACGAGGCACTCCGCGCCGCGATAGAGCGCGATCAGCTCGTCATCCGTGACCCGACCGAGCAGATGAATCCGCCCCGAGGCGGTCGAGCGTTCGATGCGCTGGATCAGCTCGTCATCGTGCCAGCCGCGCGCGCCGACGATCACGAGGTGCTCGGCGCGCGCGGACCCGAGCAGCTCGAATGCCTCGATCGCAGCGGCGAGGTTCTTTCGCGGCTGCAGGGTGCCGACCGTGAGCACGTACGGCTCGCCCACTCCGAGTGCGGCGATGGCGTCGGCGTCGGCCGCGGCCGCCTCTGGCGTGAAGCGCGAGTCAAGCCCCAGCGGGACCGTCGTGATCCGTGCCGGATCGAGGTCAAGCGCTGCGATCAGGCGCCCGCGTGAATACTCGGACGAAGTGATCACGTGCGCGCCGCTGGCGATCGCCCGCGGCAGGCGCTTGTGCAGCTGAGCGACGTTTGCGCGGGTGAGCCACTCGGGATGCTCCCAGCCGATCGCATCGTGAAGCGTCACGACCATCGGCACGACGCAGCTGGGCGGCACGAGCTGAGACGGACAGTGGAGAATCTCTGCGCCGCTCGCGGCCACGCGCTGCGGCAACACGCGCGGCAGGTACCAGAGCTCACGCGCCAGGCCGCGGGCGATCACGCCGAGGCTGCTCGTCGGCACCCGTCCTTCATGTTCGAGCCGCACGAGTTCAACGCCCGGCTCGGCTTCGAGCCGCGGCAACAGCTGCTCAATCGCGCGCGCCGTTCCCCCGCGGTCGAGTTGAAGTGCGGTCAGTTCGATCGCCACGCGCATAGGCGCACAGTATTTCGCCTGCCCGGGCGGCTCCCGAGGCGCGATTAGAGTCTGCCGCCATGAAGATCGCGCTACTCCACGGATACGTCGGCGGCCCGGCCGGCGGCGGCGGCGGGATTCGCCAGATGCTCGAGCTCGCACGCGGGCTCAAGGAAAAGGGCCATGAGCCGGTCATCTGCTCGTACCAATTCGAGCCGGGCACGGTCGACCCGGTGCTGGAATCCGCCTTCGAGTACCGCTCGGTGCACACCGGGAAGATCGAGCACCCGGTGGGAACACCGGCGATGCTCAAGGTCAAGTGGATCGAGATGGCAAAGCTCGCCAACCTGATCCCGCGCGATGTCGACGTCGTCAACGTGCACGAGAGCCCGGCGCACATGGCCGGCTACTACGCCCACCTGCGCCGCCGGCTACCGATCGTCTGGACCCGTAACGACCCGCAGCTCTACGAGATGGTCCTGATGCCGGAAGAGTCGTGGATGCCGTCCAGCGGCAGGCTGATGGACACGGCCTTTCGCGTCGCCGGACTGACCGACCGCGCCGCCGCGCGCGCGATGTCCGCGATCTGCGTGCTCGACGAGCGCAACGCGCGGCTGGTCAAACGCGCATACGGACGCGATGCCAAGGTGATCCGCAGCGGCGCGGCCCCGCGCTTCTTCAACGCCCCGACCCGCGCCGAGGCGCGCGCAGAGCTCGGGATCGATCCCGACGAGTTCGCGGTGCTGAGCGTCGGCATCCTGCTTCCGCATCGTCGTCACAAGGACACCGTGCGAGCCGTCGCGATGCTCAGCCCAGAAGGGCGCAAGCCCCATCTGCGAATCATCGGTTCGGACCACCTCAGCCCCGAGACCGGCGCCGAGATGCGCGAGTTCGTCGCGCAGAGCGGAATCGAGGACCGCGTCGAGCAGATCCAGACGGCCGTGCCCGACGATCAGCTTCTGGCGCACTTCGCGGCGGCCGACGCGTTCGTCTTCGCCAACGAGAAACAGACCTGGGGCCTCGCCCCGCTCGAGGCGATCGCCGCCGGCACGCCGGTCGTGGTCTCCCGCGGCGCAGGAGTGCACGAGGTGCTCGACGGACGCAAGGGCGTGCAGCTCGTCGACGCTCGCGCGCCGGAGCAGATCGCGGCGGCCCTGGAGCGCATTCGCAGCTCCCCCGAGGACCAGGACGTGACCGAGACACGTGAGTGGAGCCGTCAGGAGTTCAGCTCGTCGGCCTTCTCCGGCCGCATGGCCGACCTCTTTGCCAGTGTCGTCGGCTAGTTCGCTTCGCGCACGCGCCGGCGCCAGAACTCAGCGAGGTCCGTGAGCGTCTGCTCAAGCGAGTAGTGCGGCTGCCAGCCGGTGGCATCGCTGAGCGCGGTGCGATCGCCGACAACGACAGGCTGATCGACGGCGCGCAATCGCGCCTCGTCGGTCACGATCGCGACGTCGATCCCGAATGCGTCAATCAGCCCTTCGAGCAGCAGGCGCATCGTCACGCCGCTGCCCGAGCAGACGTTGTAGATCGAACCGCTCTCGCCGGCGCGGGCGAGCGCGCGGTATGCGCTCACGACATCGCGGACGTCGAGATAGTCACGCTCGACGTCGAGCGTGCCGGTCGCGATCTCCCCTGAACCGCCGGCGAGCTCGATGCGCGCGAGTTGCTCGGCCCAGTCCGAAAGCGCGTAGGCGCCGACGTGGCCCGGTCCGGTGTGCTGGAAGGCACGCGCGATCACCGCGTCGCCGCCGCTCGCTGCGTGCGCGAGGAGCACATTCTCGGCCGCAACCTTGGTCTCGCCGTAGGGCGTGAGCGGCCGCAGTGGCTGCGCCTCGCCGATCGGCTGTTCATCGGGAGTGGTGCGGCCGTAGACAAATGCCGAGCTGGCGAAGACGATCCGGATCGCGGGATCGATCGCGGACACGGCGTCGGCCACGGCCTGCGTGCCGCCGACGTTCACACGCTCCAGCTCTTCGATCGACGGTGTCGTGACGGTGTCCACGATCGCCGCAAGGTGGAAGACGCTGCTCGGACGAACCTGCTCGATCAGCGCAGTGAGCGCCTCCCGGTCGGCGACGTCGAACGCATGACCCTCGGTGCCGGGCGGCGTCGCGCCCGATCGCGTCAGCGCGTGCACGCTCCGGCCCTCCTCGAGCAGTTGCGCGCAGAGGTGAGTTCCGGCGAACCCGGCTGCTCCTGTGACCAGGACGGTGCCGGAATCAGCCGTCGTAGAAGTCACGGAAGGCTTGGGCTATGTGCGCGATCTGACCGTCGGTCAGGCTCGGGTGATTGCCGATGAAGAGTCCGCGTTCACCGACGCGTGTGGCGACTTCGAGCGACCCGACCTTGCGGTGATCGTTGTTGCTGAAGGCGGGCTGAAGCGCGAGGTTGCCGGCGACGATCGGGCGCGTCGCGATGTTGCGTGCCTCGAGGTGGTTGGTCAGCGCGACGCGCTGCTCAGGGCTGTCGGTGATGACCGAGAAACCGAACCAGGTGCTGCGACCACCCTCCTGCTCATTGATCAGACGCAGGCGATCGCTGTAGGGATGCAGCGCCTCGGCCAGACGATGCGCGTTGACGCGGCGCGCGTCGTTGAAACTTGAGAGCTTCTTCAGCTGCGCGAGACCGAAGGCCGCCTGCGTCTCCATCGGTCGCAGGTTGTAGCCGACGTTCACGAACAGGAAACGTGGGTCGATCTCCGGGTTCGCCGACTCGAGCTCCGGGCGGTTGGACATGTCGCGCGACCAGCCGTGCGCGCGGAGCGAACGCGCGAGGTCGTTGAGCACGGGATCGTCGGTCACGACCATCCCACCCTCGATCGTCGTGATGTGGTGCGAGAAGTAGAAGCTGTAGGTGCCGAAGTCACCGAACGAGCCGACCTTGCGGCCGCCGATCTCGGTGCCGAGCGACTCGCAGGTGTCCTCGACCACCCAGAGGCCGTGCTCGCGAGCGCGCTGCATCAGCGGCTCCATGTCGACCGGGTTTCCGAGCAGGTGCACGGGAAAGACTGCGCGAGTGCGGTCCGAAAGCGCTTCGTCGATGCTCTCGGGGCGCATGTTCAGCGTGTCCTCATCGATGTCCACGAAGACCGGGACGCAGCCGAGCTGGAGGATCGGCGCGATCGTGGTGGACCAGGCGATCGCCGGAACGATGATTTCGTCGCCGGGCTTGAGGTGCCCGTCCAGCACTTTCTGCGCGAGCACGGAGATCGCCAGCAGATTGGCCGACGACCCGCTGTTGACCATGATCGCGTGGCGGCTGCCCATCGCTTCGGCGAAGGCCGCCTCGAACTCGCGTACGCGGTCGCCCATCGTGACGTTCTGGCTGAGCAGCGCCGCAACGGCACCGGTCACTTCGTCGGCGCCGTAGAGCGGAACCGAGAGCGGGCAGTCCTCATCGGCCGGCGGAGCCTCGAGCTCGAAGTACTCCTCGATCAGCGCGTCGATTTCCTGCTCGATGGCGGAACGGCGCGCGGATCCGGCTGCTGTGTCTGCGTTCGGCGAAGTCATGGCTGGCCAGTCTAACTATGGAGGCGTCAGTAGGCTGGAAAGATGCGCGTCCTCATGGTCACCCCGGAGCAGCCGTCCCAGCGGCATCTCAACGGCGGCGCGACCAGGCAGTTCCAACTTGCGCGGCGACTCGTGGAACTCGGCCACGAGGTCACGGTGATCGCCCCCTTCCTGGCTCCGATGAGCGAGTCGACGAGCGACCTCGAAGCCGCCGGAATGCGCGTCGTCGGGCATGAGCGCTCGCAGTCCAGGCTGCGCGAGATCGCGTCCGCGGTCATCCGTGAACCGAGCCTGATCGTCGCCCCGTTCCGGCTCTCGACCAACGAGCACGTCTCGAACGTGTTCTGGACCCAGATCCGCGGATTGGTGCAGACCGAGCTCGACCAGGGCGGCTACGACCTTGTCGCGATCGAGCACGCGGTGAACTGGATCGGGAACATCGACACCGATCTGCCCGTTGCGCTCACCATGCACGAGGTCGAGAGCCCGCAGTACTTCGCCAAGGCGGAGCGGATCGGCGGCGTCAAGGGCTTCGCGCGCAAAGTGAACGGTCGCCGCATCCGTGCAAGCGAGCGGCGCTGGGTACCCAAGTACGACGCCGTGATCACGATGTCCGAGGAGGAATCGGAGCTGCTGCGCACCGTCGTTCCCGACGCCCCGCCGACGTACGCGGTCGGCAACGGTGCTCTGCCCAAGGCCTTTCAACTGCCGGACGTCACGCCCGACGGCCAGCGCGTGCTCTTCACGGGCACGATGGCCTACACACCGAACCGCATCAGCGCGGATTGGCTCGCGCGTGAGGTCTGGCCGATCGTCCTGAAGTCCAACCCCGATGCGACGCTCGAGATCGTGGGCCGCGGCGTCAGCGCGGAGACGATCGCGCTCGGCGATCTCGAAGGCGTGAGCGTGATCGCCGACGCGCCCGACATCATTCCCCACCTCTCGGCCGCCGACGTCTGCGCGATCCCGATGCTCGAAGGCGGCGGCACGCGGCTCAAACTCGCCGACGCGATGGCGGCGGCGCGCGGAATCGTCGCGACGACCAACGGTGCGACCGGGGTCAACCTGACAGACGGTCGCGAGCTGCTGATCGCCGATTCGGTTGAGGATTTCGCCGACGCGATTCTGGCGCTGCTGCGCGATCGGGAGCGTCGCACCGGGATCGGTCGCGCGGCGCGCAAGCGCGCCAGCGAGCTGCTCAACTGGGACACTCTGGGCGAGGACCTGGCGCTCGACTACATGGCGATCGCGGCCGTCCACGCCCGGACCAGCGCGGTTGCGGCGGTGCCGTCCAGCGCTTGATCGCTTGGTACCGTCGCGGCGATGCGATACCAGTCAAACCGCGTTCAGGGCGAGCGCGAGCGCGGGATGGAAGTCAATCTCGAGCACGACGCCCAACTGCACGAATACGAGGCGATCGCCGACGAAGTCGCTTCGCACAAGCCCGAACTGACGCTCGACTGGGGCTGTGGCTGGGGACAGGTGAGCGCCTTGCTGATCGAGCGCGGCCTCACGATCAAGTCCTACGACTACGACGGTGACGACGCCCCGGAGGCCGAAGTGCCGCTGGAGAAATACCCCGAGATCCCGGTCTACCTCTCGGGCGAGCCGAGCAAGCTCCCGTACGACGATGAGACTTTCGATGTGGTCCTCTCCTGCGGCGTCCTGGAGCACGTCTTCGACCCCGAGGCATCGCTCGACGAGATCAACCGCATTCTCAAGCCGGGCGGCAGGGCGATGATCTACAAGCTTCCAAACCGCCGCTCGTATCTCGAATGGGTCGCACGCAAGCTCGGCTGGTACTACCACGGCAAGGAGGAGCTGGACACGCTCTACACGCTCCCCGAAGCCGAGGCGATCGTCCGCAGGCACGGCTTCGAGGTCGAGCGCTCGCAGCTCGCGAACATGCTGCCGCTCACGTCAGGCGGTTCTGTCGTCAACCGCATTTCCGGCGTGTTCTGGCGCGTCAACACGCTGCTCGCGAAGATCCCGGTCCTCAACCTGCTGGCGACCAACGTCGAAGTCATCGCGGTCAAGCCGGCGCGCTAGGTCGTGCCGGGCAACCGGCACCTGACCTAGGATCCAAGGACTATGGCGCGCAATCTGGCGATCGTTCCGTCCTACAACGAAGAGGCCACCGTTGCCGCGGTGGTCGAGCGCATCCGGGCGGAAGCACCGGACTTCGACGTGCTCGTGGTCGACGACGGCTCGACCGACGAAACGACCCTCCGCGCCCGCGAGGCCGGCGCCGACGTCGCGCGCCTGCCGTTCAACCTCGGCATCGGTGGGACGGTCCAGACCGGCTATCGCTACGCGCTTGCCGGTGGCTACGAATACGCCGTGCAAGTCGACGGCGACGGCCAGCATGATCCTGCGGAAATCAAGAAGCTCGTCGCCCGGATTCACGCCGATCCGCCCGTCGAGATGGTCTACGGCACGCGCTTCGCGGAGGGCACCGGCTTCCAGTCGACTTCTGCGCGCCGCTTCGGGATCAGGCTGTTTGCCCTGGTGCTCTCAGCTGTCACCGGCTCGAAGGTCACAGACCCCACCTCGGGATTCCGGCTCTGCGACCGGCGCGCGATCGCGCTGTTCGCAGACAACTACCCGATCGATTACCCCGAGGTCGAGGCGATCCTGCTGATGCATCGCAATCAGCTGAAGTCTGCCGAGGTCCCCGTCGTGATGCACGAGCGCGGGGGCGGAAGCTCCTCGATCACGGTGCTGCGCAGCGGCTACTACATGATGAAAGTGCTGCTCGCCGTGTTCGTCGGCCTGTTCCGCAAGCCGATCGAAGTCGAGGCCGCTGCCTGATGGCCGTGCTGTTCGCAATCCAGGGCCTGAGCTCGCGGCTCCAGCTCGTCTCGATCATCGTCACCGCGGCCCTGCTGATCTTCGTCTTCGAGCTGATCCGTCGTCGCAAGCTGATGGAGCGCTACTCACTGCTCTGGCTGCTCGCCGCCGTCGTGCTGCTCGTGCTTGCGATCTTCGATGACCTGCTGGCGAACTTTGCGTCCGCAGTCGGCATCGCGACACCTTCGAACGCGCTGTTCGCGGCGGCGATCGGATTCCTGATCCTGCTCGTGCTGCACTTCTCGACTTCGATCTCGCGCCTGACCGACGAATCGAAGGTGCTCGCGCAGCGCCTCGCGCTTGCCGAGGAACGGTTGCACCGGCTCGACGGCTCGCCCGACGAAGACGCCGTCGAAGCCGAGCGCCGAGAGCTCGCGGCCGAACCGCCGCTGAGCGAACATCACCCGTCATGAACCTGCCGCGGCGGCGCGAGATCGTCGGCACGCAGGTGTCGATCACCGACTACGCCGAAGTCCTTGACAGCTTCGATGCGGCGATCGCCGGCGACGAGCGAATCTTCGTTTGCTGCGCCCCCGCCAGCACGTTGATGTTCGCGCGGCGCGACGAACGGCTGCAGCAGGCGCTGGCTGCCGCGCAGATCGTGACGCCCGACGGAATGGGCGTGGTCTACGCAGCGCGACTGCTCGGCGAGTCGATCGGCGATCGTGTCTATGGACCGGACCTGATGCTCGCTCAACTCGAACGCGCCGCCGCGGCGGGCACGCCGACCTTCCTCGTCGGCGGCCACGACCAAGCTGCGCTCGATCTGTTGCAGGAGACGCTGATCGATCGGTTCCCGGGGCTCAGCATCGTGGGCGGCGTCTCCCCGCCGCATCGCGAGCCGACACCCGATGAGCGGACCGCGACGATCGACGCGATCAACGCATCGGGAGCGCAGATCGTCTGGGTCGGCCTGGGCAGCCCGAAACAGGAGCTCTGGATGATGGATCACCGCGACGCGCTGGCGGCGCCGGTGCTCTGCGGAGTCGGGGCGGCGTTCGACTTCCTGATCGGCCGCGTCGAGCAGGCGCCGCGCTGGATGCAGTCGCGCGGGCTCGAGTGGCTCTACCGCGTGTTCAAAGAGCCGCGGCGCCTCGGGCATCGCTATCTGATCACGCTGCCGGCGTTCGCGGCCGGCGTCGTCAGCCAGCGTCTGCGCGGCGCTTCGGCTGAGTAGTCTGCTGCGCAATGGAAGCCGAAGTTTCCGCAGCCCGTCGCGTCGTGCTCGTAGACCTGATGTCGAGTGTCGAGGCCGGTGGCCACACCGAGGAGCAGCTGGTCACTCTCACCGAAGTCTTCAAGGATTCCGATCTGACGGTGATCGCCCCGTACCTCCAGGGCCGGCCTGAGGAACCGCGCGAGCGCCTCGGCGGCATCGTGACGAGCTTTCGTGCGTTTCGTCGCGCGCTCAAGAAGCCTGCGGGCAGCCGCTCAGTGCTTGTCGCGCCATCGCCGAACGCGATCGATTTCGTCACCTGCTGGTGCGCCGCCGCAACGCTGCGCCCGCGCGAGCGTTCGGCCTGCCTGATGGTGCTCCGCCGCGATCCGATCACGATCGCCCGCAACAGGCACCCGCTGCTCGGCAAGGCCTTCGCCCGGTTGGTGGCGCACATGATGCGCCGGCACATGATTTATCTGGCGGCCGATTCGCAGATCGTCCTTGACACGTGGCTCGAACTTGTGCCCGGCAGCAGCGGCTCGGTCGTTGGGGTCACGGTGCTGCCCGACCCGCCCGAGGGCTCCACGCAGCTGACGCTCGTTGAACCGGCGGGGCCGCTCGTCGCGCTCACCGGCGACATGCGCGACGACAAAGGCGCCATGCACTATCCCTCGATCGCCGAAGCCGTGCTCGCGGAGTTTCCCGACGGGGCGATCGCGATTCAGACTTCGGACTCCGACGCCGCGGCCGCAACCGCGACCGCGGTGCTTGAGCAACGCTTCGCGAGCGAGGCACGCGTGCAGCTGATCTCCGACTACCTCAGCACCGACGAGTACGCACAGCTGATGCACGCCACCGACATCTTCGTGCTCCCCTACGACCCGGTCGCCTACGGCGGCGGCTCGAGCGGAATCGTCACCGACGCGCTGGCATCGGGCGGCCTCGTCGTCAGCACGCCGCTGCCCTGGGCGCGTTCGGAGTTCGCGGACGAGCCGAGCGTCGTGTGGATCGACGATCCCTCCGACATGCAGCAGCTGCGAGCCGCGCTGCGCGAAGCCCAGAATCGTTCCGCGAGCAGCAGTCACTCGCGCCAGAAATCGCTTGAGCGCTTTGCCGCCAGCTGGCAGGATGCCGCGAGCGCGGCCGAAAAGGACGCCGAGCTCAGATCTCGTTAGGCTTGCGCTTCGCGTGACTGAAAAGCTAAAAGGACTGATTCTCTCCGGCGGCAAAGGCACCCGCCTGCAGCCGATCACGCACACCTCGGCCAAGCAACTCGTGCCGGTCGCCAACAAGCCGGTGCTGTTCTACGGCATCGAAGCGATGGTCGCCGCCGGGATCGAGGAGATCGGGATCATCATCGCCCCCGAAACCGGCGACGAGATCCGCGAGGTGACCGGCGACGGCTCGCAGTTCGGCGCGAAGATCACCTACCTGCCGCAGGCTGAGCCGCTGGGTCTTGCGCACGCCGTGCTGACCGCCGAACCGTTCATCGGCGACGCGCCGTTCGTGATGTACCTCGGCGACAACCTGCTGCGCGACGGCATCGTCTCGCTTGCCGAGCAGTTCCAGTCCTCAAACCCCGACGCGCTGATCCTCCTGACCAAGGTTCCCGACCCCGAGCACTACGGCGTCGCCGAACTCCACGACGGCAAGGTCGTCGCGCTCGCGGAGAAGCCGCCCGAGCCGAAGACCGACCTCGCGCTCGTCGGCGTCTACATGTTCACGCAGGCGATCTTCGACGCCGCCAAGGCGATCAAGCCGTCCGCCCGCGGCGAGCTTGAGATCACCGACGCGATTCAGTACCTGGTGGACCAGGGCAAGAACGTCGAGCCGCATCTCGTTGACGGCTGGTGGAAGGACACCGGCCGCCTCGACGACATGCTCCAGGCCAACCGCCTGGTCCTCGAGGACCTCCAGCCGGTCCAGGACGGTGAACTGATCGACACCCAGATTGAAGGCCGGGTCGTGATCGAGGCCGGCGCGAAGCTCGAGCGCTGCGTCGTGCGCGGCCCCGCCGTGATCGGCGCCGGCGCACGACTGACCGACGCATACATCGGGCCCTACACCTCGATCGACAAGGGCGTTGTGATTGAGCGCTCTGAGGTCGAGTACTCGATCATCCTCGAAGGCTCGAAGATCGCCGACCTCGGCGCCCGCCTCGAGGCCAGCCTGATCGGCAAGCATTCGCAGGTCGTCCGCACGGACGGCATGCCGCGCACATTTCGCATGCTCGTCGGCGACAAGTGCGAGATCTCGCTCGTATGAAGATCGCGATCACAGGTGCTGGCGGGATGCTCGGCCAGGACATGGTCGCCGCGGCCGATGAGGTGCATCACGAAGTCGCCGCCTACACGCGCGCCGATCTCGATGTCACCGATGAGCGCGCGGTCTTTGCCGCCTTCGAGCGCGATCTGCCCGCGTTGGTGATCAACTGCGCCGCGTACACCGATGTCGACGGCGCCGAGACCGACGAGCTGAACGCCTTCATGATCAACGAGGACGGCGCGCGCAACGTCGCGGCAGCCGCCGCCTCGATCGGCGCGCGCGTGATCCAGATCAGCACCGACTACGTCTTCGACGGCACCAAGCGCGAGCCGTACGTGGAGAGCGACCCGACCGGCCCGATCGGCGTCTACGGCCGCAGCAAGCTCGCCGGTGAGATCGCTGTGGCAGAGGCCAACCCGCGCCACCTGATCGTGCGCACGTCCTGGCTCTACGGCCTGGGCGGGAAGAACTTCGTCGAGACGATGCTGTCGCTGGCGGCGGAGCGCAGCGAGCTTCTGGTCGTCAACGACCAGATCGGTTGCCCGACCTACACGCGTCAGCTCGCCGACGCCGTGATCGAGTTCGCCGACTATCAGCGTCTCGGGATCATGCACCTCTGCGGCGGCGAAGCCTGCTCCTGGTACGACTTCGCGCGCGAGATCTTCCGTCAGAGCCAGGTCGAGGTGATGGTGCTCTCGGGCACCACGGAAATGCTGGCGCGCCCCGCGCCGCGTCCGGTCTACTCGGCGATGGTCAGCGAGCGCGAGGACGCCCCCTCCCTCCCACGCTGGGACCACGGCCTGCACGCCTACCTGGTTGCGCGCGCGGCGCTGCACACTCAGGAGACCGAAGCCCTCGACCCGAATCAGGAACTGGAACCCAAGGAGACCGGTCAATGAAGCTTCTCGTCACCGGCGGTGCCGGATTCATCGGCAGCAACTTCGTCCGTCACGTCCTGCGCGAGCACCCGGAAGATCAGGTCGTCGTGCTCGACAAACTGACCTACGCGGGCCGCATGGAAAACCTCGCCGACCACGAGGACAATCCCAACTTCAGCTTCATCCAAGGCGCCATCGAGGACCGCGAGGTCGTCGCCCAGGCAGTCGAAGGCGTCGACGCGATCATCAACTTCGCCGCCGAGAGCCACGTCGACCGCTCGATCGAAGAACCCGATGCGTTCATCACCACCGACGTCTTCGGCACGCAGGTGCTGCTTGAGGCTGCGCGCGAGCAGGAGATCGGCCGCTACCTGCAGATCTCAACCGATGAGGTGTATGGCTCGATCGACGAGGGAACGTTCACGGAGGAGTCCCCGATCGACCCCTCCTCTCCGTACTCGGCGAGCAAGGCCGGCGGCGACATGCTCGTCCAGGCCTACCACCGCACGTACGGTCTGCCGGCGCTGATCACCCGCGCCAGCAACAACTACGGCCCGTACCACTACCCCGAGAAGCTGATCCCGCTCTGCGTGCTCAACGCGTTCGCCGGAATCAAGCTGCCGGTGTACGGCGACGGCATGCAGGTGCGCAACTGGCTGTATGTGGAGGACCACTGCACCGGCATCTACACGGCGCTGACGAAGGGCAACGTGGGCGAGGTCTACAACATCGGCGGACCGGACGAGTGCCCGAACATCGAGGTCGTCAAGCGCATCGTCGAACTCACGGGCAACGACGAGTCGCTGATCGAATACGTCAAGGATCGCCCCGGACACGACGTGCGTTACTCGCTCTCGTCGGCGAAGATCCGCGCGCTCGGCTGGGAACCGAAGACGCACTTCGCCGAGGGGCTCGAAGAGACGGTGCAGTGGTACCGCGACAACGAGTGGTGGTGGGGACCGATTCGCTCGGGCGAGTATCTCGAGTTCTACAAGCGCCAGTACGGCCAAGCGCTTCAATAAGCACTGCGCTGACGCAGAAATTGCACTGCATATGCCGCGCCGATCGGTTGCGTAGGCTGTGTGACCTATGAGTGACGGAGCACACAGAAGGTGAGCGAGACCAGCGATCTTCTCGGCAGTCTCCCACTCTTCGAGACGCTGAACAAGCGCGAGCTCGATGAGCTGGTTGCGGTTGCCGTCCCCCGCTCTTTTGTGCGCGGCGAAGTGATCTTCCGGGAGGGTTCCCAGGGCGACGTCATGTACGTGATCCGCAAGGGCCGCGTGCTGATCAAGCGCGAACACTCGGGCGGCCGCACGATCGCCCTCACCGAGATGGGTCCGGGCGATCTCTTCGGCGAACTCGCGATCTTCGACAAGGAGGCGCGCTCGGCGACTGCCGAGTGCATCGAGCTCACGAACGTCGTTGCGCTCACCTCCGGCGACGTCACGCGCGTGCTCACGCGCAACCCCGAGATCGCGGTGAAGCTCCTGCAGCAGCTCAGCAAGCGCCTCCGCGCGGCAAACTCGCGCATCGGTGACCAGTACTTCCAGTCCACCGAGGGTCGGATCGTCAACGTCGTGCTCGGGCTGGCCGAGCAGCAGAACGGAAGTGTCATGGCTGGCAGCTTCGTGCGCGCCAACCAGTCCGAGATCGCCCAGCTTGCCAGCACGTCGCGCGAGACGGTCAGCCGCTTCCTCGCCAACTGCCAGCGCGCAGATTTGCTCACCACGTACCGTGGTAGATTGCAGCTCCGCGACCCCGAAGGCATGCGCCGGATGGTCGTGTGAGGACACCAACTTGTACGTACTGAACTTCTACTCCCCGCTCTTCGCCGACCAGTTGCGCCACGGGCGCAAGCAGGCGACGATCCGCTTGGGCGACAAGTCGCACAAGTACAAGAAGGGCCACGTCGTCCTCGTCACGCTCGGCATGGAGAACAATCCGCGCGAGAAGATCTTCGAGGCAGTGATCGACTCCGTCACGGTGAAGAAGGTCTACGACCTCACCCCGCGTGAGATCGAGATGGACAACCCGGAATTCCGCTTGCTCGAAGACGAGCTGCGATTCCTGGAGCAGATCTACAACCGTGACATCTCCACCGAGGACCTGGTCACGGTCGTGCGCTTCTCAGCGATCATCGAGAAGCCGCAGGGCATCGCCGAGTCTTACGGCACCTCGCCCGGCCAGCTCAACTAGGGAGCCGCCGTGAACCTCCACATCCTGCCGCTGGCGATCCTGATGGTCGCGGGCACGCAGCTTGTGCTCGCAACTCTGCTCGTGACCGGGAAGCGGCCGGTGCTGGCTTCGCTCGCGTACATCGCCGGGTTTGGCGCGGCAGTCGCAGTGATCATCATCGGCTCTTACGTCGGAGCAAAGTTGCTGCACGCGGGTCTTGCACCGCACACGACCGACGCCGGCCGCAACAAGTCTGAAAAGCTGGTCGAGACGTTTTTCGTCGTCGTGCTGGTGCTGCTCTCCGTGCGGGCGTACCTGAATCGCGCAAACTCGAAACCATCCAAACTTCTCGAGAAAGTCCAGGAGGCCGGGCCGCGCGAAGCATTCAAATACGGCGTCCTCGTGATCGCCGTGGCACCAACCGACATCATCGTTGGCGCGACCGTAGGCCTCGATCTCGTGCGAAACAAGGACGCGTTGACCGACGCCCTGCCGTTCTACGGCCTCTGCCTCTTGCTGCTTGCGATCCCGCTCTTGCTCTTTTTCATGCTGGGCAAGCGAGGACCCTCGGCCATGGCAAAGGTTCGAGAGTTCACCGAGAACCAGTCCTGGGCAGTCACGATCATCGTCTGCGTCGTCTACCTCGCTCTGATTCTCGCCTGAGCCGCGGGCGGCCAACGCTCGCTATCATTCGCCTCAGTCTTTGGCACTCCGACCATCCGAGTGCCAAAATCCCGTGTAAAACCCCTTGAACAAGCCGTTTCTGCCAGATTTTTCAATCGAAGTGGCAAAAGCGCAAAGGAAAGACAGATATGGCTCTCAAGCCCTTGGGCGATCGCCTGATCGTCAAAGCATCCGAGGAAGATGAAGTAACCGCGAGCGGCATCGTGCTGCCCGACACCGCCAAGGAGAAGCAGTCCCGTGGCACCGTTGTTGCCGTCGGCGAAGGCACCTGGGACGAGGACGGCGAGAAGCGCATTCCGCTCGACGTCGCTGAGGGCGATGAGGTCCTCTACAGCAAGTACGGCGGCACCGAAGTGACCGTTGAAGGCGAAGAGCTGCTGGTTCTTCGCGAGAGCGACGTTCTCGCAAAAGTCGTCTAGTCCACCCCCACGAAAGCATTGAGGAATATTTCAAATGGCTAAAGAACTCAAGTTCGGCCAGGAAGCACGCGCGACGCTGGAGGCCGGCGTCGACGCAGTTGCCAACGCCGTCAAAGTAACGCTCGGTCCCAAGGGCCGCTACGTCGTGCTCGACAAGAAGTTCGGCGCACCGACGATCACCAACGATGGTGTGACCATCGCCCGCGAGATCGAGGTCGACGACCCGTTCGAGAACCAGGGTGCCCAGCTCGTCCGTGAAGTCGCCACCGCGACCAACGACGTGGCCGGTGACGGAACCACCACGGCGACCGTGCTCGCACAGGCGATCGTCCACCAGGGTCTGCGCAACGTCGCTGCAGGCGCCAACCCGATCGCGCTCAAGCGCGGCATCGAGCTTGCGGTGACGCAGGTCGTCGAGGCAATCGGCAAGCGCGCCAAGGCAGTCTCCGGCAAGGACCAGATCGCACGCGTTGCGGCCATCTCGGCCGGCGACGACGAGATCGGCGACATCATCGCCGACGCGATCGACAAGGTCGGCAAGGACGGCGTTGTCAACGTCGAGGAGGGCCAGACCTTCGGACTCGAGCTCGAGTTCACCGAGGGCATGCAGTTCGACAAGGGCTACGTCTCCCCGTACATGGTCACCGACCAGGACCGTATGGAAGCCGTCCTCGAGGACCCGTACATCCTGATCGCCAACGCCAAGATCGGCGCGGTCCGCGAAGTGCTCCCGCTGCTTGAAGCAGTGATGCAGAGCGGCAAGCCGTTGCTGATCATCGCCGAGGACGTCGAGGGCGAGGCTCTTGCCACGTTCGTCGTCAACAAGCTGCGCGGCACCTTCACCGGTGTGGCAGTCAAGGCTCCGGGCTTCGGCGACCGCCGCAAGCGCATGCTCGAAGACATCGCAATCCTCACGGGCGGCGAAGTCATCAGCGAGGAGCTCGGCCTGAAGCTCGAGAACACCGAGGTCAGCCAGCTTGGTCGTGCCCGCCGCGTCGTGATCGCCAAGGACAACACCACGATCATCGACGGTTCCGGTGACGCTGCTGCGATCAAGGGCCGCGTTGCCCAGATCAAGAGCGAGATCGAGAACACCGACAGCGACTTCGACCGTGAGAAGCTGCAGGAGCGTCTGGCGAAGCTCGCCGGAGGCGTCGCAGTCGTCAAGGTCGGCGCTGCAACCGAGACCGAGGTCAAGGAGAAGAAGCACCGCGTCGAGGACGCACTCCAGGCCACGCGCGCTGCACTTGAAGAGGGCATCGTCGCCGGTGGTGGCGTTGCGCTGCTCGAGGCGCAGTCCGCGATCAAGGCTGAGGACATCATGGACCTCGATGAGCGCACAGGCGCTCAGATCATCCACCGCGCGCTCGAAGAGCCGCTGCGTCAGATCGCTTACAACGCCGGGCTCGAGAGCTCCGTCGTCGTGAACGACGTGCGCAAGGCGAAGGCCGGCAACGGCCTCAACGCCGCGACCGGCGAGATCGTTGATCTTGTCGCCGCCGGCGTCATCGACCCCGCGATGGTCACCCGCTCAACGCTGCAGAACGCAGCCTCGATCGGCAAGAACATCCTCACCACCGAGGCAATCGTCGCCGAGCTCCCTGAAGAGGGCGCGATGGCCGGCATGCCTGGCGGTATGGGCGGAATGGACATGGGGATGTAATTCCCCCTCTGCCGATCCGTCTGGATCAGTAGTTCGAGAGAGCCCTCGGTGCCAATTGGCGCCGGGGGCTTTTTTGTAACCCTTTCGGGTCTTGCCTTTGAAGCAGAGCTTGTTTACACTTTTGCTTTGCCCTCGGTCTCCGTCCCTCGAAAGGCTCATCCCATCAAACGCTCGATCTGGATCCCGGCCCTCGCGGCTGTCTTGTGCCTGGGCCATATGGCGCTGACCACCGCCGCAATCGCGGCGGGCCCTTCAGTCGCCATCTACTCGCCCGCGGCGGCGGACCCAGCCGACCCGATCGCAGACGCGATCATGCCGTCGATCTACGGGTACTGGGAGATCGGACAGAGCGGGAACTTCCATACTGAGTGCAAATGGGACGACGGACCCATTGGCGGTTGCGGGAGCGCCCACGGTCCGGGCGGCGGATTCACAGGATTTGGCGTCGGCTTTACGGAACCGTTTCACGACGGTCCCCACACGTTCACGCTCACCGCAATCGATGACGACACGCTCGAATCAACCACCGTCGTTCGAAACTTCTACGTGCTCGGTCCAGAGATCGAAGTTCCGTGGTCCTCATATGACATGGACAACAGCGGAACGATCGAAGACACCGAACTCACGCAGCTTGAAACGCCGACCACCGTGGGTTTCAAGGTGCTCGGTGACGAGACCTACGGCATCACGTGTCGCTGGGATCTGGCCACACCGGTGCCATGCGCGAGCCCATTCGGGCCGACCACGCTGTCGCCCGGCAAGCACATTTTCTCAGTGCATGCAGAAGGTGCCTACTACGAGGACCAGCAGTCGACCCAGGTGAACGTCCTCCCACCGCGCGTCATTCCGCCGCCTGCTGTGAAGCCCGGCACAACCCAACACGTGCCGGGACCCAGCGGGTCAGATCTGCGGTTCAGCAAGTACGGCCTGAACGGATCCATCCGCCTGCCGGTTCTCACAGCGTCGAACTGTCCCGCTCACCTGAAGATTCGACTGATCATCCCCGGCCACGCAATCCGCAGAAGCTGGCCCGGATTCCCGTACAGCAATTCCTGCCGGACATATGGATCGGTCGGATTTTCGGGAGCGTTCAAGCACGCCAAGAAGATCCGCCTGGAAGTCTTGGTGCCACGCGCGAAGAAGCCGATCTACGTGAAGCGGCTCACGCGTTGATGGACATGGGGATGTGATTCCCCGCTGCCGATCGGTCCGAATCCGTTCGGCAGTATCAATTGAAGAGTTGGCCCCCGGCACCAAATGGCGCCGGGGGCTTTTTCTTTGGGTTACCCATTTGTCCGCAACTTTTGGCTAACCGGACAGTTACTACATCCATAGAACGTTGCTCGTTCAATCAAAGCGTGCTCCCCAGCGACACACAGAGGAGACCCCCGGCGACGATTGGCGCCGGGGGCGCTCTCCTCAACTGAAGACAAACCGTGATCAGCGCAAGCAGACCGCAAGGTTGCCGCATCGTGCTGAGACGCGACGCACCCTCGTTCCACGGCGCTGGATCGGGGGTGCGCTTTCTTTTGTGAACAAGGCGATTCGCAAGAGAGTGCGAATAGCAACTTGTAACCACTTTCAGGGTTTTGATGACCATGCTTCGTCCATTTGCTCGCTCTGTCGCGGCGGTTTCGCTCGCTGGTGCACTGATGCTCGGCGCGACGTCAGTCACGCAGAGCGCGACCACGAAGTTCGACACCAGCTACCAGAACGCCGGCACGCTCCAGCTGCCCACGATCAAGGGCGTGTACGGCCAGGTCGCCCAGTCCTGCGAGATCAGTGGCAGGAGCCTCAACATCGCGGGCCGCTTCGGCTACTCCCAGCCCGGCCTGCCCGGTCCCTGGACCACCGAGCAACAGCTCGCGACAGCGTCGATAAAGGTGCGACCGCGCCAGAAGATGATGCTCGGAATCGCCGAGGTCAACTGGCGCAAACAGCGCATCCCGACTGACCAGATCGTGCTGGGCAACGACTTTGACAGTCAGGGCGGCTTCGCGTACGTGACGCGGTCCCAGAGGAAGTCGCTGCGCGCCAAGCTCAAGCTCTTTCGCGTCCTCCCGAGCGGCCGCCGCGACCCGAAGTTCGGAACCCGGGGATTCATTTCGATCACGATCGCCGGCTTCGACCAGTCGCGCCCCGCAGGCTTTCGCGTGATCGCGCTCGCCGGCGGCAAGGTCGTTGTGCTTGCCCAGACCTCAGACACTCAGGTCCTGCTCAAGTACGCGAAGGACGGTAAGCCCGACGCCAGCTGGGGCAACAAGGGAGTCGTCGAGCTCGCCGCGCCGAAGGCCTACACCGCGACGCCGCTCAACGCGCTCGACTCTGCAACCGTGACCTCCGACGGCGGAATGCTCATCAGCGCCAGCAGCCTCCCCGGCAAGCCCGCCGGCAGCGCGCTCGGTGTGCTCAAGCTGGGCGCAAGCGGCAAACCGGACTCGAAATGGGCGGGCGACGGGCTCTGGACTCCGCCGGCCGCCGGCAAGCCCAAGCGGATCACCAGCGCCTACACAATCACCGGTCAATCGCTGATGACCACGATTCGCAAGAACGGCGACTACGCGATTCTCTACGCGGACGGCGCGTCAGTCGACACCGGCACCTACTCCGAGCTGAAGCTCGCCTACGTCGATGAGGACAGCGGTGTCACGACCCTCTTCAACGAAGAGGCGGGGCTCTACTTCAATGGTGGTGACGGTGGGTTCCCGGACGCTCAGCCCTGGATCCTCCGTGAGAGCAGCGCCGGCACCGTGTTCGCCCACGCCGACAGCTTCTATGACAGCCCTGGCGGGACGTTCCTGGGACACGCAGCGCGGTTCAGCGCCGACGCGGATGTGCAGGTCAACGATCAGGACATCAGCAACTCGGGATTTGCGACCGGGGCGTTCGCGGTTGATCCCGCGGCGAAGTACCTCTACTTCTGCGGCTCGCTCGGAGTGACCTCGGTCAAGACCAAGGACGCCAGGAAGCGCGAGCAGCGCAAGACCGTCGCTGTCCGCCGGATCAAGCTCTTCTAGCGAGCCGGGAGCACGTCCGGCATCGGCAGCGGTTCCACGCCGAGCGCCGTCAGATCTCCCGTGCCGCGCGGGCTGAGGATCGAGTCCTGCAGCAGCACGACCTGATCCCACGTGGCGAGCGCGGCCTGCCCGAGGCGCTTCTCCTGCCAGTCGAGCGCCCGGCGGGAGATCCCCGTGGGCAGATGCAGGAGTGGCTTCTGCGCGCCGAAGTGCCGCATCACGATCTTCAGAATCTGATCCTGGGTGAGCGTGTCCGGCCCCGCGAGCGCGATCGGCGCCCCCGGCGTGGCGATGCCTTTGAGCAGCGTGGCGGTGATCGCGTCGGCCGCATCCTCGGCCCAGATCGGCTGGAAGGCGGCTTTGCCCCTGCCGATCACCGGCATGACGGGGAGCTTCGCGAGTTCCGACATCAGCTTGATCCACGGATCGTCCGGCGCGTAGATGACGCCGGCTTCAAAGATCACGGCTTCCAGCTCGGACTGTTTGATCGCCTCGGCCACGCGCGCCTGCATACGGATGAAGCGGCTCGGAGAACTCGGTGACGCGTTGAACGAGCTGACGTACACGAAGCGCCGCACACCGGCACGCTTGGCCGCGTTGAGCAGCCTGAGCGTGGCCAGGCCGTTGATCTCCTCGATCGTCCCGCGCGGTTGATCGCGTGTTGTGGCGGCAAGATGGATCACCGTGTCCACTCCGCGCAGCGCGCGGTCCTGCCCAGTGCGGTCGGCGAGGTTGCCCAGCGCAATCTGCACCTGAACGCGGTTGGGGCCCAGTCTGCGCGGCTCGCGGACCATGCAGCGGACCTGCTCGCCGGCGCCCAGCAGGCGCCCGAGCAGCGGCTTGCCGAGCGTTCCAGTTGCTCCAGTCATGAGGATCATCAACGGGAGAATATGGATCGGCGGCGAAGGACTGTCTAAAATGACCGTTCAAGCTTTTGAGACCCCGTTGTAAGGAGCAAATTTGGCTTACGTAATTGCAGAACCGTGTATCGACACCAAAGACAACTCCTGCGTCGAAGTGTGTCCCGTCGACTGCATCCACCCGTCACCCGACGAGCCCGGGTACGAGGAGGCAACGCAGCTGTTCATCAACCCCGACGAGTGCATCGACTGCGACGCATGCGTCGAGGCATGCCCGGTTGACGCCTGCTTTGCAGAAGACCAGCTCCCCGAGGAGTGGAAGAAGTACGCGGGTCTGAACGCGGAGTACTTCGCTGCCTAGCTCCACCAGCTTCCGTATCTGAACAAAAAAGAGCCCCGGCGTCCTGCCGGGGCTCTTTTTTTTATGTATCCCTTGGGGAGAGGGACTGTGTTCTGGGGAGGATGCTGATCGGTTCTTTGGGGGAGTTGATCAGCAAAGTGCCAGCGCGGGCCGAGACCGCGATGGCGGTGTTAGCTGGGTCGATCTAGAAGTCGAGCGCCTTCTCCACCTGGGACTGAACGTCCTTGATGCGGGTCTCTACTTCGTCGGAGAGTGATGCGAGACGGTCCTCGAACTCCTTGCGCTGCTTGGTGATCGTGGTCTCGATCTCCTTGCGCTGTGAGTTGTAGGTCTTCTCGATCTCCTTGCGCTGCTTGCGGAGCTCACGCTCGGCGCGAGTGCGCTGCTTCTTCAGGTCACGCTCGACCTTGTTGGAGAAAGTCTTGCCGCGCTTCTCGAACTTCGTCAACTTCTTCTCGACGTTGTCCATCGAGGTGTACTTGTCGACGAAGTCGACGACGCCGTCGCGGACTTCAAGAACGATTCCCACCGGCACGAGGGCAGCCTTCTCGGCGTACGTCTCGAGTGTGTCGGTGTAGGACTCGATGGTCGACTTCGCCTCGGCCTCAGCCTTCTTGGCGGTGGTCTTTGCGGAAGTTGCGGTTGCCTTCGCCTGCGTCTTCGCAGTAGTGGGCTTGGTGGTCTTGCGGGCCGTGGTCTTGCGTGCGGCCGGCTTCTTTGCGGTGGTGGCAGCCATTAGCGCCGTCCCTCCATAAGTTTGTTAGAAGTAACAATGGACAAACTATATACGGGCGCGCCGGCGGATTGGTTACACGCCACGCCAAAGAAACCCCGAAATAGCGGTTTCAAGGCAGAAGTTGCTGCAAGGTACGTCCTTGCAGCCGCGCAGAGGACGTACCTCGCAGCAGAAAAGCGCGTGTCTACGCGCCGAGGGCGTCGATCAGGAACTGCGCGCGGGTCTCGTCGCGGCCGGCGGCCACCGGCTTGTACGGGGCGAGATTGAGCGGGGCGATCAGTTCGGCGTCGTCGCCGAAGATCACTGTGGCTCCGGCCTCGCGGGCGATCAGCTGCGCGGCCGCTGCATCGATCGAGCGGCAGGGGCGCAGCGAGAGCATTCCGTCGTAGCGGGCGGCCGCCACCTGGCAGAGCGTCAAGGCAATCGATCCGATCGAGCGGATGCGCTGGACCTTGCCGTCGAACCGACCGAGCAGCTCCGGCGTGAGGAAGATCGGTTTGGTCGATTCGAGCCCGACGACCTCGAGCTCATTGCCGGCCTCAGAAGGATCGAGCCTGCGGCCGTCGACTGTCGCGCCGCCGCCCTTGATCGCGATCCATTCCTCATTCGCGCCGAAGTCGTAGACGTAGCCGTAAACCACGTCAGCCATCGTCTCGCCGGCCGCGACGGCAACAGAAAGACTCCACGACTGCGCCACGCGCTTGGCGTTCAAGGAGCCGTCGATCGGATCGACGACGACCTTCACGGCCTTCGAACCGAAGTCGACTTCGCCGCGCTCCTCGGAGATCGCATAGAAGTCCGCGCCGGACTTCGACAACGCCTCGAGCTCGGCGAACACTGCGTCCTCGGCCACCTCATCGACGATCAGTGTGAAATCGCCGCCGGCACCTTGACCGCTCCCGACCTTGCGGTCCGCGTAGGTCGGGTACTTGACGAATTCGCGCTTGATCGTCTCGACCATCCGGCGGCACGATGACGTCCAATCCGTTGTCAACGCCAGCTGATTTGTTTCGCTCAAAGCGCCGGTTTCCATAACGGCACCGTATCCTAGAGATTGTGAGCGAATCCCCCGAGCAGACGACATTGGAGCCCACGCTGCCGCTGCCCGAGCAGGTTCTGGAAGGTCTCAACGAGCCGCAGAAGGTTGCGGTCACGCACCTCGGCGGCCCGCTGCTGATCGTCGCCGGTGCGGGATCGGGCAAGACACGAACCCTCACCCGCCGCTTCGAGTGGCTCGTGGCCCAAGGCGTGCCGGCCGATCGCATTCTCGCGCTCACCTACACCAGCGCCGCGGCGACCGAGCTCGCCGAACGCATCGAGGAAGCCCTCGGCGACCTGCCCGAGGAGATCAACGCGTCGACGTTCCACTCGCTCTGCATGGACACGCTGCGCGACGAGGCCGCCGCCGCAGGCCTGAACCCATTCTTCACCGTCGCGCAGGATCCCGACCGCGTCGCGATCATGCTCCGTCGCATCAACGAACTGACATTCGAGCAGACCTCGCTGCGCGGCAACCCCGCTGCCGCGCTCGCCAGCCTGCTCGAAGTGATCGACCGCTTGAAGGAAGAGTGCGTCTCCCCGGAGGGCTTCGCCGAGTACGCCAAGGCCGCCCTCGCCGACGCGGTCGAAGAGGCCGATCGCGACAAGGCGCTGCTGATGCTCGAGCAGGCCGAGCTCTACGCCAAGCACGAGCAGTTCCTCCGCGACGCGTCAGCACTCGACTTCGGAGGGATGCAGTTCGAGCTCTACAAGCTGCTGATGAAGAACGAGAAGATCCGCGCGCGCGTGGCCAGGCGCTTCGATCACATTCTTGTGGACGAGTTCCAGGACACCACGTATGTGCAGCTCGAGATCCTCAAGCTGCTCGCGCAGGACCACCGCAACATCGCGGCCGTGGGCGACGACGACCAGTCGATCTACGGCTTTCGCGGCGCATCGGCCGGGAGCATCCTGCACTTCGAGCGCCGCTTCGGCCCCTCCACGCGGATCGAGCTGGAGCTGAACTACCGCTCGGCCCCGCAGATCATCGACGCGGCGCGCGCGCTGGTGAAGATGATCCCCGACGAGCGGCGCGTGCCCAAGGAGCTCCGCGCCGCCGAGGAGAAGCCCGGCGAGGTGCTGTTCTGGCACGCCGACTCCGAGGTCGCCGAAGCGCAGGCGATCGTGACCGAGATCGAGCGGCTGATCGCCGACGTCGGCATCGAGCCGCGCGAGATCTGCGTGCTGGCACGAGCACGCACCCACATGCAGGTGCTGGCCGACCGCCTCGGCGCTCACGACATCCCGTATCTGTTGACCGAGAGGGACTTCTTCAAACGCGCCGAGATCCGCGTGCCGCTGAGCTGGCTGAAGGTGCTCGCGAATCCCACGCTCAACGAAGACGCCTGGCGCATGCTCACCGCGCACCCGATCAACCTCGACAGCGCCGACTACGCCGGACTGATGAAGTGGATGCGCCGCGACAAACAGCCGCACGTGGTCGAGGCGATGCGATCCGCCGCGCGCAGCAAGCAGTTCTCGCCGGAGACGCTCGACAAGATCCGCCAGTTTGTCTCAACCTGGGATTCGCTGAACGCCGAGTTCAATGAGCTCGGCCCGGGCGAGTTCACGATCCGCCTGATCAATGAGATCGCGATCAAGGGTTCGGTACTGCTTGAGGGCGGCAAGGACGCGCCGGATCGCCTCGCCAACCTGAGCAAGTTTCAGCGCATGGCCGAGGAGTTCGAGGCCAACTCGCCCGGCGCCAACGGCCGTGAGTTCGCCAACTACGTGACCGGCATGGCCGAGGCGGGATTCGATGAGGCGAGCGAGTCGGCCGAGCGCGACCCGAACGCCGTGCGATTGATGACGGCCCACGGATCGAAGGGTCTCGAGTTCGAATACGTCTTCGTGCCCGGGATGGTCAGTGGACGCTGGCCCGGCAAGCGTGGCTCGGACACGGCCGTTCCCGAACTGCTCAAGAACGATCCGATCCCCGCGCCGACGGGCAAGGACCCCAAGCGCGAGGCCCACATCGAAGAAACCCGCCGCCTCGCTCACGTGGCTATGACCCGCGCCCGCACCCAGCTGGTGCTGAGCTGGTTCGACTCCGACGCGCGCGGCCACAAGGTCAGCGAGTTCTACTCCGAGGCGATGCTCGCGGTTGATGGCAAGGAGCAGGAGTTTCCCGAGCGTGACTTTGAGACGGCGGACTTCGTCTACGCCGAGATGGAATCGCTGCGCGCGGACCTGATGGGGTCGATCGCCTCGGCCGGCGCGCAGCTTGGCGAGATGCGACTCGACGCCCACGCCGGCACTCCCGCCGACTTCGCCCGCTTCGCCGAGCTGCTGAAGCTGAGCGCTCTGGTGCACCGCCTGCGCCACGGCCAGACGATCGCCGACGCCCTGCCCGAGGTCAACTCGATGCTGGTCGGCCAGATGTCGCCGGCGCAACGCGCTGCCTACGAATCCTCCGAGCTCGACGACCGCCTGCGCATCAGCGAGGAACGCCTCGAGCAACTCGGCCAGAAGATCGGCGCGATCACCCCGCAGCTGACCAACTTCCTGCCGACGATCAACAACCGCCTGCGCCTCAGCGCATCGGCGATCGGCAGCTACCAGCGCTGCCCCAAGCAGTACGAGTATGAGAACGTGATGAAGATCCCGACGCCGGACCAGAGCCACCTGCGCCTCGGCATCACGGTCCACAACGTGCTCGAGCGTTTCCACAAGGATCTTGAGGAGCCGCTCGAACCCGAGGACGCGCGCAAGCGGATCGAGGCGCTGCTCGAACAGTCCGTCGCGACCGGCGGCTGGGGCCGCACCGACGACGACCGTCAGTTGCTCGAACGCGCCCGCACGATGCTCGCCCGCTACGCCGACAGCGAGTTCGCGCGGCCCGAGGGTCCGGTCAAGACAGAGGCGAGCTTCTCACTGAAGCTCCCGCCGACCAAGCTGATGGAGACGACGCCCGTCGGCGGCAAGATCCTCGACGGCATCCAGATCAACGGAAAGATCGACCGCATTGACACGCTTGCAGACGGCACGCAGCGCGTGATCGACTACAAGACCGGCAACGACAAGAAGGGCGCGGTCGCCCTGCGCAACCAGGTCGCCAAGGAGATCCAGCTTGCGATCTACAAGTACGCGGGCGCCCAGGAGCTCGGGATCGACGCGCAGGGGCTCGTCTACTACTTCCTCGAGAACGCCCAGCCCGTGATCGAGGCCGAGGCCACCGACGAACACGTCAACGAGGTCCGCGCGACGATCGACGAGGTCGCCGACAGAATCATCTCGCTCGACTTCACTCCCGACCCGGAGTACAACAAGTGCCGCAGCTGCAGCTTCCGGCACGTCTGTCCGGCGACCGAGGCCTGAAAGCGCGCGGCCTAGTTGCCTTCCTGCGTACGCAGGTAGCGCTGAATCTCTTTGGCGATCGCGTCGCCTGACGGGATCGGGTTGGTGGACTCGTCGTCCGCGTCGGCATCTGCGTTCTCTTCGAGCGTGCGGACGTAGCCGGAGATCTCCTCGTCCTGCGCGACGGCCGCGGAGACCTGCTCCTTGAAGCGATCGGCGGCGGACTCAAGCTCTGCCGCGTCGACCAGCGCGCCGGTGACGCCCTCGAACGCGCGCACCAGCGCCAGTGCTGCCGGCGGGTTGGGCGTGGCCGCGACGTAGTGCGGGACCGAGGCCCAGAGGCTGACCGTGCTGAGGCCGGCCTTCGCGCAGGCGTGCTGGAGCACTCCGGTGATTCCGGTCGGGCCCTCGTAGTTGGCGGTGCGGAAGCCGAGGCCGTCGGTCATTTCGACGTCGGGCGCGATCGCGTTGATCGCCGCGGTGCGCGTGTGCGGCACGTCGGCAAGCAGCGAGCCGAGCATCACGACTGTCGTGACATCGCACTCCTGGGCGACGGTGATGATCGCGTCACAGAAGGTCTGCCAGTGCATCGAGGGCTCTTCGCCCTCCAGCAGCAGCACGCCGCCCTCAAGGCCCGCGACATCAGCCTGGTAGAAGACGTTGCGCGGCCACTCGACGAAGCGCACGTCGCCGTCGATCACGCTGATCTGCGGGCGGTGCGACTGGAAGTCGAAGAAGTGCTCCGGGTCGATCTCGGCGATCTTGCGGCGCTCGCCGGTCTGGCCGAGATAGCTCACCGCGGCGCTCGCGGCATTGCCCGCGTCGTTCCAGCCCTGGAAGCTGACGACCAGAATCGGTCCGCGCGGAATGTCCGCGCCTGACCAGACGATGCTTTCGGCGGCGCCTTCTCTCATTGATGTTCAAAGTACTCGGTCTTGACCGGGACGGCCATCGGTCACCGTCATTTGATGAGCGCGCTCGGCATAGACTGGCGCTGTGACAACGATCGCCGAGCTGCAGCCCGACACCGAAGTCAACGGCATCTACGCCTGCACCCGAAAGCAGAAGTTGACCGCACGCAACGGCTCGCCGTACCTCACGGTCGAGCTGCGCGACGCCAGCGGCAAGATCGGCGGGCGGGCCTTCAACGACGCGAGCTTCCTCGACTCACAGTTCGACCGCGGCGACATTGTCCGCGTGGCCGGTCGCGTCGAGTCCTTTCAGGAACAGCACCAGATCAACCTGCGCTCGATCAAGCGCGCCGACCCGGCCGAGGTCGGCGATCTCTCCGACTTTCTTCCCAGCGCCTACCGCGACGTCGATGAGCTTGAGGGCTTCTTCGAGCACCTCGTCACGGAGGTCCATCACCCCGGCTACGCGCAGCTCCTCAACACCGTGCTCGCCGACCGCGAGCTGCGCGACGCGCTGCGCACCGCGCCGTGCACAATCGGCGGGCACCACGCCTATCTCGGCGGGCTGCTCGAACACACCGTCGCCGTCGCCACACTGGCCAAGGAAACGTGGGATCTGCACCGCAGGCTCGACAGCGATCTTCTGATCACCGCCGCTCTGCTGCACGACATCGGCAAGACGCGCGAGTTCGTCTACGGCGCCGAGATCACCCAGAGTGAGGGCGGCAGGCTGCTCGGGCACCTCGAGCTGGGCGCACAGATCGTCCGCGAGTACGCGATCAAGTCCGGCGGGCTCGACCGCAGCAGCGAGCTGAAGCTGCTCAACTGCGTCCTCTCTCACCACGGTCCCACCGGCGGGGCATCGACATTCGCCAGCGCAGAAGCGCTCGCGCTCTACAGAATCAACGCACTGGATGCAGGAATCAAGGGGTATCTCGAATGAGCAGTGTTTTGATCACCGGCGCAGGGCGCGGCATCGGCCGCGCGACTTCGCTGCGCCTGGCAAAGGCCGGCTGGGACGTCTACGCCGGTGTGCGCAAGCCCGAAGACGGCGCCGCGCTTGTCGAAGAGCTGGGCGAAGGCGCCGCTGGATCGATCGTCCCGGTCACGCTCGACGTGACTGATGACGCCTCGATCGCAGCAGCGGCCGCGACGCTCCCCGCGCAGCTCGACGGCGTGGTCAACAACGCGGGCATCGTGATCGACGGTCCCGTGGAGTCCTTGACGCGCCAGCGCCTGAACGAGCAGTTCGACGTCAACGTCGCCGGCGCCGTCGCGGTCACCCGCGCCGTGCTGCCGAAGATCCGCGCCGCGAAGGGCCGGGTCGTCTTCATCTCCTCGGTCAGCGGCCGCATCTCCACCCCGTGGACCGGCGCCTACAACGCATCGAAGTTCGCGGTCGAGGGCATGGCCGACGCATTGCGCGTTGAACTGCGCCCCTGGAGGATCAAGGTCTCGCTGGTCGAGCCCGCCAACACCCAGACCGACATGTGGGGCGGCGCGCAGCAGATGTTCGACGACGGGGTGAAGGCGTTGACTCCCGACGAGCACGCGCTTTACAAGGGCCACATGAAAGGCATGCGCCGCACGCTCGGGCTGATGCAGAAGACCGCCGCGCCGGTGGAAGGCGTCGCCGGAACGATCGAGACCGCACTGACGGCCAAGCGGCCGCGTGCGCGCTACGTCGTCGGGATCCCGGCGAAGGTGCAGGTGATCTCGTCCGGTCTCACGCCGCGACCGATCCTCGACTTCGTGCTTGCCAAGGCGACGGGCGTGCCGCGCAAGGCGTGACCCGCTACGTCGCTCCGAGTTCTGCCTCGGCTTCAGCGTCGGGCTCCGGCCGCAGCGCGCGCCGCGCCATACGAAGCGCCACATAGAGCGCGAAGGCAACGAACATCAGTTGCAGCACTCGCTGCGGCAGTTCGTTCGCGACAAACGCCGCGAGCACCGTCGCCGGCAACGAGATCACTCCGATCCAGATCCCTTCGCGCACAGCAACGTTCCCGTACTTGCTCTGGCGATAGCTGCCGACGATGGCAACTGGGACAATCGCCAGCAGGGACGTCGCGTTCGCCTCGGCCTGGGTCAGCCCGAAGATGAACACCAGCGAAGGCACGAAGACGACTCCGCCGCCCACGCCGAACAGCCCGGAAACCGTCCCGGCCAGAAAGCCCACAATGATGATCTCGACGGCCTCCATCACTTCACCAGGTAGAGGACGACGATGAACAACATCAGCACCGCGAACATCCCGCTCAGCAGTCGATCGGTCAATCGCTGCTGGATCCACGTCCCAAACAGCACGCCGCCGACCGCCGGGATTCCGATCAGCAGGCCTTTGACGACGTCAACGGATCCGAACAGCCCGTAACTGATCACCGCGTAGCCGGCGATGATCACGATCGCAAGGAGCGACGTTCCGGTCGCCTTCTTCTCGTTGAAGCCGCGCCAGAGCACGAGCAGCGGAACCATCACGGTGCCGCCGCCGACGCCGAAGAGCGCACTGAACGCACCGGCCGCAAGGCCGATCACAGTCAGCTGGCCCGCGTCACGACGTGAGGGCGACCAGCTGGTCAGCTCGTTCTGATCGCCACCGGCCATTGGTCAGCGATACTAACCCGATGCCTGACGGCCGCGAAACCTCAAACCAGCAGCTTGCGCCACTCGAAGCGTGGCTTGCGGCTGCGCACGAGACCCCGAAGGACTGCGCGCTGTTTCTCGATGTCGACGGCACGCTCGCCCCGGTGGTCGAGCGCGCAGACGACGCCCGCGTCCCGACCGACGTCAGCCGCATCCTCGGCAGACTCTCGGCCAAGCTCGGGATGGTCGCCTGCGTCTCCGGCCGCGCGGCCGCCGACGCCAAGCGCCTGGTCGGAGTGGGCGGGATCGTCTATGCCGGGGCCCACGGCGCCGAACTGCTCGATCCATCGACCGGCGAGGTCGAACGCGCGCCGGAACTCGAGGCGTGGCACAAGCCGGTCCGGGATTTCGTCGCCACGATCGACCACGCAGAGATGCGTCGCGTCGGGGTGCGACTTGAGGACAAGGACTTCATCCAGGCGCTGCACTGGCGCGGAGCCGAGCTTGAGGAGGAGGCCGAACAGCTCGTGCGCGACGCCGAGGCGGGCGCGCGCGACCTCGGCTTCGAGATCCACCACGGGCGCAAGGTGCTCGAGATCCGACCGCCGATCCACTTCAACAAGGGGATCGTGGTCTCGCGGCTGGTCAAGCAGTCGGGGCTGCAATACGCGGCGTATGTCGGCGACGACAACACGGACGTCGATGCGTTTGAGGCGCTGCTGGAGCTGCGTGCGCATGGCGATCTTGAGGTGGCGCTGTGCGTCGGCGTCAGCTCGGAGGAAGCGCCGCAACAATTGGTCGATCGCGCTGACACCATGGTCGAAGGTCCCGCCGGCGTCAACCGCCTGCTGCAAGAGATCTGATCCGCGCCACGCCCGAATGCGTTACTGCGACTACCTGCACTCATGCGTCCTCCTGATCGGATCGAGCGCGCTCGCGCTGATCCTGATCAGCGCCGGGTCGCTTGCGGGCAACGGTGGTACGACGCTCGTGATCCTCAGTTCCGCCTGGATCGTCCTCTCGATCGTCGCGGGTCTGTGGATCGGCGGCGGACCGCACATCCAGGAGTCGGTGCGGGCGGTTCTCTCCAAGTCGCGCCCGGAACCGATCTTCCCGAAGATCGAGCCGCCCGCAGTGCTGCTCTCGCGACTCTGGCCAGTGCTCGCGATCACGATTCTCGCCGCAGTCACTTCGTACTGGTTCCCGCAGCTCGCCGTCGCGGCCGCCGGATACGGACTGCTCTGGGCGCTCGCATGGCGTCGCCAGTCGGACGCGGTGCTCGCGATTGAGGAGCGCGACGCCGTGCACTTCTGGATCGTGCGCAGCTCCCCGTTCGCACCGCCGAAGCTCGTCCGCGTACCGGCGATGTAATCAGGGTTAGGCTTCAGCGCCAATGCCGCACCGCGAACCCGTAGATGCAAACGTCTGGCTGATTCTGCCGACGTACAACGAGGCCGAGAACATCGGCCCGATTGTCGCTGCAGTCGTGCAGCGCCTGAGCGAGGTCGCGCGCGAGCACACGGTCCTGATCGTCGATGACAATTCGCCCGACGGCACCGGCGAGGCAGCAGATGTTCTGGCGAAGAACTACCCGTCAGTGCAGGTGCTCCACCGCGAGGGCAAGGGCGGACTCGGTCGCGCGTACCTGGCCGGCTTCGACGTTGCGCTGAAGGGCGGCGCCGACCTGGTGCTGGAGATGGACGCAGACTTCTCACATGACCCGCGCGACGTCCCGCGCCTCGTGCGCGCTGCGTACTCCGAGTGCGACCTCGCGATCGGTTCGCGCTACGTGCCCGGCGGAGGCGTGCGCGACTGGACCTTCATGCGCAAGGCGATCAGCCGCGGCGGCGGGATCTACTCGCGCAAGCTGCTCGGCGTCGACGTGCAGGACCTGACCGGCGGCTTCAAGTGCTTCCGCCGCGAAACGCTCGAGGCGATCGAACTCGAGAACGTGATCAGCAACGGCTACGGATTCCAGATCGAGCTGACCTACCGCGCGATCAGAGCGGGCAAGAAGGTCCAGGAGGTCCCGATCTACTTCACCGAACGTCGCGCCGGGGAATCGAAGATGAGTCCGCAGATCGCCATTGAAGCCGCGCTGAAGGTCCCCGGATTGAAGCGTCGCGTGGACGCGGAGTTCGCCGAGAGAAACCCGTCGTAGGGTCGCTATACTTTATGAAGTATTAGAGATCGAGCTACAGAGCACGACTAGGAGAAGAGCGAGAGAAAATGGCCGACATCACCACAGTCACAGACGACAACTTCCAGTCCGCGGTGGTCGAGAACGACACCCCCGTACTCGTCGACTTCTGGGCACCTTGGTGCGGTCCGTGCCGCATGGTCGCTCCGGTCC
>JAEMSX010000036.1 GCA_016462645.1 Thermoleophilaceae bacterium
TGATCCGCAAGTGTTACGGCGCGGGCTACTACGTGATGAACGGTTCGGGCTACGAGCCGGACGCGATCTACGCCTGGCCGACCGCCGAGATCAGCGTGATGGGTGCCGAAGGCGCGGTGAACATCATCGGCCGCTCAATCATCGAGGCCGCCGAGGACCCCGAGGCCAAGCGTGAGGAACTGCTCGCCCAGGCCCAGAAGATGATCGACGTCTATCTCGCCGCCGGTAACGGCATGATCGACGACGTGATCGACCCGCGCGAGACGCGCCACCACATCATCCGCGCGCTCGAGATGGCAGAGAACAAGCATGTCGATCGACCGGCCAAGAAGCACGGGGTGATGCCCGTATGAGCGGTTTTGAGAAGCCCTGCATCCTCACCAACTCGATCAGCGGGGTGGTCGCCAACAAGGAGCAGCACCCGGCGATCCCGTACACCCCGGCCGAGTACGCGGCCGAAGCGCGCCGCGCCGTTGACGCCGGCGCGTCGATGATCCACATCCACGCCCGCAAGCACGACGGCACGCCGAGCTTCGAGATCGAGAACTATCGCGAGATCACCGACGCGATCAAGGCTGAATGCGGCGATGTCGTGATCAACTTCTCGACCGGCGCAGTTGGTCTCTCCGTGGAGAAGCGCCTCGAGTATCTGGAGGCGATCCGACCCGACGTCGCGGCCCTGAACATGGGCTCGATGAACTACGCCAAGTACTCCAAGCGCCGCAAGGAGTTCATCTTCGGATTCATCTTCGAGAACAGCTTTGACACGATCATCCAGTTCCTGAGGGCGATGAACGAGTACGGCATCCGGCCCGAGCACGAGTGCTTCGAGCTGGGGCACCTCGCTTCGCTTGAGCCCTTGATCGACATGGGGATCCTTGAGTCGCCGCTGCAGATCTCGCTGGTGACCGGTGTGCTCGGTGGCACGCCGGCGCGGCCCGCGAACCTGAAGCACATGGCCTCGCAGGTCCCGCAGCCCGATGGGCATGGTGGAGACGGCGTGAACAACTGGGGCATGGTCGGCGTCTCGCGCGAGCAGTGGGACCTGGTGCCGGTAGCTGTGGCCGAGGGCGGCAACGTCCGCGTCGGCCTTGAGGACAACTTCTATCTCCCGAGCGGCGAGCTCGCCAAGGGCAACGGCGACCTCTGCGAGGAGGCCGCGCGTCAGATCGAGGCCGGTGGTCGCAAGGTCGCGACGATCGCCGAGGCCCGCGAACTGCTCGGAGTGCCGCGCAATGGCTGATCTTCCATTGAAGGGCGTGAAGGTCCTCGACCTCTCGCGCCTGCTGCCCGGACCGTTCTGCTCGCTGCTGCTCGCCGACCTCGGCGCCGAAGTGCTGAAGGTGGAGGACACCGGCATGGGCGACTACGTCCGCTGGACCCCGCCGTACGTCGGCGGCGAAGAGGCCAAGGCGAGCGGCACCCACAGCGTCCAGTTCGCCGCGCTCAACCGCAACAAGCAGTCGATCCAGATCGACCTGAAGGCCGTTGCGGGCAAGGAGATCTTGCTCAAGCTTGTCGCCGAGCACGACGTGGTGCTCGAATCCTTCCGGCCCGGCGTGCTCGAGAAGCTCAACGTCGGCTATGACCAGATGAAGACCGTGAACCCGGGGATCGTCTACTGCGCGATCACGGGCTACGGCCAGGACGGTCCCTTCAAGCTCCGCGCGGGCCACGACATGAACTACCTCGGACTGAACGGCCTGCTGGGCCTGACCGGTGCCAAGGGCGGCGCTCCCGTCCAGGCCGCAGGCCAGATCGCCGACATCGGCGGCGGCGCGCAGATGGCAGCGATCGCGATCCTCGCTGCACTGGTGAAGAAGCAGGCGACCGGCAAAGGGGCAGAGCTCGACATCTCGATGACAGACGGCGCCCTGAGCTGGCTGGCGATGCCGGCCGCAGCCGCACTGGCCGGCGACGTCCGCGAACGCGGCGACGTCGACCTCGCGGGCAAGTGGGCTTGTTACATGCCGTATGAGGCCGCCGACGGCTGGATCAGCTGCGGCGCGCTCGAGCCGAAGTTCTGGCAGGCGTTCGCCCGCGGTGTTGATCGTGAGGATCTGATCGAGAAGCAGTTCGAACTCGCCGGCAGCGACGGCTGGGCTGAGATCGCCGAAGTCTTCAAGACGAAGACGCGTGCTGAGTGGGCCGCGTTCAACGACGAGCACGACTGCTGCATCGAGCCGATTCTCGACATCGACGAGGCGCTCGCGTCTGATCTGGTCAGGGAGCGGGGGATGGTCACGGAAGTCGACCAGCCCGGAATCGGCCCAGTCGGACAGCTCGCGCCGCCTTTCGTGATCGATGGCGCGCGGCCCGACCGACGCGAGCCCGCACCCGGATTTGGTGAGCACACGAACGCCGTGCTGGAATCGCTCGGCTACAGCGCAGAGGAGATCGCCTCACTGCGCGAATCAGGCGCCGTTGCCGGAGTGGAAGGCGTGCCCGCCTCGTGACGCCGACCACAACCCCCAGCACCGAGGGCCTGCTGCGGATGGCCGCCCTCGCCGAGCAGAGCGGCGTCTCTGCCGCGACGATCAAGCACTACCTGCGCGAAGGCCTGCTCCCGGCCCCGGTCAAGACCAGCCGCAACATGGCCTGGTACTCGCCCGAGTACGTGGACCGCATCAAGCTGATCAAGCGCCTGCAGGAAGAGCGCTACCTGCCGCTCGACGTGATCAAGCGCATCCTCGAGAACGAGCCCGACCAGGTCGAGGCGAGGCTTGAGCTTGGCGATGCGCTGCTCCAGCGCTCGCAGGCCGCGATCGCGAGCGGCAAGGGAATCACGCGCAAGCAGGCGGTGACCAGGCTCGATCTTCCCGAGGATGTGCTCGACGGTTTTGAGCGCATCGGCGCGATCGAGCCGCACGAGACGAAGGCCGGTGTGCGCTACAGCCAGCCCGACGCCGAGTTCCTCACCGCAATCTCCGAGTTCCGCAAGAGCGGTTACGGCGAGGCCCTTGGCTTCACGATCTACGACGCGCTGATCTACATGCGCCACCTCGAAGCGCTGGCGCGCGATGAGGTCGACGTGATCTCAGAGAAGCTGCCGGGCAAGCTCTCGGCGGACGAAGCGGCGGACCTGATCGAGCGGGGGCATGGGCCGATGCGCGATCTGCTGAGCGCGATGCATGTGAAGCTGCTCGTGGCTGAGCTTCGCCGTCGTCAGGACAGTTAGCCTGCGGTCATGCCCCAGCCCTTGATCGCCGCCGCGATCCAGATGAACTCCCAGGCCGACAAGGCCCACAACAACGAGCGTGCCCACGCGCTCGTCCGCGAGGCTGCCGCCGAAGGCGCCCAGCTCGTCGTCCTGCCCGAGAAGTTCAACGTGATGGGCAACACCAAGGACTACTTCGAGAACGCCGAGCCGCTCGACGGTCCGACGATCGTCGGCCTTGCGCGGATCGCCGAGGAGCTGAAGATCGACATCGTGGCCGGCTCGATCGTCGAGAAGGTCCCGGGTCAGGAGAAGCTCGCAAACACCTCGGTTCACATCGGCCCCGACGGATCGGTCAAGGCGACCTACCGCAAGATCCACATGTTCGATGTCGAAGTCGCAGGTCAGTCCTACAGGGAGTCCGACCACGAGGACCCCGGCAACGAGGTCGTCAACACAGAACTCGCCGGCGGCCAGAACCTCGGCCTGACCGTTTGTTACGACATCCGCTTCCCCGAGCTCTACCGGATCCTCGCCACGCGCGGGGCCCTGATCGAGACCGTCCCCGCCGCCTTCACCTACACCACTGGCGAGGCCCATTGGGAACTTCTGCTGCGCGCCCGCGCCGTGGAGAACCAGCTCTTCGTGATCGCCCCGAACCAGTTCGGCTACCACGACGGCGACCGCCGCTCATACGGCAACTCGATGATCGTCGACCCCTGGGGGACGGTGCTCGCGCGGGCCGGCGACGAAGGCGACGCGGTGGTTGCAGCGGAGCTCGATTTTGCTGCTCAGTCAGCGATCCGCGATAAGCTGCCGAGCCTTGCCAACCGTGTGCCCGGCGCCTACTCATGGTGACGACAAATGCACTTCGGGTAAGCACAATTTGATGTCTGATTCCAGCTCAAAATCCTCGGCTTCGAACGAAAGGCTTCCGGCCACGATGCAGAACGACATTGTCAAAAAGCTCGTCTGGAGCGGCATCATGGCCGGCGTCGGCGCAATAGCCGCGATCGCCGCCCGCAAGGTCGCCGAGCAGATCTGGATCCGCGTCTTCAACGAGCCGCCGCCAATCGACTAGTTCATGCCCAAGCCTCCTGAGAACACCCCACTCGGCGAGTCGATCAGCGAGATCATCGACCGCACGACCACGATCGTCCACGAGGAGATCGAGCTTGCCAAGGCCGAGATGTCGGTCGCGTTGCAGGACCTTCTGCGTGGATCGGTTGCCGGAATCGTCGGTGGCGTGTTCGCCTTTTTCGGGCTCTTCATTCTTCTGATCGCGCTCTCGTTCCTCGTCGCCGACGCGATCGGCACCTGGTACCCGTGGCTCGGATTCTTCATCGTCGCCTTTCTCTGCTTCGCGCTCGGCGGACTGCTCGCGTTCGTCGCCCTGAAGAAGATCAAGAAGGGCTCGCAGCTCACGCCGACCCAGGCGATCTCCGAGGCGATGACCACCAAGGAAGCCCTGCAGGCCGAGGCCGACAAGCCGATTGAGACGATCGACTCCGTCGCAGTCGAGGAGCCCTCGCCCGGCGTCACCACCACGACGCCGCTCGCCGAGCCGGTCACGCCCGAACGCAAGGCCGCCGCAGATCCCGCAGTCGTTGATGCCAAGGAAGACTTGAAGGAAGCGCGCGAAGACGCCAACGAACTCGAGCTCGACGCCAAGGAGCTCAAGAAGCGCGCCAAGCAGGAGGCCAAGGAAGCCAAGGCAGCCGCGAAGGCCGCCCGGGTTGCCGAGCAGGAGGCCGCAAAGGCTGACGCGATCGCCAAGAAGGCGGCAGAAAAAGCTGAAAAGGAAGCCGCCAAGGCCAAGGCTCAGGCCGAGAAGGATGCAGCCAAGGCCGCGAAGGCAGCCGAGAAACAGGCCAAGAAGGGTGGGGGCGAAGCGCCGAAGCAGGCTCCGCCCGCGCCGGAGGCCAAGCCGTACGTTGCGCCGACTCCGCCCACGCCGCCGCCCGCCACCCCGCAGGTTCCCCAGCAGCCGCCGGCTCCACCGAGTCAGACGCCGCCGCCCGCGCAGCCGCCCGAGCCGCCGCGCGACACGTCCAAGCCCTACGACCCGAAGAGTGACAACTAATGGCCCAGCGCAGTCCCGCCGAGATTCGTGCCTCGATCGAGGAGAACCGCCAGCAGCTCGTTCATTCCGTCAACTCCGCGCGCACTGAAGTCGCGCGCATCACCGACTGGCGCCAGCACATCGCCGACCACAAGCAGGAGCTCCAGATTGGAGCAGCCGCGATCGGTTTCCTGGTCGGCAGCTCGCTTGTGCTCAAAGGCCTGCGCCGCCGTCGGCGCTAGTTCCGTTCCCGCCAGTTTCGCTGAGTTTCCCCGTCGGCGTCCGGGGGTAGCTTGCAGGAATGGAAGACGCGCCCAAACGCGAGGTGCTCGTATCGGCGCGGACCGTCGCGAAGGTTGTGCTCGTCATCTTCGCGATCAGCGCCGCCGTCTCGTTCCTCGTACTGATCCGCCAGGTGCTTGCGCTTGTTGTGATCTCGCTCTTCCTCGCAATCGCGCTCGGGCCGGCCGTCGATTTCTTCCAGAACCGCTCGCGGATCCCGCGTTGGCTGTCGATCCTCGTGGTCTACTTCCTCGTCACGTCGGCGGTCGTGCTGATCGGACTGCTCGTCGTGCCGCCGATCGTCACAGGTGTTCAGGCGTTGGCGGAGGACATTCCGCACAAGGTTGACCAGCTCAGAAGCACCGGCTGGATCCTCGATCTCGACAGGCGCTACGACGTGGTCGAGAATCTCCAGTCGTCAGTCAGTGAGCTGCCGACGCAACTCGGCACGGCGGCGGGCACACTCCAGTCCGTGACGCTGGGCGCGCTGTCGGCGTTCGTGCAGTTGATCACGGTGCTCACGCTTGTGTTTCTCTGGCTGCTCGACGGCCCGCGGATCGTGCGTTGGATCTCAGAGCAGTTCTACGGCGAGCAGCGCGCGCGGGTCGAGCGCCTGGCCGGAGACGTGTACCGCGTCGTCAGCGGATACGTGGTCGGGAACTTCCTGATCAGCGTCGCGGCCGGCACCGTCACGTATCTGACGCTGATCATCCTCGGCGTTCCGTTCGCGGCACCACTCGCGATCTTCATGGCGTTCATGGACCTGATCCCGCTCGTCGGCGCCACGATCGGCGGTGGGATCATCGCGCTCGCGTGCATCGCGCTCGGCGACTTCCCGTGGGATCCGATCATCTGGCTGATCGTCCTCACCGCCTACCAGCAGGTCGAGAACAGCATGCTCCAGCCGATCATCTACAAGCGGACAGTCTCGGTTCCGCCGATTCTCACGATCGTCTCGGTGTTGATCGGGGCTGTGCTGCTGGGCGTGCTCGGGGTGCTGCTCGCGATTCCGATCGCGGCTGTGCTTCAAGTGCTCGCGCAGGACCTGTGGCCGGGGATCCAGGAGCGGCGCCGAGCAGCGCGCGAGCGCCGCGGCTCTCCCGAACCCGTGACCGATCAGATCTAGGCGTCGATCAGGCCGCTGGGGAAGACTCCGACGCCGATCAGGCCCGGACCGACGTGCGCGCCGATCACCGGTCCGATCTCACCCGGCACGAACGCGGGCTCTCGGCCCAGTCGCGAGCTCAGGTCGTCGATCACCTTCTGGGCGCGCTCGGGCGCCTGCACGTGCTGCACGATGAATCCGCCGCCTTCGGGGATGTGCTCCTGGCCGAGGTCGGCGATGCGCGCAAGCACGCGGGCCTCGGTGCGGACCTTTTCAACCGGAACGATGCCCTCGGTGGTCACGGTGAGGATCGGCTTGATCTTGATCGCTCCGCCGACGACCGAGGCCACGGCGCCGATGCGGCCGCCGCGCCTGAGGTACTCGAGCGTGTCAATCGCAAACCAGAAGTTCAGGCCGTCCATCATCGCGTGCGCGGCCGAGACGACGTCACCGTGACCGGCGCCGCGTCTGGCGGCGGAAGCGGCAGACAGGAGGATCGCGCCGTATCCGCCGCATGCGGACCCGGTGTCGAGCACGGTCACGCGCAGCGGATCGACGCCGTCGCGCACCAGCTGCTGCTTGGCCTGGACCGCGCTCTCGTAGGTGCCCGATATCCCGGAGGAGAAGTGCAGCGAGACGATGTCGTCCCCGGCCGCGATGATCGGCTCGTAGACCTCGAGGAACTGGCCGATCGACGGCTGCGAGGTGCCGGGGAGGTCCTTCATGCCGCGCAGCTCGTCGTAGAACGCGTCGAGATCGGTGATCTCGAGCTCGGGGACCGAGCGATCGTTCCAGACGACCGCGAGGCTCACCTCGGTGATCCCGTAGTCGGCGATCTGGGCAGGGGTGAGGTACGACGTGCTGTCGCCGACGACGCGGACGGGCATGCCGGGGTTAGAGGTTGTTCTCTAGTTGCAGGCCAGATGCCTGAACGGAACCGGCCTGCGGTGCGGGTTCGACTGCCTCGGGCTCGGCGGCGGGCTGCTCAACGCCCATCACGCTCGCCAGCTCGCCGCTCTCGTACATCTCGGTGACGATGTCACAGCCACCGATCAGCTCGCCGTCCACGAAGAGCTGCGGGATGGTCGGCCACTGGGAGAGCTCGGAGAGTTCCTGGCGAATGCGCGGGTCGGGCAGGATGTCGACGGCTGCGTACTTGCGGCCGAGCGCGTTGAGCACCGCGACGGTTCGCGCCGAGAATCCACATGCGGGTGACTCGGGGGTGCCCTTCATGAAGAGGATGACTTCGTTCTCGTCGATCAGCTTGGCGAGGTGCTCGCGCAGTTCGTTCGAAATTTCATCGCTCATGTTCTTGCCGCCTCTGGTGCAGATTCTTTGTCTGGGACTTGGGTCTTGATCGAGAGTGCGTGGATGCTGCCGCCGAGTTCGCCTTCGAAGATCTCGTTGATCAGCTTGTGCTGCTGGATCCGCGAGAGTCCTTCGAACTGCGGGGCGGTCACAACCGCACGGAAGTGATTGCTGTCTCCGACCGTGTCCTCGACCTCTGCGGTCGCGCCGGGAAGGGCAGCTTCGATTCTTGTTTTGATTTCTACTGTGTCAGCCATATGAATGTAAGTCCGGGTGATTCGACTAAAATGGACTGTAGTCAAGTTAGCCCCCGTCCGATTAACTAATCACGGACACAGTGTTCGACTAGAAAAGGCATGGAGCACCACCAAGCATGGTCACACTCACAGACATCGCAGCCACAAAGATCAAGGATTACGTCGAAGGGCAGAACAAGTCGATCGACGAAGCTGGGCTGCGCGTGGGCGTGAAGGGTGGCGGCTGCTCCGGATTCACGTATTCGCTGGCGATTGACGAGCAGCGCGACGGCGACCATGTCTTCGAGAACAACGGGATCAAGATCCTCGTTGACGATCTCTCACTGCGTTACGTCGACACTTCCGAGGTTGACTTCCTCGAGGGCCTCACCGGTGCCGGCTTCCAGGTCAACAACCCGAATGTGGTTGCTGCCTGCGGATGCGGTTCTTCCTTCCGCGTGAAGGACGACGAGGGTGCAGAGGTCAACTGCCCCTCCGGCGCTGCTGCCTAGGACTGCGCTTTCGCGATCGCCGCGCGCAGTTCATCTGCGACGAACGGTCCCTGCAGCTGCTCCACGACCCTGCCGTTCGGCCCGATCACGAACGTGAACGGCTCTGACGGGAGACCGAATGCGGCGACCTGCGGGCGAAAGCCTTTGTTGATGTCGTTGTCCTTGTAGATCTCGTTGTGGATGAAGATCACGTCGTCGCCGAGTTCGTGGTGGACCTCTTCGGCGACGTCAACGACCGGTCCGCAGACACGTGACGCGCAGAGCTTGGGCGTGGCGAAGATCAGGACGATCGGCTTGTTCTCTTTCAGCGCCTCGTCGAGGCTGACGTCGTGCATGTCGTCGGCGGGGATGCGCGTATCGATCTTCGAGACGTCGCCGCCTGCGCTCGCGACGGTCGGCGTCTTGATCGAAGGAGCCTTCTCGCCCGGCGCGATCGCCGGGTCACGCAGAGTCGTGGTGATGCCCGTCGCCGCGGCCTGGAATCCGCCGTCCTTCTGGGTCAGCGTGAGCACGTTGATCTTCTTCGTGCCCTTCGGGGTCGGGATGTTCGCGACGTAGAAACCGTTGCCGATCGTGTTCAGGTCCGTCCTGGACGTCTCGCTCTGGAACTGCTCGGGCACCGAGAAATCGTGCGCGGCGACCTTGAACGGCCCGGTCGCCGGGTCGTCGGTGCCGCCAGAGAGGTACATCGCCGTCGGTCCCCAGAGCGGTTCGCGGTCGGCCGTGAAGAGTCCGAACGGGAGCCGGTTGTCGCGCCCGGCCACGAAGTCGTTGGCGGCGGGCAGCAGGTTCGCGTCCTGGCCGGCCTTGACTTCGCGCTGGAGGTCCGTGATCGTCTTCCTGCCGTCCGTCTTCGGGAAGTCGGCGAGGTTGACGTCCTGGGCGGCGGCCGGGGTGTTGGCCTGCGCGCCGGAGTCCTCGGAGTCGCCGCAGCCTGTGAGTGCCAGGGCCAGAGCAGCTGCGAGCACTGCGAGGGCGATGGCGCGGCGGGGCGAAATTGCGCGCGGTACGGACATAGCGGCGCGAAGTGTTGCAGATAACATCACCGGCTCCCGTCGATCCCCAGGCCGTGTAATCGCGACGATTCAGTGCATTTTTCAATTGGAAAGAATTCCACACCCCATGACTCCTGACACAAAGCTTCGCGCCGTTATCGTCGGCGCCGGTCCCTCCGGCTTCTACGCCGCCGGTCAGCTCCTCGCCGAGGACTTCGCAGTCGACCTGATCGACAAGCTGCCGACGCCGTTCGGCCTCGTGCGCTTCGGCGTCGCCCCGGACCACCCGAAGATCAAGAACGTCACGCGCGTCTTCGAGAAGACCGCGACAAACGAGAATTTCCGCTTTTTCGGCGCCGTCGAGCTTGGCCGCGACGTCACACGCGAAGAGCTGCTTGCGCACTATGACCTCGTGCTCTACACGCTCGGCACCAGCAGTGACAACCGCCTCGGCATCGAGGGCGAAGACCTCGAGGGATCGCACCCTGCCACCACTTTCGTTGCCTGGTACAACGGCCACCCCGGCGCCACCGACTACGACTTCGACCTCAGCTGCGATCGCGCAGTCGTGATCGGCAACGGCAACGTTGCGATCGACGTTGCGCGCATGCTGGTGCTCGATGAGGATGAGATTCAGCCGACCGACACCGCCGACCACGCGGTTGAGGCCTTCAAGTCGCACGGGATCAAGGAAGTGATCATCCTTGGCCGCCGCGGCCCGGCCCAGGCCGCGTTCACCAACCCGGAGCTGCTCGAGCTCGGCGAGCTGAAGCGCGCCGACGTGATCGTCGACCCGGAGCAGATGAAGCTTGACGAGGTGAGTCAGAAGTGGCTGGACAGCGACCTCGCTGAGCCGACCAACCGCCGCAACGTCGACATCATGACCGAGTACTCAACGCGCGAGCCGGAGGGCAAGTCCCACCGCGTGGTTCTGAAGTACCTGCGCTCGCCGGTCGAGATCCTTGGCGACGGGAAGAAGGTCACCGGAATCCGCGTCGAGATCAACGAGATCATCGACGACGGCAATGGCAACCCGAAGGCCGTCGGGACGGGTGTCACCGAGGACATCGAGTGTGGCCTCGTCTTCCGATCGATCGGTTACCGCGGCGAGCCTGTTGACACGGTGCCGTTTGAGCCCAAGCGCGGACTGATCCGCAACGAGGGCGGTCGCGTGACCGACGAGGAGGGCAACCCGCTTCCGGGCGAGTATGTCTCCGGGTGGGTCAAGCGTGGCCCGAGCGGCGTGATCGGCACGAACAAGAAGGACAGCGCCGACACCGTCGAGAAGATCGTCGAGGATCGCGACGCCGGCAAGATCCCCGCGAAGGAGCCGCTCGGCGACAACCGCGAGTGGCTGAAGTCGAAGGTCCCGGACCTCGTCGAGTGGGACGGCTGGACCAAGATCAACGAGCGCGAGGTAGCCCTGGGCGAAGCGCAGGGCCGCCCCCGCGTGAAGCTCGTCGACATCGAAGAGATGAAGCGGATCGCTAACGCTTGAGGGCGTGGGGCTCTGGGGAGCCTGTTGCCGTTGGGCTGCCATGTGATTGGCGGCGAAAAAGGGAGTTAGGTCGAAAGGCTTGTCGCGTTGTTGTGCGGCGATTTTCCAGAGGTCCCGCCTGCGAGGGCGGGACCTCTGGGTTAACGGGCCGTACCTAAGCCTTCGTTCTTCCACGGTCTCGCCCGCCGGGGCGGGACCGTGGAGGTTTTGCCGCACAAAACCGTCCTCGATAGTGCAAGTTGCACTATTATGGCTGGTATGGAACTCCGCACCGGCTCGCTCACCATCGATGACATCAACTCCCCCTACCTGGAGGCTGGCCCGCCTGACGCCGACGAGGCAGTCGTCTTCGTCCACGGCAGCCCAGGCTGCGCTCAAGAGTTCAGCCGCTTCGTCGAAGAAGCAGGCACCTTCACCCGAGCAATAGCCCTCGACATGCCCGGCTTCGGTCAGGCCGACAAGCCGTCGCCCAAACACTTCATCTACGACGTCCCCAACATCGGCGTCCACCTCGCCAAGCAGCTCGAGGCCCTCAACATCCACCGGGCCCACCTCGTGGGCCACGACTTCGGCGGCGCCTTCATCTCGATCGCCGCCACCTACAACCCGCAGAGCGTCGGCTCAATCACGATGATCAACAGTGGCCTGATGCGCGGCATGCGCTGGCACAGGCTCGCGCGGCTCTACCGCACCCCGATCGCAGGCGAGGCCTTCATGGCGATCGCCAACGAAGCCGGCTTCAAACGCACGCTCAAAGATCTCCCCGCAGACGACCTCGACGTCATGTGGCGCAACTTCGACCGCCCGACCCGCAGGGCGATTCTCGCGCTCTACCGCGCCACCGACATGGAGGCGCAAGCCGCGAACCTGCCGCAGTTTCGCCTCCTCACCGCGAACTGGCCTGCGCTTGTCATCTTCGGCGTGGACGACCCATACCTCCCCGCCAAGTTCGCAGAGCGCAACAAGGAGTCGCTACCCAACGCCACAGTCCACCTGATCGAAGGCGCCGGCCACTGGCCGCACCTGGAGAAGCCTGACGCGGTCAGCGCAAAGCTGATCCCGTTCCTGCGGGAGGCGGCTAGTTCGACATCGGCTCAGCAACCGGAGCTGAGCCGTCAAGCGCATTGAGCGCCCGGCGAATCGACATCGAGCGCGCGGTGAACATCGGCGTGTCGCGCGCCGTGTAGAGGCTCGACTCGGTCTCGCGCAGCTTCTGCACGAGGTTCAGGAAATCGACCGGCTCATCGGCCTCGAAGGAAACGACGAAGTCCTGATCGTCAAGCCCGAACGAGTACGACGTGTTCAGGTTGATGTGCGGATACTCCTTGCCGACCGCGATGTGCTCCTTCATGATGCGCATGCGCTCGTCCATCGGCAGCAGGTACCACTCGCGCGTCTTGACGAACGGGTAGACGAAGAGGTACTTGCCGTCGCCCGGACGCACCTTGGTGCGGTCCTCGTTCGTGTACGGAGAGTTCTTGGTCATCGCCAGGAACGAGTGTGAGATCTCGCCGTAACGCATGATCCCGCTCTGGTTGAGCAGCACGTGCAGCTCGTGAATGTGGTCGAGGTTCGGCGACGCGGTCCAGAGCATCAGGTCTGCGCTGCCCTTGGTGCCGACGGTCGAGTAAGCACGCAGGAAGTCATCGACCTGGAAGTCCTCGCATGCGGTCGCAAACTCGTCCTTGTCGCGGGTGCGCTCCTCCGGGAGGCGGCGACGCCACGAGGGATCGACCTTGATGAACGTGAACTTGACGAAAGACTCTCCGGCCATGGTCTGTAGATCTTATGCGCCCCGGCCACGGGTAGAGTCGCCCCGATGTTTCGCACCGCGCCCCTCGCGCTGCTTGCCGCGCTGATTGCGGCGGCGGCATTCACCGGAACCGCCGAGGCCGGCGCCCCGTGTGCGCCCGCAAACGGCGTAAAGACGACGGAGATCGATCAGTCGCTCGCGGCGACGCTGCTGTTCATCCCGGGCCCCGTTCGCACGCCTGAACCAGTGCTCGCTGCGGATCTGCAAGAGCTTCCCGGATTTGCGGTCGGCCTGTTCAGCCCGACACTCGGCCGGTACAGCCCGACGCAGATGATGCTCGACATATCCCAGGGCGCGCGCGTTGCCAGCAGTCTCTACAAGCCCGTCGCTCCGCCGCCTCCCGGCCTGGAGGTCAACAGGCTCGGGCTCTCCGGAGACCACGGAAAGTTCGTCCAATGGCCCGCGCTGGTCAAGCGCGCCGCCGACGTGCCGGGCGACATCATTCCTGGCGCGTTCGGTTGCGCCGTGCGGCAGAGCGGGAACCGGATCACCTGGATTTCGTACGCCGGCGCGCCGACGATCACGGGAATCGCTGCGGCAACCACCGATGGTCACGTCGGCTCACTGATGATCCCGTTGCCGGATCAGCAGGCGACAGAACTCGCGAAGGCCCAGCACTACGCCGATGTGGTCGTCGGCACGCTGCCCGCTGGCGGCGCGGGATTCGGCCTCGCCCGAAAGCTTGCCGCCCTCGACCCGGAGCGCTTGATCATCATCGTCCAAGCCCCACCCGAGCCGGCGCGAACGCGGCTGCTCACAATCGCGGCCCGCGGACTGGGTGGGGAGGGCGGGCTGCGATCCGCGACGACCCGTCGCGACGGTCTGGTCTCTGCCTCCGATGTCGCCCCGACGATCCTCGAACGGCTGAAGATCGATCCACCCGCAGACATGCAGGGCCAGCCGATCGAGGGCGCGCCGCGCATGAGCGCGTCAGAGCTCAACGCGATGAACGATCGCCTGTCTCTCGTGTCCGGCCGCCGCGCGCCGCTCGGACGCAGCGTGATCCTGATCGGTGGGATCATCATCATCCTGCTCCTGCTGATCGGCCGCCTGACCGGTCGTTATGACGAGATCTCGCGCCTCACCCAACGGGTCGTCGGTCTCGCCGTGCTCTGGCTCCCCGTGATGCTCCTCGTCACCGCGATGATGCGGCCGTCGCGCGCAGCGGAGGCCGACATCGCGATCGTCGGCTCGTTCTTACTCGCCTTGCTCACCGACCGACTCGTCAAATGGCCACGCGCCCTCTTCGTGCCGGTGCTGTTCGTGGTGCTCGCCCACGGCCTCGACTTCCTGCTGGTCAGCGGCAAGTACACCGGCGAGTCGCTGCTCGGCTCGAACCCGCTCTACGGAGCACGCTTCTTCGGCGTCGGGAACGAGCTCGAGGCCGTGATCGCCGTGAGCAGCGTGATGGGCGTCGGCGCGGCGCTTAGCGACAGCGGCATCAAGCGACCGGCACGTTGGTTCGCCGCCGCGGGTGCGGTGCTCGCGCTCTTCCTCGGCGCGGGCCGCCTCGGGGCGGATGTCGGTGGCGTGATCTACATCGGCGCAGCATTCGGGATCGCAGCGCTGTACGTCGCGAAGATGAAATTCACGCCGCTCCGCGTGACTGCGCTGGTTGCGCTGCCGTTCATCGCCCTCGGCCTGATCGCCCTGCTCGATGCCGTCACCGGCGGCGAATCGCACCTCACCCGCACGGTCTTTGAGGCCAACGGATTCGGGGATCTCTGGAAGGTTGCCGACCGTCGCTTCAGCGCCAGCATCGAAGGCGCCAAGTCCGACGGGATCTGGGTGATCGTGATCGTCGCGCTCGCGGCGCTGATCTGGGGATGGGTCAAGCGCGAGCGGCTGTTCTCGCGCCTGACTGACGACGGGGAGGACCCGGCGGCGCGCAGGCCGTTCCGCGCGGGCATGGTCGGCGCGCTCGGCGGCACGGTGATCGGTGCGCTCGCGAACGATTCCGGCCCGGCGATCTTGATCATCGGGACGATCTACCTGTGCATGGGGCTGCTGTACCTGCGCGGCAAGCCAATCTCAGGCACAATGAACGCGTGAACGCAGCAGCACTGACGAGGCGGGGCACCGTCGTAAGCACGGCCAACTGAAGCCCATGGGCGACGCGGCCCCAGATGCCGAGCGGCGTCAGATCGTCCGGGCCCTACTCGACTGGCTGCTCGCCAAACACACGAATCCTGCTCGAAATGAGTGGGCCAGCGAAGCGGCGCGCAGCCACCGGCGCGTCGAGCCTGCTCCGCGAGAGCCGACGCTCGACGACCTGCTTCCGCTGCTCGGTGGGGGCGTCGCGCTCGCCGGTGTGGCGATCGTCGCCTGCGCGATGATCGACGCAATTGCGATCGGTTTCTACGCGTACTTCATCGGGGAGGATCCGGACTCCTGGCCCGGCAGCGCGGTCGCCGCTTTTGGCGTCTTCGCCGTCGCGGTTTCACTGCTCATGGGCTGGTGGCTCTTTCGACTTCGCCGCTGGATCGCGACGCGCGGGGACACCCAGAATCTGGAGATGATCCGCGCCAAGCGCCGCAGCTTCACGATCGGAGCGATGACCCTCTACGTGCCTTTGACGCCGGTCGTGTGGGTTCTGATCGTGTCGCTGGCTTTCAGCGCCAATTAGACACCGGCGGCTGGGTTTCAGTCAGACTGGTGCTCATGAGCGAATCAAGCGCCAGCAGTCCGACCTCGGACCTCGCTTCCAATCCCGCGCGTCTCGACGATCTGCTCCCGCTCTTCGGCGGGGGCGTCGCCCTTGCCGGGGTCGCGATCATCGTTTGCGCGTTGATCAACGGCTTTGCGATCGCGATCTACGGATCCATCTCGGGCACGGAAGACGGATCCACATGGCCGATGGGCATCGTGATCGCAGCGGGCATCTTCGCCGTCGTCGTGTCGGTGCTGGTCGGGCGGTGGATCCTCAACCTGCGTCGCTGGATCGGAAACAAAGGCGATCCGACCGACCTCGAGAACATCCGCCGCAAACGCCGCAGTTTCATGATCGGCGCAATGTGCCTGTATCTGCCGGTCACGCCGTTGTTGTGGGTGGCAGTCGTCGCAATCGCCAACACCTCGACCTAGCGCTCCAACTACCCAAATATTGTCGGCCAACCGCCGCGTAAGGGTTTTATACATCTGGACAACGGCGCGGAGTCGCGCTGTGTCTTAGTCTCTGATCCGCTCCATTGGAGCCGATACGTACCCACGCAAACATCCACCATTGCGGGGATCTGCTGGCTCGAGATTCGCAGAAATGCGATTTGCTCAGTGTCAGGCAAATGTTCACCCAAAGATTGTCCGGGCTTGATCCGGAACGCCTAAAGAGGAGACGGTCAAAGAGATGTCAAACCTTCGACAGCACGCCATCATTGGCACACAGTGGAAGCAGCGCAACGGCGGTGCCGGCGTTGGCACTGAGGCTGAGGTCTACAACGAGCTCGTGTTCACCGACGAAGTCGCCAAGGAGCTGATGGACGCTGGTTCGTACGACCAGTACAAGGCAGCCCTCGCAGCCGGCGAGGCGATCAGCCCGACGGTCGCCGACTCCGTCGCAGCCGCGATGCTCGAATGGGCGCTCAGCAAGGGTGCGACGCACTACACCCACTGGTTCCAGCCGCTGACCGGCCGTACCGCCGAGAAGCACGACTCGTTCTTCGAGCCCAAGGACGGAACGACCAAGTCGAAGTTCCGTGGCAAGGAACTGATCCAGGCCGAGCCCGACGCTTCCTCGTTCCCGAACGGTGGCCTCCGCGGCACGTTCGAGGCCCGCGGATACACCGCCTGGGACCCGACCTCTCCGGCGTTCATCCTCGAGAACCCGAACGGCGCCACCCTCTGCATCCCGACCGCGTTCACCTCGTGGACCGGCGAGGCGCTGGACAACAAGATCCCGGTGCTGCGTTCGATGCGCGCGCTCTCGGATTCGGCCGTCCGCGCGCTCAAGCTGTTCGGCAAGGACGACGTCGAGCACGTCTATACGACTGCCGGACCGGAGCAGGAGTACTTCCTGATTCCCGAGCACTACTACTACGAGCGCCCCGACCTTGTGACCACGGGCCGCACGCTGTTCGGTTCCAAGCCGCCCAAGGGTCAGGAGCTTGACGACCACTACTTCGGCTCGATCCCCGAGCGCGTTCTCGCCTTCATGATGGAGTTCGAGAGCACGCTGGCCAAGCTCGGCGTGCCGATCAAGACCCGTCACAACGAAGTCGCTCCGGCGCAGTACGAGGTCGCTCCGATGTTCGAGAGCAGCAACCTCGCCTGTGACCACCAGCAGCT
>JAEMSX010000037.1 GCA_016462645.1 Thermoleophilaceae bacterium
CAGCGCGGCGGCATGCGGACATCGGTGTTGACTGCCGGGTCCTACGCGGCGAACGCTTGCGAACCAGGTCAGGTCCGGAAGGAAGCAGCCTTAAGCGATGTCGTTCGGGCGCCGTGGGCAAGCCTGGCCCGAGCAGGTGTCCGCATGCGGCCGCGCAGCGGGCGCGTGCGGACCGAAGGCACTGTCGCGTTGCCGCGTAGCGGCATGCGGCCGCGCAGCGGGCGCGTGCGGACCGAAGGCACTGTCGCCTTGCCGCGTAGCGGCATGCGGCCGCGCGGAACTGTGCGCGTCAGTCCTCCGGACCGCGGATGTATTCGTCCCACGCGTCCGCGGCGTTCTGGAAGACGTCATCGTCGATCGCTCCGCCGCCGACCGGCCGCGTCTTCTGCAGCGACTCGAGCGCGCTCTTGATCCGCGCCGCTGACGCGGCCGAGTTGTTCCACGTGCCCCAGGTGGTGAGCAGCGCGTCGAGGATTCCGCTCGCGCCCCCCACCTTTTCGACGGCGTACGAGTAGTAGAGCCCCCAGGCCAGGCTCGAACCGAGCGATTCAGTCGTTCCGACGTTGAAGATGCCGCGCATCGGGACGCCGTCGGCGATCAGACTCACCTCGAACGCCTGACTCTGATATCCAGGGCCGAGGTTTCCTTCGGTTCCGGCGAGCGGGTTGATCTGCTGGAACGAGACCGAGGCGCTCACGCTTCTTAACTTCCACGACGGAAAGACATTCGCGAGCGCCTGCGCCGGAGGCTGGAACGCCGCAGTTGCGAACTGCGGGTCCGGGAACCAGTTCGTCGGATAGTTCACGAACGTGAAGCTGCCGAGTTCAATGATGCCGTCCTTTGACTGGCCGCCGATGTAGCCGCTGTCATTGCCCTGGAATCGCCAACCGGGAAGATCCGGGACCATCGCCGAGGCGCCGTTGGTGACGGGCGCCGTGTACTTCTTCATCGGGATTCCGATGTTGATGTCCTGCACCGGCTCGCCGCGGCGGGTGCGCAGGATCCGTTCGAGCGCGGCTGTGGAGCGTGAGCCGCCGAAGATCGCCAACTGCGTCACGCCTTTCGACGTGAGCAGGCGAACCGTCACCGCACGCCGCTTCACACGTGCAGAAGCCTGAAACCGCTTTGAAGTGACCGTCTTGTGCTTGACACGCTTGGCCTTGATCCCGGCAAGCACGATGTTTCCGGTCTGCTTGACGCCCATCGGCGAGCGAAAGCTCATGAACTGCACGTAGCGGCCGGGACCCCTCAGAGAAAAGACGCTCTCGTGGAACTTGAGCTTGTAGCCGCTCGGAGCCTTCAGGGTCATCCCGGTGGCTTTGTTCTTGAGCGTTGCCGCCGGAGCTGCCGGCGCAACGAGGCAGACCGCGGCAAGCGTTGCCACAAAAAACCATGGGGCTCTGCAAAATCGCATCGAACTCAGTTCTCTTTCCACGTTCTCGAGTGGAACGGCTACTGCCGCGCGCGTCCATGCGCGTGAAATCGTTACTACCAACATATGCATACTCGCTGACCCATGCGCCGGTCGCGCTTCCGCCGCCCCCGCTTGACGCCGTCATGCGTTCGGCCGAAGGTTCAGCTTCTGCGTCCGCTGACGGCTAGTTGGGTTTTGCGCCCGCGGACGGCTTGCCCTGCTTGACCGCGGCCACGCAGTCCGGCGAGGCGTAGAGCTTCCACGCCCAGTTGCTGGCGACAACCACGTAGGCCTCGCCATCGGCATTCTTGGGTGCGGTGAGATCGGGGATCGTCGAGTAGAAACGATTGGCGACATCGCGGCTCGCCGGGTAGAGCGCCAGCTCCGCAAGCGGGTAGCCGCTGAGTTTGTTGTCTGATTGCACCGAGTTCGGCGCGCCGTCGAGCTCGTACCGGAACGCCGGCACAGGACGATGGTCGGTCGTCGAGATGCGCCCGCAGAGTTCGTTGAAACGCACGACGCGCGGGTCGTCGGCGAAGTTGCGCAGCGCGGTCGAGATCGTTTCGTAGTTCTCAACCTTCTGGCGCGTCTCATTGACGACGTTGATGTGCCAGGGGATCCAGACGATCGAGAGCGCGAGCGACGCCACCCCGATCCACTTCCACATCTGCTTGCGCGGGAAGTCGTCGGGCAGCGAGCGCCAGCCGAACACGCCCGCCGCGTAGACGACCGCCAGCACAATCGTCGGCGTCAGCACGTAACGGGCGATCAGCGGCAGTCCGGCGATCGTCGTGAGCATGAAGACGCCGGTCATGATCGCTGCCACGCCGAGCAGAATCTTGAACTCGCGGCGCGCGCAGAACCACAGGTAGGCGCAGCCGATCGGCACACCGAGAATCAGCGGCTCGCGCAGCGTGAAACCGAAGAATCGCAGCGTCCAGAGCGGTGCTTCCTCGGGCTGGCGCGGCCGGTCGAGCAACGCGGCAAGATCCGAAGTGCCGTGCAGGGAATGCAGCAGATCTCCGGTCACGGCCCAGTCGCTGATCGCCCAGAGCACCGGACCGGAGGCCGTCAGCACGGCAAGCCAGATCCGCTCCTTCCACGTTCGCGCCGGGAACAGGTACAGCCAGTAGAGCCCGGCGAGCACCCAGGCCTCCGGTCGCAGCAGGCCGGCCAGCGACAGCAGCGCGAGCACCGGCCATCCACGGCGCGGCTGGCGCACCTCGAGCACCAGCGCCCAGATCACGAACATCACGAACGGGATGTCCTGGTAGGTCGCGAGTGCGTTGCGATCGAACGCGGGACGCGTCAGCACGACGATCGCAGCCAGCGCGCCGACCCAGTTGTTCAGCAGATCGCGGCCGAGCAGGTAGACCAGCCACACGATCACTCCGAAGCAAAGCATCACGCCCCACGCGAGCGCCGGTTCCGCCGCGCCGCCAAGCGGCAGCGCGAGATAGCTGATCAGCGTCTGCAACGGGTGCGGGGTCGGCGCGATGAATCCGACGTAGTCGGGCGTGCGTCCGTGCGCGATGTCCTGCGCCCAGACGAGCGAGTACGACGCGTCGTAGTTCAGATACGGCGGTCCGTAGACCAGCCATAGGAGCAGCGGGGTGCCGAGGATCACCAGCACCGGAGGAAGCAGTTTGCGAATTCGGTCGCCGGTCATGCTCGCGCGAGGTTAGTTGGCGCATAAGATCCGGAGTCTGATGTCTGGCGCTGCGTCTCTATACAGAAGGCACCGTCCGCGCACGTTTGACGACGTGATCGGGCAGGAGCACGTTGTGCGCACGCTGAAGAACGCCGTCGACCAGGGCAACGTGCATCACGCGTACCTCTTCGTCGGCTCGCGCGGGACCGGCAAGACCAGCATGGCGAAGATCCTCGCCTCCGCCCTGAATGCCTCCGGCGGACCATCGAGCAGCTTCAGTGCTGACGACCCCGTGGTCCAGGCGATCGCCAACGGCAGCTCGATGGACGTGGTCGAGATGGACGCCGCCTCGCACAACGGCGTTGACGACATCCGCGAACTGATCGATTCGGTCGCACTCGCGCCCACGACGGGTGGATGGAAGGTCTACATCCTCGACGAGGCGCACATGATCACAACGCAGGGTTGGAACGCGTTCCTGAAGACTCTGGAGGAGCCGCCGCCGAACACGGTGTTCGTGCTGGCGACGACCGAGGCCAACAAGGTTCTCCCCACGGTCGCCGACCGCTGCCACCGCTTTGATTTCCGCAGGCCGACCGTCGAGCAGCTCTCTCAGGCCGTGCGCCGCGCCGCCGATGCCGAGAAGATCGAGATCGGCGACGACGCGATCGCAATGATCGCGCGATCTGCAACTGGATCCTTCCGCGACGCCCTCGGCACGCTCGAGCAGCTCGTGACCTACAGCGGCACGAACGTCAAGGCCGAAGACGTGCAAGCCGTCCTCGGCGTGGCCGACTTCGAGCACCTGCTGGCAACGGCCGATGCGGTTGCGACCGGCGACCGGCGCGGCGTGCTGCTTGCAGTCGGCGAACTCGCAGACAGCGGCCGCGACATGACCTCATTCGCGCGCGACTTCGCGGCGCACGTCCGCAATCTCCTGGTCGCCCGCACGCTCGGCGAAGCGCCGCCCTCGGTCGGCCTCACGGCCGAGCAGTCCGAGCGCCTGGTGGCGCAGGCCCAGACCTTCACGCCCGAGCGCACCGCGCAGACACTTGATCTGCTGTCCGGGATGATCCAGTCCGCCCGCGGCGGCGGCGAGCCGCGCCTGCTGCTGGAGCTGGCGCTGTTCAAAGCCGCGCGGCCCGAAGATGATTCCGATCCAGGGTCTTTGATCGCTCGCATCGAAGCGCTTGAATCGCGACCGGCCGGCGCTGCGCCGAGCGCGCCCGCACCGGCGCCTGCCCCCGCACCAACGCCGGTGAGCGCAGTCGAACCCGCCCCGGAGCCCGCGCCCGAGTTCAGCGATCCCGGTCCCGAGCCAGAAGCAGAGCCCGAGCCAGAAGCAGAGCCCGCGTCGGCGCCAGAGCCTGTCGCAGCTGCCACCGCGCCCACGGCGACCGAAGCACCAATACTTGAAGTCGTCGAAGCCTCGTGGGACAGGGCAGTCGGCACGCTGATGGAGGAGAGCCCCAGCCTCGCCGCCGTGCTCGAGAACTCAAAGCCGCTGCGCGTTGAGGGTCGCGCACTGATCCTCGGCTTCCCGCAGTCGGCAAGCTTCTACAAGAAGAACGCCGAACAGTCCGACAAGCGCGAGATGATTCTCAATCACCTCACCAACGCGACCGGCTTCCGCTTCTCGCTTCAGACCGAAACGATCCCTGACGCGGAATTCAATCCCGCCCTCGCAGCGTCGGAGGGCAATGGGATCGACCGCGACGAATTGGTCGAGAAGCTCAAAGAAGAATTTGACGCCACGGAAGTGGCACGTACAGCTGAATAAGTGAAAGGAGCGCCCCGTGGCGCAACAGCCGAACCTCAACAAGATGATGAAGCAACTCCAGGAGGCCCAGAACGCCATGGCCGTGGAGCAGGAGAAGCTCAAGACCGAGATCGTCGAGGCCTCGGCCGGCGGCGGAATGGTCACGGTCAAAGTGACCGGCGACCAACAGGTCACCGAGGTCCTGATCGACCCGCAGGCGGTTGACCCCGAGGACGTCGAGATGCTCCAGGACATGATCCTCGCGGCGACCAACGAGGCGATCCGCTCGTCACAGGCACTCGCCGAGCAGCGCCTCGGCGGAATCGCCGGCGGCCTCGGCCTGCCGGGGATGTAGGAAGGACCCCGGGGCTCAGATGTCCTCGATGTTCTCCCCACCGGTCGAGAACCTGATCACGGAGCTCTCAAAGCTCCCGGGTATCGGCCGCCGCACGGCGCAGCGCCTGGCGTTCCACATCCTGCGCGTGGATGAAGAGGAAGGCCTGGCCCTCGCCGACGCGATCCGCGAGGTGAAGGAGAAGATCGGTTTCTGTGAGGTCTGCTTCAACCTCACCGACCAGCCCGTCTGCAAGATCTGCAGCGATGAGCGCCGCGACAAAAGCTCGATCTGCGTGGTCGAGGAGCCCGGCGACATCATCCCGGTCGAGCGCACGAACGAGTACCACGGCAGGTACCACGTGCTCGGCGGGGCGCTCTCGCCGATCGACGGAATCGAGCCGGAAGACTTGAAGATCGCTGAGTTGTTCGCGCGCGCCGACGACCCGACCGTGCAGGAAGTCCTGCTCGCGACCAACCCGACCACCACTGGCGAGGCGACCGCGCTCTACCTCGGCGACGCGCTGCACAAGCGCCGGCCGGACCTGGTCGTGACGCGCCTGGCAAGCGGCCTGCCCGTCGGTGCCGACCTTGAATACACCGACGAAGTCACCCTCGGACGCGCGCTGCAAGGACGGCGCGCGGTCACGTAATGCCGCGCGAGCTCTCCGCCGCCGACGCGGCGGCCCTGATCCAGCCCAAGGACCAACTTGCCAGCGGACTCGGTCCGGCGTGGCCGCCGTCGCTGATGGCGGCGCTCGGCCAGCGCGACGACTGGGAGGACCTGACGGTCGATGGCGCGCTGATCACCACCGGCACCGAGCTGTTCAACCGCAAAGGTGTGCGCTACCGCTCGGGATTCTTCGGCCCGATCGAGCGGTACGTCGCGGACGCCGGCGGAAACGTCGAGTACGTGCCCGCGGATTTCCGCCGCTTCGGCCCGCTGCTTGCGGAGATCAAGCCGCGCGTGATGGCCACGGCCGCGGCGCCGCCTGACGCCGACGGTTGGTGCAGCCTCGCGCTGCATGCCGGCGGGACGATTCCCCAGCTGCGCGACGCCGGCGCCGACCCCGATCGGCTCCTGATCGTCGAGGTCAACGAAGGCTTTCCCCGCACGCGCGGACTCGACGGCTTCCGGCACGCTCTCCACATCGACGAGATCGATGTGCTGGTGCGGGGCGAGCTTGGACCGACTGCAATCCCGCCGCGCGAGGTTGACGAGACGGCGCGTGCGATCGCGGCGAACGCGATCAAGCACATCGCCGACGGCTCGACGCTGCAGACCGGCATCGGCGCCGTGCCCGAGGCGATCTCATCGATGCTTGCCGCGGGCTCGGGTGGCAACTACGGCATCCACACCGAGATGTTCAACGACGGCCTGATGAAGCTCCACCTGGCGGGAAAGATCACCAACCAGAAGGGCTTCCACGACGGCATCTCGATCTGCACCTTCGCGCTCGGTAGCCGCGAGCTCTACGACTGGCTCGATGACAACGACGAGGTTGCCCTGCTCCCCGTCGATCAGGTCAACGACCCGCACATCATGACCCGGAATCGCAAGATGGTCACGGTCAACGGCGCGCTGGCCGTGGACCTCTACGGACAAGTCGTCGCCGACACGCTTGGCGGCAAGCAGTTCAGCGGAACCGGTGGCGGCGAGGACTTCGTCTCTGGACCGGCCTACGTGGTCGGCGGCACCTCGCTCCTCTGTTTCGCGTCAACTGCCGGCGAGGGCGAGAATCGCGTCTCGCGCATCCTCCCGCAGTTCCCCGCAGGCACCGTGGTCACGACGCCGCGCCATCAGCTCGATGTAGTTGTCACGGAGTTCGGTTCGGTGGACCTCGCGACGCTCACCGTCGCTGAGCGGGCCCGGGCGCTGGCGTCGATCGCGCATCCGGATTTTCGTCCGCAGCTCGAGGCCGCAGCAGCCGCTCTCAGCTAGCCGAGCGCGGCGCGGGCGCGCTTAGTCAAGTCGACGACAGCGGGTCGCAGTCCGTCAGCATCAGACACCGGCTCGGCAAACGCGACTCGCGCCGGCGTCTTGCCCCGCGGCGTCTCAAGGCCGAGATCCATGCCGTAACGGTCGGCACGTAACGCCGTCGCCTTGGTGGCATCGGTCTGGCCGGTGAAGGCTCGCGCCATCAGCAGCAGCGCGTCGGCGTGGTCCTCGTTCATGTGACGCACTGCATAGTCGGCGCCCTTGGCGGTCGGATCGACCTCGGCTTCGCGGTACTGCTTCGGATTGGTCGACGCCATGCGACCAAAGCCGCCGACCCAGCGCACTGTCGCGGGCCGCAGAACGTACAACGTGAAATCCCCGAACTCTGTGTAGATCTCCGATGCCGGGACGGCGGCGAAGTAGGCGCGCTCAGCGGAAGCGCGCTCCTCGCCAACGGGCTCATCAACGACTCCCGCGATCGATACGCGTCCGCTGTCTCCGGGGTCGTGACCTTCGGGCACCGGGCCGGCGACGGCGAGGCTGGCGCGCGGGTCGCGTGCGAGGTTGCGTCCGTGCAGCGCAAGCGTGGAGAGGCTGAGCACCGGCGTGCCGTCGTCGGTGACGGCGTACTGGACGACCGAAGCCCAGGGCGCGCCATCGTCGGTCAGAGTGGCCAGCGTGGCAACGGACTCGTTGGCGAGGATCGTGCGCGCCTGCTCGGCGGCCGAGGCTGTCGGCGGCTCATCGACCGGCTCCAGCGGTTCGATCGGCGTCGGGTAGTCGTTGGCGGGCGAGTTCTCGGGAACCTGGTGTGCACCGGGCTCGCGCGGGAGGAAGGTTTGCTGTGTTTCAGTCATATGAGAAAATCAGGATACACCGGTATTAGGGACACCTAAGAAAACCCTACTTCTGAACTATGATTACCGCGTCCGACGCAGTGCGCTTCCTTGCCACGTTGCGCCGGATCGAGGCCGCTCCCCAGCGACCGCAGATGACTTCACTCAACAGAGCAAGGAAAGGACACCCCTAAATGTCAAGCCCCACCAGCCGCGCGCGCCAGATCTCCAAGCGCGCGCTGCTTCTCTCGGCGATCACCGTCAGCGCTTTTGCGGCCTTGGTCGGATCCGCCTCGGCCGCCGTCACGCTCGACTGGTCTCAGACGAAGATCTATGAAACCGCCGCTCCGGCCAACACCAACCGGACCTGGCTCGGCTACCTCGCCCGCGCAGGCGTTCCCGCCATGGCTTTCCCGGACGGCACGGCAACGCCCAGCAACGGCCTCACCGGTCCGACCGTCAGCGCCGCAAGTGCGGCCGGCCTCGACTCGGTCTACACCTGGCAGTACCCCGCAAGCTCGGGCTCACTGAACGCGCAGACGCTCGCCGGAACGCTTGGCTTTAACGGCACGCTCACGTTCGCCAGCACCAACCACGGAATCGACATCGCGATCTCGGACCCGACGCTCGTGCTCAACGGCGACGGAACGGGCCAGCTCAGCGTGGACGGCAACAGCGGCGCCACTCCGCTGACGGACGTCGCGCTGTTCTCCTTGGACCTCAGCCAGTCGACCTGCACGCTCAACTGGGACGGCACCCTGACGCTCGGCAACATCGTGCCCACGCTGCTGACGACCGAGGTCTTCGGGGCCTCCTACCCCGTCGGCTCCGGACCGACGCGCACGCCGAACACCTTCGGCACGTTCGCGATCACCGGTGCCACTTGCGCTCCACTGACCGGTCCAAAGGGCAATGACGGCGCGACCGGGGTCCAGGGTCCGCAGGGCGCTCCGGGACCGCAGGGTCCGGCCGGAAAGGACGCATCGACCAAGTCGATCGTGCTGAAGAGGTCGGTCTTCAAGACGCAGAAGCGCATTGTCGCCAAGGTCACCAAGAACAAGCGGTTTGTCGGCTACGCGGTCGTGACCGGCCGGAAGCTCAAGGTCACCTACATCACCGAAACGCTGAAGGGCACCTACAAGCTCACCAGCATCACAGGCAAGCCCCGCACTGCCTCGGTCAAGCTCGGCTGACGACTGAAGTCAGCCCCTTTTTGAATTCGCCCGCGTCGAGATTCTTCGGCGCGGGCGTTTTCATGCGCTGATGCGGCGGCGCAATCCGGCTGCGCCGCCCAGCTCAAGAAACGCACCAAACCCGAGCAGCCCGAGTGCCCCGAGGCCGCCGAGCGCTTCCTTCGGGATCACAGGTCCGCCTTCCTGAGTCGGGTTCGGCTGACCCGAGCGTGCAGCAAGCCCGCTCTGTTGCGGCGTCGCCGCAGTCGCGCTCACGAGCTGACCGGTGACTTCGGCAAGCGCGGGCGGGCTGGTCGAATCCTGCTTCGTACGTGTCTTGGCCGACTTCGCGGCGTCGCCTTCCTGGCTGCCTGCGGAATCGCCACTGCCAGAAGCACCATCGGCCTGACCGGAGACCGGCGCGGCGGCGTTGTCGTTTGTGCCCGCACCGCTGCGCTCCTGCTTGCTCGCCGAAGCCTTGCCGACCTGAATCTTCAGCACCATCGACGTACTGGTGGTCTCGCCCGCGCCCTTCACGGCGACCAGCACGCGGTAGTAGCCGCGCTTCTTGAAGCGATGGCTGACGTTGGCCCCGGTTCCCGTGCTTCCATCGTTGAAGACCCAGCTGTAGACAAGCTCCTGACCGGCGGCGCCAATCGCCGAGGCCGTGAACTTGATCGATTCACCGACTGAGGCCTTCGACTTTGACGCCTTCGCCTTCAAGCCGTAATCAGTCCCGTCGACCTGAGTGAGCACCAATGGCTGGCCGGAGACGACATCGCCGGCGTTCTTGTCCGCAGCTCCGTAACTCGGCCGCACGAAAGTGGCGACTCCGCCGTCCGAATAGACAACCGGAGGCGTCGCGCCGTCAGCCTCGATCTGTGTGTGGCTGATGCGCACACTCGAGCCACCGGTTCCGCCGATCTCGACCGCGCTGTAGGTGGGGTCAGCGCCGACGGCGTCGAGCAACGCGCGGAGCGAGATACCGCGGATCTGCTTGCTCGTGGTCTTGCCGCTGCTCCCGACGAGCGCGTACTGCGAGTAGACATCAAACTGCGCCGAGAGCGAATCCAATGAGACGGTCTTCTCGCCGCCGCCGCGCGGGAGCACGACGGTCACGTCGGCTGCGCTCGCCACCGACGGGAGCACGATGAAGCTGGCCAGAACCGCGACTCCAAGCAGCGCGCGACGCATCAGAAGTCAAACCCCACATCGACGCAGCCGAAATGCTCTCCGCCTGCGTAGTTGTTGCCGAACGTCGTGCTCGCAGCCTCGGAAGTGATCCGGGTGTCAAGGCGCGTCAGTTTTGTGCCCGGGGCTATCGGCCCGCCGGCCCGCGGCGCGGCAGCGTTCATCGTCGCGTACTCAATCCGCGTTTCACTGGTGTGGACGGCATCGACCGTACGTGTCCAGGCCTGGGATCCGCTGCCGTTGAAGCGCAGCTCGATCGCAGTCATGGCGATGTCGATGCCGAGATCGGTGCGGATGAAATGCGCGCCGCCAGACGAGAAGATCGCGCCTGTGCCCGTTGCGGCATCCCACCAACCGGACTGGACCGGCAGGCTGTAGGAGTAGGCCTTTTCCTCGGTCTTGCCGACAGTTGGGCACACGTGCTGGCTGCCCGGATACGCCGGCAGCGACGCCGCCGGGGCGATCGGCGCAGCGGTCCCACCCTGGGTCAGATAGGTGATCCACGAGTCACGCATGTGCCAGGTCAGCGACGCGCACGCGATGTTCACGGCGGTGACCGGTTTTGCCGGATCCGTCGGCGCCCCTGCGACCGAGCGGCAGGAGCTCGCGGTTCCCGAGTCGATCGTCGAGTTCCCGTCCGTCGGCGGGGCGACCACGTACGCGCCGCCGCTCAAGAGGCCCAGCCTGCGTGAGCGCGGACTGAATTTTCCCAGGCGCTTGCGCAGCTCCGCCACCGCGCCGCTGGTCAGCGTGAGTTTTTTCACGGCGACACTCAGCGCGATGCGACTGACGTCGACGCTCGCCGACGAGGGCGTGCCCGAGGCTATGCCCATGCGGCGTCCGCCGACCTTTCCGCTGACGCTGACGCGCTTGCCCGACACGGAAACAAGCAGGCCCTTGATCGTCACTGCTCGGCTGCCGCGCTTCAACTTGATCCCATCCTTGAGCACGAACGATCCACGAGTAGCGCCATATGCAGCGACATCGCTGACAATCAGTCCGGCGTCGCCGTAGTAGAGCTTCCCCTTGCCGTAGGTCGTGACCTTCACGCCCGGCGCCTTCAGGCCCTGCCCGGACTTGCCCAGCGGCATCCGCACAACGGGAGCACCGAGCGGCGCTTCGGCCTGCGCCGGAGTAGCCGCCAACGAAAGTGCAATGGCCGCCGCACAAGCTGTGATCACTGCGCAGAGCAGGTGCGTACGACTAAGTATTTCAACGGATTGCATAACTGCCTCGGGGCTCCCTTCGAGCCTAGATCTGGCCTTGAATACTTGTGTGATTTCAGTCATCTGTCTTCAGTCCAACCACGAAACGTGAAGCGCGGTGCGTTCGTCCTCGGACACCTCGAGCGAGGCCTCCACGCCCCAGACCGCGGAGATGCGCTCGCGCGTGAGCACCTCGCGCGGCGTGCCGGATGCGACTGTCGTGCCGTCCGACATCACGACGACACGGTCAGCGATCGCGGCGGCGAGTGTCAGATCGTGGACAACCAGCAGCACCGCAAGGCCGTCATCGGCGAGCCCGCGCAAGAGCCGGGCGATCGCCACGGTCGCGCCAAGGTCCAGAGCGCTGGTGGGCTCGTCGGCGACCAGCACTGGTGCGTCCTGGGCCAGCGCAACGGCCACCTGTACCCGTTGGAGTTCGCCTCCGGAGAGCGTCGTCAGTTGTCGATCCGCGAACTCCGCGACGCCGACGCGCTCGATCGCGGCCTCGACCGCCGCGCGGTCCTCATCTCCGGCCCGCTGCCAGGGCCGCACATGCACCGAGCGTCCGATCGTGACCGCGTCGCGCACCGTAAGGCCCGGCGGGACAAGCGCCCGCTGGGGCACGAAGGCGCGCATCAGCGCGAGTTCACGGCCGCGCACCTCTGCGAGTTGGCGGCCGTTCCAGGCGATCGTGCCGGTGGCATTCTGGATCCCGGAAAGCGCGCGGACGAAGGTGGATTTGCCGGCGCCGTTGGGCCCGACGATTGCGATCAGCTGCCCCGCGGCGAGCTCGAGGTTGGCGTGTTCAACGATCGTGGTTGCCCCGATCTGAACGCCGACCTCCTTGGCTTCAAGCACGACCGGCATCTAGTCCGCCTTGCGCAGCAGGTAGAGGAACATTGGAACTCCGAGCAGCACCATGAACGGTCCGACCGGCAGCTCGGTCGGGGCGGCGATCACGCGGGCAATCGTGTCGCCGATCAGCAGCAGCGTGGCGCCGCCGAGCGCGGAGACGGGGATCACGTATGTGTTGTTCGACGTTCCGGCCGCCATGCGAACGAGGTGCGGAACCACAAGACCGAGGAAGGCGAGCAGGCCGGCGAGCGACGCTGCCGCTGCAGCCAGCAGCGCCGCCGCGATCCCGGCCGCGAGCCGGATGAGCTGCGGGCGACTACCCAGCGAAGCCGCGACTTCGTCGCCCAGCGCAAGTCTGTCGAGGGGGCGGATCAGGCCGACAGCGGCAACGAAGCCGACGACGAAATAGGGAAGCACCGATTTGAGATCGTGCCAGCCGTCGCTTGTCAGCCCGCCCGCGATGAAGAAGAGAACCGATGGAACGCGGTCCGGGTAGGCCGTCAGAATCGCCGTCGTTCCCGCAGCAAACAGAGCGCCGATCGCGATGCCGCCGAGAATCAACTTGGTCACCGTCCCGCGGCTCGTCCCGGTCCAGGCGATCGCAAACACCAGGGCCGCAGCAAGCAGCCCGAAGATCAGGGCCCCGATCGGAAGCAGCGCGACCTGCGCCGGAAAGAGCACGAGAATCAGGACGGCACCGAATCCCGCGCCGCCGGTGACACCGACGATGTCGGGCGAGGCGAGTTGATTGTTCAGGGCCCCCTGCAGCAGCGCTCCCGCCACGCCGAGCGCGGCCCCTACAACCACGGCTTCCACGGCACGCGGAAGCCGCAAGTCGAGGACGATCTTGTCGACGGCCGTTGCCGAGTCGCCGCCAAAGAGAGCGCTCAGGACATTGCTGACCGGGATCCGCACAGCGCCGAACCCGATCGCCGCCAAAAAGGAGATCACGAGCAGAACCAGCAGCGCGGCGACCACGGCCGACTTACGTGCCATCGCCGAGGGCTACCAGTTCTTCAGAAAGTCGATGCGAACACGCTTGATCGTGTCGCCGACGTCGATGTTCGGCTGCAGCAGTGCGTCATCCATCGTCGCGAAGACCTTGCCGTTCTTGACTGCGTTGGTCGTCGACCATGCCGGATTCGTGAGCAGGTGCTCGCGGATCGCAGCGAGGTCCTTGGCGTTGCCGTGCGGGACGGCGAGGATCACGTCGGGGTTCTGCGCGACGACATACTCGTCCGAGACCTTGACGAAGCCCCCGCTGCCGCGCAGCTCCCCGCCCAGTAGGCTCGCGCCGGCCGCCTTGGCGATCGAGCCGCCCCAGCTGCTGCCGAGAAAGACGTACGGCGAACGCCCGACTCCGAGCACCATCAAGACCTTGGGGCGCTGCTTGATCGGATGTGGCGACTTCTTCGTCCCCTTGGTCGCGAAGGCGTATTCGGACTTCGCCTGGGCGACGAGCTTGTCGGTGGCCTTCTTGCTTCCGAAGGCGTAACCGATCGCACGGATCTTCGCCGGGACGGCAGTCGCCGTCGTCGCGTCCATCTCACGAACATTGATCGCGAGGTCGCGCATTGTCTGGCTGCCCTTGCGCCACTCCGCCGAGGTGAGGACAGTGTCCGGATCGATCTGCGCGATCTGTTCCATGTTCGGTCCGTTCGGGTGGCTCAGCGGAAGCTGCTTGACGCCCTTGAGCCGCGGCGAGTAGCCCTTCTTTCCGATCGCCATCGCGCCGATCGCGACGGGCTTCACGCCAACGCCGGCAAGCGTGTTCGCGCTGAACGGCGTGAGCGCGACGACGCGCTTCTTTGAGCCCGTTGCACCGGCCGAGCCAGCCACCAGAGCTGCAGCGAGGACGAGCAGCGCGAGCAGGGCGGGAAATGATTTGGCGTTGAATCTCATGGGGAGAAGGCTCATTAGGGTAGCCTAATTCCCTAGCGCGGAGCTAGGTATTTACCCGAAGCTCCTGGATCACCTACTTTCAAAACTCGATGAAGATCGAAAACCTCCTATTTGACATCGCCGAGGCGCTGCTCTATCCGGTGCTGATACTCACGGTGCTGGCGTTGCTCTATGCGCTGGTCGAGCTGGGTGCACTGGCTGCAGAGGTCTACAAGCGTCGCGGGCGCGGGATCGACCGCCTCGACTATGCGATCGACCAGGTGCACGCCTACCTCGCCGCGGGGGACAATCAATCGGCGCTGAACGTCGTGCATGGTCTCGCCTACAACGAGAAGATGGCCGGAGCGCTCGACGCACTGATCCTCCAGCGTGGGCTCCCCAACACGGAGGATCGGATCGCCAAACGACTGGCGGAGTACGACTACGCGTCGCTGCGTCGCCTTGAGCGCACCCGCATTCTCGTACGCATGGGTCCAGCACTCGGACTGATGGGCACGCTGATCCCGCTCAGCCCCGCGCTTGCCGCGCTCGCCGACGGCAATATTCAGCGACTGACCAGCGACCTGCGCGTCGCCTTCAGTGTCACCGTCACGGGACTGCTGATCGGCATGATCGCCTTCGCCGTCTCACTCGTGCGCGACCGGCTCTACGCGCAGGACTTCTCTGACGTTGAGTACATCGCCGCCGCGCTCGACGACATCCCGGCGCCACCCGCAATGCACGCAGCGCAAGCTGTCGGCGTCACACCAATCGGAGCATGAGCGCGCGCGTCACAGCACGCGCCCGAACGCGCGAGGATCGGGGCGGCGACCCGCTCGACGGGCTCGTCAACCTTTTCGATCTCGGAATCGTGCTGGCGGTGGCCTTCCTGCTCGCCGCACTCAGCTCGATCAACCTGACCCCGGACGTCCTGAAGAACAAGACCAGCCAGTCGCAATCGGTTCCGAAAGATTCGGTCGTGGCGAAGCCCGACGAGAAGATCGAACAGATCCAGGTCGAGCCCGGCTCGACGGTCGTCGGCCGCGGCGAAGAGCTCGGCACGGTCTACAAGCTTTCTGACGGCCGCACCGTGATCGTCAAGAAGAAGGGCAGCACCGGCGTCACCGGCAACTAATCTGCCCGTCGTGAGCGAAACCATCGTCATGAAGTTCGGCGGCACTTCCGTCGCCGACACAGATCGCATCAAGAACGCCGCCAGGCGGATCGTTGCAGCGCACGAAAAGGGCAACAAGGTAGTGGCGGTCCTGAGTGCGCAGGGCAAGACAACCGACCAGCTGGTCGCCCAGGCCAACGAGATCAGCGAGCGCCCGGTCGCGCGCGAAATGGACATGCTGCTCAGCACCGGTGAGCGCATCAGCTGCGCGCTGGCCGCGATGGCGATCCACGACATGGGCCAGGAGGCGATCAGCCTCACGGGCTCACAGGCCGGAATCCTCACCGACACTTCGCACACCAAGGCGCGCATCGTCGATGTCCGCGCCGACCGCATCAAGGAAGCTCTGGCCGACAACAAGATCGTGCTCGTCGCCGGCTTCCAGGGCGTTTCAACTGATTCGAAGGACGTGACCACGCTCGGCCGCGGCGGATCCGACACGACCGCAGTCGCGGTGGCAGCCGCAATCGGCGCCGACGTCTGCGAGATCTACACCGATGTCGACGGCGTCTACAACGCCGACCCGCGCATCGTGCCCAACGCGCGCATGCTGCCGGTCGTCAGTTTTGAAGAGGTTCTGGAAATGAGCGCGTCGGGCGCCGGAGTGCTGCAGCTGCGCTCGATCGAGTACGCGCGAAACCACGGCGTGCGCATCCACTGCAGGTCCAGCTTTCACGATGGCACAGGTACGATGGTCGTCTCTGAGGAGGAAACGATGGAGCAACCACTAGTCACAGCAGTCACCCATGCGACCGATGAGGCGCGTGTGACCGTGCGCGGTGTTCCAGACCGTCCCGGCGTCGCCGGCGACCTCTTCACCAAGCTTGCCGCAGCGAGCATCAACGTGGACATGATCATCCAGAACGAGCCGCTCGGGTCCGAGCACCCGGCAGAGATGACCTTCACCGTGCCCAAGGACGATCTCGCCGTTGCGCTCGACACGCTGGATGAGATGGGCGAGTTCGAAGCGATCGAGAACGACTCTTCAATGGGCAAGGTCTCCGTGATCGGCGCGGGCATGCGCTCACACCCGGGAGTCGCCGCCAAGGTGTTCACGGTGCTCGGCGAAGAGGGGATCAACATCCAGATGATCTCCACTTCCCCGATCAAGATTTCCTGCGTGATCGACGGCGACCGCGTCCCCGACGCCGTGCGCGCGCTGCATGAGGCTTTTGACCTTGGCGTTGCCGAGGAACAGGCCACTGGCAACTTCAGGCCAGTCGCTCCGTGATGAGTAGCTATCGAATCGCCGTCGTAGGCGCCACAGGAGTCGTTGGAACAGAAATGCTCCGCATACTCGTTGAGCGTGGGTTCCCCGCGAGCGAGATTGTGCCGATGGCCTCAGCGCGCTCGGCCGGCAAGACCGTGCCGATCGGTGGCGAGCAGGTGACCGTCGTCGAACTCGCTGAGGAGAACCTCGACGGATTCGACATCGCGATCTTCTCAGCAGGCGGCAGCACCTCCGCCGAATGGGCTCCGAAGTTCGCCGCGGCCGGCGCGATCGTGGTCGACAACTCCTCCCACTGGCGGATGTTCGACGACGTCCCCCTGGTCGTTGCCGAAGTCAATCCCGACGCGCTCGACGCAGTCAAGGAGCCGGGTTCCAAGCGGATCATCTCCAACCCGAACTGCTCCACGATGCAGATGGTCGTGCCGTTGAAGGCCCTGCACGAGGCCGCCGCGCTGCAGCGCGTCGTGGTCACCACAATGCAGTCGGTATCCGGAACCGGCAAGGCCGCGATCGACGAGTTGCGCGCAGAGACTGAGGCGATCGTGAACGACAAGAACCCGCCGGCTCCGCACAGCTACCCGCACCAGATCGCCTTCAACGTGATCTC
>JAEMSX010000098.1 GCA_016462645.1 Thermoleophilaceae bacterium
ACGCAGACGACGCGATTTCCGCGCTCTAGGAGCGCGTCGCAAAGGTGAGATCCGAGAAAGCCGGCACCGCCGGTAACTAGACAGACAGACATGATGAATCCAACTGTAACGCCAAAGCTTCCGCGCGCTGAGAGGCCGCCCTCGGTGCAATCCTGATGGCCGCGAACTCTCCGCGCAAACGCAACAACGGCGGCCGCGCCCCGCTGCCGATCTCCGCGCTCCCGCTTCCGGCGGACGACGCGCCGCCGTCCGCGGACGCGCCCGCAGCCGGGCTGCCGGTCAACAGCTCGGGCGAACTCACGCCCGCCCAGCGCGCGCGGCTCGGCCTTGACGTCTACGGCGATCCGCCTGCGCCCACCCCGATCTCAAATGGCAACGGCAACAAGGCCAACGCCGCCACGCCCGAGCCTCAGCCGGCGCCATCGGCCCAACCGAGCGAGTTCGGGTTCACCGAGATCGACCCCTTCGTGGAGCCCGAGGCGCCGAGCGCACCCGAGCCCAGGCTCGCGCCCGCCGCATCGCTCCCGAAGCTCGCGCCGGCGACCCCGGCGGGCACCCGAGTACGTCAGCGCACGAGCCTCGACGACCACGACGAAGCCGATGACAATGCGGGTTCGGGCCAGCGCAAACGGAAGCAGACGATCGACGAGCGCGACGGCACGCCGCAGATGGACCGCGACCGCAAGGTGCTCACGTACGGCGTCTCGTGGACCTTCTTCTGCCTCTTTGTCTCAGCCGCGATCTCGTTCGGAAACATCTTCTCGAGCGCCGGCGAGGGCGCCTCGCCGGGCACGTTCGTTCCGGCCCTGGTCTCGATCCTGATCGGCTGGGTGATCGTCTTCATCGCGCGCAACATGGGTCCCAACTGGGGCTGGCTGATGTTGATCCCGGCCGTCGTGCTCGTGCTCGGTCCGTTCTTCTACACGTCATGGCGACTCGGTCAGACCGAAGCCGGCGCGCGCGCCTACCTCAGCACCACCGCCGCGAAATCAGGGATCGACATTGACCAGAGCACCATCGTCTCGGAGACCATCAACACGCCGCAGGGATGCTTCGCCTTCACCAAGATTCGCGAGAGCGGCGACGTCACGATCGACGTCGTGACCTATGCACCCGCCACGGCCCAGCAGCAGGCAACGATGGCGCTGGCCCCACGGTTCGCCCGCCGCGTCGAACCAGGTGGATCGCGAGCGAACCAACGCACCTTCGTGCTCGACAAGGGCACCCTCCCGGTAGTCGTCGAAACGCGCATCTCACCGCCGATCGACTGCGCGGGGGCCAGCGCGCCCTAGGCGCGCCAGCGGCCGGATTCGGCCGTAAATGCCTCCTGACATCGAACATTCGTCCAGGTTGGACGAAAAATTCTCGTGGGTGAAAAGTCCAGAGGCCGCATGCGTCTGAGCCACGCACAGCGCCCTCACTAGGATCAGCCTCATGTCCACCACCCCTTCTTCTTCCGAAACACACCCGACAATCGCCCCGATTGTCGGCCCTGACGATCCGCGCCGCTTCACCGACAGCGGGATCGAAGAAAAGATCGTCTACGACGAGAGCGACATCGCTCACCTCGATCTTCCGGCGAGCCTCGGCACCCCGGGCGAGTTCCCGTTCACGCGCGGCGTGCACGGTGAGATGTACCGCTCGCGCTTCTGGACGATGCGCCAGTACGCCGGCTTCGCGACCGCGGCCGAGACCAACGGCCGCTTCAAGTACCTGCTCGAGAACGGCTCGACCGGGCTCTCGATGGCCTTCGATCTCCCCACCCAGCTCGGCCGCGACTCAGACGACCCGCTCTGCGAGGGCGAGGTGGGCCGCACCGGAGTGGCGATCGACACGATCGAGGACATGCGCGCCGTGTTCAACGGCATCCCGCTCGACCAGGTCTCCACGTCGATGACGATCAACGCGCCGGCGTCCGTGCTGCTCCTGCTCTACGAACTGGTGGCAGAAGAACAGGGCGTCAGTTCCGACAAGCTGCGCGGCACGGTGCAGAACGACATCCTCAAGGAATTCATCGCGCGAGGCAACTTCATCTATCCCGCGCAGCCCTCGATGCGCATGACCACGGACCTCTTCGCCTACTGCAAGGACAACGTCCCGAAGTGGAACACGATCAGCATCTCCGGGTACCACATCCGTGAAAAGGGCTGCAGCGCGGTTCAGGAGGTCGGCTTCACGCTGGCCAACGGAATCGCCTACGTCCAGGCGGCGCTGGACGCGGGCCTCGACATCGACGCCTTCGCCCCGCGCCTCGCCTTCTTCTTCAACGGCCACAACAACGTCTTCCAGGAGGTCGCGAAGTTCCGCGCCGCCCGCAAGATCTGGTCGGACGTGATGAAGAACCGCTTCGGCGCCAAGAACGAGAAGAGCTGGATGCTGCGCTTTCACACGCAGACCGGCGGCGTGACGCTGACGGCCCAGCAGCCCGAGAACAACATCGTGCGCGTCGCGCTCCAGGCATTCGCCGCAGCTGCCGGCGGCACCCAGTCGCTGCACACGAATGGTTACGACGAGGCCCTCGCGCTCCCGACGGAGCGCGCCGCCAAGATCGCGCTGCGAACGCAGCAGATCGTCGCTGAAGAGAGCGGCGTCACCGACACAGTTGATCCTTTCGCCGGCAGCTACTTCGTTGAGGCGCTGACCGATGAGATCGAACAGGGTGCCCGCGGCCTGATCGAGAAGGTCGACGAACTCGGCGGATCGACCGAGGCGCTCAGCTTCATCAAGAACGAGATCGAGGAGAGCGCGTTCGGGTACTACAAGCGCTACGAGATCGGCCAGGACATCGTCGTCGGCGTGAACAAGTACGTCGACGAGAACGAGGTCCCGCACGAGGACTTCCTGAAGGTTGACCCGCAGACCGAGGTGGACCAGGTCGCGCGCCTGAAGACCTTCAAGGCTTCGCGCGACCAGGCGGACGTGGACGCGAAACTCGCGGCGATGCTCGAGACTGCTCGCGGCAGCGGCAACATCATGCACCCGATGCGCGAAGCGCTGAAGGCCGGCGCCTCGATCGGTGAGGTCTGCGGTGTGCTGCGCGACGAGTGGGGCGAGTACCAGGAAGACTTGTAGGAATCCCCCTCGCCTGATCGAACAGCCTGAGCATGCTCACTGCAATCACGATGTACACACTCTCGACGGCGATCCACGTCGTCTTCGTCGTTTCGTTCATAGCTCCCTCCGGCGCATTCAGCGTGATCGGCCCGATGGCCAAGTCCAATCCCCAGCACGCCGTGTTCGCGCTCAAGGTGAACAAGAAGATCTACGAGACGCTGATCTTCCCCGGCGTGCTCGTGGTCTGGGGAACCGGGATCTACCAGTCGTCAGACGGCGGGTTCTCCGGCGACGATCTCTGGCTCTCGATCAGCGTCGCGATCTACGCCCTGATGACGATCGCCTCGATCTTCGTGCTCTACCCGGCGACCAAGTCAGTGCTTGCAGAACTTGAGGGAAAGACCGAACCGGGTCCGCCGTCGGAGCAGGCTCAGAAGAAGCTGAAGACGCTCGGCACGATCGGCCCGATGATGGGAATCGGCATGATCGTCATCACCTTCCTGATGGTCGCCCAGCCCTTCTAGGCTCGGCGACATGGCCAATCTTCCGGACAACCACGCCGTCGCAACCGGCTTCGTGCCTGCGAACGCCGCGGAAGTCTGGGAGATGCTGCGCGATCTCGAGAATTGGCCGGGGGTATTCCCCGGCTGGATCGCGTCGATCGTCGCCGACGACGACCGCTTCACGGCCACGGGCCCCGCACGCGAGAAGTACGACCTCTACGTCCACTCTGACCCCGAGCACCATTCGCTCGACGTCGAGACCGTGGACGAGCTCGGTAGCGCGGACGTGTTGAAGCTGCGGATCCTCGAGATCCCCGGCGGATCGCTTGTGCTTGTCGCCCACGGAAAGCTCAGCGGCACCTCGCCGGCGGCCTGGGAGGCCAAGCGCGACGCCGTGGCCACGGGGCTGTCTGCGCTCTCCTTAGACTGATTTCATGAATACACCGCTGGCTTCGCTGTACGACATCAGCCTGGGAATCCACCAGATTGCCGGCCTCGCGCTGATCCTGATCACCGTGGGGATCACGATCCTCTCGATCATGTCGCGCAATCAGGACGGGCTGCTCGAGAAGGCGCTGCCGCTGGCCAAACTCGCCGGACCGTTCTTCGGACTGGTGCTGCTGACGGGTGCCTACCAGTTGATCGACGCCGACATCAAGTTGTTGCAGGGCTGGGTGATCGGCGCGCTGCTGCTCGGCATCGGGTTCATGGGCGCGCTGCACGGAACCTGGCGCCCGCGCGCCGAGGAGGTCATCGAGGGCAAGCTCTCCGGCGAGGCGCTCGACAAGGCCAAAACCACGTTGACAGCGGTTGCGACGTCGATGATCGTGATGG
>JAEMSX010000099.1 GCA_016462645.1 Thermoleophilaceae bacterium
CAGTCCTCAAGCGAAGTGGCGACGTGGATCTCGATGAACTTGTCGTCACCGATCAGCTCGCGAGCGGCGTCGCGCGTGGCGGCGTAGGGCGAGATTGCAGCGGTGATCACCGGGACGTCGTTGCGTGCCAGCAGGTCCGCGACGAACGCGATGCGCGCGATGTTGGTGTCGCGGTCCTCGCGCGAGAAGCCGAGGCCCTTGCTGAGGTTGGTGCGGACGATGTCGCCGTCGAGCACTTCGATCTTTGAGCCGCGGGCCTTCAAGCGCTCCTCGACGATGTCTGCGATGGTGGTCTTTCCGGCGCCGGAGAGTCCGGTGAACCAGAGGACGAAGCCTTTTTGGTCTGATGAAGCCAAGGGTGATTCCTTTTCTTGCTTTGGGTGTGTGATGGTGTGCGGTGTTTAGCCGTGAAGGCCGCACTCGGTCTTGTCGCTGCCGGCCCAACGCCCTTCACGGCCCTCACCGGGAACGGTGCAGTTGGTGCAGCCGATCGACGAGTAGCCCTGGTCGTGCAACTTGTTGTAGGGCACGTCGTTTTCGAAGATGTAGTTCCAGACATCGCGCTCGGTCCAATCCGCCAGCGGGCAGATCTTCCAGAGGTTGTTCTTTGTGTCCCACTGGACCTTGCGGGTCTCCCCGCGGGTGTGGGACTGCTCGCGGCGCAGCCCTGTGATCCAGGCGTCAACGCCAAGCAGCGCCGACTGCAGCGCGGCGACTTTGTACGGGCCGCAGCAGTCTTCTGGTGCGCCGGCCCATGCGTTGTCGGTCGTGGCCTGCTCGCGGATCGTCTGCGGGGCGAACTCGAGCGAGCGGTAGACCTCGATCTTCGTGTCATAGCGCTGCTCGATCTCGCGCCAGACCTCGAGGGTCTCCGGGAAGAGGTTTCCGTTGTCGATCGTGAAGAGGCGTGCCTCGGGGTTGATCTTCATCAACATGTCGAGGATCACAGAAGCTTCCTTCTGGAAGGAGCTGGCCTGCACCAGGCGTCCACCGAACTGGTCGACGGCGTAGCGCAGGATGTCCTCGGCCTTGCCCATGTCGAGGTCGATTGACGGGTTGCCCGGGATTGCGAGTTCTGCGGGATCGAACAGGGGCGTGGTCGCCTCCTCGATGACTTCCTCAGCCTCAACCTGAATCGGCAGCGCGATTGCGTCTGCTGGGTTCATACTGCGCACTCTCCTTCGCCACGCTCGACCTTGAACAGCCCACTGCGCTGCCAGTCGACGAACGTGTCCTTGTCTTCAGTCACTTCGACGGGCAGAGTGAGGTCGCGCGCTGCGTCCTCGAAGGGCACTGCTCCGACGCGGTCGACGAAGTCTGAGAACTCTTCGCCTTCTACACGGTCTGATTCGTAAAGGCGCAGCCAGCGCTCGACCGCTTCCGGCGCGCGCTTGGCGGGGATACGCACCTTCAGGCGCGTTCCGAAATTGACCTTGCCGTTCGCGCCGCGGCCGCCGACCTGCACGATGTATGCCGGGACTTGCTGGCCGTCGAACTTCATCGAGGCTCCGTTGAAGCCGATCGACGCGATGTGATGCTGTGAGCAACCGTTCGGGCAACCACTCATGCGGATCACGGTCTTCTTCGTGAGCGGGTCGGTGATGTTCATCGACTTGAGGCGGTCGTGCACGGCGGCGTTCAGCCCCATCGAGGCGGTGATGCCGAGCTTGCAGCTGTCGGTGCCGGGGCACGAGACGACGTCCTGGATCGTGTCGGCGCCCGGGTCTCCGAGGCCGAGTTCCTTGAGCGCGCTCCAGACCTCGTAGACGGCGTCAGTCGGAACAAAGCGCAGCACGAGGTTCTGGGTGACGGTCGTGCGGGCGAAACCGCTTGAGTACTTGCGCGTGATGTCCGCGACCCCGTGCCACTGCTCGGGGGAGAGATCGCCGCGGTAGACCTTGAGCATCACGGCGCTGTATCCGGCCTGCTTCTGCTCGAAGACGTTGTGCTCGGTGAAGGCCTCGAACTCAGCGCGGTCTTCATCGGTCGGCTGCGCGTACTCGGTGCTGACCGAGGGTGCTGCGCCTTCCTCGTCGGGCACGAACAGGAGCGGCTCGGGGTTGAAGTCGCCTTCGAGTGCCCAGTCCTGCTTCATCTCTTCGAGGACTTCCTCGCGGAAGGCGTCCATTCCGATGCGGTCGATGTAGACCTTGATGCGGGCGCGGGCGCGGTTCACGCGCAGCTCGTCGCAGCGGTCGAAGATGCGGAGCACTGCTTCGGAGACCTTGAGGTACTCGTCGAAGGAGACCCACTCGAAGAGCTCGGGGGCGAGGCGCGGGAAGATCGAGGTGCCGCCGCCGACAAGCATGCGGAAGCCGGGCTCGCCCTCGTCGTTGATCTTCGCCTCGAAGGCGATGTCGTGGATGTCTGTGAGCGCGCGGTTGTCGGCGTATCCGGAAAAGGCGACCTTGCACTTACGCGGGAGCAGCTGCGTGAGCTCGTTGCGGACCCAGTAGCGGACGAACGCGCCGGCCCACGGTGACGGGTCGAAGACTTCACCTTCGAGGATGCCGGCGAACGGGTCGCCGGTGACGTTGCGGACGGTGTTGCCGCAGCCCTCGCGGCTGGACAGGCCGCTGATGCTGATGTGGCGCAGCACCTCGTGCATCTTTGCCAGCGGAATGTGGTGGATCTGCACTGCCTGGCGCGTGGTGATGTGCGCCTTCTTCAGTGGGGCGTGCGACTCGGAGACGTCGCCGAAAGCGTCCATCTGGTCTGCGGTGATGCCGCCGAAGGGGAGCTTGACGCGGGTCATGTTGACCCCCGGCTGGCGCTGGCCGTAAACGCCTTGCTTGAGGCGGAAGCCGATGTACTGCGACTCCTCGATGTTGCCGTCGAGGAACTTGTCAGCTTCGCTCTCGAAGTCCTCGAATTCCTGGGCGATGATCGGGATCACGTGGCCCGGAACGTTCTCGAAAACCTCTGGGTTCTCGACGGTTCCGTTCTTGTGCGTCTTCGTTCCTGATTCGTGCGTCAGCTGCATGCTGGGGTCGTGCTCCTGAGGTCAAGTGGGTGACTTGCTGAAACTGGACCCTAAATCCGACCTATCTGACTGGTTTTAGGGTATTTACAGGATAGCGAGATTCAAGTGCCTGTGTGCAGCTATTTGGATAACCTGCGAATGCATGCCTGATTACACGCTCAAACCCGACCCCTCACCCGAGGACGCCGCAGCACTGATCGCCGCTGTGGAGCGCTTTTTGAGCGACACGTCGACCCCGCCGTCCGAGGCCGACGAAGTTGTGTCAGGTTGGTTGCGCGCCGCGCTTCAAGAAGGCGTCGGCGGCAGCGACACGAGCTCGCTCTGGTAGCGGCTAGAGCTCGAAGTCTTCTTCGTAGTGCAGCCCGGCCCGCTTCATGCGGTCAACCGAGGGCGTCCCGTCGTCGAACGACTGGAAGAGATCCTTCGCCGCGGCCTGGTGCTGCGTGGTCGGACCATCCAGCAGGGGAGCATCTGACGATCCGAGACTCACGAACGGCGTGAGCGTCGGGCTCATCGCGTCGCTTGATTCGGACAGGATGCCGTCCATCATGTCGTCGGCTTCGATGTCGAAGTTTTCGGCGAACTCGGTCATGGCGGCTCCTCCTGTGCGGGTCTGTGCGGGTCAGTGACGGTGAATCCCCAAGCTATCGAGATCACGCCGCCGATGATCCAATCAATGTCCAATCTTCCCGCCGCGCAGTTGTACACGCGGCGGGAGGGTGAACGCCGCGGCGGCTTGACGAGACAAGCTCGAAGGCGTCGGCGGCACCGACGATCCGTCCCGCTGTGGCAGCGGAGCGTCAATCCACTGGAACAAGCTGCCTGACCCGTCCGGGATCACGAGTCCGCTGTCGTTGCGGCCGGCGGTGTCCTTTGCCAGCTGCTCGCGCGGACCGACCACTGAACGGTCCGACGGATCGACAAACCGGCCGAAGTGTCTACAGCGGAATGTTGCCGTGCTTGCGCTTCGGACGCTCAACGCGCTTGTTCTGGAGGATCTCCAGTGCGCGGATCAGCTTCGGACGCGTCTCGTGCGGGACAATGACGTCGTCGATGTAGCCGCGCTCGGCTGCGCTGTACGGGTTGGCGAAGCGCGCCTTGTAGTCATCCATCAGCTTCTGGCGACGTTCATCGGGCGTCGGTGACGCGGCGATGTCCTTGCGGTAGATGATGTTGACCGCGCCCTCGGGACCCATGACCGCAACTTCAGCGGTCGGCCAGGCGAAGTTGAAGTCGATGCCGAGGTGCTTGGAGCCCATGACGT
>JAEMSX010000038.1 GCA_016462645.1 Thermoleophilaceae bacterium
GCTGCTGAGCGGCTCAGAGATCGAGGCCTCGTCCTCGACAACGAGGATTCGTGTTGCGGCCTCCATAGAAGCCATCTTAGGACCACAAATCCCCTGCACTCGCCGATCTTTGCCAAAGCTTTACCAAGGCTTGACCGTCGCTTTGGACCCGCTTGCCGATCCCTTGGGTGCGCGCCCGCCATGGTGCAGTCAAGCGATTTATGGAGCTCCACGAGGAGGGGTTTTGATGACACGAAAGACATTTGCAGCAGTAGCAGTGACCGCAGTTGCAGCACTCGCTGTGATCGCATCCGGACTGCGACCAACCCCGCAGTCGGCAAGCGCATCACAGGAGGCAGCCGCCGGCCCGTCGGTCGAGACCATCGTCGAACAGCGCACGAAGGTCGTGACAAAGCATCGCCGCAAGCATCGCCGCGCGCCAAAGGCAGCAGCGACGTCGAGCGCGGTCGCAACACGCCGGGTCTCATCGACTTCGAGTGGCACAAGCACTTACAACTCCGGCTCCGGCAGCTCCGGATCAAGCGAGTCGTCATCTGACGACGACGCGCGGTCCAACAACTCGTCGCCGCGCCCGACCACCGCACCGAGCGGTACCGGCTCACACGGCGAGGAGGAGAACGAGCACGAGAGCGAGCACGGTGACGATGACGGTGGCGAGCATGAAGAAGACGACTGACACCGCGCGCTCACAGCACGCCGCCAACGTCGCAGCGGCGACAATCGCGGTCTTCCTGATCGTCCTGGCCTTCCTCGCATGGCGACTGGAAGTCGGCGTTGACCCGGTGATCGGCTCGCCGATCGCGCAGGCCGGCCAGCAGCAGGTCGTCAAGCGCAAGCTGATCGTGAATCGCAAGATCATCAGGATCGTGCGCGACCGACCGGCACTCCCGCCGAAGACCGTCAGCAGCGCAAGCGTCGCCAGCAGCGGGTCGGGAGCGGGATCGGGCTCGAGCTACTCGGCCCCGGCGACATCATCCCCGTCATACAGCGCGCCGGCCCCGGCTCAGTCCGCGCCGGCTCCGGCTCCGGCACCCGCCCCGGCCCCCAGCACAAGCGCCTCATGAGTCAGAACACCGGCCAGTACGAGTACCGCTCGTTCGACGCGATGGGCACCAGGATCAGCTTCTGGGTCGATCGCGCGGCGGGCCGTCGGGCGCAGGCCGCCTTCCGCGCCGGTGAGACGTTCATCCGCGCCTTCGATCAGCGCCTCTCGCGCTTCAAGCCGGAGAGCGAACTCTGCGCCCTGAACGCCGACCCGCGCGAGACCGTCGAAGTCTCATCGCTGATGGCGCGTTTCGTTGCGGCGGCGATCGAGATCGCCCACGAGACCAACGGACTGATCGACCCGACGCTGATCGAGGATGTCGAGGATCTCGGCTACCGCCAGACGCGCGCCGGGATGAAGGGCGCCCCGCTGAGCGAGGCGCTCGAGCAGTGCCCGGCGCCCACGCCCGCCAGCCCCGACACCGCCGAGCGCTGGCGCGAGTTCTCCGTTGACATGGATGCACTCACCGTCACCCGCACACCCGGCCTGAGGCTCGACAGCGGCGGATGCGGCAAAGGCCTCGCGGCCGATCAGGTCGCAGCGATCTGGTCGAACCTGCTTGAGCCCGGAACCGGCTACATCGTCGACTGTGGCGGCGACATGCGCGTCGGCACGCTCGACGAGTCGAGCGATCCCTACGTGATTCAGATCGACACCGTGCCGCAGACGCCCGAGCCGCTCTCGGTGGAGCTGCGCGCCGGCGGGATCGCGACCTCTGGCATCGGAAACCGCATCTGGCGTACCGATGACGGCTTCGCCCACCACTTGATCGATCCGGGAACCGGCATGCCGGCCTGGACCGGAGTCGCTTCGGCGACCGCGATCGGCCCCACCGCGCTCGCCGCGGAGTCGATCGCAAAGCTCGCACTGCTCACAGGACCGACAACCGCTCGCGAACTGCTCACACCACATGGGGGCGTGATCGTCGAATTCGACGGCACGGTGACCGAACTCAACCCAACCCGAACCGAGGTGCACGCATGACCGCCGTTGTAGATCCGACCCAACATCTCTGGTGGCTCGCCAGCCGCGCTTCCGGCATCGTCGCGATCATCCTCCTGACCTACACGGTGCTGGTCGGGCTGATGATGGGCGGCAAGCTGATGCAGCGCGTGATGGGCCGCCCCGGCAAGGGCGCCCTTGCGATCAAACAACTTCTGCAGACCCACGAGATGACCTCGATCGCGGCGCTCGTCGCGATCGGAGTCCACGGCGTCACCCTGCTCGGCGACGGTTTTCTGCACCCGACGATCTCGCAACTCGCGATCCCGTTCACGATCGACTACCGCTCGTTCTACGTCGGGCTCGGGATCATCGGCGGCTACGTCGCGCTGGCGCTCGGACTGTCGTTCTACATCCGCGGACGCATCGGCGTGAACACCTGGAAGAAGATGCACCGCTGGACGATCGCCGCCTACGCGCTCGCAGTCGGTCACGCGCTCGGCGCGGGCACCGATGCCGGCAGTGCCTGGTTCAACTACCCGCTGCTCGCATCAGCCGGATTGGTCGCAGTGATGTTCCTGGTGCGGATGAGTTCGGTCGGGCGCACGCAGAAGGCCAGGAAGACTCAGGAAGCTCCCAGCGTTCTACGAGGTCGCCCACAAGATGCCGCGGCATCCTGAGCGCATGAATGATCAAACTGACCCGGCCGCAAAGGCCGACGCCGTGCGCGCACGAGAAGAAGCGGCGCGCAAGAAGGCGCGCAAGAACACGATTGTCTTCGGCCTCGCGATGTTCGGCATCGTCTTCGCGCTGCTCTCGTTCCAGTACGTCACGGGAAGCGACCCGTCGCTCCGACAGGACTCGCTTTCCGCCCAGAGTGAAACCGCGCAGCCTCGCGAGGATGACGACGAGGGGTGGGAGTGGCAGGACGACGACGAGGGTGAAGATGACGACGGTGGATGGCAGCAGCCGCAGCTGCCTCAGAACCAGTCCGCGCCCCCGACCAGCGGAGCCTCGTAAGGCTCAGCCAATTCTCAGCTTCGTCCAATGGTTTTCTCGGGCGCGGCAGCGATTCTCTGAACATGAACGAAAACACCCCAACTGAGCCCACGCCCGAAGCGACCGTCGAACAGCCGACCGTCACGGCACCTGAGGTACCCACGCAGACGACCAATCCTGACCCCGCTCCCGGCTGGGCGCTGGACAAGTTCAAGCGCAACACCGTGATCGGCGGCGCAGCCGTGGTCGGAGCCGTGGTGGCTCTTGCCGGCGCAGCGCTCGTCGGCGACGACGACCAGCGCGGGCGCGGCGAATTCCGCGGCGGTCCCCCGGCGATGATGCAGGGCGGCGGCATGCAGGGCGGCCCCGGCCAGCAGGGCGGCGGCCAGTTCCAGCAGCGCGGACCCGGCGGTCCGGGGATGCAGGGCCAGGGACAGGGCAATGGCCCCCAGAACCAGCAGGGGCAATCAGGTCAGTCTGACTCGAAGTAACGAGTCCGCATTCCGCATCCAGCGGGTATACGATTCCCAGGCCGCGAGGTGATCCCTCGCGCTCGGCCCACTGCTTCCGGCTTCATAGGCTGAAGTCGGTCGGGGGCTCATTTTCAGAGGTCGGACCCAAAAGGTCCGGCCTCTTTTTTGTCCGCGCATATGTAGCGCAAAGATATATCTTTCTGGTATATTGGCCGGCATGGCCCAGAACGCCAAGCCGAAGTACTCCAACGTCGCTTACGTGATCCTCGGCTTCCTCGCCAAGTCCGAAGAGCCACTCAGCGGATACGACATCAAGCAGTGGGTCGACAACTCGGTCCGCTTCTTCTTTGCCGCGAGTTTCGGTCAGATCTATCCGGAACTCAAGAAACTCGAGAACGCCGGCCTGATCGAGGGCGTCGCCAATGCCACCGGCGGTCGCGCGCGCACCGAGTACACGATCAGCAAGGCGGGACACGACGAGTTGCGCGCCTGGCTGATGCAGTCCGAGACCCGACTCGAGATGCGCGACCAGGGGATCCTGCGGGTCTTCTTCTCCGGCGACCTCGGCAAGGCCGAACGCCTCGCCAAGTTGAAGGAGCTGCGCGCGGCGCGGGTCGAAAGCTACGAGACCCTTCAGGCCGTACACGCGATGACGCGTGAGACCATCTCCCAGATGCCAGAGCTGGTCCTTGACTACGGGCTCGGGCTTCATCAATACGTGATCGACTGGTGTGACCGGGCGATCAAAGCTGTAGAAGACCAATAAGGAGTCACCCCCATGCTCTCCACGCTCGCTCGCATCTCAACCAACCGGCCCAAGCGCATTCTGCTGATCGCCGCGCTCGTCTCCGCGATCAGCCTCGTGCTCAGCAACGGCCTCCCCGAGAAGCTCGCCGCCCAGGGCTTTGACAACAAGAAGGCCGAATCGGCGAAGGCCGTCGACGCGGTCGCGGCAGCGGCTGGTTTTGATCCCGCCGAGCGGATCGTCGCGCTGGTCACCGCGCCGGACGGCAAGCAGATCGATACGCCCGCCGGTCGCGCGCTGGTGGCCGCCACCGCAAAGAAGCTTGGCGGGATTGAGGGCGTCAAAGCCGTCAGCACTCCCTTCGCGAAGAACGCGTCGCCCGACCAGGCGCGTCTCGCGATCTCCAAGGACGGCACCCAGGCGGTCGCGATCACCCGGATGGAGCCGGACTCCGAAGATTCCGACGCCGCAGCAGACGCCGTCGCGGCGTTCGAGGGCGACAAACAGGTGCAGCTCGGCGGCGGTCTCGTCGCGCAGCACGAGGTCAGTCAGACCGTCAGCAAGGACCTCGCCCGGTCCGAGTTGATCGCCTTCCCGCTGCTCTTTCTGATCTCGCTCTTCGTCTTCCGCAGCCTGATCGCCGCGGCGCTCCCGTTGCTCGTCGGAGCGATCACGATCCCCCTGACGATGGCGATGGTCAGCGGCTACAACGAGATCACCAGCCTCTCGGTCTTCGCACTGAACCTCACGACCGGACTCGGACTCGGTCTGGCGATCGACTACGCCCTGCTCACGATCACCAGATATCGGGAGGAGCTCGCCGCGGGCTCCGAACCACCCCAGGCGCTCGTCACCACGCTCAACACGGCCGGCCGCACAATCGTCTTCTCCTCACTCACGGTCGCGGGCTCGATTCTCGTGCTCGGGATCTTCCCGCTGAAGTTCCTCTACTCGATGGCGTTCGCCGGCGCGACGGTCGCGATCGCCTCGGCGGTCGTCTCGCTGACGGTCCTCCCCGCCGTGCTCTTCCTGCTGGGCCGCAACCTCGATCGCTTCTCGATCGCCCGCAAGCCAGTCGAGCACAGCACGGAGCGGTGGTACCGCCTGGCCAGCGGCGTGATGAAGCGCCCGCTGATCGTCGCGCTCGGCGTGACCGTGCTGATCGTCGTGCTCTCGATGCCGCTGCGCAACGTCGACTTCACGTCGGTGGACGCGACCGTGCTCCCGCAGGACAACTCGGCGCACATCGTGCAAGTGGCGCAGGCCAACGATTTCCCCAAGGGCCAGTCCTCGACGATCTTCATCGCGGCAGACGCCCCGCAGACCGACGCCGACAAGGTCACCGCCCTGCGCCGACAGGTACTCGCGGTCGACGGTGTGAACGGCGCGTCGCCGCCGGCCTACCTGGGCAGGAACACCTGGTCGTTCGACGTCTACACCAGGCAACTCTTCTATGACGCCACCGCGCTCGATGCCGTCGCCGACATCCGCGCGCTCAAGGCTGCTGCCCCGATCAAGGTCGGTGGCAACTCGGCGGTCTTCGTCGATCAGCGCGCGACGATCCTCGATCGCGTGCCGCTCGCGCTGCTGCTGATCCTGGGGATCACGTTCGTCGTCCTCTTTCTGATGACCGGCTCTGTCGTGCTGCCGCTGAAGACCTTCATCATGAACATCTTCACGCTCGCCGCAACCTTCGGGATCCTCACCTGGATCTTCGGCGAGGGACACCTCGAGGGACTGCTCGGCTACACCTCGCAGAATGCGCTTGAGATGACCCAGCCGGTGCTGCTCTTCGTGATCGCCTTCGCGCTCGCGACCGACTACGGCGTCTTCCTGCTCGGGCGGATCAAGGAGCTGCGCGACCACGGCTTGGACAACCACGAGTCGGTCGCCCAGGGCGTCGCCAAGACCGGCCGCGTGATCACGTCGGCGGCGCTGCTCTTCTGCGTGGCGATCGGAGCGTTCAGCCTTTCCGGGATCGTCTTCATCAAGCAGCTCGGCATCGGTACGGCGCTCGCCGTCGCGATCGATGCGACGCTGATCCGCGCGCTGCTCGTGCCGGCGCTGATGGCGATGCTCGGCGAGTACAACTGGTGGGCGCCGCGCTGGATGAAGCGGATCTACGAGCGCTTCGGGTTGTCCGAGGGCCCGAGCGCGCCCGCTCCCGCGGGCGAGCCTGCGACCACCTGACGTCTCAGGGAACTCCCAGTCAAATATCGGTTCGCTGTAACGCGCCGGGGCGAATATCCCGGCATGAACGAAAAAGCGAACACACACAACGCAAAGGCCGAAGCGGCACGAATCAATCGGAAGCTGGTTCGTGCGCGAAGCCGACGCCGCGTGGCGCTGAGCTCTTTCGCTCTATTCGCACTCGTCTTCACGCTGCTGTCATTCCGCCTCACGGCGGGCCTGGATCCCTCCTCCTCCGGGACTTCCGTCGCGACCACAAGCACACCGAGCACGCAGTCGACGACCACCAGCAGCTACGAGAGCGAAGACACAAGTGAACCGGACGACGACGACACCAGCACGTCGGACACGCAGAGCTCAACCACAAGCGCAAGCGACTCAAGCAGCTCCGCCCTGCAGTCCTCGTCGGCCGGTTCCACAACTTCAGCAGCACCGACCACACGCGCATCATGAGCGACCTCAGCTTCAACGCGATGGGCACGCAGGTGAACCTCCGGATCGAAGGCGCACCACCGGCGCAGACCAGGCGGCTGCTCCGCACCGGCAAGCAGTTCATCGCGAACTTCGATGCGACGCTCTCGCGCTTCAAGCCGGAGAGCGAACTTTCACGGATCAACGCCAGCGCCGCGGAGAAGATCGAAACCTCCCCGCTGATGAGCCGGTTCGTCGAGGCCGCCAACTGGGCCGCCGAGGCCAGCGACGGCCTGGTCGACCCCACCCTCACCCCCGCGCTCGTGCGCGCAGGCTATGCCGAGTCGCGGGTCGGCGCCACGCCGGCTGACCTCGCGCTGGCACTCGAAGAAGCGCCCGCGCGCCGCGCCGCGAGTCCGAACCCCGAGCGCCCCTGGCGCGCGATCGAACTCGACAGCGCGAGCCGTGTGCTGCAGCGGCCCGCAGGCCTCACGCTCGACAGCGGCGGCACCGGCAAGGGCCTCGCGGCCGACCTGCTGGTGCGCAAGTGGTCACTGACCCTCGGTCTGCGCGCGAGCTACTTCGTCGACTGCGGCGGAGACATCGCGTTCGGCCCCAGTGGCAATCGCTCCGGCGTCGTGAACGTCGAGGACCCGTTCCGTGATCGTCTGCTCCCGCTCGCCACCAGCGGCGGCGCGGTCGCGACAACCAGCATCCGCAATCGCATCTGGCGCGTGGATGGCGGCGCGCCCTCCCACCACCTGATCGACCCGGCGAGCGGCACGCCGGCGTGGACCGGCGTCACCGCCGTGACCGCGCTCGCGCCAAGCGCGCTGATCGCCGAGACCTTCGCCAAGGTCGCGTTCCTGCGCGGCCCCGATGGCGCGCGCGACGTGCTCGCCTCAGGCAACGGCGGACTGATCGTGCTTGACGACGGATCGGTCGAGTACGTCACGCCCGAACTCGAGTCGCTCGCTGCATGATCGTCGCGGCGTCAAACACGAGCACGAGCTGGGCCGATCACGCCTTCTGGCTGGCAAGCCGCGCGTGCGGCGTGGTCGCGATCGCGATGCTCACCTTCACAGTGATCGTCGGCCTGATGCAGGGCGGCAGAATGCCGCTCGGGTTCAAGGCCCGCGACCTCACGCGCATCCACGAGTTCTCGTCGCTGGCCGCGATCGTCGCGATCGTCGCCCACGGGGTGCTGCTGCTCGCAGACCCGTGGCTCGCGCCGACCGTCGCGCAGATCGCCGTGCCGTTCCAACTTGAATACCGCCCCGTCTACACGGGCCTCGGGATCACTGCCGGCTGGATCGCCGTGCTGCTCGGGCTGTCGTACTACATCCGCGACCAGATCGGGATCAAGCGCTGGAAGACGCTCCACCGCTTCACGATCATCGCCTACGCGTTGTCAGTCGTGCACGTGCTCGGAGCGGGCACGGACTCCGGTGAGACATGGCTGAAGGCGCCGCTGCTCGCGTCAACCGGTGTCGTTGCCGTGCTTTTTGCGGTACGAATTGCGTGCGGGCGCCGTTTGCATTCGCGCGAGCCTGCTACTAGTTTTACGTAACCCGTTATGGGCGGGACCAGTTCACGGCAGGAAGCCAAGGGCACCACAGATGAAGTTCATCGCAGCCGCAATCGTCGCGCTGTTCGTCCTACCGACCACCGCGTCCGCGCGGGGCGCAGACGCCGCCTCAGTGACTGCGGCCGCCAAGCGCTACGTCAGCGCAAATGCGCGGCGCTACTCGCTGGATCCGAGCGACACGCTTGTCGCAGCCGGCCCGGTGCGCAGCAACGCCGGCCTGAAGGTCGTCCGGCTCGCCCAGGAGCACGACGGCGTCCCGGTGGTCGCCGGCGAACTGGTCGTGACCACCAACAGCGCGGCGAAGGTGGTCTCGGTCGCCGGCGAGGCGAGCGATGCCGACTTCGGATCCTCGAAGCCCGGGCTCACAAAAGCCGCAGCGATCGACCGCGCGCTCGCGTCCGTCTCAAAGCATGCGGGGCGGCAGGGCCTGTTCGCCGACGGCGCCGAGCTGAAGTTCCTCGATCCGGCCCTGCTCGGCAGCGAGGCCGAAGCGGTCGCAGGCGACGGCCTTGTCTGGGTCGTGAAGGTTCGCTCGCTGCTTGACGCCCCGCTCGCCCGCGACGTAACGGTCGACGCTCGCAGCGGCGCTATCGGCCTGCAACTGCCCCTCCGCCGTGACGTGCTCGACCGCACGGTCTGCGACGCGAACAGCACCTCCGGAGAACTGCCGTGCGTATCGCCCGTGAGAAGCGAGGGCGAGGGGCCCAGCGGAATTCTCGACGCGGACAGCGCATTCACATTCCTCGGCGACTACCACGACCTTCTGAGCTCCCACTTCGGCCGCGACAGCATCGACGGCAACGGCATGCCGCTGGTCGCGACGGTCCGTTACTGCGAGGGGTTCGACTGTCCGTACGCGAACGCGTTCTGGTTCGACAACCAGATCACGCTCGGCGAGGGCTACGCGGTCGACGACGTGGTCGGGCACGAGCTCACACACGGACTGAACGAACAACTCTTCTCACCGCTGTACTGGTTCCAGACCGGAGCGATTGATGAATCCTTCGCGGACGTCTTCGGCGAGGTGATGGACCAGACCAACGCCACGGGCAGCAATCTTCCGGAGCTCCGCTGGCTTGTCGGCGAGGACACGCCGGGGGGTGCGATTCGCAACATGGCCGATCCCGGAGCGATGCTCGATCCCGACAGCACCTTCAGCGACAACTACTTCTCGGTCTACGCGGGCGACGACCCCGGCTTTCAGGACAACGGCGGCGTGCACTTCAACAGCGCCGTTCCGAGTCGCGCGGTGACGCTGCTTGCTGACGGCGGAAACCTGAACGGCCACAATGTCGCCGCGATCGGGGTCGACAAGACGCTCCGCCTCATCTACGCGACCGCGCTCAGCAAGCTCTCGGCGGGCTCGGACTTCGCCGACCTCGCCGCCGGCATGAAGGCGTCCTGCGACGAACTGGCCTCAGGCGGCGTGGACGGCTTCACCAGCACAGACTGCCTTTCCGTTGACGCAGCGGTCGCCGCGACCGGGCTCGACCTTGATCCGATCTACGCCTCGGCGCCGGAAGCCCCGATCTGCACGACCGGTGCCCCGACGGGCGACATCGCGTCCGACGACGGCGAGAGTCCCGGCGGCCTGATGCAGGTCGACGACACGCTCGGCTGGATCAGAACCGAATCCAGTCAGCACGCCGGCAACGGCGGGTTCTCCCGCGCCAACCAGTCGTCCACGGTCGATGACCCGCTCACGAGCACTCCCGTGGTCCTCCCCGCAAACGCCATGCTGCGGTTCGACCACCTGTTCAACTTCGAGCGCGACGACGACTTCTTCTACGACGGTGGCGTCGTCGAGTTCTCGGTCGCCGGCGGTCCCTGGCAGGACATCGCGGGGTTGCCCGTGATCAATGGCTACAACGGCGTGCTCGCGAGCGGCACGGGTAACCCGCTCGGATCGCGCGGGGCGTTCTCCGGTACCTCGAACGGCTACCGGTCAGTGCGCGTGGACCTCGGTTCGCTGGCCGGCAACTCGATCCGGATCCGTTTCCGCTTCGTCGCCGACGAGTCCGCCGAGTGGGCGCTCGGCTGGAGCGTCGACGACATCAGGTTCTACACCTGCCCGCCGCCGCCCGCGCAGCCTGCAGTCGTCCCCCCGGCACCGACGCCGGTCAAGCCCTCGGTCAAGATCCTGAAAGCGACCGTCACCAGGCACAACGTCCGCGTGGCCTTCAGGCTCGCCAACCTGCCGGCGGGCGCGAAGGTTCAGTGCCGGCTCGACAAGCGCCACTGGAGAGCCTGCCGCTCCCCGAAGAAGTACCGCAAACTGAAGGTCGGCAGGCACAAGGTGCGCGTGCGCGTCGTCAGCTCGCTGGGGACCACCTCGGCGAGCAAGTACTTCAGGATTCGCCGGTAGCGATCAGGCGGCAGCTTCGGCGGCGTTCGTCGTGCCGTTCCACGACGCCTTGCCGACCGATTCAGGCACGCCCTGCTCATCGATGATCGTGAGCAGCGCTTCCACCACATCGGGGTCGAACTGAGTGCCGGCGTGGCGGATCATCTCGTTGCGCGCCTCGTTCATGCCGATCGACTTGCGGTACGGGCGATCGGTGATCATCGCGTGGAACGCGTCGCAGACGAGCACGATGCGGCTCGGCAGCGGAATTTCGTCTCCGACCAGTCCGTCGGGATAGCCCGCGCCATCCCAACGTTCGTGTTCATGGCGGATCGCCTTGGCGACTGCGCCGAAGCCCGGCACCGGCGAGACGATGCGCTCTCCGATCTCCGGGTGACGCTTCATGAACTCCCACTCGTGATCCTCAAGGCCCTCGCGCTTGTTCAGAATCTCGTTGGGGATTCCGATCTTTCCGATGTCGTGCAGCAGCGCGACGTCAGCGAGCACCGTGCGCTGCTCATCCTCTATGCGCAGGTGATCGCCAACGGCGAGCGCCAGATCGACCGTCTCCTCGGAGTGGTCAGCCGTGTAGCCGTCGCGCTCCTGCAGCGCGACGAGCAGAGAGGAAATCGTGGACTCAAAGCGGCCGCGGTTGCGGTCCATCTGCGCCGACTCGTGGCCGAGGTATCCGGTGGTCAGCACGAGGCCGAGGAAGATCGGCGTGGTGGTCACGATGCGCGCGATCACGTCCTCGCCGCCGACGATCAGCGGCGTACAGATGAAGGCGATCGTGAAGAAGATCGTTCCGCCGATCGCGACCGGGCGATCGTTCCAGAAGAAGATCGCGCAGTACATAGCCGGCAGCAGCAGGAAGAACCCCGCGGTGATCTGCTGGTAGTGGATCACCAGCACGGTCTGGATGACGACGCCCATCACGAGCGCGCCGATGAATGCGCGCTTGGGCAGGTGGTAGCGAACGAGCAGCAGGCCGAGGAATCCGCCCATCAGGCAGACGACTCCGGTCGCGTAGGCGTAGACGTCGATCTCGCCGAGCAACGCGGCCCAGAGGGCGATGAAGCCGATGCCCGAGAAATAGACCAGCGACATCGCGCGGCACATCATCACGTACTCGTCGCGGGCCTCACCAACCTCGCGGCGACGCGTCGAGGGCAGCTCTGTGTAGGAGATACTCATAGCGATGCTGCCTTTCCGCCGGGGACTTCGCCGTGCAGGACACGAAGGTTGTTGGCGACGCCGTCCTCGATCGACTCACGCCAGCTCGGGCGCTGCATGACCGGGTTGCCGTCGCGCGCTTCGAGTGCTGCGAGCAGTGCGTCGACCACGCCGGGGTCGAACTGCGTCCCGGCGTTCATGCGCAGTTGCTCGCGGGCCTGGGCCTCGGAGAGCGGTTCGCGGTAGGGGCGCTCGGAAATCATCGCGTGGTAGGCGTCGCAGGCGAGGACGATGCGGCTCGCCACGGGAATCTCATCGGCCTTCAGGCCGTCCGGATAGCCGGTGCCGTCCCAGCGCTCATGCTCGTGTCGCACGGCGTTCGCGACGGTCTCAAAGCCCGGAACCTCGTTGAGGATGCGCTCACCGATCTCGGGGTGACGGCGCATCACTGTCCACTCGTCCTCAGACAGCGCGCTGGACTTCTCGAGGATCTCATTCGGGATCCCGATCTTTCCGATGTCGTGCAGCAGCGCGACGTCGGCTGTGTGCAAGGTCTCTTTGGTCTCAAGGCCGAGGTCTTCTGACACCGCCATCACGAGCGAGAGCACTTCCGACGAGTGCTCAGCGGTGTAGTCGTCGCGCGCGTCGAGCGCCATCAGCAGCGCGGTGATCGTGCCGCGGAAGCGCGCCTGCTCGACCGACGCGGTGCGGAAGCGATTGAACATCGCTCCGAGGATCATGCTGCTGCCCAGCAGCAGCGGAAGCGTGGTCAGCGCTTCGACCAATGCTTCCTGGTCGCCCCAGATCGCCGGAACCGCGATGTACGTGATCGTCAGCGGAAGCATCACCGCGACCTTGACCAACAGGTCATCCCAGAAGAAGACCATCACGACGGCGGCGGGCAGGAAGAGGAAGGAAAGTCCGACGCTCACGCTGTCGCCGATCCCGACCAGTGCGACCGACGCTACGCCGAGCAGAACGGGGCCGATGATCAGGCGCGGCGAGCTGCGATCCCAACGCACGATCAGCACCCAGGCAGTCGCGATCACGACCAGACCGACGGCTGCGGCATCCGTCCAGTCGGGCTCGTTGAAGGCGACCGAGTACATCACTTCGAGCGCGCCGCCGAAAGCGAGCATCGCGATCGCGATACGGCGGACGAGGTCGCGATCGGCGGTCAGGCCGAAGTCTTCAAGACGCGAGTTCTGGTTGTGGGTTGAAAGTGAGTTCAAGTCGGTGCCGGGATGATCCAGATAGCCCCTGTGTTATCGGGATTCGGGGGCGGCACCTTGCGTACGCAGAACCGGGGTGGACGTTTGTTCGACCCGATAACGGGCGATAGTTACCCCAGGATCGGTACTGAGGGCACGTTTCTGGCCAAACGATCCCTTCCCAGGTTGTCAATAATTCGCACCCGCGAATGCAATCTTGCAGCGATTTGAAGCGCTAGTCTCGGCCCCGATGCCGACCGAAGTCCTGCAGTACGTCGTCAATGATCGCGTGGCGACCATCGTCCACGACGACGACGGAGCCAACACCCTGACCACCGAGGTGTTCGAGGGCTACTTCGAACTGCTCGATCGCGCCGAGGCCGATGACGCTGTCGGCGCCGTCGTTCTGCGTGGCCGCGACGGATTCTTCTCTGCCGGCATGGACCTCAAATGGATGCAGACGATCAGCCGTGACGAGCTGGGCACGATCGGTCCGAACATGGCGAGCCTCGCGCACCGGATCTTCATCTTCCCCAAGCCCGTGATCGCGGCCGTGACCGGTCACGCGATCGCCGGCGGCGCGATCATCCTGCTCGCCTGCGACCGCTCGGTCGGCGTCGAGGGTGAGTACAAGATCGGGTTGAACGAAGTCGCGATCGGGATTCCCTTCGGCGGCTTCGCGATGAAGCTCGCGCAGTCGCACCTCACGCCGTCGGCTTTCGGATCCGGACTGCTGCACGGCGAGACCTTCCGCCCCGCGCGTGCGCTCGAGATCGGGTATCTCGACGAACTCGCACCCGCCTCTGAGTTCGACGCGCGGGTCGAGGCAGTCGCCTCGCGCGCCGCCGAACTCTCGCCGTTCGCCTACGGGCTGACCAAGCAGGCGATGCGCTCTGAGCTCGCCGCAGAAATCGAGGAGCAGGTCGGGAGCGGCGCCCTCGTCCCACTTTTCCAGGCATTCGCCGACCTCAACAACTCCTAGACTGGCCCCTATGACTCCTCCTGACGCATCCTCCACCCTCGCCGAAAAGACAAGCATCGAGCTGGCCGCCGAGCCCGCCGAGATCCTCCGGCTCGCCGAGCAGAAGCTGCTCGTCGACCGCGAGTCGATCACCTTCGAGGATGCAATCGCGATCCAGCAGCTGCCCGACGACCAGCTCGGTCACCTCGCCGATCTGGCCCACCGCGTGCGCCTCGACTACTGCGGCGAGTCCGTTGAGGTCGAGTCGATCATCTCCGGCAAGACCGGCGGCTGCCCCGAGGACTGCAACTTCTGCTCACAGAGCTCGGTGTTCGGCAGCGAGGTCGCGCCGACCGGCTTCATCCCGCCCGAGCAGCTGCTCGCCGCGGCAGAAGCCACGGCCGAGACCGGCGCGACTGAGTTCTGCATCGTCTACGCGGTGCGCGGTCCCGACCGCCGCCTGATGGACCACGTGATCGAGTGCACGAAGCTCGTCCACGACAATGTGCCCGGCCTGGAGGTCGCAGCTTCGCTCGGCATCCTCACGCCGGAGCAGGCGAAGGAACTCTCCGACGCCGGCGTCCACCGCTACAACCACAACCTGGAGGCGGCGAAGAGCTACTTCCCCGAGGTCTGCTCGACGCACACGTGGGAAGACCGCATGGAGACCTGCGAGCTGGTCCGCGAGACCGGCATGGAGCTCTGCTCAGGCGGCATCATCGGCCTCGGCGAGACGCGCGAGCAGCGCATTGAGTTCGCCTTCCAGCTGGCCGCGCTGGAGCCGCACGAGGTTCCGATGAACTTCCTCAACCCGCGCCCGGGCACGCCGATGGAAGACCGCGAGCTGGTCTCCCCGACCGAGGCGATCCGCACGATCGCGCTGTTTCGCCTGATCATGCCGGCGACCACGATCCGTTACGCGGGTGGCCGCGAGATCACGCTGGGCGATCTTCAGGAGATGGGCATGAAGTCCGGCGTCAACGCGCTGATCACCGGCAACTACCTGACCACGCTTGGCCAGAATGTAGGAAATGACCTCGGAATGCTCGAAGACCTGAAGATGCCGATCAAGGCAGTGAGCAAGGTTCTCTAAGGAAGGTCCCCCGAATGTTCGAACCCGGCCAATTGACACGCGAAGCCGACGCCCTGACGCACGCCCGCCTCGAAGCGGCCCGCGCAGAGCTCGATGCCGAGCGCGACTACGACGTCAACCGTCGCTGCCCCGAGTGCGGCAGCAAGCTGACGGTGCAGATTTTCCCGCACGGCTACGAGGCGCATTGCACGCCCTGTGAGCGCCGCGCGCGGCACGACGCGGCCTAGCCCGCGCACGAACCCGGCAGTAACGGACCGCGGTCCGTTGATCGCGATCACCCTGCGATAATCCGCGGCATGACTGATCTTTCAAGCATGCCGACCGAAGAAGAAATCCGCGAATCCCTGCGCACGGTGATCGACCCCGAACTGCGCCGATCGATCGTGGATCTGGGCATGGTCCGCTCTGTTGACATCAAGGGCGACGGGGTCGTTGACATCGTCATCTCCCTGACCACGCCCGGCTGCCCGGTGCGTTCGCACTTCCAGACCGGCGTTGCCGAGAGCGCCGGTCGCCTGGACGGTGTTGAGGTGGTCAACGTCGGCTTCGATGTGCTCAGCGACGCCGAGAAGGGCGAGCTGAAGTCGAAGCTCGGCCGCGGAGCGTTGCCGGAAGGCGCGCTTGCGCAGGTTCGCAACGTGATTGCAGTTGGATCCGGAAAGGGCGGCGTGGGCAAGTCCACGATGACCGCGAACCTCGCCGCGGCTCTGGCGCTCGAGGGCAACAAGGTTGCGGTCGTCGACTGCGACGTCTACGGCTACTCGATCCCCCGCATGCTCGGTGTGAACCAGCGCCCCGAGGTCAACGACAAGCAGAAGATTCTGCCCGTCGATGCGGCCGGCGGCCTGAAGGTCATGTCGATCGGCTTCTTCATCGAGGACAACGCCGCGGTCGTGTGGCGCGGCGCGATGCTGCACAAGGCGATCCAGCAGTTCCTTGAGGACGTCCAGTGGGGCGAGCTCGACTACCTGCTCCTGGACCTGCCGCCGGGCACAGGCGACGTCTCGATGACGCTCGCGCAGCTGCTTCCCCAGAGCAAGTTCGTGATCGTCACCACCCCGCAACCGGCCGCGCAGACTGTCGCCA
>JAEMSX010000100.1 GCA_016462645.1 Thermoleophilaceae bacterium
GTTCATTTCCAAAGTCAAGTTCTTGATCATGTCCGACGCGTTGTCGGATGCGGACTGCATCGCAGTCATCTTCGCGCCCATCTCCGAGGCTGCACTTTCGAGCAGAGCGCGGAAAATGGTGATCTCGACGAAGTCGGGGATCAGGCGCTTGAGCAGTTCCTCGGGCTCGGGCTCGTAGAGCCAGAGCGGCGGCATCTTGCCCGCGGCTTCTTCGTCCTCGGCGGTGGCCTCCTCGGCGGTGGGCTCGCCCAGTCCGCCTTCGAAGATCTCCGCCTGCTGGAGGGGAAGCACGCGCTGGCTGGTGACGATCTGCTGCAGCGGCGAGATGTAGCTGTTGTAGACGATCTCCACGGAGTCGATCTTCTCGTCGATGTAGTCGGCCATCAGCTCTTCGGCGATGTTGCGAGCGTCGGAGAAGGCCGGGCGGTCCGTGAAGCCGGTGTACGCGGCCTGCACGGTGAGGTTGCGGAAGTTCAGCGAGCCGTCGATGCGACGACCGACCGCGTAGAGCGTGACTTCCTTGCCCTCTTCCTTGAGCTCGTCGAAACGACGCAGGCCCTGGCGAATGATCTGCGAGTTGAACGAGCCGGAGAGGCCGCGGTCACCCGCGATCAGCACGAGGCCGATGTTCTTCTGCTCAGCACGCTCCTGCAGGATCGGAAGCTGCGGGACGTTGCCCGCGGCTTCTGCGGCCTGGCGGGTCATCTTGGTGAGGACGTCCGCGTACGGGCGCAGCGCCTGGATGCGCTGTTCGGCGCGGCGCAGGCGAGCAGCCGCGACCATCTGCATTGCAGAAGTGATCTTCTGAATGTTCTTGACCGACCCGATGCGGGTCGAGATGTCGCGAGTGGACGCCATTACGCAGTCGCCGCCGCCGCTTCAGCTTTTTCGCCGGCTTCGATGACGCGCTCGGACTCGCCCTCTTCAAGCGGCAGGCCCTCTTCGTCGAAGTCCGGACCGAAGTCGTCGATTGCCTCGGAGAGCGTCTTCTGGAGCTGCTCTTCGATGTCGTCGCCCCATTCGCTGGCGTCCAGACGCTTGAGCAGGTCTGCCTGCTCGGCGTGGAAGCGCTGAATCGCGAACTCGAGGAATTCCTGGACGCGCTCGGCCTTGATCAGGTCGAGTGCACCGCCGGTACCGGCGTACACCGAGACGACCTGCTCCGAAACCGCGAGCGGCTTGAGCTCGCCCTGGTTGAGCGCCTGAACGAGGCGCGTACCGCGGGCGAGGGTCTTCTGCGTGTCGGCGTCGAGGTCCGAGCCGAACTGCGCGAAGGCCTCGAGTGAACGGAACTGTGAGAGCTCGAGGCGCAGACCACCGGAAACCTTCTTCATCGGCTTGGTCTGAGCGGCACCACCGACTCGCGAGACCGAGATACCGACGTTGATCGCCGGGCGGACTCCCGAGAGGAAGAGCTTGGGCTCAAGGAAGATCTGACCGTCGGTGATCGAAATCACGTTGGTCGGGATGTATGCCGAGACGTCGCCGGCCTGGGTCTCGATGATCGGCAGTGCCGTCAGCGATCCGCCGCCGTAGGAATCGGACATCTTCACGCCACGCTCCAGCAGGCGGGAGTGCAGGTAGAAGACGTCACCCGGGTATGCCTCGCGGCCCGGCGGGCGGCGCAGCAGCAGTGACATCTGGCGGTAGGCGTAAGCGTGCTTGGTGAGGTCGTCGTAGACGCACAGCGAGTGCTCGCCCTTGTAGGTGAAGTACTCGGCCATCGCGGTACCGGCGTACGGCGCCATGAACTTGATCGGCGCGGCTTCGTCGGCCGGAGCGGCGACGATGATCGTGTTGTCGAGGGCGCCGGCCTGGCGCAGCGTCTCGGCAACCTGGACGACCGTGGCCATGCGCTGACCGATCGCGACGTAGACGCAGACGAGGTCTTTGTCCTTGTTGTTGATGAAGGTGTCGATGGCGATCGCGGTCTTACCGGTCTGGCGGTCGCCGATGATCAGCTCGCGCTGTCCACGGCCGATCGGCACCATCGCGTCGATTGCCTTGATTCCGGTCTGCATCGGCTCTTCAACCGGCTGACGGGAGATGACGCCAGGCGCCTTGAATTCGGCGGGACGCGTCTCGGAGGTGTTGATCTCACCCTTGCCGTCGAGCGGGCGACCGAGCGGGTCGACGATGCGACCGAGCAGCTCCGGACCGACGGGCACCTGGAAGAGGTGACCGGTGCGCTTGACGGTGTCGCCTTCTTCAATCTTGTCCCACTCACCGAAGAGCACGGCACCGACGTTGTCGGCTTCGAGGTTCAGTGCCAGGCCGATGACGCCGTGGGGCAGCTCGAGCATTTCGAGCGCCATGACGTTGTCGAGGCCGTGGATGCGCGTGATGCCGTCGGCCACGGAAAGGACGGTTCCGACCTCGGAGAGGTCAGCGTCGCCGGCTTCGAGGCCTTCGATCCTGCTGCGCAGAATGCTTGTGATTTCGTCGGGCTTGATCTCCACTTGAAGACTCCTGAAAACGTTTCGTTGGGTTAGGCGGCCGCGGCCGTGACTTGCTTTGAAAGGCGCTCGAGACGTCCCTTGATGGACGCGTCGAGAACCATGTTTCCTACCTGAAGGACGAGGCCGCCGATGATCGAGTCGTCGACCGTGTCCGTCAGTTCGACCTTGCGGCCGGTCTGTTGCTCCACGCTGGAGGCGATCTTGGAGATCGTCTCCGGCGACAGGCTCACGGAACTTGTGACCGTGACCGGCAGGAGCTGGTTGTGCTCGGCCCAGAGGGCCTGATACTGGTTGCGCATGCGCGGCAGGGCCGGCAGGCGGTGACGTTCGGCGAGCAGCTTGAGGAAGTTCACGAACTCGGGCTCCGCGTCAGCGACGATGCGGTCGATCCCGGCGGCCTTCTCCTCGCCCGAGAAATACGGGGAGAAGAGGAACAGCTGCAGCTCGTTGTTGCTTTCCAGCGCGTCGGTGAACTGCTCGAGCTGCAGCTTGATCGAATCGATCTTGCCGCGGCCTTCTGCAGCCTCGAACAGCGAGGTCGCGTAAATGCGTGCGATTTCTTCCATCGTGCGCTCCAGGCCCCTAGTTCTGCGACGCGTTCCCGCTCAGGGCCGAAAAGTCGACCTCGCTGAGCGCTTCTTCGACCAGGCGCTGCTGGTCTTCGCCGGTGAGTGACTTGCGTGTGACCTTTTCCGTTGCCTCGACCGTCAGGCTCGCGACCTCGCGACGCAGGTCCTGCAGCGCCTTCTGGGTCTCGAGCTGGATCTCGTTGCGCGTCTGCTTGAGCAGTTCTTCGCGCTCCTCGGCCGCCTTCTTCTGCGCGTCAGCCTCGCGCTGGTCGGCGGCGGTACGTGCACGAGCGACGATCTCGTCAGCCTGGGCGCGCGCCTCGGTAAGACGCTGGCGGTAGTCGGCGAGAATCTCGTCGGCCTCCTGGCGCGTCGTTTCCGCGTGCTCGATCGATTCGGCGATCAGGTTCTGACGACGCTCGAGCGCTTCAGTGATCCGGCCGAAGCCGAAGCTCTTCGCGCTGCGCAGGATCAGGAACGTGATGCCGACGGTGAGCAGCACCCAGATCATCAGGCCGATGCCCGGCGAGACGAGGAACGTGCCGCTCTCCTCCTCTGCAGTCTCTGCAGCGAACGGAATTACGGTTGTGGCAATTGCGTGAATCACGGTTTGACCTTCGTTTCCGGGGTTCTCCCTAGGCGATGAAGAAGGCGACGAAGGACATGACCAGTGCGTAGAACACGATGGCCTCGGTGAGTGCGAAACCGATCCACATGGTTCCCATGATTTCGTCCTTCATCTCGGGCTGACGAGTGATCGACTCGATCGTCTTACCGAAGATGTAGCCGACGCCGACGCCCGGGCCGATGGCTCCGAGTCCGGTGCCGAGACCGAGTGCAAGTGCCTTCGCAGCGTCGACGCTTTCAGTGCCGGCGGCGAGGATAGGTGCGATGTTGCTCATTGTTGGAGTGACTCCTATTAGTGGCTGTCGGAGACGGCGTCTCCGATGTAGATGGCTGAGAGAGTTGTGAAGATGAACGCCTGCAACGTGGTGACGAGCATCACGTCGAGGAAGTAGATGAAGACTGCGAGCGGGACGGTGAGCGGGAAGATGTACGGAATCCCGAGCAGCACGACCATTCCTCCGCCCATGATCAGGATGATCATGTGGCCCGCGAGCATGTTGGCGAAGAGTCGGGC
>JAEMSX010000039.1 GCA_016462645.1 Thermoleophilaceae bacterium
AGGTCGTCTCCGGTCCGCTGTCAGATTTCTCCGGCGAGATCGCCGAAATCAACGAGGACGCGCACAAACTCAAGGTGCTCGTCTCCATCTTCGGCCGTGAGACTCCGGTTGAAGTTGGTTATGACCAAGTCAAGAAAGTTTCCTAATGGCCAAAAAAGTAATGACACTGATCAAGCTGCAGGTCCCTGGTGGACAGGCCAACCCGGCACCGCCGGTCGGTCCGGCGCTCGGTCAGCACGGCGTCAACATCATGGACTTCTGCAAGGCATTCAATGCTCAAACGCAGCAGGACAACGGGACGATCATCCCCGTCGAGATCACCGTCTACGAGGACCGTTCGTTCACGTTCATCACCAAGACGCCTCCGGCGGCGGTGCTGATCAAGCAGGCGATCAACCTGCAGAAGGGCTCCGGCGTTCCGCACCTCGAGAAGGTCGGCACGATCACGGACGCTCAGATCCGCGCGATCGCTGAACAGAAAATGCAAGATTTGAACGCGAACGACATCGATGCCGCAGCGAAGATCATCGCCGGCACCGCCCGTTCGATGGGAGTGGATGTGGTCTAGATGGCTCACGGAAAGAACTACAACGAGAAGTACGCGTCATTCGACCGCGAAAAGGAATACGACCCCGCTGACGCGATCAGCCGAGTCAAGGACTTCCAGCGCGCGAAGTTCGACGAGACCGTCGAGGTGCACATCCGCACCGGACTGAACGTCCGTCACGCCGAGGAGCAGCTCCGCGGAACGATCACCTTCCCGCAGGGTCTGGGCAAGGAAGTCAAGGTTGCCGTGTTCGCCAAGGGCGACGCCGCCTCAGACGCCGAGGCCGCCGGAGCCGATTACGTCGGTGCCGAGGACCTCGCCAAGCAGATGGAAGAGGGCCTTTCGGACTTCGACGTCGTGATCGCCTCGCCGGACATGATGCCGGTTGTCGGTGGCCTGGGCCGCGTGCTCGGACCGATGGGCAAGATGCCGAACCCGAAGGTCGGAACGGTCACCCCGAACGTCAAGCAGGCAGTTGAAGAGGCCAAGGCCGGAAAGGTCGAGTACCGCACGGACCGTCACGGCATCGTGCACAGCTCGATCGGAAAGGCGTCTTTCACCGCCGAAGCACTGCTCGAGAACTACGCGACTCTGATCGAAGAGATCGTCCGCGCGAAGCCGTCACAGGCCAAGGGCAAGTACCTCGAGACGATCACGCTGACGACGACGATGGGTCCCGGTATCCGCGTCGACACCAGCAAGGTGCGCGACATCGTCGGCGAAGCGGCTGCTGCCTAGGCCTTTCTGCCACTGGAGTACTTCAAAGGCCGGGACGGCGCTTTCAACAGCGCCGGCCCGGCCTTTTTTTTGCCATGAAGACGAACCACCTCGGTCGCTTCGGCGGCTGTCCGGACCGGGACACGGTTGGTAGTCCGGAGAGACTTCAAGGCCAATTGCGACGCAGGTGGTGCCTGCTGGGAAACTCTGAGGGGATATTCCCGCACAGCAGGCACGCGCTTGTTCCGATCCGGTGAAGTACTGGTTACAACGCCCGGGCGCGCTACTTCTGCTTCGGCTTCTTCAGTGTGACTCTGCCGAGATACGTCACCGGCGTGTAGCCGGGGGCGGTGTAGGTGACTGTCAGCTCAGCTTTGAGCGACTTCGTTCTCAGCGCCTTCATCGCCGCACCGCTGATCTTCATCCCGATGGTGCGTCCGCCGCCGCGCAACGTTGAGAGCTTCAGCGCGCCGATCACTCGCTTTTTGCCGCCGATCTTCGCCGTGAGGACTGCAGAGCCGGTGCAGTTGCCGGTCGACTTCGATCCGCAGTAGACCGAGACGCGGTTGAACGTGAGGCCGCCCCGCGCGCTGGGCTGCAGCGTCTTGAGGTTTGCAGGGCCGGTGATCGATCCGAGGTTCGGGCCGGGGGCGGCGGGCGGCGGTGTGGCGCTCCCGCCACCACCGCCGGACGACGCCGGGGGCGTGGTGACCTTCGCGCTCGCCGCTGAGACGATAAAGCTGGTCTGGGCGTTGGCCGCGGCGGTGACGCGTACGCGGATGTACTTGTCCGCCTCTGCCGAGGTCAGAACGAAGGAGCTTGCCGTGGCTGAGGCGATCGTTTCGCAGGTCGCTTCGGAGACGTTGTCGGTGCAGCGGTTCCACTCGTAGGAAAGCGTCGAGCTGTTGGGCGTCCAGTCGTTGCTGTCACCGACGGCGGTGAGCGTCTGGCCGACCTCGGTCGTGCCGCCCACGGTCGGCGGAGTGTTGTTGACGGGTGCTGCGCCGGCAGCCTGAACGGCGGCGCTGATCGCGGAAGGCTGCGCCGCGCTGTCGTCGGCGTTGGTCGCCGTGACGACCGAGCGAACGTGCTTGCCGACGTCGGTGGCTGTCAGCACGTAGTTTGAGCCGGTCGCGCCGGAGATCGTCGCGCAGCTGGCCGGGCTGGTGGTGTCGCAGCGCTCCCACTGGTAGCCGAGCGTGTAGCCGAGCTGGTCGTGCAGCACCAGCCAGCTTCCGCCGGTCGAGCTGATGGTGTCGCCGACGGTCAGGTTGCCGCTCAGCGTCGGGACTCCGTTGGCCTGGATGTCGCTGGGCAGGCAACCGTTGGGCTTGGTGCCGGCTTCGGCCGGGCAGGCGTCGGAGCCGTTGATCACGCCGTCGTTGTCGCTGTCGGTGAATACCTGCGCGCTCTGGTTGGAGGTGGCGACCGCGGTTCCGGCGGCGGTGGTGGCCGTGACCTGGAGGCGGATGTACTTGCCGTCGTCGGCCGCGACCAGCGTGTAAGTGCTGCCGGTCTCGCCGGAGATCGTCGAACACGATCCGACTGAGGTGGTGGTGCAGCGCAGCCACACGTTTGTGAGAGCGGCGTCGACCGGAGTCCAGGCGCCCTGGCCAGCAGACAGAGACTGTCCAACCTTCGCGGTTCCGCTCACTGATGGCAGCGTGTTGTTGACCGGGGTCTGGGAGATCTGGGCGGAGATCGCCGAGGACTGAAGCGCGGAGTCGTCGGCGTTGGTCGCCGTGACGTTCACGCGCACGCGCTTGCCGTAGTCGGCGGCCACGAGCGTGTAGGTGGAGGCCGTGGCGGTGGCGATGTTCGAGCAGCTCGCCGTCGTCGCATCGTTGCAGCGTTGCCACTGGTAGCTCACGGTGTAGCCGAGCGGGTCGTGCAGCACGGTCCAGGATCCGGTCGTCGAGCTGACGACCTGGCCGACGTTGAGCGTGCCGCTCACCGTCGGGACGCCGGCTCCGACGATGTCGCTCGGCGGGCAGCCGTTGGGCTTTGCGCCGGCTTCGGTGGGGCAGGTGTCCGAGGCGTCGACCACGCCGTCGTTGTCCGTGTCGGTGAACACGACCGAGGTTGCCGCCGAGGTTGCGACCGTGGTGTTGGCGCCCGCCGTTGCGGTGACCTGAAGGCGGATGTAGTTCGCGTTGTCTGCGGCCACGAGCGTGTACGTGCCGCCGGTCTGGGAAGCGATCGGCGTGCACGAACCGAGCGTCGTGTTGGTGCAGCGCAGCCAGGCGTTGGTGAGCGTCGCGTCGCCCGGCGTCCATGTGCCCTGCGATCCGGTCAGCGCCTGGCCGACCCGGGTGGTTCCGGTGATGCTCGGGAGGACTGAGTTGTTCGGGACCTGTGAGATCTGGGCGGAGATCGCCGAGGACTGAAGCGCGGAGTCGTCGGCGTTGGTCGCCGTGACGTTCACGCGCACGCGCTTGCCGTAGTCGGCGGCCACGAGCGTGTAGGTGGAGGCCGTGGCGGTGGCGATGTTCGAGCAGCTCGCCGTCGTCGCATCGTTGCAGCGTTGCCACTGGTAGCTCACGGTGTAGCCGAGCGGGTCGTGCAGCACGGTCCAGGATCCGGTCGTCGAGCTGACGACCTGGCCGACGTTGAGCGTGCCGCTCACCGTCGGGACGCCGGCTCCGACGATGTCGCTCGGCGGGCAGCCGTTTGGCTTTGCGCCGACCTCGCTCGGGCAGGTGTCAGATGCATCCGGCACGCCGTCGCCGTCGGAGTCGGAGACAACTTGCGCGGTGGGGGCGGAGGTGACCACGAGAGTTCCTGCCGTCGTGGTCGCTGTGACCTGAAGGCGGATGTACTTGGAGTCGTCCGCGGCGGCAAGCAGGTAGGTGGCACCGGTCTGACCTGCGATCGGCGAACAGCTCGCGGTCGAGACGTTGTCGTTGCAGCGCAGCCAGGCGTTCGCAAGCGTGGCGTCGCCCGGGCTCCATGTGCCCTGCGCGGCCGTCAGCGTCTGACCGATTCCGGCAACGCCGGTGATGCTCGGGGCAACGCTGTTGGTCGGGACCTGTGAGACGACTCCGGAGATCGCCGAGGACTGAAGCGCGGAGTCGTCGGCGTTGGCCGCCGTCACGTTCAGGCGCACGCGCTTGCCGTAGTCCGCTGCGGCAAGCACGTAGGAGCTGCCGGTTGCGCTTCCGATGTTCGAGCAGCTCGCCGCCGTCGCATCGTTGCAGCGCTGCCACTGGTAGCTCACGGTGTAGCCGAGTGGATCGTGCAGCACGGTCCAGGTGCCGGTGGTTCCGCTGAGGCTCTGGCCGACGCTCAGCGTGCCACTCACGGTCGGAACGCCGGCCCCGACGATGTCGCTCGGCAGGCAGCCGTTGGGCTTGGTGCCGTTCTCGGCCGGGCAGACATCAGAGCTGTCGGCGACGCCGTCGCCATCGGAGTCCTGCGCCACCTGCGCCGTGCCGCTGGAAGTCGCGACAGCGGTGCCGGCAGTGGTGGTCGCCGTGACCTGCACGCGGATGTAGTTGCCGACATCGGCCGCGGCGAGGACGTAGGTGGATCCGGTCTGCCCGGCGATCGGCGAGCACGAACCCACAGCGGTGGTCGTGCAGCGCAACCAGACGTTGGAGAGCGTGGCGTCCGCCGGAGTCCAGGTGCCCTGACCTGCGGTCAGAGTGAGGTTGCGAGTGGCTGTGCCGCTCACGGTCGGCAGACCCGTGTTGGCCGGGTTCTGGGAGACCACTGCCGAGATCGCCGACGGCTGGGACGCGGAGTCATCCGCGTTGGTTGCGGTGGCGACCACGCGCACGCGCTTGCCGTAGTCAGCGACGACGAAGGTGTAGGCGTTGGTTGTCGCGCCGGCGATGTTCGAGCAGCTCGCGGGCGTCGCGTCATCGCAGCGCTGCCACTGGTAGCTCACGGTGTACCCGAGCGGATCGTGCAGCACGGTCCAGGTTCCGGTCGTTGAAGTGACGCCGCTGCCCACAACGAAGGTGCCGCTGATGTCCGGCGCCGTCCCGGCGACGATGTCGCTCGGCGGGCAGCCGTTCGGCCGCGCGCCGAACTCGGTCGGGCAGGTGTCCGACGTGTCGATCACGCCGTCGCCGTCGGTGTCGCTCGCGATCGGGCCCGCGGGCGCCGAGCTCACGGTGCCAGAGCCGGCCGTGGTCGTCGAGGTCACGCTCGACGAGACGTACTTCGTGGCGTCTGCCGCCACCAGGGTGTAGGTGCTGGCGGTCTGGCCCGCGATCGTCACGCAGCCGCTGAAATCGATCGTGTCGCAGCGTCGCCACGCGTATGTGTACGTGCCGTCGTTCGGGATCCAGGTGCCGGTCGATGAGGTCAGCGTGGAGCCGACCTGAGCGTTTCCGCTGAGCGTGGGCGGCACCGAGTTGCCGGGTACCTGCGAAACCGCGTTGGAGATCGCCGACGACTGCAGCGCCGTGTCGTCGGCGTTGGTTGCCGTGACGTTGACGCGAATCCGCTTGCCGTAATCGGCCTGGGCCTGCACGTAGGTGCTGCCGGTCGCACTCGCGATGTCCGCGCAGGTGGCCGGCGAGGTGGTGTCGCAGCGCTGCCACTGGTAGGAGAGTGTGTAGCCGAGCTGGTCGTGCAGCACGGTCCAGGATCCCGTTGTCGAGGTCAGCGTGAATCCGACCTCGAGCGTGCCGCTGATCGTCGGCACGCCGGCCCCGACGATGTCGGAGGCGAGGCAGCCGTTCGGTTTGTTGCCGGCCTCGGCCGGGCAGGCGTCAGTGGCGTCGGGCACACCGTCGGCGTCGCCGTCGGTGATGATCTTCGCGGTCGCGGTCGAGTTGGCGAAGGTGCTGCCGGCCGTCGATGTCCCGGTCACGCCGGAGCGGATGTACTTGTTGTCGTCTGCGGCGACGAGCGTGTAGGTCGTTCCGGTCTCGCTCGGGATCGTCGTGCAGGTTCCGAATGAAACGGCGTCGGTGCAGCGGTACCACGAGCGCACGAGCGTGGCATCGGCCGGGACCCAGGTTCCGTCGGTTGTCGTCAGCACCTGGCCCACGCGTGTATTCCCGGTCACCGCCGGATTGACCGTCGCGCCCGGCACCTGCGAGATGACCGACGTGATGTCGGATGCCTGGCTCTCGGTGTCGTCGGCGTTGGTCGCGGTCGCGATCACGCGTACGCGCTTGCCGTAGTCGGCTGCGACGATGCTGTAGAGGTTCGAGTTCGCGCCCGGGATGTCGGAACAACTTGCGATCGTCGCGTCGTCGCAGCGCTGCCACTGGTGACTTACGGTGAAGGTGAGGGGGTCGTGGAGGACCGTCCAGGAGCCCTGGCTGGACGTGACGTTGAAGCCGACCTGCGCGGTCCCGGAGATTGCTGGGACCCCGTTGGCGACGATGTCGCTCGGGAGGCAACCGTTCGCGCGCGGTCCGGCCTCGCTCGGGCAGTCGTCGGTGTTGTCGGGGACGCCGTCGCCGTCGCTGTCGCCGATCACGATCGCGCTCGCGTTTGATGTCGCGCTGGCGGCGCCGGTGACGTTCGTTCCCGTCACCTTGGACCGGATGTACGTGCCCAGATCCCCCGCAACCAGGGTGTAGCTCGCTGCGGTCTGGGCCGGGATCGTTGTGCAGGAGAGGGCCGAGACGTTGTCGGTGCAGCGCAGCCACTCGTAGGTGAAGCCGACGCCGCTGCCCGGGGTCCACGTGCCGTTGCTCGTCGAGACTGACTGGCCGACGACCAACGAGCCGCTGACCGTCGGGAGGCCCGTGTTTGAGGGCGCCGGGGGCGGCGAGGTCACCGCAGCGCTGTTCAGCGAGTACAGGACCGCCGAATCGTCCGTGTTGGTTGCTGTCACTGCGACACGGATCGTCTTGGTCAGATCTCCCGCGACGATCAGGTACGTGTTGCCCGTGGCGCCGCTGATGTCCGAGCAGCTTCCGGGTGTTCCGTCGTTGCAGCGTTGCCACTGGTACGAGAGCGTGTAGCCGAGCGGGTCATGCAGCACGCTCCACGTGCCCGTCGACGCGGTGAGCGTCTGGCCGGTGACGAGGTTGCCGCTGATCGCCGGGATGTCGCCGCCGACGATGTCGCTCGGCAGACAGCCGTTGGGCTTCGTGCCGGCCTCGGACGGGCAGGTGTCTGAGACGTCGAGGATGCCGTCGCCGTCGCTGTCGGCCGCGATGACGGGGGAGAACGCTTCAGGGGTGACGGTCCCGTACGGGTTGGCCAGCGTGATCGTGGCCTTGAGTTTCTTGCCGGAGTGGCTCGGAAGGACGCTGAAGTTCGTTCCCGCGAGACCGGTGTCGACGCAGTTGTTGCCGCCGCTGTCGCAGACGTACCAGTGGATCACCGGACTGATCGAGGTCGGGCTGATCCAGTCGCCCATATCGAGAACCAGCGTGCCCCCGGGCGCTGCCGTCCCGGAGATCGACGGCTGCACAGTCACCACGGGGTCTCCGACCGGCGTGATCGAAAGCGTGTACGGACCGGTCTGCGCGGCGTATTTGCTGGCGACCTCGATCGAGTACGTGGTCCCGGCGGTCGCGAGGAAGAGCATCGACGTGCGGTACGGGTGATTCGGTCCGCAGCCGTCGTCGCCCGCTCCCTCCGCGTTCGTCGTGGCGAGCGAGCTGGTGCCGCTCCGAATCCCGATCATCAGGTCGAGGAAGTCGAGGGACGTCAGACCGCCGAGACAGTTGTTGATCGCGTAGTTGCCGCCGACCGCGGGCGTCCAGCGGTACCAGACCGAGTTCTTCGCAGGGTTGGCGCCGATCGCAGGTTCGCCGGCTTCGGCGTGCGTCGCCCAGTTGTTGTCGTCGTTGATCGAGATCGTCGAGCCGCTGCCGAGGTCCGTGAAGTTGGCCCAGTTGTCGTTGGGCGGCGTGTTGTCAATCACCTCGGTCGGCAGGCTGTCGGCGCTCGCGCTGCCGTTGCTGTTGCTCGCCGTCTCGCGCAGGCGCAGCGTCGAGCCGACGTCCGCGGCCTGGACCGCGTACGTGAATCCGGTCGCGCCAGCGATGTTCGTGCAGTTGGCTCCGGCGGCGTCGCAGCGCACCCACTGGCGGGTGACTGTCGGTGTCGGGTAGCCGCCCCAGTATCCGTCCGCGTTGAGTCCGGCCGAGAGGCCGGGGCGGAACTTGAAGCCGCTGAGCTCCGGTACGCGCCCGATCTCAGGCGTCGTCACCTGCTTGAGCTGCAGCAGATACGGGAAGCCGTAGTTGATGCTGTAGTTCGAGAGCTTGAACCAGTATTTCGTGCCGCTCGTGACGGGCAGATAGAGACGACTGAGATTGCTCCCCCCGCCGGGGCAGTTCCCGTCGGCCTCATCGAGGTATGACATCGACGCGGCGTCAACCGGGGCGGTGCCGGTGTAGGCGGTGATGATCGAGTCGGCGTTGGATTCAACGACCGAGCCGCAGTTGTTCACCGAGACCGCGCCCGTGAAGGTCGCGGTCCACGTGTACCAGAGCGACTGGCGCGAGAAGTACGCGTCGGTGCCGGGCTCGCCGGCCTCGCTGGTTGCAAGGCCGTTGTTGGCCGCGATGCTCTGCGGCAGCGCGCCGGTGATGTCCATCGCGCTCGCCCAGTTGTCGTTGGTCGGGAGCGCCGGATTGAAGTCGAGCGTCAACGAAAGGTCTGTCTCGCCAGCGGCCAGCGAGGTGGCGCCGCCGATCTGCACGTAGTAGTAGGTGCCGGCGGTCACGGCGAACGGGCCGACCTGCGCGTTCTCAAAACCGGCCGGGCAGTTGTTCGTGCCCTGCGCGACGCTGGCGAGCAGGTTGACCTGCGAACCGGTGTAGACGCCGAGTGAGGACTGGGGGAGTGGATTGGTGCCCGTCGGGCGGCAGGTCGAGAACTTCGCGAATCCGTCTGCCGTCGGCACATAGCGCCACCAGACTGTGTGGTCGGTGTCTGATCCCGGGACGGTCGGCTCGCCGGCCTCGCGCGTCTTCAGATCAAGGTCGGCCGAAGCGACTCCGCGCGTACCCGCAATGTCGAGCGCGCCGGCACCGACGAAGCTGTCAGAAAACGGCGCTGCGGAAGCCGACATCGCCCCGAAGGACATGCCGAAACACAACGCCAGAAGAAATGCGGCGAAGGAACTGCGGAATCTCATTGGAAATGGGATCGACCGCTGCGCGAGGCCGCTTGAGCAGCGCTAGACAAAAGTCCGCATCGTCGCAATCCCGCAACCGTTGGTTCGACGTGCCGCGGGGACAGGCGCTACGGTCCTCCACGTGTCAAAGCTCGTAATCGTTGAATCACCGAACAAGGTCAAAAGCATCGCCGGGTATCTCGGCGACGACTACGTGGTGGATTCTTCCGTCGGCCACATTCGCGACCTTCCGCGCGGCGCCGACGAAGTTCCCGCCGCTTACTCAGGCAAGTCCTGGGCGCGTCTCGGTGTCAACATCGACGAGAACTTTGAGCCGATCTACGTCGTGTCCGCTGACAAGAAGAAGCAGATCGCGAAGCTGAAGTCCCTGCTCAAGAACGCGGACGAACTCGTGCTCGCAACAGATGAGGACCGTGAGGGCGAGGCGATCGCGTGGCACCTGCTCGACGAGCTCAAGCCCAAGGTTCCGGTTCGTCGCATCGTCTTCAACGAGATCACCAAGGAAGCCGTGCAGCACGCGATCGCGAATCCGCGCGATGTCGACATGCACCTCGTTGACGCCCAGGAGACGCGCCGCATCCTCGACCGCCTCTACGGCTACGAGGTCAGCCCGGTGCTCTGGAAGAAGATCATGAGCGGTCTCTCCGCCGGGCGCGTGCAGTCGGTCGCGACCCGTCTCGTCGTCGAGCGCGAGCGCATTCGCATCGCCTTCCGCGCCGCCTCCTACTGGGACCTCGAGGCCACGTTCGACGCCGGCGAGGGGCACGACCCGCGCCAGTTCGGCGCCAAGCTCGTCGCAGTCGACGGCAGACGCGTCGCCACAGGTTCAAACTTCAACAACGCCGGCGAACTCACCGCCGAGGGCGTGGCTCACCTCGATGAGGCCGCCGCGACCAAGCTCGCCGCTGGGCTAAAGGACCAGGACTTCGCGATCCGCTCCGTGGAGAGCAAGCCGTACTCGCGCAAGCCGTACGCACCGTTCCGCACCACCACCTTGCAGCGCGAGGCCTCGGGCAAGTTCGGCTTCTCGCCGGCGCGCACCATGCAGGTCGCGCAGCGCCTCTATGAAGGTGGATACATCACTTACATGCGCACCGACTCGGTGACGCTCTCCGAGACCGCGGTGCGCGCCGCCCGCTCGCAGGTCACCGAGCTCTACGGCGGCGAGTATCTGCCGGATTCACCGCGCGTCTACAGCGGCCAGAGCGCCAACGCCCAGGAAGCGCACGAAGCGATCCGCCCGGCCGGCGAGAAGTTCCGCACGCCCAAGGAAGTCAGCCTCGTCGGCGACGAAGAACGTCTCTATGAACTGATCTGGAAGCGCACGATCGCCTCGCAGATGAAGGACGCCAAGGGCAACACGGTTTCGATCCGCATCGCCGCGAAGGCCGCGACGGGCGAGGACGCCGAGTTCGGCGCCTCGGGCCGCACGATCACCTTCCACGGTTTCCTCAAGGCCTACGTCGAGGAGTCCGAGGGCGACGCCAGCGACGACCAGCAGACCAAGCTTCCGAATGTCGAAGAGGGCGACGCCGTCACCGCGTCGGATCTCGAGTCCGTCGGTCACGAGACCAAGCCGCCCGCCCGCTACACCGAGGCCTCGCTGATCAAGGAGCTTGAAGAGCGCTCGATCGGCCGTCCTTCCACGTACGCCTCGATCGTCTCGACGATCCAGGATCGTGGCTACGTCTATAAGAAGGGAACGGCGCTCGTTCCGGCATGGATCGCGTTTTCCGCAACCCGGCTGATGGAAGAGCACTTCGGACGTCTGGTCAACTACGACTTCACCGCCGAGCTCGAGAGCGTGCTCGACAAGGTCTCGCGCGGCGACGAGCAGCGCATCGACGTGCTGCAGAGCTTCTGGTCGGGCGAGGGCGAGGGCGACACCGGCCTGAAGAAGCTGGTCGAGGACCTCGGCGACATCGATGCCCGTGAACTCTCCACTTTCCCGCTCGGCGATGGCGTCAATGTGCGCGTCGGCCGCTACGGCCCGTACGTCGAGGGTCCGCCGATGGTGAAGAACGACAAGGGCGAAGAGGTACCCACACGCTCGAACGTGCCCGAGGACATGCCGCCCGACGAGCTGACGCTCGAGGTCGCCAAGGAACTGCTCCTGAAGCCAGCCGGTGTCGAGCGCGAACTCGGAAAGCACCCGGAGACTGGGCTGCTGATCACCGCCCGCAACGGCCGCTTCGGTCCGTACATCACCGAGGCACTCCCCGAGGGCGCGAAGAAGGCCGACAAGCCGCGCACCGCGAGCCTGTTCAAGGACATGGACCTCGACACGGTCACGCTGGAGGACGCGGTCAAGCTGCTGAGCCTGCCGCGCGTTGTCGGCAAGGGCGCCGAGGGCGTGGAGATCACCGCGCAGAACGGTCGCTACGGCCCGTACCTGAAGATGGGCACGGACTCGCGTTCCCTCGAGACCGAGGAGCAGCTGCTCACGATCACCGAAGAAGAGGCGCTGAAGATCTACGCCGAGCCGAAGAAGTACGGCCGCCAGGCCAAGCCGCCGTTGAAGACTTTCGACAAGCCAGACCCCACCAACGAGAAGCCGATCGTGATGAAGGACGGCCGCTTCGGCCCGTACGTCACCGACGGCGAGACCAACGCGTCGCTGCGCAAGGGCGACGACGTCGAGACCCTCACGTGGGAACGCGCGATCGAGCTGCTCGCCGATCGCCGCGCCGCCGGGCCGCGCAAGAAGAAGGCACCGGCCAAGAAGAAGCCGGCGGCCAAGAAAAAGCCCGCCGCAAAGAAGACCTCCTCCTAGTCGCCGGCGGCGGGGCTACTTCTTCTTCTCAGGCTTGAGCTTCGCCGCGGCCGCTGCCGTGGTCGGCGCGAAGCCCGGTCCCGACACGCTGAACGTGGCGGAGACCCTCAGGGTCCTGGCCTTCGCAATCGCCTTGAGCTGGCTGCTCTTGAGCTTGATCGTGACCGGAGCGCTCTTGCCCGGCGCGACCGAGATCTTTGCCACGGCGAACTTCTTCAACTTCGTGCCTTGCTGCGTGAACAGGGTGACGGTGCCGGCGCAGGCGGCGGTGGCGGACGCCGCGCACGTGACGACGGCACCCTTGATCGTGACGCTGCCCTTCTTCGGCGTGAGTGTGCCCAGGGACTTCTTCACCGAGAGCGTGAGCGGGTTCGCCGCCGGCGACGGTGGGGGCGTCGTCGCTCCGCCACCCGGGATGTCCGCGACCACGGTGCTCGCCGCCGAGGTCTGGAGCGCGGAGTCGTCGGCGTTGCTCGCCGTCACGCTCACGCGCATGAACTGCCCGACGTCGCCCGCGGCGAGCGTGTAGGTGGATGAGTTGGCCGCCGCGATCGTGCTGCAGCTCTCCGGATTCGTGGACGTGCAGCGGAGCCACTGGTAGGCGATCGAGTAGCCGAGCGGATCGTGCAGCACGCTCCATACGCCGCTGGTCGCTGAAAGCTGCTGGCCCGCCACGGTGTTGCCGCTGATCGTCGGGATGCCGCCCGCGACGATGTCGGACGGCTCGCAGCCGTTCGGCCTCGTGCCGGCCTCCGACGGGCAGTCGTCATCGGGGTCGGTCACGCCGTCGCCGTCGGCATCCGGCTCGATCACGCCCGACAACGCGCTCGCGCTGGTCGAACCGTTCGCGTTCGTCAGCGTCACGGTCACCTTCACCCGCGAGCCGACCGTCTGCGCCATGAGTTCAAGTTCGTTGGTGCCCGCGTCGGCGAGCGCCTGGCAGTTGTCGCCTGCGGAGTCGCAGAGCGTCCAGTCGTACGTGGCCTGCGTCGAGAGCACGCCGCTCGTCTCGGTGAATCCCACTGAGACGATGGCGTGTTCCAATGCCGACCCGGTGAGCGCAGGAGCGATCTCGAAACTGGGCGCGGGAGCCTCCGAGATCGTCAGCGTGAAATCGGCGAAGCTCTGCCCGGCGAGGCTTCCCGCCTGGATCAGGTACGGGGAGCCGGCGGTCGCCGCGAAGAACGTTCTCGAGTACGCGCTGCCGTTCTCGCACCCTCCGTTGAAGCTGTTCACGACCGCAAGCGCGGACACGGGAGATCCGTCATCGCTGTAGACGTTCACGCCGAAGGAATAGGCCGAGGACGACTGGCAGGCGTCGACGAGATACGTCCGCGACTCGGGCGCGGTCCATCGGTACCAGACGCTGCCGTCAATCGCCACGATCGCGTTGTCGTTCTCACCGGCTTCTGACGTCGCGTAGAAGTTGTCGTCGTCGATCGAATACGGGGCGCTCGAACCGAGATCCGTCGCGTCGGCGAAGTTGTCGTTGATCGGTCGGGCTTCGACAGGGGCGGACGCGGCGGAAAACGCATCGACGCTTTCGACGCCGTTGTCGCCGGTCACCTTCAACCGCAGGCGCTGGCCGAGGTCGCCGAGCACGGGTTCGTAGGTCTGACCGGTCGCGCCGAGTATGTCGTTGCACGTCGTGCCGGTGAAGTCGCAGAGCTGCCACTGGATCCCAACGCCGGTGATCGCGGGCTCGGCGAACCAGTCGGGCACTTCTGAGTACATGGTCTGGCCGATGCCGACGTGTCCGTCCTGCGGATAGATGCTCGGTGGCCCGCTGATCTCCGGTGTCGTGACCCGGCGTAGGGTCAGTTTGTAGGGCGCGCCGAACTTGTCGGCGTAGTTGACCAGCCTGATCCAGTAGTCGGTCCCGGCGGTGACGTTGAGGTACGCGCGGCTGAGCGTGAGCCCCGGCTCGCTGCAGCCGTCATCCGCTGCGGCAGTTCCGATCAGCCCGATCAGGTCGGCCGGGGCGTTCGAGTTGGTGAAGATCTCAAGCTTGGAGTCCGCCGGGTGCCCGGGGTCCTCTGCGACCGTGCTGCACGTGTCGATCGAAACGGCGCCGCTCGCGTCGGCGGTCCAGTGGTACCAGAGCGAGTTGAACGGACCCGACGGCTGGAGGCCCGGCTCGTCGGGCTCGGTGGTCGCGAGGCCGGTGTCGGCGTCCAGCGTCTGGGGGAGGGCGCCGGTGATCTCCTTCGCATTTGCGAAGTCGTCATTGGTCGGCAGCGCGGCGTTGAAGTCGTAGACGAGCGTCCCGCCGATGTTCACGCTCGCGGCGGTGTTTCCGAGCTGAAGTGAGTAGGTGGTGCCGGCGGTGACGCCCATCGCGACGATCGAGGCGTTGGCCTGACCGTCGGGGCAGCCGCCGGAAGAATCGGATTCGGCGCTCAGCGTCGCGAGACTCGATCCGGTGAAGACGGTCAGATTCGCGCCGTCGATCGGATACTCGGCGGCGTCGCAGATTGAGAAGGTCGCCAAGCCGGTGGCGGTCGGCGTGTAGGTGAACCAGAGCGTGCGCTCGTCAGTGCCTGACGTCTGCGGCTCCGTGGGCTCTGCGGTGGCGCCGGTCAGATCGAACCACGTCGTGCCGCGATTGCCGTTGAGCGCTTCAGCGTTGGCGAAGTCGTCGTTTGCCGGCGCTGCGAGCGCTGAGCCGGCGGTGGCACCGAGCGCGATCGTCAATGCGAGCACGGTCAGAAGCATTCGAAGGGGCGATCGCATCTGACGGATGGATCGACCCCGGCAGGCGCGCCCTTTAGCTCCCGGGCGATAAGGCTGGTAAAGTCCCATTTCTCGCCCAAGACGACGGGGCGCGGCAAGTCAGTTTCTCGCCGCACAATTCCCGGCCAGGTAGAGATTCCTTCAAGCTTTCGTGCTCACGCATGGGCCTGTACGGGTTTCGCCCTGTTTGTCTGTCTACCGGGCGAGATCAATCCACAGGAGAACCACAAACGTGAACAGAGATCAGAAAGCCGCATTCATTGACGACGTCGCAGGACGCGTTTCTGAGTCCGAGGCGATTTTCGCCGTGGACTATCGCGGAATCACCGTGTCTCAGGTCGCAGAATTGCGTGGCAAGCTCGGTGAGGCCGACGCGAGTTTTCAGGTTGTCAAGAACACCCTGACCTCGCTCGCCTTGGAAAAGGCCAATGCCCCTGGTGGCGTTGACCTCAAGGAGTTCCTCAGCGGGCCGACCGCTTTCACCTACGTCAAGGGCGACATCGCCATGGCGGCCAAGGCGATCGCGGACTTCACCAAGGAGTACGAGTTGCTCGAGTTCAAGGGCGGCATCATGGAGGGTCAGATCATTTCGACTGACCAGTTCCAGGCGCTGACCAAGCTCCCGAGCCGCGACGTCCTCAACGGTCAGCTGGTCGGCATGCTCGCATCGCCGATCGTCGGTGTCGTGCGCAGCCTCAACGGGCTGTTGGGTGGTCTTGCCATCCAGTTGGGCGCGATCGCCGAGCAGGGTCTTGTCGGTGGCAACGCCCCGGCGCCTGCTGCTGAAGAGGCTCCGGCCGCAGAGGCAGCTGCTGACGAAGCTCCAGCCGAAGAGGCTGCTGAAGCTGAAGTCAGCGAGGAGGCTCCGGCCGCCGAGGCTGAAGCTCCCGCCGAAGCAGAAGCAGAAGCCGAGGCTCCGGCCGCGGAAGAAGCCCCTGCAGACGAAGCAGCTCCCGCAGAAGAAGACGCAACTGAAGGCGACGCCGAGTAGGCGCACCCCGCAAGTTTTCAAGACAGTTTCAATTTCAAGTACTGGTCAGACCTAAGGAGAAACACAAATGGCAACATCAACAGCAGATTGGATCGAAGAGCTCAAGGGCATTTCCGTCCTCGAGCTCTCCGAGCGCATCAAGGC
>JAEMSX010000040.1 GCA_016462645.1 Thermoleophilaceae bacterium
AAATCCATACTGCTGCTTCCTTCGCGGGAATTACCCCACAGGTTCAAAGGGTCCGTGGCCGCGGCACGAATGCCAATCCACGATCTCAGCCCGCTTAGCTGCGAGCTCCCCTGACGACGGGTACTGCTGTCGCCAGTGTACTGAAGCGATCAGTGGGGATTGCTCAATCGCCGCAAACGGCTGAGCGAAGCCGCGCGGCGCGGGTCGGCGGGGGAGAGTCCGCCGATCAACGCCTTGGTCGCGACGAGGTCGTCGCGACCGGAGGGGGTCGCGAGCCAGCGCTCGATCGCAACCGGATCGCCGCCGGCGAGTACGGTCGCGCGCAATGCGTCGTCAACCCGATCGCGCAGCTCCGCGATCAGCGGTACCTGTGAGTTTGGGAGCAGCGGCCCGTCGTAGAGATCGAGCGCCGCGTCAACCATTCCCGCACGGGCCAGTCGCTGAACGCTCAGTGCGTCAATCAGCAGTGGCTCGGCGATCCGGTAGGGCTGCTCGCCGATCGCGATGCCCGTTCGCTGGCGTAGGCGATGCAGCTCCGCACGCACGCTGACCGGTTTGCCGAGGTCGCCGTACATCTCGAACGCGAGCTGTTCGGCCGAGGCGCCCTGGGGCAGGAGGCTGAGGAGCACGAGCAGTTCGCTGTGGCGCTGGGAGATCTGGATCGACTTGCCACCGTGGCGCAGCTCGCCGCGCTGGCGGCCGGTCACCTTCAAGGAGTGACCGCTGAAGCTCGCGGCGGGCACCGGCTCGTCCATCATCCCGAGCGCGCGAACCCGGAGGCGCTCCTCGACCATCCGCGCGGTCGCCTGAACCATCGCGAGGCCGTTGGGGTGGGCGGTCGCGAGTTCACCGGTCAGGTCGATCACCCCGAGTGTTTCGCCGCTCATCGGATCGTGAACCGGGGCGGCGCTGCAGGTCCAGTCGCGGATGCCGCGCGTGAAGTGCTCGGAGGAGAAGATCTGCAGCGCGTGGCTTTCGGCGAGCGCAGTACCCATCGCGTTCGTGCCGACCGCGGATTCGCTCCACACCGATCCCGGGTGGAGGTTGATGTCCTCGGAGGCCGCCTCGAGTACGCGTGGGTCGCCGGCGCGCCAGAGCAGCGTGCCGTCGACGTCGCAGACGAGCACCATCTGCTGCGTGTCGGCGGCGACGTCATCGAGCAGCCCGCGCAGCAGTGGCGCGGCGCATGCAAGGGGATGGGTTTCCCAGCGCCGCGCGGCGTCGTCGGCGGACACGGCGGTGGGGGCCAGGCCGTGCTCGGGGTCGACGCCCGCCGCGAGGGATCGGCGCCAGGAGCCGAGCACCAGATTGCGCAGCTCAGGCTGACGGCGGTCGCCGTCGAGCTGCTCACGCCCTTCACCGCTGCGAAGAGCGCGGTCACGCGCGCGTTCGAGCGAAAGCGCCCAGCTCTGATTGTCGGTCGTTGAATCGACCGCCAACCACGGATTTGGACTTATCGCCATCGTCAGCTCACTCCCTGTCAACGACTCTATAGCTGCGGCGCCATCGCGTGGTCCAGCGCGCAACCCGGGTGCAACGTGCGCGGGCGTAGGTTCGAGCGTGGGGGATTGAACCAACGAGAGGAACTGCAATGGCCAGTGAACTGAAAGCCGATCCGGACGCCCTGAAGTTTGCCGCGGGCGACCATCACATGTTGATCGGCGGCGACTGGGTGCACGCCGCTTCAGGCAAGACTTTTGACACACCGAACCCGGCGACCGGCGAGACGCTGGCGACCGTACCCGCCGGCAACTCCGAGGACATCGACCGCGCAGTGAAGACGGCGCGCGCGGCGTTCGAAACCGGCCCGTGGAGCCGCATGACGCCGTCCGAGCGCGGCCGAGCGATCCACAAGATCGGCGACCTGATCCTCGAGCACGGCGACGAGCTCGCAACGCTGGAGTCGCTCGACAACGGCAAGCCGTATGCGATCGCCCGCGCGGCAGACGTGCCGCTGGCGGCCGACCTGTTCCACTACATGAGCGGCTGGTGCACGCGCTCGCAGGGCGAGTCGATCGTTCCTTCGGTGCCGTACATGCCGGGCGCTGAGTTCCACGCCTACTCACTCAAGGAGCCGGTCGGAGTGGTCGGGCAGATCATTCCCTGGAACTTCCCGCTGCTGATGGCGGCCTGGAAACTCGGGCCCGCCCTTGCAGCTGGCTGCACCGTGATCCTGAAGCCCGCCGAGCAGACGCCGCTTTCGGCTCTGCGTCTGGGCGAGATCATCCTCGAGGCCGGCATCCCCGAGGGCGTCGTCAACGTCGTGACCGGATTCGGTGAAGACGCCGGGGCCCCGCTCGCGGCGCACGACGACGTGGACAAGATCGCCTTCACCGGTTCGACCGAGGTCGGCAAGCTGATCGTGCAGGCCGCGTCGGGCAACCTCAAGAAGGTCTCGCTCGAGCTCGGAGGCAAGTCCCCGAACATCGTCTACGCCGACGCTGAGATGGAGACTGCGATTCCGGGCGCGGCAAGCGCGATCTTCTTCAATCACGGCCAGTGTTGCGCTGCCGGATCGCGCCTGTTCGCGGAGAAGTCGGTCTTCGACGATGTCGCGCAGGGCGTGGCTGACGCCGCGAAGAAGATCCGCGTGGGCCCGGGCCTTGACCCGAGCACCGAGATGGGTCCGCTGGTCTCGCATGACCAGATGTCGCGCGTCTGTCGCTATCTCGACGAGGGTGCGCGTGACGGCGCGACCGCGCTCGCGGGCGGCAACCGTCACGGCGAGGAAGGGTTCTTCGTTGAGCCGACCGTGCTGACCGACACGACCAACGACATGTCGGTCGTGCGCGAGGAGATCTTCGGTCCTGTGGTGACCGTGATCCCGTTCGACTCGGCGGAGACGATCAGGCAGCCGGCCAACGATTCCGAGTTCGGTCTGGCCGCCGGAATCTGGACGAAGGACCTGTCAAAGGCACATCGCACGGCACGACAGCTGCGCGCCGGGACGGTGTGGATCAATTGTTACAACGTGTTCGACGCCGCGCTGCCGTTCGGCGGCTACAAGCAGTCGGGCTGGGGACGGGAGATGGGCCATGAAGCGATGGCGCTCTACACCGAAACCAAGGCAGTGTGCGCTCAGCTCTGAACTCTGCCAGCTGAGAAGCGCAAAGTGCGAGGCCGCTCACACTCCCCGTCAGCAGAGTGACGCCCTCGCCAAGCGATGAGACCACCACCGGCGACGCCGCGGCATCCCCCGCAAACGGCGTCGCCGGCTCATCGCCCAAATCCGCAGTGGATTGCATGCCTCTGGCATGCAAGAACAAAGGCTTGGGAATGGGGTGAATCTGGCGGGCCATCGCTTGCATGCCAGAGGCATGCAAGCTGGGTCGCGGTTTTGCGGGTTTGAGCCGACGTCAGAGGGCGACGACTACCGCGGGCGGACTGCTGTGAGTTCGCGCACGAAATCTTCAAGCTGCTTGCTGGTCCAACACTCAAACACGCCGTCGCAGAAGCGCTCGTAGACCCCGATCACCGAGTCCCCGTAGTTCCAGTAGAGCCGTGGCTCGGGATTCAGCCAGAAGCTCCGGCCGGCCTTCTCGGTGACCTTTCCGAACAGGTCCGCCCTGGGCTCGCGGCCGTTGGTCCGCGCGTCGCCGAGCACAATCACCGTGGATCGGGGGTCGAGGTCTGCCGCGACCTGGTCGTGGAAGTCAACCCACACACGCCCGTAGTCGGTGTAGCCCGAGATGTCGGCCACGCCCGCGGTGTTGGAGATCTTCTCCGACGCAGCCTTGAATGAGCGCTCCTGCTCGAAGACATCTGTGACTTCCGCGACGCGCTCGATGAACACGAAGGTGCGCAGGCGCTTGAAGCTGTCGTGCAACGCGTGAAGGATCGAAAGAAAGAACACGCTGGCGCTGGTGACGCTGGTCGAGACGTCGCAGAGCACGTAGAGCTCGGGCCTGCGCGGGCGACGCGGTCGGTAGCGCAGGTCCAGCGGGACGCCGCCGGTCTCAAGCGAGGCGCGCATCGTTCCGCGCACGTCGATCGGCCCGGTGCGCTGATGGCCGCGGGACTCAAGGCCCTGCGTGGCCATCGCTCGCTTGAGCATCTTCACGGACCTGTGAACGGCAGCCAGGTCCTGCGTACCACCGGACGGGAGCGCGCGATTCATCTCGTTGAGCGGGCGGGCCGTTGGGAGGTTTCCGGTCTCGGCGATCATCCGCGCCTCAAGCTCCCGGCGCACGTGCTGCTCGAACTTCTGCAGCTGCTTGCGCAGGTCTTCGCCCTCCTCGCCGGGCGGGAGGTCCTGGGATCGCAGCTCAAGCTGCCTGCGCACGCGCTGCACGTCAACGCCGATCACGCCGCTGCTGGCGCCGCCGGAGAGCGTCATGATCGCGAGCCGCGCCAAGTCGCGCAGCGTGTCGTCGCCGCCGTTCTCGAGCGCTTCCATGATCGCCTCGCGCAGCGCGTCGATGTCGATCTGGGCCTCGCCATCGCCGCCGCCCTCACCGGGCTCGCCTTCGTCGCCCTTGCGTTGCTCACCGTCGGGGTGTTCATTGCCCTGCTCGCCACCGGCGTGTTCGCGCGCGGCCTCGGCCTCGGTCGCGCGGAAGAAGTAGCGGTCAAACACGAGCTTGAAGAGCGTGCGGTCCTCCTGGGACTTGGCGATCGTCGTGGACATCGCCTCGCGGAAGGCCGCGCGATCAGTCCAGTCGACGGTGCTCAGCGCATCGAAGGCGTCAAGCAGTTCAGAGGTGCCGACGGACATGCCCTCGTCGCGCAGCTCGCGCGCGAAGTCGACAACCAGCGGGCCGATGCCTCCGGCCGTACCCTCGCTCGGTCCGCCGGTCGTGAACCGCGCCCAGGCGGGTACGCCGGCGTTCACGCGTGCCTCCTAGACCGCAGGTCGCGGGCCGGAGCCCGTGATCGAGGCCGGAGACTTGTCGAGCTTGACCCCGACGCGCTCGGCGACCAGGTCCATGTCGGTGCGGTGCTTGACGATGATGCTCATCGTGTCCTCGAAGGTCTTGCGGTCGATCCGATCGGCGCCCAGCAGCAACAGCGTGCGCGCCCAGTCGATCGACTCACTGATGCTCGGCGGCTTCTTCACGTCGAGCTCGCGGACCATGCGAATGACCTCCACGAGACGCGCGGCGACCTTCTCGTCGAGGTCCGGGACGTGCATGCGCACGATCTCGATCTCACGCGCGTTCTCGGGGTAGTCGAGCCAGAGGTAGAGGCAGCGCCGCTTGAGTGCCTCGGTCAGCTCACGCGAGTCATTGCTTGTCAGCAGCACGATCGGGTGGGTCGTTGCTTCGACGACGCCGAGCTCCGGGATCGAGACCTGGAAGTCGGAGAGGATCTCGAGCAGCAGCGCCTCGAACTCATGGTCGGTCTTGTCGATCTCGTCGATCAGCAGCACGACGGGCTCTTCGGAGGCGATCGCCTGCAGGAGCGGCCGCGTGAGCAGAAACTCCTCGGAGAAGATGTTGTCCTGGACCGCATCCCAGCTGGCGGAGTCGGCGTCGGCCGCCGCGCCGCTCTGGATGCGCAGAAGCTGCTTCTTGTAGTTCCATTCGTAGAGCGCCTTGGCCTCATCGACGCCCTCGTAGCACTGCAGGCGGATCAGCTCGCGGCCGGTGAAGCGGGCGAGCGCCTTGGCCAGCTCGGTCTTGCCGACTCCGGCCGGGCCTTCGACGAGCACGGGCTTGCCGAGCTGGACGGCGAGATAGCTGACCAGCGCAGTCGTTTCGTCGGGCAGGTAGCCGACGGAGTGGAGGCCGGCGCCGACAGCCTCGGGCGAACTCAGTTCTGGCGTGTCAGAAGCGGGGGAAATAGCCATGGACCGATGGTATCCCCGGGCATCGGATCAGCTCGCGTAATCGTGCTCGTACCACCGCGGTCCTTCGTTCCAGCGGATGATCATCCCGGCCAGGAAGAGCGCCGCGCAGCCGAGCACGACGACGATCTCGCTGCGCGGACTGGCGTCGTCGAACAGAGCGTTGCCCAGCGCGATCAGCGCGGTCCAGAGCCCGCCGACCGCGAGCAGCGTGCCGTCGGCGAACGGACTGGCGAACTGGTTGGTCTCGACGTAGCGGGCGAGCATGCGCAGGCACGAGATCGCGACCAGCAGCTGGGCCGCCTCGATCCAACCGAAGTCGGGAAAGCTCAGGACCGAACCGATCATCACGATCACGGCGCCGCCGAGCGCCACGCGCCGCCAGTTGTCAAGCTGGCGGAAGTGCGTGAACGGCAGCAGCAGGATGCGCAGTCCGCGTTCATGCTCTGGTCGCTGCTCACGTCTGGCCATGGTCGGTCCTTCAGGCACCCGGGAGCGCAAGCCGCGAGATGCGCGAACCGTTGCTCATGTAGAGGTAGCGATCGTTGGCGATCAGGTCCCAGCCGGCGCGGCCCTTTGCCGTGTTGACGTTGCTGACCTTGCGCGACTTGATGTCGTAGCGCTTCAGCGAGGACTCGGCGAAGATGCCCCAGAAGACGTCGTTGCGCCACGATCCGGCCTGCTTTGACTTCGGAATCGCGACTCCGGACGGCGTGCCCGTGACCTTGCGGATCGGGGCTCCTTCGCCGGCGCCTGAGCAGTCGGTCCGCGGCGGCTCCCAGCCGTAGTTCACGCCGGCCCGGACGATGTTGATCTCGTCGCAGGAGTCGCCGGCCTCGGCCACCCACAGGCGTCCCGAGCGGTCCCAGTCAAAGCTGTAGGGATTGCGCAGGCCGCAGGCGTAGATCCGTGTGTCGCTGATCGTGCGCTGGGCGCTGTTGTCGGCATCGCCACACGTTGTCGGGTTGCCCGCGGCGCCCTTGTTGGTCGCGTTGGGGTCGAGCCGGAGGATCTTGCCGAAAGGAATCGAGAGGTTCTGCGCGCGTCCCGGTCCGTTGTCGGGGTCGCCGTTCTCGCCCAACTCGCCGAGTCCGAGATAGAGCGCGCCGTCGGGACCGAAGTGCAGCCCGCCGCCGACGTGGTTTGTCGCCGTGCTCGGGTGACCGGCCGAGAAGATCAGCCTGTCCGCCTTCAGCTTTCCACCCGAGGGCCTGAAGCGCCAGATGCAGTGCGCGTTGATATCGCCGGAGCTGGCGCTGCTCGTCGGATCCGGGCAGCCGCCGCGTGAGGTCGTGTAGTAGGCGTAGACGTTGTTCGCGCCGTCGACCGCGAGTCCGAGCAGGCCCGGCTCGCCGCCGCCGGCCACACCCAGCCTCGCGAGCGTGGTCCGCTTGCCGCGCGCTACGCGCATGATCCTGCCCTCGTCCTTCTCGGCGTAGAGCAGGCGGCCGACGTTGTCGAAGGCGAGGCCGACTGCCGCGGCGGTTCCGCTCACGTATGTCTTCGCCCGCGCGGCGGTGATCGTCGCCGGGGCTTCCTGTGCGGCGCTCGATGTTTCGTTGTTTGCCTTGCCGCTCGAACAGGCCCAGAGAGAGATCGCGGCGAGCACCACGAGCACCACTCCGAGGGCGGTGCGCCCACGTTCGATCGATCGGAAGTGCTTCGTCCTTGCGCTCATTTTCACCTCAGGGTCAGGCGCGAGATCATCTCGCCGTTCGACATGTACAGATATTGGTCGGCCGCGACGAGCGACCAGCCGGCGCGTCCGTTGGCGCCGGGCAGCGTGCTCAGCTTCTTTGCGCGGATGTCATACCGCTTGATCAAACTATCTCTGAAAATTCCGAAAAACACGTCACCACGGGATGCGCCGGCGGCGGGCGATTTGGGAATCGCGACGCCGGACGGCGTCGCTGACTGATCGAGGCGCAGAATCGGGCTGCCGGCACCGGTGCCGGCGCAGTCGGTGCGCGGCGGCTGCCAGCCGAAGTTCACTCCGGGTTTCACGACGTTGATCTCATCGCATTTGTCGCCGACATCGGCCACCCAGAGGCGACCGGCGAGATCCCAGTCGAAGCTGTAGGGGTTGCGAAAGCCGCAGGCGTAGATGCGACGGTCGACGATCCTGCGCTGCCTGCCGTTCGCGGCGTCACCGCAGGTTGTCGGATTGCCGGCCGCTGCTCGGTTTGTTCGGTTGGGGTCGATCCGCAGGATCTTGCCGAATGGCTCTGTCAGATCTTGGGAGCGATTCGGGCCGATCGACGGGCTGTCGTTGTCGCCGAGGTCGCCGACACCGAGATACAGCGCGCCGTCGGGGCCGAGATGAAGTCCGCCACCGAAGTGCGTCCGCCAGCCGGTCGGGTGCCCCGTCGAGACGATCAGTTTGTCCGGCTTCAGTCTCGATCCCGACGGCTTGAAGCGCCAGACGCAGATCGCGTTCACGAGAATGCTGCTCGAGCCCCTGGTCGGGTCGGGACAGCCGGCTTGAGAAGTCGTGTACGACGCCCACACATAGCCCTTCTTGTTCGTGGCAATGCCGAGCAGGCCGGGCTCGATGTTGGATGAGACCGCCAGCCGCGCGAGCACATGCTTCTTTCCGCCCTCCACGCGAACGATCTCGCCGCGAGTCTTCTCGCCGTAGAGCAGGCGACCGCGGCTGTCGATCGTGAGGCCCACCGCCGCGCTGGTCGAGAGCAGCTTCTGCGCGCGCGCCTCGGCGGAGGCCGGGAGCAAGAGTGTGAAGAGGATCAGAGCCGTGGCGCAGAGGCGAGCGCACCCACGACTAGTCAATCGGGATTTCCTCGATCTCGAAGTCGTCGTCGCGACGACTGTCGATCCGAGCGATCATCGCGTCGATCACGTCGCGCAACACCATCAGGAGATCGCGCAGCGCCTTCTCGAGCTGGCGGCGCGTCTCCGGCGAGAGTGAGTCGCCGGCCACGCTGGCCAGCCCCTCGATGATGCGGGTGATCGAGTCCACCAGGCCGCGGTCGAAGCCTGGTTGGCGCGCGCGTGTGCTGCCGGCTCCACTCCCGCTGGCGAAGTCCTCGTACGGGTCATACCCGCCGCGCGGGTGATCCTCGTAGCCGGTCGGCGCGGTCTGCTCATCGTCGCGGTCGCGGATGAAGAAGTCGTCAAAGCCGCCGGCGCCGTTGCCGGCGCCGTTGCCACCGTTTTCGCCGCCCTTGCGCGTTCCCGGGCTCATGAGATCGCCTCCGCGGCGCGCTCGGTGCGCTCGAACTCGATCCGCAGTCGGCCGTCCTCGACGCGCGCGCCGTTGGGTTTGAAACCGGTCATCGAATTGGGGAGCATGATCGTGCGCTTCTGGTCGCCAACGCGAACGACGACTTCAAGTCCGATCTTGTTCAACCCGATGTCCCCTTTCTCGACGAACGGAAGCGACAACAGCATGTGCGCACTGTCGTCCTCGATGACAATTTCCTGAATGATTGTGTCAAACAGGACTTCGGAGGCTTCGGCGCCGTCCTCGAAGAGCACGTCGCCGAGCCGCGTGAGCATCGCTTCGCCGATCACTTCCTCGTCGAAGTAGGGCGCGGTGCGCACCGGCACCGGAGAGAACGAGTCGCGCACGCTCACGAGGTTCTCCTGCTGCGCCTCGCGCCAGCTCGCGAAATAGCCCTCGGCCGTCTCTTCTGGGAAGAGGCGGTTCACGACCACTGCGTCGGTCAGATAGCCATAGAGGCTCAAATAGGTGAACGTGCGCATCGCCTCGCTTATGACCATCTTGTCCGGCGTCATGACCAGGCGCAGGCTGGTGTTCTTGTGGTCGCGGAGGATGTCGTTCATCGCGACCAGGCTGCCGACCAGGCGCTCGACCTCGTTGTAGACCGCTTTGTCGGGCAGCGGAATGTCGAGGAACGCTTTGGCGACCGGGCGCGCGGCGCTGATCAGGCGGCGCTCCCAGGGGAAGACCTTCTCGATCCACCACTGCGCGACGTCCGGGAAGCTCAGCAGGCGCAGCGTCTCGCCGGTGGGGGCGCAGTCAACGATGATCACGTCGTACAAGCCGGAGTCGTGATGGTCCTTGATCTGAAGCAGCGCGAAGAGCTCGTCAAAGCCCGGTGGCACCGTCAGCTCTTCGGCGGTGATGCGCTCGAGTCCGCGATCAGAGAGCAGCTCGGTCAACCAGCTCTGCACGGCTGACCAGTGTCGCTCCATCTCCTCGTTGGCCTGAACCTGCTGCGCGAAGAGGTTCGGTTCGACCTCCAATGGCTTGGCGTCCAGCGGCACATCGAGCGAATCGGCGAGGCTGTGCGCCGGGTCCGTGCTCATCACGATCGTGCGCAAGCCGCTGCGAGCGCAGGCAAGTGCGGTCGCGGTGGCGACGCTTGTCTTGCCGACGCCGCCCTTGCCCGTGTACAAGATGGTGCGCGGAGTCACCCGCACGATTATTCCATGCGGCTACTTGTAGCTCTTGAACTTGTCGCGCGTGTCGCAGAACACGTCTTTCTTTGTGTCCTTGCACAGCTTGTCGAGGAAGTAGATCGTGAGGTCGTGGTAGTGCGCGTCAGAGCGCTCGCCGCTCAGCGAGTAGAGCGACCACGAACCGGTGTCGAACTTCGGTGTCTCGACCATCGCCGCGGCCACGCCCTTGCGGTAGAGGTGGCGCGCATGGCGGTCGTTGTTGATGATTGAGTAGTCGTGCAGGCCGTCGAGCGAGCCGAGGAACATGTTCAGGATGATTAGGCGCGGCGCACCGGAGTAGCCGAGGAAGTGAAAGCCGCCGTCACGGCGTACGCGAACGCCGCGGGTCGCGGGTTGGTTGAACGAACGCGAGCCCAGCTTGGCGGCGCGCAGCATCGAGCGGTTGTGCATGCGGTAGCCGACGCGCGCGAGTGACTGAATCGCCGTGCCCTGTGAGAGCGCGCTGATCCATGGCGCGGGTGAGCCCGAGAAACTGAAGTAGTACTCCCAGGTCAGCGCGCCATTGCGCTTGACGCCCCAGCGGATCAGCTCGCGTGCGAACTTGCGCTGGGCGCGGCGGGACGGGGGAGTGTCAACGGTCCAGATCGCGTTGAGCTTCGCGAAGTTGCTGAGTGGGTGGAACTGCCAGCCGATGCCGGCGAAGTACTGGAAGATGATGCGGCTGTTGCCAAAGCGCCGGTCCGTGCCTGCCGCGGCGGGACCGTTGTGGCGGAACCACCTGGTGTTGTTGCCGACGGTCGAGAAGAGCGGCGCGAGGCGATCGCCGCTGATGCGGTGTTTGCGCGCCATCGACTGGATCATGCGGATCTGCCAGTTCATCGGGCCACGGCGCGTCTTGACGCGGTCGCGGCGGGCACGCGCCTGCGGCGAGCTGCCCTTGATCGGCTTGTTCAGGCTGCTGGAGAGGATGCGGGCCTTGGTGTAGACGCGCAGCGCCCAGCGGGCGCGCGAGCGGCTGATCTCGCCGCGATGCGCCAATGCCTTCAGGGAACGCTCGACCGGCCCTGCCGCGTGGGCCTGACTCGTCCCGAGCGTGAGCCCGCAGGCTGCAAGCAGCGAGGCGAGGGCGCAGACCAGCAAGAGCCGGTGCGCGCGCGAGAGCGAGGATCCGGAAAAGGCGTACATTTCAGTTCACTTCGAGACTTGAGCGGTATTTCCCGCGAGGTCCTTCGCAGTGATCGTGACAGCGTTTGAGCTGCGCTTCTTCACACTGAAAACTCGCCTGCCGCGGTACACCGTGGCGGTCGTGGTGCCACCGCCGCTCGCGCGTACGGTGATCGTCGAGACCTTCGAGAGCGTGAAGGTGACGTAGACGCGACCGTTCCGCACCTTCTTGGAGACCCCCGTGATCGTCGGCTTGATCGTGAGGTAGCTCTTGAGGCGGTCGTGGAGCTGGCAGAAGACCGCCTCGTTGGTGTCCTCGCACATCCGGAAGAGAAACTCGATCAGCACCTGGTGGTAGTTCAGATTCGACTCGACGCCGCCGAGCTCGTAGTTCGACCACGCCCCGGTGTCCGACTGCGGGAGCTCGACTCGAGCAGCCACCAGACCGCGCTCGTAGAGCGCCTGCGCGTCGGCGTCGCCGACGATCTTCGCGTAGTCGTGCAGGCCGTCAAGCGCCTGGGCGAACATGTTGAAGATGATCTCGCGCGGGTTGCCCGAGTAGCCGAGGAAGTGCAGTCCACCGTCGCGGTTGATCTTCAGCCCGGCTGGCGCGGCGACGCCGAACGCCCGCGCGCCTGCGGTCGCCGCGTTCGTGATGTTCTGGTCCTTGAGTTTGTTGCCGCTGCGCGCGAGCGCCTGAATCGCGGTGCCCTGGGAGATCGAACTGATGAAGGGGGCCGGGCTGCCTGAGAACGGGAAGTAGTACTCCCAGGTGAGCGCGCCGCCACGATTGACGCCGAAGCCGATCAGCTCGTAGGCAAACCGGCTGAGACCGCGTTGTGCGCCGGCGGACTTGCTCTGCGTCCAGTTGGCGTTCAGCTGCGAGAAGTTGGCCAGTGGGTGGAACTGCCAGCCCCAACCGGAGAAGTACTGGTAGTAGATCAAGCTGTCCCCGAAGCGCGATCGCGTGCCGACGACCCCCGGCCCCTTCGTGCGGAACCAGTCGATGTTGACCTGCAGCTGCGCGAACAGCGGCGTGACGCGATCCGCCGTGATGCGATTCTTCTTCGCGAGCGAATCGATCGTGCGGAGCTGGTTTGTCAGTGGCAGTTGGCGGGCGCCGGAGAGGCGCTTGCGCAGTGAGCGTGCGTCGTGGTAGCTCTTGCGCGCGGCGCTTGCCTTCGACTGGTCGATCAGGCCGGCGTTCTGCAGCTTGGTCAGCGACGCGGAGACGGTCGCGGCCTGCGCGCGGTCCGTCGCGAAGAGAAGTGTGATGGCGGCGAGCGCGAGCATGATCGCGAGTCGCGCGTTTTTGTGAGTGGGGGAGAGCTGCATCTACAGACGTTAAAACCCCGGCCCGACGCTAGTTGCGCTCTGCTTAAGCGTCATTTCCGTGCATCTGTGCGGTGGTAGATTCGCCGGGCTGTGCCGGAGGAAACGCCAAAGCCGAAAACTGAGCCCGTGAAAAGCGCGCGTCGATCGTCGCTGCCGTGGATCATCGGTCCCGTGGTTGCCTTTGTTGTTCTCGCGGGGTTGATCCTCGCGACCGGCACGCCCAGTTCTGCTCAGCTGATGAAGCGTGCGGCCAGCAGTTTCGGTGAGGTCAGCCGCGGCACGTTCACCTTCAAGATCACGATCACCCCGCAGGGATCGGCCGATGCGGCGCCTTCTTCGATCGGGCTGCAGGGCCCGTTTGAGATCGTGCCCGGCAAGCCGCTCCCGATCGCGAGGATCACCTACACGGTCAGCTCCGGAGGCCGCAGCCAGGTGACCACGCTGCTGACGACCGGTGACAAGGCCTACACCGTGATCAAGGGCCAGGCCTACGAGCTGCCGGCTTCGGCAACCAAAGACCTGAAGGCCGCGACCAAGGACATTTCAAAACCCGGCGAGGGCAAGGGCCTCACCGGCATCAAACTCAACTTCGACAAGTGGCTGATCGACCCGCAGGTCGCGCCCGGACGCGACATCGACGGCACCGCGACCTGGCGCACCACGGCCGGTGTGAACGTGGTTGAAGCGCTGAAGGACCTCGTCGCCTCATCCGGCGCGCTCGGCGGAATCACCGGTGGATCGGTGCCGGCGCTCAAAGAGTCCGATCTGGCTGAGGTCCGCAAGGGCATCAAGAACGCTTCGGTGGTGGTGTACGTCGGTCGCTACGACAAGATCATCCGCCTGCTCGACCTCACGATGGACTTCTCGACGGCGGGCAGCAACGCCGGCGCCACCAGCGCGGTCGGCGGAATCAGCGGCGGGCGCATGAACATGCTCGTCGGGATCACCAATCCGAATCAGCCCGTCGACGTCAAGCCGCCGAAGGATCCGCTGCCCTACAGCGCGCTCCAGTCACTGGTCCAGAGCCAGTCGTCGCAGACCGGCACCGCGCTCGATGACGGACTGGGCCAGTAAGCTCCGGCGCGCTATGAACTCACTCTTCAAGAAATCAATTCTCGCCGTCCTCGCGATCGCGCTCGTGGCCTTCGCCGCGGGTTGTGGCGGATCCGACAAGCCCAGCGAAACGCCAGACGCCGCCGTCAAGAGCGCGCTGACCAAGACTTCGCAGATCACCAGCGGCCAGGCCGACGTCAAGGCCTCGCTCGCAGTGGGGAGCCTGCCGGGCTCACTCTCGATCACCGGTGGCGGACCGTTCGACACCAAGGCCAAGGGCGGCCCCGCGACCGACCTGCAGTTCTCGGTCAACATCGCCGGTTCTGACCAGACTTTCGGACTTGTTTCGGTGGACGGAAAGAGCTACCTGACCGTCGGTGACAAGGCGCTTGAGCAGAAGGACGCGCAGTCACTCCAGCCGGACCAGATCGCAGATTTCATCGCCGGACTCGGCAACAACCTGACCAACGTCAAGAGCACGGGTGAGGGCACCTACACCGCCACGGTCGACGTGAAGAAGATGATCGAGGCCAGCAAGGCCGGAGACAACCTCTCGAAGCTGAACATTCCGGGCCTCGGCTCGGGGCAGGAGCTTTCGAAGGCTGTGAGCACGGCTGACATCACCGTCACAATCAATGCCGACGGCTACGCCGAGGTGCTCGATGTCGACCTTCCGATCACGACCGGCGGCAATCAGGGCGGCGTCCGCGCGACGATCACGCTGAGCGAGATCGATCAGCCGCAGACGATCGAAGCACCGACCAACGTCGTGAAGGACGCCACCGAACTCGGTGGAATCGGCGCAGCGCTCGCCAATCAATAAGCTCGCACAAGTGCGGAAATTCCTCTTCTCGTCTGACGGCTGGCCGTATCTGCTCAGCCCGTTCATTCTCGGCGCGATCGCGTTCGAGATTGCGGGCGCGAGCGCCACGGTCATCTTCGCGATCGCAGCGCTCGCGCTGATCCCCGCGGCAGCCGTCATGGGCCGCGCAACAGAGGAGCTCGCGGCCCGATCGGGTCCGGGTATCGGCGGTCTGCTGAACGTCACCTTCGGCAACTTCCCCGAGTTGATCATCGCGATCCTCGCGCTTGAAAAGGGTCTCCAGGAAGTCGTCAAGGCGTCGCTGGTGGGATCGATCATCGGCAACATCCTGCTGGTGATGGGCGCGTCGATGCTCGTCGGTGGCTGGAAGCGCAAGGAGCAACTCTTCAACCAGACCGCCGCTTCGGTGCAGTCATCGATGCTCGTGCTGGCGATGGCCGCGCTGATCATGCCGGCGGTCTATGAGATGGTCGACGGGATCGGCCTGCCCGACCCCGGCTCGGCGATCATCAACTACGACTCACAGGTTGAGAAGCTCTCCGCGATCGCCTGCGGGTTCCTGCTCGTCAGCTACGTCGGCGGGCTGATCTTCTCGCTGGTCACGCACAGGGACCTCTTCAATCAGGGACACGATGAGGAGATGGCCGAGCACGCCTGGCCGGTCAAACGGTCGGTCGCCGTGCTCGCGGGCGCGAGCGTCGTCGTCGGGCTGATGAGTGAGATCCTGGTCGGCTCGATCGAAGAGGCATCGCACGCGATCGGCCTTTCCGAGTTCTTCGTCGGTGTGTTCGTGATCGCGATCGTCGGCAACGCCGCAGAACACTGGGTCGCGGTGCTCGTCGCGTACAAGGACAAGATGGATCTCGCGGTCAACATCGCGATCGGATCCGCCGCGCAGGTGGCGCTGTTCGTCGCGCCGGTGCTCGTGTTCCTGTCCTTCATCATCGGCCCGCACCCGATGCCGCTGGTCTTCAACGGCTTCGAGCTGGCCGGACTGCTGATCGCACTCGTGACAGCCAATGTGATCACCTCTGACGGGAGATCCACGTGGTTTGAGGGTCTCCAGCTGCTTTCGCTCTACGCCGTCATCGGCGTGGCGTTTTACTTCGC
>JAEMSX010000101.1 GCA_016462645.1 Thermoleophilaceae bacterium
TGCGGAACTACTTGTCATTGCTGACGCCGAGCTCCTCATTGATCTTGGTGACTTCGCCCTCGTCTTCGTCGAAGAGCTGCTTGTTCAACTTCGTCCAGCCGCCGAGCTCGCCCACGGTGATGAGCGTCTCGGGCTGCGGGAAGCCGTACTGCTTCCAGGTGTCCTGGTCAACCGGGCGGTAGCCGGCCTCGGCCCAGATCTTCTGACCGGCATCGGACTTGAGATAGTCGACGAACGCGTTGGCCTTGGCTGCGTCCTTGGTCGTGGAGGTGACAGCGATCGGGTTCTCGATCAGCAGCGTCGTCGGCGGGATCACGTAGTCGATGTCCTGGCCCTTGGCCTGGGCGGTCTTGGCCTCGTTCTCGTACGTCAGCAGGACGTCGCCTTTGCCGCCGACGAACGTCTGCAGCGACTCGCGGCCCGACTTGTCCTGCACCGAGACGTTGCCCAGCAGCGACTTGACGTACGCGAGCGCCTCTTCCGGGGAGTCGCCGGACTTCAGCGCCTGGCCGTAGGCCGCGACGAGGTTCCAGCGCGCACCGCCCGAGACGACCGGGTTGGCGGTGATCACGTCGACGCCGGGTTTGACCAGGTCATCCCAGGTCTTGATGTTCTTCGGGTTTCCCTTGCGGACGGCGAAGACCACGACGCTGTCGGTGACGATTCCGTTGGTGGCGTTGTCGGACCAGTCTTTGGACACCTTGCCGGCCTCGACCAGGCGGGTGATGTCGGGCTCGAACGAGAACTCGACGACGTCGGCGGCGAGGCCGTTGGCGACGGCGCGCGACTGGTCGCCGGAGGCTCCGTATGACTGCGAGAACGTCACGCCCTTGCCTTCGCTGGTCGCCTGAAACGCCGGGATCAACTTCGAGTAGGCCTCCTGCGGCGTGGAGTAGGCGACGAGTGCCAGCTTCGACGCCGAGTCGCTGCCCGACCCGCATCCTGCGACGGCCGCTGCGGCGACTACCGCGATGATTGAACTGAAGATGAGTTTGAGCGTCCTCGACATACATCACTCCTTCTGAGTGGTCTCTGGTTTCTGTGAAAAAGTGGGTGTGGCGGACCTGACTTCAGCCGGCCAAAAATGCAAGCTGATCAAACCGATCTAGACAATCAGTTCAGTCCAGAATTCCAAGATACCACAAAAACCGGATCAGATTTATCGGGATTCGGTGCAGAATAGGGCGGGCGTTGGCGCCTCGGACCCTCGGCCCAGCGTTGGATGGCGGGAAATCCTCCACGGTCCCGCCGTCACGGGCGGGACCGTGGAACAAATGCCCTTCGGCTACGCGTACTGGTAGCGGCGCACGGCCGCGACGGCGATCGCGGCGTAGGCCGCGACGAGCACGGCCAGATGCAGCAGCGGGAGCAGGGGCTCGCCGCCCGGCGTGAGGCCGGCGGAGAGCAGATCGAAGGCCGGCTTGAACGGGAAGAGCGCCGACACGCCCGTGATCACGGCTCCGAGCACGGAGCCGACGGCGTCGCTCGGCACGAGTGCGGCCGCGGCCAGCGGCAGGCCGACCATGAACGCCACCAGCGAGGCCGCCCGCACGTCGCGCATCAGCGCACCGATCGCCACGCCGGCCGCTGAGAGCCCGAACGCTCCGGCGATCACCGCAGGAATCCAGATGAACGCGCGATCCCACTGAATGTTCAGGAAGACACTGAAGCCCGCAAGCATCAGCAGACCGACCAGCGACGCGCAGATCGCCGAGAGCGTGGTCTTCTCGAGCACAACGGTCGTCCGCGAAAGCAGCCCGCGCAGCAGGCGCGAGAGCATGCGGTCCTCCTGCTCCAGGGCGAGCGTTCCGGCGCCGAGCAGCAGCGCGACGAACATCATCGACACGCAGGCGGCGACCGCCACCGCGAGCGCCGGGATCGACGAGATCGTCCCGATCGGCTCGCGCTCGAGACGAATCGGTTCGCCGATGCGTTTGAGCAGTGTGTCGGCGAAGCCGATGCCCACCTGCGAGAGCTCCATCGTCGTCGCAAGCTTGCGCACGTCGGCCTTGTCCTCGGCGGGCGCGTACGCGACCAGGCCGTCAAGCAGAGTCTTGCCCTGGGAGAAGCCGAGGATCGATCCGCCCTGCCCGAGCCCTTCGAACTTGCCGCCCTTCACGAGCGCGTTCAGGATCTCCAGCGTCTGATCGCGGAAAGTCTTGGTCAGCTCGCGGTTGATCCCGGCCAGCACACCGTTGATCGTCGTCTCGACCGCAGCCTTGCGCACGGCGTTCGAGGAGTCGTAATAGACCTTGATCGCGCCCTGGCTCGTGCCGGAGGTCAGCTGCTCGACGATGTCGGGCGGGATGACGATCGCGGCGACGGCGTCACCACGCCGCACCGCGGCAATCGCCTCGTTGGTCGTGTCGACGGTCTTCGCGTCGACGTTCTCATAGAGCGCGCCGGTGAGCTCATCGAGATTGAAGCTCGATCCGCCGAGCTTCACGATGCGCTCCTGCTTGGGCACCTGGTTGGAGATCACGATCGTCGGTTTCGTCTGTGGACGCCCGATCGCAAGACCCATCAGCACGGCCACGACGACCGGGTACAGAACCAGCAGCAGCGTCAGCGACGGCGAGCGCCGCAGCATCTTGAAGTCCTTCTTCAGCAGCGCGCGGAACTTCATTCGGCGCCTCCGGCCGCGCGGCTCGCGCGCAGGAAGTCGACGAAGGCTTCTTCAAAGTCTGCGGCTGCGCCGATCTCGGAGGGCACGCCGTCGTACACGAGCTCGCCGCCGTCCATCACCAGCACGCGGTCGGCGTGGTTCTGGACTTCGCTGGCCGCGTGGCTGGAGTAGACGATCGCGATTCCGTCGGCAGCGAGCCCGTTCAGCAGTTTCCACAGGCGGTCGCGCTGCAGCGGGTCAAGCGCAGCGGTCGGCTCGTCCAGAAGCAGAACAGGCGGATCGGCGATCAGACCGATTCCGATGCTCACGCGCTGACGCATGCCGCCGGAGAGCCCCTCGGCGCGGTCATCCGCGCGGTCGGTCAGCCCGATCCGCTCAAGCGTGCGGTCAACCGCCGCCGCCTGATCGGGCACCTCTTCAAAGGTCGCAAACAGCTCCAGGTTCTCGCGCACCGTGAGCTTGCCGTAGACGGCGGCGCGCTGCGGGACCCAGCCGACTCCGCCGGGCGGCGTCTCCAGCGCACCGTCATCCGGTTCCTGGACGCCGGCGATCATCGACAGCAGCGTGGTCTTGCCCGCGCCGTTGGGTCCGACGATCGCGACCGATTCGCCGGCCTCAACCGCGAACGAGACGGCGTCGACCGCCGTCCGCTCGCCGAAGCGACGCGTCAGGCCCTGCGCGAGCAGCGCGGACATGAGCGCTACTCGTAACCGATCGCGTCGATGATGTTCATGCGCGTGGCCTTCAGGGCGGGCAGGATCGCCGCGATCAGTCCGAGCGCCACGCTCGAGATCGCCACGGCGATGATCACGCCGGTCGGTGGCGTGAACACGACACCATCGAGTCCTTCCGAGACGCCGCGCACGAACGCCCAGCCGATCGCCATACCCACCCCAAGGCCGAGTAAGGCGCCGGCAACAGTGAGCAGGACGCTCTCGTCTCCGATTATGCGACGGACCTGCCACTGCCCCGAGCCGATCGCACGCAGCACGCCGGTTTCGCGGGTGCGTTCGATCACGCTGATCAGCAGGGTGTTCACAACGCCCAGCAGGCTCACCGCGATCGCGACCATCATGATCACGTAGAAGATCGAGAAGACTTGGTTGGTCTGCGCCTTGACCTGGTCCTTCACGGCGGCGTTCGAGAGCGTGTCGAGGTTCGGGTAGTCGTCCCTGAGCAGACTGCGAATGCGCTTGCCCACTGCCTCGCGGCCCTCGGGCGTGTTGCTCGCGGCAACCACGTTCACCTGCGAATAGCCCTTGGTGCCGTAGAGCTCCTTGAACGTCTCGTTCGACATGCTGATCGCCTGGTCCTCAAATGATGCGGTTGCCAGGGTGGCGGCGACCTTGTACTTCTTCTCGCCGTCCTGACCGGTCAGCTTGATCGTGTCGCCGGCCT
>JAEMSX010000041.1 GCA_016462645.1 Thermoleophilaceae bacterium
AGTTTATTCGGTGCGAAATTGCTATTTGCACGAGCGCGAGCTCGCTTGGTGCCGGCCCGCCAGTTAACCCCGCAGGCGATTGAACGAGGCTCGAATTGCCGTTGCGCAAAACCCATGCGCGGATCGTTTTCCAGGTCCCACATCTATTAAGCGCGACATCAATGGCACTCGCTCTCATCGCGATCTCTCCAACTCTCGCGAGTGCCGAACGCTCGGGCGGCGCGAGTTTCGGTCCGGCTGCAACGCCGCCGCCTGCGGCATCGACGGTTCTGCGAGACGTTGTGAAGGTCTCTGCGGATGGCAAGACGGCTCGAGTACCCGAAAACGCTCCCAAAGCTGTTGTGTGAGCGATTGCGGCCGCAAACAGGATCGTCGTGAGGCCGTACTTGTGGGGTGGCGGCCACCAGCCGTTCATCGCGTCTGGCTATGACTGCTCGGGTGCGGTGAGCTACGCGCTACACGGCGCCGGAATCCTCAAGAGTCCTCTCGCCTCAGGCGGGTTCACGAAATAGGGCACGGCTGGCCGCGGCACATGGATAACTGTGTACACGAATCCGGGCAACAGGTACGCGATCATCGCCGGGCTGCGATTCGACAGCTCGGGTCCCGGACCAAAGGGTCCGAACTGGCAACCAGTCAAACGCTCAAGCGCGGGTTTCAAGGTTCGACACGTCGCGGGGCTCTAGCCCGGGAGGCTTTGACGGCCCGCGGTCGCGCGTGCCCCGATGGGCGCGCGGCCGCCGGCGCAGTGAGCAGCGTCACCGCTCGGGCGGGATAGACCGCCCCAAGTGTTCCTACACTCTGTAGGATGAAGCACATGAACTCCGCCCGTGGCCCTGCTGCGATCTCCGACGCGTTGCCGCAGCTAGACCGTTGACCTGGACTCCTCGATACACCCGTGAGGCAGCGTCAAATAGTCGCCCGGCATCGAACTCGCCGGGGCGGATTGCGGCCTTGGGCGTTCTCGTCTTGGCGCTATTTGCTGTCGTCTTCTTTCGGCTCTGGTATCTGCAGGTGCTTTCAGGAGAGAGCTACCTGGCCCAGGCGAATCAGAACCGCGTGCGCGAAATCAAAGTCGAAGCACCACGAGGTGAGATCGTTGATCGTTCAGGAAAACGACTGATCTCCAATCGGAGCTCGTGGCAGGTTCGCCTTGATTCGCGCCGATGGGGCGTGCACCTGGGTCCAAAAGGCGAGCTTGTGACTGCGCCCGGGACGGGAGATGTGATCGGAAAAATTGCGCGTGCGGTCCGCCAGCCGCCGGCACGCCTTCGAAGGAATATGCGACGGTCTCTGATCCATTTCTCGACAGGACCCGTCACGGTGGTTAGCGATGTCTCCATGGGTGCTGTTGTGAAAATTCAAGAGCAGCGCGAGAAATTCCCGGGAGTCGAAGTCGCGCAAACGTACGAGCGCGACTACCCGTACGGGAATCTCGCAGCGCACCTCTTCGGATACGTGAGGGAGATCAGCGGCGAACAATTGAAGGCTGGCAAGTTCGAAGCCGCAAGGCAGGGCGATCGGGTGGGGCAGGACGGCCTCGAATACAAATACGACCGATTCCTACGCGGACGCGATGGAGTGCAGCGCATCCAGGTGAACGCCGCCGACCAATCGACCGGGGCCCTGCGCGGCAGGCAGACGAGTATCGGTGAAACGCTCAGGCTCACGCTGGATTTAGGGGTTCAGAGGGTCGGCGAAAGCGCGCTACGGCAGGCGGCGAGCGATTCGCCGACTCACGGCGGGGCGTTCGTTGCGATGAACATCGAGTCTGGATCCATCGTCGGTATGGGAAGCTTCCCAACGTTTGACCCCGGCATCTTCTCTGGCTCGGTCAGTCCTGCGACCTACAAACGACTCACAAACCCCGACGCCGGAGCGCCATTGACGAACCGCGCAATCGCGAGCTCGTACCCCGCAGCGTCCACATTCAAAATTGTCACGGCCCTCGCTGGTCTCGGTTCTGGGCTGATCACTCCCAGCACCGTCGTCGACGACGGCGGACGAATCAAGGTTGGCGAGGCGTATCGCCAGAACGCTGGCGGGGTGGCGAATGGGCCGGTAAACCTGCGCCAAGCACTGAAAGTCTCATCCGACGTCTATTTCTACAAGCTCGGCATGGACGCGGACCGGAAGGGCGGTGACGTCATTCAGCGAACGGCGGAACGCCTAGCCCTTGGAAAGGCGCCTCCAATCGATATTCCGGGAGCTACGGCGGGACTGATCCCCACTCCGAAATGGCGTAATCGCCTCTATGAAAAATACAAAGGCACCAAGTATGCGACCGATTTGTGGACGCTGGGTAACACGGTGAACCTCGCGATCGGGCAAGGTGATGTCCAGGTTTCCCCGCTGCAGATGGCTGTGGCCTATGCGGCTCTCGGAAACGGCGGTTACCTCGTACAGCCGCATCTCGGAGCCCGGATCGAAGATTCCCGCGGGCAGACTGTCCAAGAGATCGGTGTGCGTCCTCGCAGGCGGGTACCGATGAATCAGGGCCACCGGCGAGCGATTCTTGAGGGGTTGTACGAAGCCGCGAATTCGTCTGGCGGGACGTCGGCCGACGTGTTCAACGGTTTCCCGGTCAAGATTGCCGGAAAAACCGGAACTGCGCAGGTTCCGGGTAAGGAGGATCAGTCGTGGTTCGTCGCGCTCGCGCCGTATCCGAATCCAAAATACGTGGTCGCGACGACCGTCGAGCAGGGGGGCTTTGGCGCCGCGTCGGCTGCCCCGGCAACGCGTCTCATCCTCGCCAAACTCTTCAACGTTCGGCAGAAGCAGAAGTTCGTTCGAGGAGCATCGTCCACGAGGTAGAGGATCGGTGTAGGCGGACTTACTCCGCCAGTGCACGAGTGATCTGACACCGCTGAGCAGCACCGGGAATTGGCACGCACAGTCCACGCACGGCGCGAAAGCGAATGGTCAACGCCGTGATCCCGAGCACGACCGCAGCCGCGCCGATCAGTGGCTGAGCTGGTCCAAAAAATCGGAGCGCACCCGACACGCCAAGTAGCCCGACGACCAGCTTGTTGCAGATCGGGCACCCGATCGCCAGCCACCCCAGGACGCCACCGACCGAGCCTGTGGGGCTGGCACTTCGGCCGCCGAACCAGTTCCCGTAACTGGCCGACGCGATGACGGCCCCCGTAATAGCGCTCGTCGTCAACAGGAATACATAGTCCAGCGGCACAACCGGGGTCATCCGGGTGAACCACGGGTTGGCCACCACGTCGGTCGGAACCCCGATCACGATTGCGACGACTACGGCGAACAGAAACGATCGAAAGACGAATGGCCATCCGAGGGCAACCAGTACCGCTGAGACGGACGTGTCCTGTGGTGCGGACTCAGTTGAAGGCTGCGGCGCGCTCACGTTGATAGCGCCCGCTTCCCGAGCAACTCCCACATTGATTCGAACTTCGCCTTGGTCCAACTTTCAGCCGTACCCGTGAGCGGGTTGACGACAGAGAGCTGACCGCGCCCGTCGAGACCGTTGAGCACGACTGTGTGCTCGTTGAGATTTACGGTGATGGTGCGACCAGCGGGGGACCGCCAAGACGAATACGGTCCGTCACCGAGGCCGACCCAGACCATCACCGCATGGCCGGCCAGAATCGTGGAGTAAATGTCTTGAGCTCGCCGACCCGTCAGGTTGCGCAGCGCGACTCCGTGTTTTGCGGCCAGGCGCCTGACCGGGCCCGGGTAAACGCCGAATCCTCCGGCGACTCCACCGCCGTCGGGACGACCCACAAAACCCACGTCGGGATCGCCCCAGCGGCGGTTGCCCGCAGGGCCGCTCGGGTCGAGCGATCCGCTCTTCGGCAGCTGAGCCTGGAGGTCAAGTTGGGAAACGTTTCGTCCCGCCGTTCGGAGGAGTATCTGCAATGCGGTCGATTCGCAGTTGTTCCGGAGCCTCTGCTTGATGACTGGCGCCGCGATCTTCGTGGCGACTGGCGTGGTCGCGACCGTCAAGTTGCCCCCGGCGCCACTGAGGCGCAACGCATCGGACGCTGCATCACGGCGCTGAAGTTCAAAGGATTTCCGAACCCCTCCGCTGCGTGCCGAGACCGTGGATGGGAGCTGGTTCATGATCACGCGCCGGAGTCTCACGCGCTCGCTGGCCGTGGCCAGATCAAACGTGTCTGTGCTCACGCGCGTCACCACCCGGCCATTTGCGCGAAAGGTGAGCTCATGGCTCGCGGCCGAATGCGATTTGTTTGAGCCCAACGCCTGGGTCGCGTAAGCCACCACCACCACGCCGACGAGCAAGAAGAAGAGGGCTGCAATACGGCGTCTTAGTGTGGTCGAGGGAGCCATGGGGCAATCCTACAAGGTGTGGGAATGGGAGCATCTGGCACCTTTCAAGCTGGCAGGTACGCTACTGTTGAATCCTACACAACGTAGGAATGAAGGAGCGGAACGCGACTATGAGCAGCGCAGGCAAGAACTGGGACCAATACGTGATCAATGCCGAGGAAGTGGCTCGAACGAGCGGGTTCCGCGAGCTGAAGGATCGAATCGTCGCCCTGTCATTCGACCTCGAGAATCCAGTGGTGGCCGATATCGGCTCCGGAACGGGACTGCTCACGCTCGCCCTGGCTGACAGGGCGCAGAAGGTCTGGGCAATCGACATCTCTGAACGTATGGCCGACTACCTGCGCGCGAAATCCTCGAGCGCAGGGTTTGCGAACGTCGAGACAGTTGTCGCATCCGCGGTGAGCCTTCCGCTGGTGGACGACAGTGTCGACATCGTCGTTTCGAACTATTGCTATCACCACCTGTCAGACGACGACAAGCGGCGTGCGATCAGCGAGGCCTTCCGCGTGCTGCGCCCCGGCGGCCGGTTCGTGTTTGGCGACATGATGTTCTCGGTGAGCGTGGTGGATCCACGTGACCGCGAATTGCTCGCATCGAAGATTCGGTCGATCTCGTCGCGCGGCATCCCGGGACTTGCGAGGATCGTCAAGAATGCCGCGCGGTACGCGACGGGGCGCTGGGAAAAGCCGGCTCGAAGCGACTGGTGGGCGTCCGCGCTTGCGGATGCTGGATTTACCGACGTCCGCGTCGAGCCCTTGGAACACGAAGGCGGGTTCGCAGCGGCCATCTGCCCGAGCGACTCTGACAAGGTCTATCGACCTTTGCGCGACTGCAGCGAAATCGAGATTGCTGAGCCCATTGCGGCTCGCGGGTAGGATCCACCAGTGATGGAGACGAACGTCCAGTTACAAGGAGAACTCCAGGCGCAGATCATGTCGGCGCTCTGGAAGATCGACCACGGAACCGTGGAGCAGGTTCGCTCCGCGCTTCCCCCGCGCTACCGGAGCGCGTACACAACGGTTCAGACCGTGCTCAATCGACTTGCAACTCGTGGCATGCTCGTCCGCAAGAAGGCGGGCAACGCGATCGTTTACAAGCCGGCCTTCAGCGAGGCCGAATACATCTCGCGGGCTGTCGAACAGGCGCTCGCGACGGCCTCGGTCGAGGCTCGCTCTGCCGTGCTCGCGCAGCTGATCGGCGACTTGAGTGACGATTCGGTTGAGGCGCTGAGGCAGCGTGCCGATGCGATAGCGGCAGAGCGCGCGAAGAGAGATAAATGACTGTCGTAGCGGCGCTTGCGATCGCGATGCTCGTTCCAAACGCGTTGCGGCTCGAACGGGCCCTCCCGAGTGTGGCTGCGGCGATATGGCTTGCGTCTTTGTTCTTGCGCGCACTGTTTGTGACGCTTGCGGCAGTCTCGCTTCTTGATCTGTTGCCCGGCACGTCTCCGTTCAACGCGATCGCAGCCATTTGCTGGAACACCACGATTCCGTTTTTCTCCTCGCACCTGGGCGTGAGCGGCGCGAGGCTCGTGCAGGCCGCGATGGTCTTGCCGCTCGTAATGCTCGCCGCATGGGCCTTGACGCGCGCGGGGCAGATCACTCGCTCTCACCGCTCTGTTCGGCGAACGCTCAGCAGCAACTCACTGGGTGCGGGGCCAGCTGGCAGCGTGATCGTCGGCGGAACCGATGTGATCGTTGCCGCCGCAGGACTTATGCGACCGGAGATCGTGTTGTCGACGGGCGCGTTGACAATTCTCGATGACGAAGAGCTTGACGCCGGGATCGCTCACGAGCGCGGGCACATTGCCCGTAGCCACCGCTGGTGGCTCGCGCTCGCTGAAGTCTGCGGGTCAGTCACCAGGCTGGTTCCCGGAACAAAACATGCGATGAAGCAGTTTCGTTTTCACCTGGAGCGCGACGCGGACCAGTGGGCCGTCGCGCGCACCCGTAATCCGCTGGCCCTCGCGAGCGCGATCTGTAAAACCGGATCCGCGTCGCTCGGCGGTGCTGCGTTGGCACTCAATGGCACCGCGGCCGAGGATCGCGTCGATCAACTGCTCGCGCCTGCGGCCGAAATGCGAATGAACGCTTTCGCTCAAAAGCTGGCAACGACCTTTGCGATGGTGCTCGTGGTAGGTGCGACGGCAATCGCGTCGGCGGTGCCTTCGGCTGCCGCCTCTGGCGTCAAACACCTCGAGGCGCATTCCTCCGTAACGCATTGCCCGCTCTAAGGGGAAAGCGTGCGACTAGCGGCTGGTGCCGGTCAGTAGTTCCAACGTTCCCCACGCCGTAGGCCAACGTCCCGCACGCTTGACGTTCTCAAATCCGCATGCCTCAATAAGTTGGGGAATCTCGCCGGCCGCGTGCGCTCGAGTGGTGTCGAATCCATCGAGAAGTTGCAACAGGAAGAAGAGCCCGCGTGAGAACCGGTCAACTGGCTTGCCCCAGTCCGCGACGACGATGCGTCCTCCGGGGCGAAGCACGCGGCGCGCCTCCGCGAGGGCGGCACGCTTTGTCACCCCGTCGAGGTGGTGGAGCACGAGCGTCATGACGACAACATCGACAGAATCCTCGGCGATCGGCAGCTGCTGGGCAAGCCCCTCTCGCAGCTCGATGCGGGCGCCGAACTGCGCCACCTTCTCTGCGGCGCGGGCGAGGATCGCCGGATCGCCATCGATGCCTGAGATTTTGACTCCGGGTGCGCGCTCCGCGAGCTCCGCTACAAAGGTGCCAGTGCCGGCACCTACATCGACCACAGCGTGCGGTTGGGGGTCGGAGAGCACTTCCGCAATCACTTCTGGCCTCCAAGCACTTTCGCGCATGGTCAACGCCATTGCGGGGTCGTAAAGCGCCGACAACCCTCGTCGGCCGGCGGCCGGGACGTATCGGTTTGGTTGTTTGGATTCCATCTCTGTCACTGAAGCTACTCCGCTCAGTCCTACGTAAGCGGCGCGAGCGCGCCTGATCAATCCGAGAAAACTGCCTATTTGCAGGTCAATCGAAGATCAGTTGCAACGCGAGCCTACTCCTACAAGCTGTCGGATAATTGCTACCGTCTGCTTCTTCGAGCGCTGCCGCGACCTCGCGTGCGATCCCCCGTCGCCGAGCGAAACGCAACTGAAGTAGACGACCTATGAGCAAATCGCCACATACTCGGGGCGCCCAATTCCCCGGCATGATCCGCCGCGGCAGGCTCGTTCCGCACGCCCTCGTCCTCGTGATTGCCGCCGCCGCGGCAATGCTTCTTGCGACTCCGATGGGTTCGAGCGCCAAGTCTGCGAGCGAGCTCCAGCAGGACATATCCCGCAAGCGCGCCAAAGAAGGCGCGTTGACCGGGGATATCCAGACGCTGTCCGAAAAAGTTCGCGGACTACGCGGTCGTGTTGGCGTGCTCGAGAAAAAGCAGAGCTCGATCGAGGGCGCCCTCAATCAACAAATCGCGCGGCAGCAAAGGGTGGCGAGGGCTCTGCAAGTTTCGCAAAAGAGGCTCGTCTCGCTGAAGCGCCGGCTGAAGCGATCGAAGGCCGTCTTGGCGGCTCGGATCGTCGCTGTGTATAAGGCCGGCGACCCGACAATCCTGACTGTGGTCCTTGAGTCCAACGGATTTGCAGAAATGGTCGAGCGGACCACATATCTACGCGAGATTGCGAAGCAGGATCACCGGATCATCAGCGCGGTCGTCGGTCTGAAAGGACAGACCAAGCGAGAAACCGTGAAACTCGCAGGCCTCGAGTCTGAGGCAACTCGCCTGGTGGCATCCACGCGCGAGCGCCGCGACCAGGTGGCTACTTCCAAGAATGTGCTCGCCGAAAAGCGCGACGGGCTGTCAATGGCCGTGCGCGGCCGGAAGTCAGTCCTCGCTCGAGTTTCAAAGAGTCGTCGCGACGATGAGGACGCGCTTAAGGCAATGAATCGCAGCAGCGCTGCAGTCCAGGACGTGCTGAGTACTGCGCCGGGTCCGATCAAGCGCGGGACCGGTCGATTCATCTATCCGATCAACGGTCAGTTTGTTTCGCCATTTGGCATGCGCTGGGGGAGGCTGCACGCCGGAATTGATCTCGCTGCACCAGCTGGCACTCCGATTCGCGCGGCCGATGGCGGGACGGTCCGATACGCCGGGTGGATGGACGGCTACGGAAATTACACCTGCGTTCAGCACACAGGGTCACTGAGCACGTGTTACGCGCATCAGTCTTCGATCGGAGTGAGCGTTGGGCAGTCAGTCAAACAGGGCGCAGTGATCGGAAAGGTTGGAAATACCGGTAACTCCTTCGGGAACCACGTGCACTTCGAAGTTCGTGTCAACGGTAATCCTGTTGATCCGATGGGATATCTCTAGCGGACCGCGCGGGACAGACGCCTTCGATGCTTCCAGAAATACATCTCGGTCCAGTCACGCTGCAGACGTTTGGTTTGCTTTTTGCACTTGCCTTCGTCACTTCCGGGTGGATAGTCGCGCTGCGGCTCAAGGAGCTGAAGTGGCCCGTCGAGTGGGCGTATGAGATGCTCCTCGTCGCCGCGATAGGTGGAATTCTCGGCGCGAAACTCTGGTTCTCGGTCCAACAGGACGACTGGGCGGTCGGCCAAATACTGAGCGGGACTGGCCTTGTTTGGTACGGCGGAGCGCTGGGTGGCACGGCGGCTGTCGCGATCTACGCAAAGTGGCGTGGCATTTTGAAGCTCACCACACTCGACCTTGCTGCCCCGGCCCTGGCTGCTGGATACGCGGTCGGGCGAATTGGCTGTCAGATCTCGGGCGATGGCGACTACGGGAAGCCCACGCACGCGTGGTGGGGGATGGAGTACCGAAACGGGACCGTGCCGACTCCGCCCGGGGTGAGCGTTTACCCGACGCCGATTGTTGAGGCAGTCTCGATGGCCCTATTTGCATATTTGCTCTGGCGCTGGCGGGACCGCTGGCATCCGGGCGTGCTTTTTGGCGTCTATCTCGTGGGGTCCGGTCTTGAGCGATTGGCGATCGAATTCATTCGCCGAAACGACAAGGTATTCGTGGGGCTCACCGTCGCGCAAGTTGTGAGTGTTGGGCTTGTGCTGATCGGAGTGGCGATGATCGTGGGCCTGCGTGGTCGACCTGCCGCGTCTGGCGAGCGCGAAATTGCCGCGGGATGAAAAAGGTTGTGCCTCCGTCTGGGCTTACGTCCTGCGCGAGGTTGCGGCATTCTGACCAAGGAAGCGCCCGACCTCACGCGAACAAAACGCGAACCCCAGCACTCAAAACCAGTCCATTCGAGACAATCGTGACAAACAAAAACCGCATACCTAAGCCCTAAACCGGACTGAAAGAGACCCATCAGGCACCCAAGCGCCGATGGTAAGGAAGGCTCCTCCAGTCCAAATCCGGAAGACCCCTACATTGCTCGACCCAGCCACACAGCTCACACCGCCAACCCCGCAACACCACCAGGCACCCACGCCTCCTGCTCACCACCCCAAACCTCCCGATTCGCCTCCCGCTCCATCCGCCGCCGCGGCCGCGCCTCGAGCAGCGGCGCAAGCCCCCACTCACCAAACTCCTCCCGAACCTCCGCCGCCCGCGCCGGGTCAATCGCCTCGACAGCGTCCTGCAACCGCTGCACCTGCAGCAACCGATAAGGCAGCACGCCGGTCTCAAGCGTGCCCCCGCGGTAGGGCGTGGTCACCGTGCCGATGAAGCGCGCGTCCATTTCGTACTGCAGCACGTCGCCCTCGCTGATCTCGGGGTGCTCGGCGAGCCAGTCGTCAAGGAAGGCGACCTGCGCCACGGTCTCGGCCGTCGTCTCCTCGCCGGCGAACTTCAGCAGTGCCTGGAGGGTCGGCGGGATCGCGTCGCCCGCGAACAGCTCCTCGGGGTAGTCGAGGTACTCGCCGGCGTCGTGGCTGGGCATGTACATGCGCTCGACCCAGCGGTAGACCCACGGTGCGGTCGTCTTCATCAGCTGTGAAGGCATTGGATCGCGACCGAGGTGAGCGCGCAGCGGGCCGATCAGCGCGTAGTCGGCGATCGTCGGGACGCCGCCCAATAGATACGGCGACGATTGGAGATGGGTGTCGAGAAGCTCGAGGAACTCCTTGTAGACGGCTTCGATCCGCGGCCCGTCCGTCGGCGCGCAGCCCGACTGCGCCATCTGGGCGCGCATCGCGCCCGCGAAGTACCGGAACACCTCGGCCTGCATCTCCGGCGGCATGCCGGTCGCGAGCGTTCGCTTGAACTCGCCCTCGATGAACTCGGAGTTGCCGCCGTCCACGTTCCAGCGGTAGTGCATTGCCGGGCGGAGCAGGCCTTCGCTTCCGAACAGGTTCAGCGCATGTGAGACCGCAAGCTGCCGGGGCGTGGTCGGGTAGGCGGGGTGGCGCGGCGTCTCGCGCTCCTCGAGGAAGTCGATGATGTAGGTCGTGTCCTGAACGAGCTCGCCGTCCGGCGTCTCGAGCACCGGCGCGATCACGCGGCCGATCTGCGGCACCACCCCTTGGAGGTAGCGCGGGTCGCCGCACGTGCGCTCGACGAAATCGATCTGCTGCTTGATCAAGTAGCTGCGCACCTTCGCGGAGTAGAGCGAAGACGGGAAGCCGTAAAAGACGTATGTGTTGGTCTGCTTGGTGGACATGCCTGAAGCATCGCGGGCCAGCAACCCACTTACAAGCCCAAAGTGCACTGAATTCGGAGCACAATTATGCATAGTGCACAATCACGAGGTATTCTCTGCGTGTGACGCCGGCGGTCTTATCCGAGGAGGTCAAGCGGCTCATCCGCTCGGGCGCAGAGCGGCTGATCGACGACCCCGAACCGTTCATCGACGGGATGATGGAAGCCATCACCGCCGCCCTCGAGCCCGGCGCCGCAGACGACGCGATTCTGGTCGACGCCCTCCGGCGCGCCAACCGATCGAACGCGATGCTCTGGGCGCGGGCAAACCTGAGCGACCCCGGCGCGCCCGTTCCGCCGGACCTCGGCCCGGAGGCCGAGGAACTCGCCCGTTACCTGGCGCGCCGCGGCTTCGACGACCTCGCGGTGCTCGCGTTCAGCGCAGGGCAGACCGCTGCCTGGCGATTGTGGATGTCGCTCGCCTTCGAGCTGGCCACCGACCAGGCGCTGCTGCACGACTTCCTCGACGCCAGCGCCCGCTCGCTGTTCGACTTTGTTGAGGCGACTCTCGCCGGAGTCGCGGTGCTGATCGATCGAGAGCGCGACAAGCTCAGGAGCGGGGTCCACGCCGAGCGCCTGGCCACCGTGTCGATGATCGTCGAAGGCCAGCCGATCGGGCGCGAGCGCGCCGAGCGCCGACTTGGATATTCGCTTCTCGGGGCGCACACGGCCGCGGTGCTCTGGAGCAGCGCGGACGATCCCGACCTGCCGGCGCTGCGCGCGGCGGCGGAGGCACTCGCGCAGTCGGCCGGCGCCGAGCGCGCACTCACTGTGCAGGCAAGTTCGGCGTCGATCTGGGCCTGGGTTCCGGGAGCGGAGGGGCCGAGTATTCCTGACTTCGTATCCGCGCTCGACGAGATCACGGACGTCCGCGCTGCGGTCGGTCCGACGCTGCGCGACATGGACGGTTTCCGCCGCAGCCATCTCGACGCCCTGGTCGCCCAGCGTGAGCTGCAGACTCTGCCCGGCGATCGTCGCAGCGTGACCTATGACGAGCTGCAAGTGGTCGCGCTGGCGATTCACGACGAGGAGCGCGCCCGCGAATTCGTCGCCCGCACGCTCGGAGCACTCGCCGACGCCGATCCTCAGCTGCGCGAGGCGCTACGCGTGTATCTGCGTGAGCAGTCCAACGCGACGCGCGCGGCGGCGGTTCTCTTCATGCACCGCAACACGATGCTCGCGCGCCTGGCGAAAGCTGAGGAGTTGATGCCGGCGCCGCTGGCCGGTCGCACGCTGGAGGTCGCGCTGGCGCTCGAGTTGATCCACTGGCATCCCTGAGCCTGTCGGGTCGCTGAGTGGAACGCTGTCGGCTGACTGTGGGGTTTCGTCGCCGCACTTGGAAACTAAGCGCACACCCATTACGATGGCCTCATGATTGGTACTCGGCATTCCAATTCTGTATTCCGTCGCGCACTCGCACTCGCAGTTACCTCGCTGTCGCTCGCGATCATCTGGGCGCACGTCACCGCGCCGTCGGCAAGCGCGTTCTCCTTTCCGTGGATTCAAATCAACGGCCCGACGGATGGCGCCATCTTGACAAGTCCGCCGAAGGTGTACTTCGCGATCTTTGATGCTCTGGAGCCGTACGAAGTCAGCTGCTTCCTTGATGGTGAATCGATCACTACGCCTGGCGACTGCGTGAACGGCACTCAGCTTCCGTCGATGTCCAACGGGATCCACCAGTTGCGGGTTTCTGTGACTGATGCCGGCTTGTCAATGGCGGACGAGACGATTGTCGTTCAGATGAACGCAGACTGGACCGACGAGATCGGTGGGGACACTGCCCAGTGTGGCGATGTCGAAGTCCTTGGTGTAAGGGGCTCACGCGATTGGGGAGACAACGAGAGTCCAATCGATAACTCGGCGTTGGTGGTTGACACTCAGGTCAAGTACTTCATGGCGCGCCTTCGCGAGTTCGTCAGGTACTCGGACTTTCGCCGAACTCAGCTCAGCGGTCGTACGATCGGACAGCCTCAATGGGTCAGATACGACGCGGCGCCCTGGTACTTCGCCGTCGGCGCATCTGATCAGGTGTCGTCCAACGCGTTCTGGGGATTGGCGGCTCTTGGCGGCGCCGGAGGTGGTGCCGCGATATCAATCATTGCTGCGGCCGAGCGGTACCGCAACAGTGTCGAGCAGGGCGCGCATGCGCTCCAGGAGAAACTGAACGCTCGCCGGAGCCATTGTCGTGATCAGCGCCCTTCCAATGACCGGACTCGGTTCGTCATCGTTGGGTACTCGCAGGGCGCGCAAGTGATCGGTAGGGCGGTCGACCTGGGAGTCGATCTTTCGGACGTATCGGCGCTTGCGCTGTTCGGCGATCCCACCTACAGCAAGCAGAACGCCGGCTTCAACTCGATTCCGCCAAACGGCAATGCGCGCGGCATCCTCAAAGCACGTACGAGCGCGTTTCCGACGACTCCGAAAGTGTTCAGCGCTTGCATCACCAGGGATCCGATCTGCACCAACTCACGGGTCACTGATCACGGTCGACACAGCACCTACAACAAGTGCCTCAAGCCCGACGGCGACGTCGGCGGCACGCGCCCTCCTCGAACGTGGCTCCTCGCGGCGCGTGTCTCGCGCCTTGGTCTTGGCTACGAAACCACCAAGAACGGCGAGCGCATCTGCAACTCGAACAGCGACTATGTGGATCCGCCGTCCGCGTTCTCCGGACTGCGCGGCTTGGTGATGGGCGTCGCACTCGATGGCGGTGATACCCCGGCGCATTCGCCCGTGGCTGTCCTCTGGCCGCTTGAACTCATGGTGAGGCCAGGCACGGAGGTTGACCTCTCCGGCTGGAACTCCTTCGACCCGTACGACGAAGACCTCGAGTACAGCTGGGACTTGGACGGCGACGGAACCTTCGACCGCGTGAGCACCGATGGTGAGTATCGGCATGTCTTCTCATCGCAGCCCGTCGGGCCGGTGCGCCTGAAGGTCGCGAACGAGAGCGGCTCCGCCGCGACCGCCGCGATGAACCTGACCGTCGACGAGGGAGGTGTCGGTAAGCCCGGTATGCCGACCAACGTCGCGGTCGAGCAGGACGCAACCGGCGTGACATTGAGTTGGGATGCCCCAGCGGACACCGGCGGCCTTCCAATCGACGGCTACCGGATCGACGACGCGTTCACGGGTGGCTCGATGATGACGGTGGATGGGGACACCACTGAAGTTCTGATCAATTGGGTTGACCTTGGGTCCTTCGCCAGTTTCTACGTTCGCGCCTTTAATGCCGAATTCGAGGGTGACGCGGCGGCGGCGACAACTCCTATTCAGGTCACATACGGCGGACCGACCGGACCGACCGGACCGACCGGACCGACCGGGTCGACGGGCGCCACAGGGCCGATTGAGCCGACCGGTCCGACGGGTCCGATCGATCCGACGGGCCCAACTGGGCCTTCGGAACCGACGGGCCCCACCGGACCGACCGAACCGACCGGCCCCACCGGGCCGACAGAGCCGACCGGACCGACCGGTCCCGCAGATCCGACCGGCCCGACCGGGCCATCGGAGCCGACAGGCCCAACCGGTCCCGTTGATCCCGTCGACGACGCGGATCCGATCGTCGTGATCAGTGCACCCGCCGCGGGTGCCGTCGTGACCGCGTTTCCGCTCCACGTCGCATTCGCGGTCGACGACGAATCTGAGACGAGCGAGAAATGCTCGGTCGATCAGGCCGTGCCCGCGGCCTGCGCGTCGCCGTTCTCGGTCGCAACACTGGCGAACGGGCCGCACACGGTCACCGTGACTTCCACCGACGCGTCCGGCAATTCTTCTTCGGCGGCTGTCGGCTTCACAGTTTCAGTGAGTTCAAGCTCGAGCGGCCAAGGTCAGAACCAGACGACGCAGCCGCCGCCTCCTGCGATCGGAGTCGTCCCCGGCAGCTTCAAGGCCGGAAAGCCCATCAAGCTCCCGGTCTCCTGCCCGACCGGGTGCCAGCTTAAGCTTCAGTTGAAGATCGGAAAGAAGAGAGTCCCTAGCCTGAAGCCGATTCAGATTCTGCCCGGCACCTCGGCGGTGAAACTCAAGCTTCCAAGCTCGGTGGTCACGCGGATAAAGACCGCTTTGAAGCGAAACAAGCGGACCAGGGTGACGCTTTCGATCACCCCGGTGTCGTCGGCAGGAATCGGTCAGGAAAAGACCGTGCGGATCAACTGAGTCAACGGCTTTGGCTTGCCGCGCCGCTCGACCCGCCGGTCACCCAGCCAGCCGATTCGCAAACTTTGAACGGTTCTGCGGGTAGGAAACGCGAACATTGGATTCGACCCTTTCGTCATTTCACCCATCAAGGTCTCGCGCAGGCTCGAAAGCAGCACGTTGACCAGGGCACTCGTCGTCCGGGCCGCCCTCCAGGTC
>JAEMSX010000102.1 GCA_016462645.1 Thermoleophilaceae bacterium
CCCTGGCCGGGACGAACTGACGGGGGTCGATCTCCCGGCCGGGGCTGGTTCGCTTTTCCTCTGAGATCTACGAAGCGACGGCTTCAGCGGCGCCCAGCGGATACTCGATCCCGGTCGCGCTGTGACAGCGGTAGCCGTTCGGGTTCTTCGCGAGGTACTGCTGGTGGTATTCCTCGGCGTAGAAGAAGTCGCGATCGAAATCGATGTCCTTGATCTCGGTCGTGATCTCGTCGTACTGGCGGGCGGTCAGGGCCGGCTGGTAGCGGTCCTTTGAGGCCTCGGCGATCTTGTGCTGCTCGGGAGTGGTCGGGTAGATACCGCTGCGGTACTGCGTGCCGATGTCGTTGCCCTGGCCCATCCCCTGCGTGGGGTCGTGGTGCTCCCAGAAGGTCTTGAGCAGCTGCTCGTAGCTGACCTTGTTCGGGTCGAAGACGACGAGCGTGGCCTCGGTGTGACCGGTCATGCCGCTGCAGACCTCGTCGTAGGACGGGTTGGGCGTGTAGCCACCGACATAGCCGACGGCCGTGGTGAAGACGCCCTCGATCTGCCAGAAATCCTCCTCGGTGCCCCAGAAGCATCCGTTGCCGAACACGGCGATCTCGAAGCCGGGAGGAAACGGGCCCTTGATCGGATTCCCGTTCACGAAGTGACGGTCGCCGGGGTTGATTGCTGACTCGCGGCCGGGCAGGGCCTGGCTTGCGGCGGGCATTTCGGGGGTGCGGCGCGTGAAGAAGTTCATATTGGAATTTTACGGCGGATCCGCTCTCCAGCGGCCGTCAACACTTAGACTCCGCGCGATGGCTTCAGCGCTAGACCCCGCCGCGCGGCTGGCGCGTTACGAAGAGCTTTTTTCCGATCGCGGTTCGCCGTTCGCGTTCATCGACCTCGATGCGATGTGGTCGAACTCGCGGCAGATGCTCGATCGGGCCGACGGCGTTCCGATCCGAATCGCGAGCAAGTCGCTGCGTTGTGCGCCGCTGGTGCGACGAATCCTCGAGAGCGACGGTCGCTACCGCGGGCAGCTCACGTTCACGCTGGCCGAATCGCTGTGGCTTGCCGAGCAGGGGTTTGAGGATCTGCTGCTGGCGTATCCGTGCGTTGACCTGGAGGTGCTCGCCGCGCTGTCGGCGCGTACCGCCGAGCACCCGGGCACTGCGCCGGCGATCGTCGTCGACTCCGTCGCGCATCTTGACCTGATCGACAAAGTCCACTCCGGCGGCGCGCCGGTGCGCGTTGCGATCGACGTGGACTGCGCGTACTGGACCGCCGGCGACCGCGTGAAGCTCGGTCCCAAGCGCTCGCCGATCCATACGCCCGACGAAGCGGTGGCGTTGGCCCGCGAGATCGATCGTCGGGCGGGCTCGACGCTGGTCGGGATGATGTTCTACGAAGGGCAGATCGCGGGGCTTGGCGACAATGCACCGGGATTGATCAATCAGGCGAAGAACCGTGCGATTCGCGAGATCCAGAAGCGGTCAGTGGCTGAGCTGGCTGAGCGCCGCGCGCAGATCGTTGACGCGGTGCGGAAAGTCTCATCGATCGAGTTTGTGAATGGCGGCGGAACTGGGAGCCTCCACACGACGAGCAAGGAAGAGGCGGTGACCGACATCGCCGCTGGATCCGGGTTCTACGCGCCCACGCTGTTTGACACCTACACCTCCTTCCGCCTCGAGCCGGCCGCGATCTTCGGTCTGCCGATCGTGCGCAAGCCGTCCGCGTCGACCGCGACCGCTCTGGGCGGCGGGTACCTGGCGAGCGGAGTCGGCGCGAAGGATCGGATGCCCTCGCCGTACCTGCCGGAGGGGCTGAAGCTCGATGGCAATGAAGGTGCCGGCGAGGTGCAGACGCCGTTGCTCGGGAAGGCCGCAGGCTCGTTGGAGGTCGGGGACAGGGTCTACATGCGACACACGAAGGCCGGCGAGCTGTGCGAACGCTTCAACTCTTTGCTGCTCGTGGAGGGGTACGAGATCATCGATGAGGTTGCGACGTACCGGGGCGAGGGCCACGCGTTTCTTTAGCGTGGCTTGAGTAAGCGAGATTCTGCTGCAAGGTACGTCCTCTGCGCAGGTGCAAGGACGTACCTCGCAGCGACTTTTGGCTTAGGTATGAGGAACGGCTACTACCGGGCCGAGGACTCGGTTGGTGTAGTCGTTGGAGAAGACGCCCTGAGGGTCCATTGATGCGCGGACGGTCTGGAAGTCAGACCATCCCGGATAGCGCGGCGCCAGCTTGTCGGCGGTCTGCCAGTTCATCTTGCCCCAGTGCGGACGGCCCTCGTAGCCGTCCATGATCGTCTCGACGGCGTGGAAGTAGGGCTCGTAGTCCATGCCCTTGGCCATGTGGACCGAGATGTAGCCCGTCTCTCGGCCGGCGGCGGTTGAGAGGAAGCTTTCCTCGTCGGCGCGGCCGACGCGGACCTCGATCGGGAAGTTGACCGGGTAGCCGTGCTCCTGGATCATCGCCATCACGCGCTCGACGGCCTCGGCAAGGTGTTCGCGCGGGATCGCGTACTCGAGCTCGTTGAAGCGGACCATGCGCACGGTCGAGAAGGCGTCGAATGACTTGTCGAGGCGGCGCTCAGGAGAGAACGCCTTGGCCAGCCCTTTCGCGATCGGCGGGATCGCACGAGGCACCAGCTTGCCGGCCTTCACCGTCGCGCCGAACGCGATGTTCTCGATCACGACATCACTGAAGAACTTCTTCATCGGCGGCAGCGGCTTCGCGGGCGCGTCCGAGCGATCGATCCGCTTCTGCAGGGAGAGGTCCGAGTAGGGCAGCACGTAGAACTCAAAGTGGTCAAAGCCCGCCGAAAGGTCGTCGATCTGCGAAAGCGTCTCCCCGATCGGCCGCGGCAGGTCCAGGCGATCGAGCCGGAATGCCGGAACGCACTGCAGTGTCAGTTCCGTGACCACGCCGAGGGTGCCGAGCGATACCCGCGCCGCCTTCAGGGCGTTCGAGTCCGACTCGTCGATCTCCACGACGTCGCCTGCGGCAGTGACGATCTGCGCCGCCATCACCTGCGCCGAGATGTTCCCGTAGTGGAGGCCGGTCCCGTGAGTGCCGGTGGCTGCGGCGCCGGCGATGCTCTGAACATCGATGTCGCCGAGGTTCGGGATCGCGAGTCCGAGCGCATCGAGCGCGCGGCTGAGGTTGTAGATCGAGGTCCCCGCGCGAACGCGCACCAGACCACTAGACCGATCAGCATCGATCACCCCGCTCATCGCCGCCACGGAGATCAGAGTCTCCTCGGTCCGCACGATTTCGCTGAAGCTGTGCAGGTTGCCGCGCACGCGTATGCGCTGACTCCGCGCGCGTGCGGCGTTCACGGCCTTGACCACCTGTCCTGTGGTCGCGGGCTCCTCAAAGTGCTGCGGCGTGAAGCGCTGCAAGCCCGACCAGTTGCGTACCTGCTTTGACATCGGCGTCCAGTCTAAGGCCCCGGCTGCACTACCGTGCGAGCGCTTTGACGCGATCCAAAGAAATCCGCGGCGACGCCCAGGTCGCGCTGCTGGCCGCCTACGCGATCCTCGCGTTCGCCGCCGTCGGCCGATCGACCTATGAGCTGATCTTCAAATTCGATGACGCGCCGGTGCCCTACACCTTCTCGGTCGTCGCCGCCGTGATCTACCTGGCCGCGGTCTGGGCAATCTGGCGCGGCGACGCGCTGGGCGTGAAGGTCGGGAAGATCGCCTGCTCGATCGAGCTGATCGGCGTGCTGACGATCGGGACGATCACAACGCTCGGCGATTCCGCTTTTGATGTCGGAACCGTGTGGAGTTTCTACGGACTCGATTACGGCTGGCTGCCGTTGGTGGTGCCGGCGCTCGCACTTTGGTGGCTCTTTCGCCAACACCCTGAGGACCGATAAACTGCCGACCTCTCCGGGAGAGGTGGCGGAGAGGCTGAACGCACTCGCCTGCTAAGCGAGTATG
>JAEMSX010000103.1 GCA_016462645.1 Thermoleophilaceae bacterium
CCGCGCGCATGGGCGTGCTCGTCGAGGACATGCTGACGCTCGCCAGGCTCGACGAGACGCACGACAACACTTTCACGACTGTGGACGTCGCCGCAGTCGCCGCCGACGCCGTGCGCGACGCCGAAGTCGCCGCGCCCGACCGCACGATCACCCTGAACAGCGACGGCGAGCAGAACGTCACCGGCGACTCGCACCAGCTCCAGCAGGTCTTCGCGAATCTTCTGCGCAACGCAATCGTGCACACGCCCGCGGGCACGCCGATCGATGTGTCGATCGCCCGCAGCGGCGACGACGTGCGCATCGACGTGCGCGACCACGGACCGGGTCTCCCCGACGGCGCGGGCGCGCAGATCTTCGAACGCTTCTGGCGCTCGGAGGCCGGCCGCGAGCGCGGCAAGGCCGGATCCGGACTCGGTTTGTCGATCGTCGCGGGCATCGTCGAAGCGCATGGCGGACGCGTGCACGCGAAGAACGCGGACGACGGCGACGGCGCGGTCTTCAGTGTCTGGCTGCCGCTCCCCGGTCTCAGTCAACTCCCAGCCTGAGCCAAGTCCTCTCACATGGCCGGAGGCGATTCTCCGGTCATGTACCAATCAGCCACCGAAACCCTCGACGTCGAGATCGTCGTCCCGGTTCACAACGAGGAGCAGGACCTCGCGCCGTCGATCGAACGGCTGCACGCGTACCTCTCCGAAAGCTTCCCATTCACCTGGCGGATCATCATCGCCGACAACGCCAGCAGCGACCGCACGCTCGCCGTGGCGCACGACCTCTCCGACCGGCTTCCCGCCGTGGACGTCATGCACCTTGCGGCCAAGGGCCGTGGCCGGGCACTGCGCATCGCATGGACCGCGAGCCCGGCACGGGTCGTCGCCTACATGGACGTTGACCTCTCCACCGACCTCGCCGGCCTCCTGCCGCTGGTCGCGCCGCTGCTCTCGGGCCACAGCGAACTGGCGATCGGAACCCGCCTCGCGGAGAGCTCGCGAGTCACGCGGGGTACGAAGCGCGAACTGATCTCACGCAGCTACAACAGGCTGCTGCGCACGACGCTGAACGCGCACTTCTCCGACGCTCAATGCGGATTCAAGGCCGTGCGCGGAGACGTCGCCCGCCAGTTGCTGCCCCAGGTCAAGGATCAGGAGTGGTTCTTCGACACCGAGCTGCTGATCCTCGCCCAGCGCCAGGGCCTGCGCATCCATGAGGTTCCGGTCGACTGGGTCGATGATCCCGACTCGCGCGTCGCGATCGTCAACACAGCGGTCAAGGACCTGCGCGGGATGGCGCGACTGGCCTGGGAGAGCAACGTCTTCCGCTTTCTGCTGGTCGGGGTGCTCTCGACGATCGCCTACGCCGTGCTCTTCCTGCTGCTGCGCGGACCGATCAGTGCGGCGCAGGCCAACGCCGCCGCGCTCGCGATCACAGCGCTCGGCAACACGGCCGCCAACCGGCATTTCACCTTCGGCGTGAGCGGACGTGATCGCCTGCTGCGCCAGTACGCGATGGGAATGGGGGTGTTCGTCCTGACGCTGCTGCTGACCAGCGGCGCGCTGTGGGCGCTGCACCTCCTGCGCCCCGAGGCTTCGCGCGGCGTCGAGCTCTTGGTACTGACCCTCGCCAACGTGGCGGCGACGCTGACCCGGTACGTGGCGCTCCGCTTCCACGTCTTTGCACACGGTCGGCGCGTGCCTCCCCCCAGGCGCGCGCCGGTGCCCCTACCCCACACCGACCCTGAACTGGAGAACGTTCGATGAACTCGATCCCGATGCCACTGGAGGCAGAAGTCCAGCGCAAAAGCGGAGCCTCGGCGACAACGCGCATCCTCGCCAGACCCGAGCTGATCATTCTGCTCGTGGCCGCCGGCCTGCTCTACATGTGGGGCCTGTCCAAGAACGGAATGGCCAATGAGTACTACGCGGCGACCGTGCGGGCAATGAGCTCGAGCTGGCACAACTTCATCTACGGCTCTTTCGACATGAACGGCGTGATGACCGTGGACAAGCCGCCGCTGGCCTTCTGGGTGCAGTCGTTGTCGGTGCGGATCTTCGGCTACTCGTCGTGGTCGATACTCGTGCCGCAGGCACTGATGGGCGTGGCCACGGTCGGGCTGACCTACAACATCGTCGGCCGTCGCTTCGGTCGCTGGCCGGCCTTCACGGCCGGAGCGGTCCTCGCGCTCACCCCGATGACCGTCGCAATCTCGCGACACAACAACCCCGACGCGATGCTGATCCTGCTGTCGGTCGCGGCGGTGTGGTTCGTCGTGCGCGGCCTGGAGGACGGCCGCACGCGCTGGATCATCGCGGCGGGCGCCGCAGTCGGCGCCGCGTTCACGACGAAGATGGGCGCCGGGCTGCTCGTGCTTCCTGCGCTGTTTGTCGCGTATCTCTGGGCCGCGCCGATTCCGCGCAAGCGCGCCTTCGGCCAGCTGCTGATCGGCGGCGGAGTGTTCATCGCAGTCGCTGCGGCCTGGCCGGTGCTGATGGCGCTGACTCCGGCGGCAAGTCGTCCCTGGATCTCCGGCACGACCGACAACAGCATCTGGTCGTTGATCACCCAGTACAACGGCCTCGGCCGCCTGAACGGACAGATGGGCGGCCCGGGCGGCGGAATGGGCGGCGGAGGCGGAGGCGTCTTCGGCGGCTCCACCGGGATCACCCGCCTGTTCAACTCGGCACTCGGCCCGCAGGTCTCGTGGCTGCTGGGGCTTGCACTCGTGGGCGGCGGCGCGATCGCGTTCTTCTCAAGGCTGCGTCCGTCGAACGCGAACACCGGCTGGATCATCGCGATCGGCGGAAGCTTCGCGACGATCGCACTGGCCTTCAGCTTTGCATCGGGAATCTTCCACCCGTACTACTCGTCCCAGCTGGCGCCCTTCACGGCGATGCTGGTCGGCGGCGGGATCGGCGCGCTCACATCCAAGGACGCCGGAGAGGTCAGCGAGGCCACGCGCAGATACTGGCTCGCAGGCGGCCTCGTCGCCGGCCTGATCAGCACCTTGTGGGTGCTGCAGAACGCCTCGGACGACAACCTTTCCGCCTGGCAGGCTCCACTCGCACTGATCGTGCTGGGCGCTGCCGCGGCAATCGTCTTCGGCGGCATGGAGCCGCGCATTCGCGATGCGGCGCTGATCGCCGCCGTGATCGCGCTGCTCGTTGCGCCGGCCATCTGGTCGGTGCAGACGTTGGGTCACGCGACGAGCGGCACCTTCCCCGCCGGAGGTTCGGCGAGCGCGTCGGCCGGGTCCGGCATGGGCGGGCCCGGCGGCGCGGGTCGTGGCGCTGGAGCACGTGGCAACTTCGGCGGACCGCCGCCCGGCGGTGGCACTGGCGGAGGCGGCGGAATGTTCGGCGGCGGCGGCAACACGCAGCTGACGGCCGCGATCGCCTACTCCAACAGCCACGGCGGCGGCACGATCGGCGTCGAGAGCCAGATGACGGCGTCCTCATCGATCGCCGGGTCCGGCGCGCAGGTTGCCGGCGTCGGCGGATTCTCCGGCAGAGAAAGCACCGTCTCGATCTCCTGGCTGGCTGACGCCGTCGCGGATGGTCGCCTGACCTATTTCGTGACGGGCGGCAACATCGGCGGCATGGGCAACGACGGGCGCGCCGGCAGCACCGCGGCGATGGACGCGGTTGCGAAGGTCTGCACCGCAGTCACCCTCGACACCGCCACCGATACCACCGCGAACAGCTCGACGACCGCGTCCGGCTTCTACGACTGCACCGGCAAGGCAGCCGAGCTGAAAGCGCTCGCCGCTTGAGCGGGCGGACGCCGAACTCCACCCCGACTACGCGTCGGGGTGGGCGTCGCTCCAGCGCTTGTGCGCTTCTTCGATCTGCTTCCAGGCCTCCATCACGCCGAACCAGCCCTCGACCTTGACGGTCTTCTGCTCGAGGTCCTTGTAGATCGCGAAGAAGTGCGAGA
>JAEMSX010000042.1 GCA_016462645.1 Thermoleophilaceae bacterium
ATCATCGCCTGTTACTACGGCTACAACGTCACGGGTGGCCCCGTTGGCGTGGGTACCGCGACGGCCAAATCCATGGTCGCGAACATCGTTGTTGTCCACCTCGTGGGAATGATGGGCACGGTCTTCTTCTGGGGGGCGAACCCACGCGCTCCAATTGGAGGCTGACGCGGTGTCAATTCAGGGTGCGAATCTGGAAAATTATGTTTGTTTTGAGCAGCGAAGCGTTCGCTTGACGGGCGGGTTTGTATGCGCGATTATCGAAAGGTGGCGTAAGCCATGACGGAGGAGAATTTCGGGCCAGGTCAGGACGACGTTGAGGCCCGCAGCGAGGAAGCTGTGACTGAAGCTCAGGACTTTGGGGAGCACGACCGTTTCACCGACCCACAAACCGGCGAGACATTCCCAACCGCATTGCCGCCCGAACGGCGGCCGGCAGAACCGACCATCCACTTGGATGAGTTCGGCAACCGCATTCCGCCGAACGCTCCCGGTTACGAGCACGCAGGCCCCTATGACTTCCACTCGCAGACCGTCCGCGACCATGGCGCCACGCGCAGCGCGATCCAGTTCATCGACGTGCACAAGGCCTTCGGTCGCAACAAGGTGCTCAACGGTCTCAACCTCGACATCCCCGAGGACCAGATCTCAATGATCCTCGGACCGTCGGGTACGGGTAAGTCGGTCTGCATCAAGCACATGGTCGGGCTGCTCTACCCCGACCAGGGCGACGTGCTGGTCCACGGCGAGTCCGTCCCGAACATGGCCGAAGACCGTCTCTTTGAGGTGCGCAAGAAGTTCGGCGTGCTCTTCCAGGACGGCGCGCTGTTCGGTTCGATGAACCTCTTTGACAACGTGGCATTCCCGCTGCGTCAACACACCGACAAGTCCGAGGCCGACGTGACGGAGATCGTCAGCCGCCGCCTCAAGGAGGTCGGTCTGGGCAACGACGGCGACAAGATGCCGAACGAACTCTCCGGCGGTATGCGTAAGCGCGCCGGATTCGCACGCGCCCTGGTGCTCGACCCGGACATCGTGCTCTTCGATGAGCCGGACTCCGGACTCGACCCGGTCCGCACCGCACTGCTCTGTGACCTGATCCAGGAGATCCACAACGAAAACGGCGGCGCGTACGTCGTCATCACCCACGACATCCTTTCCGCGCGACGCGTGGCCGAACACATCGCTCTCCTCTGGAAGGGCCGCATCGTTGACGCGGGCCCGGCGAAGGAGCTCTTCGCTTCAGAGAACCCGTTCGTGAAACAGTTCCTAACCGGCGACGCCGCCGGACCGCTCGGGATGGAGTAAGTCCGACCAAGTGTTTCTGAAACCCCGCCAGCAATTGCGAGCCAACGTGGCTCTGTGCAGCGCCCCCTCGGAGGGGCGCTTGGCGCGTCTACGGGCGGTCACTTCTGGCCATCCTCAGGCGGGTGATTGCGCGTGGTAACTCGTCAGCAGAGGCAGCTCGTGATCGGCGCGCTCATCGTCGCGGTGCTGATCGTGGTCTGGTTGCTGATGCGCGGCGGTGGCTACGAGGTCAACGCGCGCTTCGAGACTGGCGGTCAGCTCGTGAAGGGCGCAAACGTGACCGTGGGCGGCAAGGCGATCGGCAAAGTTGAGTCGATCACGCTGACTGGCAACAACCAGGCCAACGTGAAGATGAAGATCAACGACAAGTCGCTTGATCCGCTGCACCGCGGCACGACGGCGACAATCCGTCAGTTCTCTTTGTCTGGTGTCGCCAACCGCTTCGTCGCGCTGGCCCCGGGCCCGAACAACGCTCCCGAGATCCCGAACGGCGGCATCATCGCCTCCGACGACACCGAGTCGCCGGTCGACCTCGACCAGCTCCTGAACAGCTTCACGCCGAAGGTCACCAAGGGCCTCCAGGGATTCATCAAGGGCAGCGCCGCGCAGTACAAGGACGACCCGTCCACGCCGCTGAACGAGACGACTTACGGCAACCAGGCCCTGCGCTACATCGCGCCGTTCTTCGACTCCGGCGCCCGCCTCGCGCACTCGGTCGCCAAGGACGACGAGACGCTGGCCTCGTTCCTGGTCGTGTCTGACCGGGCGACCACAACCCTTGCTGCTCAGAAGGAGCAGATCAAGGCGATGTTCACGAACTTGACGCGCTTCACGACAGCCGTGTCCTCGGAGTCCGAGGAACTGGACAAGGCCCTGGCGGTGCTGCCGCAGACGCTGCAGCAGGGCACGATCGCCTTCCGTCAGCTGCGACCGACGTTCGCGGCGCTCGAGAATCTTTCCGACAAGTCGGACCCGATCGGCAAGGACGGGGGAGACGGTCTTGCGGCGCTCTTCATCAAGCTGAAGCCGCTGATCGACAACTCCGAGCCGACGCTCGGCTACCTGCGTGAGATGATCAAGCAGGGCGGCAAGAACAACGACCTGACTGATCTGCTTGCTGGACAGCCTTCGCTTACGAAGAAGGCGAAGACTGCTTTCCCGAACTCCACGACGGCGATGCAGACGGGGCAGATCGTGCTTCAGTTCCTGCGCCCGTACACGCCGGAGCTGACCAGCTGGTTCTCCCACTTCGGTCAGATCGCGGCGAACTATGACGCGAACGGGCACTACGTGCGCGTGGCGACGCAGTCCGGTGCGTTCAAGCTGAACGGCAGCGGCGAGCTGACGCCGAGCAACGACAATTCGCTTTCCCAGTACCCCAAGACCGGCACGGCACGCTGTCCGGGATCGGCTGCGCAGCCGGGTGGAGATGGATCCAACCCGTTCACCGCTGGCGGAACGCTTGACTGTGACTCCTCGATTCAGGTTCCGGGGCCGTAGCGCGATGAGCATGCGTCAGCGGACATTCAAGATCTTCTCAGCGGCATCGCCACGCCGGCTTTCGGTGCGCGCGCGCCGCTTGTGCGTGCTCGCACTGGTGGTCGCCGCATCGGCGATCGTCGTCATCTCATCGTTGGGCGCTGGCAAGGGCGACAGCTACCAGATCCGCGCCGTCTTCGTCAACGCGTCAGGGATCACAAAGGGTGCTGACGTTCGCGTCGCTGGCGCAAACGTCGGCTCGATTACCGGCATTTACGTCGGCAAGAACAACCTCGCGTCCGTGATCCTGAACGTCACCGACCCGGCGTTCAAGCCTTTCTATTCCGATGCCAAGTGCCGCATTCGCCTCCAGTCACTGATCGGTGAGAAGTTTGTCGACTGCGATCCCGGAACGCCGACCAAGCCGCCGCTTCCCGAGGACCCGTCGGACCCGGATCGCGTGATCCTCGGACCGACCCACACCAGCTCGCCCGTGGACCCGGACGAACTGCTCGACGCAATGCGCGAGCCGCAGCGTGAGCGCTTCCGCGTGATCATCAACGAACTCGGAATCACACTGACCGGCCGCGGCCAGGACCTACAGGACATCTTGAATCGCTTTGATCCGACGTTCCTGAACGTCAACAAGATCCTGAAGATTCTCGCCAAGGAGAACAAGAACCTCGTGCGCCTGGCCGAGGATGGCGATCGTTCGCTGCAGTCACTCGCTGCGAATCGCGATCACATCGTTGGATTGTTCAAGAACGCGGACGAAGCTGCGCGTGCGACCAACGCGAAGCAGAAGGAGTTGGCCGAGACGCTCGCGCTCCTTCCCGGGTTCCTGGATGAGCTGGAGCAGACTGCCCCGGTCCTTGAGAACTTTGCCAATCAGGCGGCACCTGTCGCGGCATCGACGCGTGCGGCGTCCGCGGACCTCTCTGAGTTTGTAACTGGAACAAACGAGTTTGTGGACGCCGCGAACCCTGCCCTGAAGCGTTTCGGCGACACAGCGGATGTCTTCCGTGAGCAGATTCCGGCGTTGCAGCCCATCGCCGAGACACTGAACAAGATCGGCCAAAAGCGCGGCGCCGTCACGAATCTCAAGCGCGTCCTTGAGAGCTTTGAAGGCCAGAACGGCTACGCCAACCTCGCTGCGCTGACTGTCGGACTCGTTGGCGCAGGCAACGGAACCGACGCGTTTGGTCACTTCCTGCGATCGATGATCGTCGTCCCGGGAAACTGCTTTGACTATTCCCAGAAGCGCGGAAGCGGCTGTGCGGCGGACTTCGGTCAGCGCTCAGATGCCAACGTTGAACCGGACGGAAAGGGGACTACCGCTCCCAAGGTCTCCAACACTTCCTCCTTGGCGACAGACGCCGCCGCCCTCGACTACCTCCTTGGGGGCGAAAAGTAATGCGCCGCCAAGGTGTTGCCGACAACCCAGTGCTCGTCGGGGCTGGAGCGATCCTCGTGATGCTCGTGATGATTCTTCTGAGCTACAACGCGACGACCGGTCTCCCGTTCGTGCCGACCTACAACATCACGGCAGAAATCCCGAACGGCGCCGCGCTCGTTAAGGGCAATGAGGTGCGCATCGGTGGAGCGCGCGTCGGCATCGTGACTTCGATCACGCCGATTGACAACGACGACGGCAAGTATCACGCGCAGATCGCAATGAAGCTCGACAAGAACATCGGGCCCATTCCCGAGAACTCCACTGTCGAGGTTCGACCCAAATCAACGATTGGACTGAAGTACGTTGAACTGACGCTCGGAGACTCAAAAGAAACGATCGCGAACGGCGGAAACCTGCCCCTCAGTCAATCAACGGTTGCAGTTGAGTTCGAAGACTTGCTCAACACGTTTGACAAACGCGTGCGTGAAGGCAACAAGCGGTCGCTTCAAGAGTTCGGAAACGCATTCGCCGGACGTGGTGCCGACCTGAACTCTGCGTTCGGCGAGCTCGGCCCGCTGTTCCAGAATCTCGAGCCCGTCGCGCGGACCATTTCCGACCCGGCCGCACGACTCGGAGACTTCATCGCCGCTCTTGCGCAGGCGGCACACGACACGGCGGTTACTGGAGATCAGGCAGGCGAGGTCTTCGCCAACGCCGACGTGACGTTCGCTGCGTTCGCTGCGGCTTCCGACGGCATCCAGCAGAGCCTTGAGGAGTCGCCCTCGACGCTCGCGGTGCTGACCGAGACCTTCCCGGCAGAACGCCAGTACTTCCGCCAGCTCACTGGTCTAGTAGAGAAGTTCCAGCCTGGCGCACCGTACCTCCCTGCAGTCTCCGCGAACCTCGCTGAAATCACCCGCAATGGCCCGAGCGCGTTCGACAAGCTTTATCGAACAACCCCTGCTTTCAACACGACACTCACGAAGCTCGGTCAGTTTGCGGCGAACGAACAGGTCCGTCTGGGTCTGAACGGCCTTCAAAACTTCGTCCAGACGATCGATGGGCCGCTGAAATACATCACGCCCTCGCAGACCACTTGCAACTATTGGGGTCTCCTCGCGCGCAACTTGGCCTCGACGACCGCAACGCGTAATCAAGGTGACGCGTTCCTCCGATTCAGCGCCGTCACAGGCTGGCCGAATCCGACACCGCGCCAGAACACTGAGATCGGTCCGGGCAATCAGCCGCCGAACTTCTCGAACAACGTGGGAGGCATCGACAAGTCGAATCGCCAGCAGACCAACGCGTACCCGACAACCGGTCAGAACAATGTTTGTGGCGCGGGCAACGAGGTCACGAAGGGCAGAAACGGTCCCGGCAACGGTGGCGAGACCGGCGTCCCGATTCTTCCGAGCCAGGCGACTCTGGGTCAGCCGGGCAAGATTCGGTCCGGAAAAACCACCGAGGACACTGAGTCCGTCGGAACCAACCAGGTGCGCACAAAATGACCCTGCACCACGGAGCAAACCAAGGCATGTCGCTGCGTAAGGCAGGCATCATCGGGATCGTTGTCATTTCGGTGCTCGTCTACTTCGCATTCACGAAGAACATCCCGTTCACGAACGGTTACCAGGTGAACGCCTACTTCACAAATGCCGCGAATATTCAGCCCAAGGCTCAGGTGCGAATCGCCGGCGTGAAGGTCGGAACGGTTGCGAAGGTCGAGCGCGGAAACGGCTCGACCACGAAGGTCGTGATGAACATCGACGACAAGGGCCTCCCGATTCGACAGGATGCAGCCGCGCGAATCCGCTTCCGCATCTTCCTTGAAGGAAACCCGTTCGTGGACCTCTCCCCGGGCACGCCTGGCTCGCCAGAGATCAAGTCCGGCGGTTCAATTCCGGCGGCGCAGACCGCCGGTCCCGTGCAGCTCGACCAGGTGTTGAGTGCCGTCAACAGCGATGCCCGCAAGGGTCTTGAGAACGTCTTCACCGAGATCGGTACGGCCCTGAACACCAAGGGCACGCCCGAAGAAAACAAGACTCAGGACGACGATGTCAAGGATCTGACTGGTGCGCAGGCGCTGAACAAGGCGTTCCGCTATGGCCCAGAAGGATTCAAGGGAGGTGCGCGAATTTTCGACGCGCTCATCGGATACAACGATGACGATCAGCTCACGATCCTCCGCGGCTTCCGTGACTTCAACACCGCGATCAATGATCGCGAGACGCAGATCGTCCCGCTCATTGCTGACTTTGCCACCACCATGGGCGCTTTCGCTGACGATGAAGAGGCGCTGCGTCAATCAACCGCGCAGTTCTCGCGTCTCGCCTACACCTCGCTCCCGACGCTGGTCCAGTTGAACCGCCTGCTTCCACAGCTGACGCGTTGGTCGAACACGATTGCCCCGAATCTCAAGGAGATCCCGGAGACTGTTCGCGCTGCGTATCCGTGGATCGAGCAGACGAACCTCCTGCTCGGACCGGAGGAGCTTGGAAAGACTGCGCCGCTGGCTCAGTCCACGATCGAGAACTTCGCCAAGACGCAGGCTGCATCGCAGAAGCTGCTGCCGCAGATTGACAACATCTCGCGCTGCTGGAACAAGAACTGGTTCCCGACGCTCAACACGATCGTTCCGGACGGGGCGAACACCTCCGGCAAGCAGAACTACAAGGAGTTCTGGTACTCGCTCGTAGGCTGGAACGGTGCAGCGCAGAACTTCACAGGTTCCGGTTCGTACCTGCGCCTCACCTCTGGATCCGCAGCTTCGATTTCGAGTCCGATCAATCAGGCGAACCCTGTGATTTACGGCAACTCCGCGCTTCCGCAGACGGGTAGGAGCCCCGTCGTGCCGAACACAAACCCGGGCGTGCAGAAGTCCGTGCCTTGTTACAAGAACGCGCGGCCGAATCTCGCCCCGAACAAGGGGAGCATCACTCCGTAATGCACGGATTGCGTAAATCCCTGAAACGCTACGGCGTGCACCTCGCTGCGATCGTGATTCTTGTGGTCGCATCACTTGGCATCGCTGGCTACATACTCTCCAACCAGCGTCTCTACCTACCCGCGTGGGTGCCGATCGTCGGCACTGACTTCTACGTCGTGAACGCGCAGTTCGCGAGCGCTCAGGCAGTTACACCCGGCCAGGGTCAGACAGTGAACATCGCCGGTGTGCCCGTCGGTGAAATTGGAAACGTGACGCTGAAGAACGGCGCCGCGAATGTCGAGTTGAAGATCCGTCGCGCGCACGCTCCGATCTACAAGAACGCGACGATGTTGCTTAGGCCGAAAACTCCGCTTTCGGACATGTACATCGACATGAAACCTGGAAGCCCGAGCGCAGGCGCGATCGAAGAGGGCGGGACTGTCCCATTGGCCAACACGAAGCCGACGGTCAACTTCGATGAGTTCCTCTCCGTGCTCGACGCGGACACACGGGACTATCTCCAGAATCTGCTCACCGCCGCAGGCCAGGGTCTTGACGGCCAGGCGGGCAACCTACGTCAGGGTCTCAAGCGCTTCCCGACCACAGGTAAGTACGGCACGCGAATTGTGAAGGAACTCCAGACCAGGCACAAAAACATCAAGCGCGCGATTACCAACCTTGCCCTGCTGGCCAAAGCCCTGGGGGACAACTCCAAGATCTTTGCCTCGCTGATTGACTCGTCGAGCGTGACGTTCCGAACCTGGGCGAGTCAGCAGGAATCGATCCGTCAGATCATTCAAAAGGCACCCGCTGCATTCGGCGGGACCGCTGACGCCGTCGAGGCTGCAGAGCCCGTTGTTGAGGACACGGCAGTCGCGTTCAAGAATCTCCAGCCGCTCGCCAAGGACCTTGGCGTTTCGCTCAAGAGCCTGCGTCCGTTCTTCCGCGATCAGGCGAAGGTCACGAAGGACCAGTTCCGACCTTTGGCGCGCGATTCCCAGCCTCTGCTCGAGCAGCTGAACCCGGCCGCCAAGAGCTTCGCCAAGTTGACGCCTGATGCGACCGCCGCGACGCAGTCGTTCAACAACCTCTTGAACATCGTGGGATACAACCCGAAGGGCTCCGAAGAGGGTTACCTCTACTGGCTTTCGTGGTTCAACCACATCTCGTCGTCATCGTTCAACCGTGCCGACGCCAACGGCGTACTCGGTTCCGGAACGATTGTCGGAAGCACCTGCAACTTCGGACTAGCAACGACCGCCAAGAACACCGGAAACGTAATGCTTTCGCTGGTTACCGGACTCGCCAACCTCCCGAAGGGAGGTTCGTGCCAGGGATGATCAAGCGCGCTCCAAGTCCCGCCCAACTGATTTCAATGATCGTCTTCGCGTTCTCGGTTTTCGCGTTGATTCTTTTCCTCTGGGTTTCTTTCGGTGGCCCCGTACCGCTGAAGCCGCAGGGCTACCGCGTGAACGTGACCTTCAACGAGGCCGTTCAGCTGGCCACTGAGGCGGATGTCCGCATATCCGGCGTACCGGTGGGCAAAGTCAAGAAGGTCCAGCCGGAACAGGGTCGCACGCAGGCAACGCTTGAGATTCAGCCGCGATACGCGCCGCTGCCTGATGACGTCAAGGCGATCTTGCGCAGCAAGACACTGCTTGGCGAGACATATGTGGAGCTTTCCCCGGGAACGAAGGGCGCTCCAACGATCCCAGAGGACGGTTCAATCTCGGCTTCTCAGGTGTCCAACCAGGTTCAGCTCGACGAGGTCATCCGCACTTTCGACCCAGTGACCCGCAAGGCATTCGGCGACTGGTTGATCGGTCAGTCGGATGCCGTAAAGGGTCACGGCGACCAACTGAACCAGGCTTTCGGCGTGTTGCCGATGTTCTTCACCGACACCAACAGTCTGATGGACGTGCTGCACCGTCAGGACAAGGCTTTGTCGCGACTTTTCGCGAACACTGCAGACATCTTCGAAGCTATTGACAGTCGTCCCGGCCAACTGACGCAGCTCATTCTCACTTCGAACCGTCTGTTGCGAGTGACCGCCAACCGCAGCCAGCAATTGACCGAGACGTTCAACGAATTCCCCGAGTTTCTTCGTCAGATCCGTCAGACGACTGAGCAGTTCCAGGAATTCTCTGACGGAACGCAGAACCTGATCGCGAACACCGGCGAATTCGCCGATGCTTCGTCGCCGATCATGAAGAAGTCCGTGAAGGTGACGAACGACGCGCGACTGCTAGTCAACAGTCTCGAGCCGATGTTGGACAAGGCTGACGCCGGTCTGCCGGCAACCAATCAGTTCCTCGATCTTGCAAAGCCCACGCTCGCCCAGCTGGACCCGTTCCTGGCGAACCTGAACCCGGTGCTTCAGTTCGTCGGCGTGTACCAACGCGAGCTCACCGCCTTCGCTGCGAACGATGCCGCGGCCTCGCAGGGTCAGCTGAACAACCAGACCAACGGGCCGCTTATTGGATCAACGGACTGGGGTCACTACCTGCGCGCGTTTGTCCAGTTCACCCCGGACAACCTTGCGTACTACCCGAACAAGACAACCAAGACCCGCTCAAACGCGTATCCCGTCTCCGGTTGGTATGACCGTCTTGCGAGCGGACTCCAGGTCTTTGACAGCGGTGCCTGCGGAACTATTGCTGTGCCCGCCCTCGATCCCGACGTGACCAACTACCCGACGGCGGGGGCAATCAACTACGCCGGTCTTCTGCCTCAGATCAACCAGATCATCTACGCCGGCGAATCCACACCGAACCCGACCGCACCAGTCGGCGCGACATCGGCCACGGCCAACCTCGCTCAAAGCCCCAACAACGCCGCAAACCTCCCAGCCCCCAACTGCGACCAGCAGGGCACACAGTCGTTCCAGGGCCAATCGCTCCAGTTCCCGCACGTCAACGAATCCTCGAACGTGAACCCCTAGGCCGCTGGTCTAGTCACCGGCACCTCCGCAGCCGCCGTGAACCTTCCAGACTTCTATCGACGCGCCGCCGAGCGGGCTGCGCGTGTCTCGCTGAAGAAGCCGCCGATCGTCATTGCGATTGCCGGGCTCCTCGCGGTTGGCGCAGCGCTGCTGGCGCTGAGTCTCACGCCTGACACCGGCGTCGAGTCGATCACCGGCACCAAATCCGAGACCTACAAGTCCACACAGGTCTGGGCGAAGAACTTCGGCGGCGATCCGATCATCGTTGTCGCCAAGGGCAAGGTCGCGGAGATGGCGCTCGGCTCGGACCTTGGCGTTCTGCTCGGTCTCGAGGGCTGTCTCTCGGGCAACATCCCGAAGGCCGCGCTGGCAGCCTCTCCCAAGGTCTGCAAGGACATTGCGAAGCTCAAACCCGCGGTGGCCGTCTACGGGCCGGGCACCTTCGTGAACACGGCCGTGATCTCCATCCAGGAGACGATCACCGAGCTTTCAAAGGAAGCGATCAAGCAGGGCAAAGAAGCCGGCGAGGCCGCGGCCGAAGTGGCCCGCCGCGCTGGCAAGGACGAGCAGGCTCAGGAGAAGCAACGCAAGGCCGCCGAAGACGCGACCCGCCTGCAGATGCTCACCTACGCCCTCAAACTCGGCACCCAGTACAACCTCGGCCCGGGCAGCCAGCCCAGCCTCAACAACCCCGAGTTCATCGCCCGCCTGATCTTCGACCCGATCAACGGCTCGGACACCCCCAAGGCCCGCTGGTCCTACATCTTCCCGAGCAAGAACGCCGCGATCATCCAGGTGCGCCTGCGCCCCGGTCTTACCTCCGAGCAGCGCGCCGCAGCTGTGGACCTCGTGAAGCGCGCCACCGCCGACAACAAGTACGCGCTCAACAAGGGCCAGTACTTCGTGACCGGCGCGCCGGTCGTGCTGACCGGGGTGGAGGAGTCGATCCAGCACGCGATCGTCGTCCTGCTCATCGCCGCACTTGTCGTGATGGCGATCGCCCTGCTCGTCGTGTTTCCGGCCGAGCTGCGGCTGCTTCCGCTGATGCTCGCCCTGATGGCTGCGGCGGGGACCTACGGCCTGCTCGCCCTCACCGGCTCATCGATCGGCGTGGGGGCGGTGGCGGTGCTGCCCGTACTTGTCGGACTTGCCGTGGACTACGCGATCCAGTTTCATGCGCGCGCCGACCGCGAGATGCAGTCCGGCGCAAGCCCGCCTGAGGCGGTCATGAAGGCCGCCACCAGTGGTGGTCCGCCCGTGCTTGCGGCCGCGACCGCCACAATCGCCGCGCTGCTCGCGCTGACGCTCAGCCCGATCCCGCTGATCCGCGGATTTGGCCTGTTGCTGGTGATCGGCGTGGCGCTGGCGATCGTCGTCGTGCTCACTGCCGGATTCGCGACGCTCGGCTGGGCCGGAGGCGCCGCCAAGCGCGTCGAGCGGCGCCAGCCCTCAGAAACCGTCGCCGGCTGGGTTCGCCTGCGCAAACTCTTCAATCGCGCGACCGCCAATCCGCGCAAGACGGTGCGGATCGCGCTCGCAATCGCGGTCGTCGGCTGGATCGCGGGACTCCTTTCGCCCGTCACCACCGACATCCAGCAGCTAGTGCCCTCAAGTCTCGGCGCCGTGAAAGACGCCAAGGAGTTCCAGAGACTGACCGGCACAAGCGGCGAGGTCGACGTGCTCGTCCAGTCCAAGGACGTCACCGATCCCAAGGCAGTCAAGTGGATGATCGACTTCCAGAAGGCCGCGCTTGCCAAGGCCGGATACAAGGGCGAGAACCCCACCTGTGCGAAATCCGAACTCTGCCCGGCGCTATCGCTCGCCGGCCTCTTTGAAGGCCAGGACCTCACCCAGGCCAACATTCGCCGCACGCTCAAGCAGGTCGGCGATTTCTCCCGCGGCGCCGTCACGCCCGACCGCAGGATGGCGACGATCGCCTTCGGTCTCCGCGAAGAAGCGCTCAACGATCAGAAGAAGTCGATCGACCAGTTGCGCGAGCGCATCGACAAGCACCCGCCGCCGGCCGGAACAACCGCCACCGTCGTCGGTCTGAGCGCTCAGGCCGCCGACGCCAGCGGTGCCCTCAGCAATCCATTCAGACGTCTCCTGATCGCGCTGGTGGCCCTGGGGCTGCTGCTGCTCGTCGTGCGCGGCGTGTCTGCGACATGGCGCAAGGCCTACGCGCCGGTGCTCTCGGTCGCCGCCGCTGGCGGTATCTCGGCGCTGCTGCTGTTCATCCTGCGCGTCGATCTGAACCCGATGTCTGCGGCCCTCGGCGTCTTCATCATCGCGATCGCCGGCGAGTTCACGCTGCTGATCCACATGCAGTACCTGCGTGAGCGCGCCGAGTCGCCCGCAGTTGGGACGATCGACGCATTCCGCAAGGCCTACAAGAACATCGGCCCCGCGGTCTTCGCCTCCGGCGTCACAGCGATCGCTGGCTTTGCCGCGCTGGCCGTCAGCGACATCAACATGCTTCGCGGCTTCGCGATCGTCGCGGTCGTGGACCTCGCGGTCGCGCTCGCGAGCACCGTTCTGCTGCTTCCCGCGATCACGGCCTGGCTCGAAGACGGGCAATGAACACCTTCTGGAAGGTCGTTGTTGCGCTGCTGGCGATCGGAGTCGTCGTCTCGCTCTTCACGCTCTTCAATGGCTCAAGGCCGGTCGGATCCGAGAATCTGATCGGCAAGCCGCTCCCAGACTTTGCCGCGCCGCTGGCCTCCGGCACGCAGGAAGCCGACGCGAACGTCTTCACGCCCGAGCAGGCGAAGGCAGTCAAATCAACGGCGGCGTGCGACGTGGACCTGCCGGGCGCATTCAACTCCTGCCGCGATCTCACCGGCGAGGCGATCCTCAGCTTCTGGAACACCACGAAGTCCGAGTGCGTGAGCGACATCGCGACGCTGAACGCGTTCGCCGCAGCTCACCCGGACGTGAACACAGCGGCCGTGGCCTTTGATGAGAGCGAGTCGCAGGTGCGCAAATTCATGCGGTCCAAGGACTGGAAGCTTCCGGTCCCGATCGATCGTGACGGCGCCGTCGCGGCGCTCTACTCGGTCGCCGGCTGCCCGAGCACGTACTTCGTGCGCGACGGAGAGATCACCGGAGTTAAGCTCGGCGTGCTCTCGGCCGCGCAGCTCGAAAAGGGCCTGAAGACCGACTCAGGCGCGACCGGATCAACGAACTAGATGGGCAAGCGATCACGACAGAAGGCCGCGCCGAAGGCGCAGGCGGCGACTGGGCAGTCGCAGAAGCAGCGCCTGCGCGAGCGCGCCGACGTCGCGAGCCGCGTCGCCGAGAAGCAGATCAAGGAAAGGCCGGCGGCGCCCTGGGATCCGTTTCCGCTCTCTGAGCTCGCCGTACTCTCCGGCATCATTCTGCTGCTGGTCGGGATCTTCGTGCACGGCGACACGGGGAAGGGGCTCGTCGCGGCCGGCGTTGTGCTCGCCTGCATCGGTGGTCTTGAGATTGCTCTGCGCGAGCATTTCGGCGGCTACCGGTCGCACGCCGGACTGCTCGCCGGAATGCTCGCGCTTGCGACACTGATCATCACGACGGCGCTGCTCGACATCAGCCGACCGATCCGCGCCGGGATCGCAATCGCGGTCTTCGGGCTGGTCTTTCCGACGCTGCGCTCGTCCTTCATCCGTAAGTCTGGTGGCCGCGGCGTAATCTAAGTGAGAGCGCGTTCGAGTTACGCTATTTTCGTTATTCGTTGTACACGAAGTCAATAGGTGACGCAGTGTCAATTCTGTTTTATGGGGGAAACTGAGCAAGATGGCTGAAGGGCGAGTAGTCGGCGGACCGCCGGCAGAGATCAAAACCGGACGCATGCGTGCCGAGACTTTCGGCATGTTCATCATCGGCATGCTCATGTGGGTGGGCGTCCCCGGCGTCTGGCTCTACATCGGCTCCCAGATCAAGGCCTCCTCGGATTCGCTCGGCCTCGCGCTCGTGGTGATGGGCATCGGAGCCCTTGCGACGGTGGTCGTACTCGTGAAGGTCCTCGGCTCGCTGAATCGCAGCTGGCTTGAGTCCTACGAGGAGCTCAACGATCGGCGCCCGCTTCGCAGTCCGCTCGAGCCAATCCTCGTGATCAGCGCCGGACTCGCGCTCGCCACGTTCGGGATCTGGTTCGCGTTCTTCGCCGGCGGCGGCGGACCGACCGTCGGCCAGCAGTAAGCGCGCGAGCTACTCGACGACGATTCCGGGACCGTCGGTGGCGATCTCGAGAATGTTGCCGTCCGGGTCGCGGAAGTAGATCGAGCTGTAATACGTGCGGTTGATCGGCTCTGTCGCCTGCACGCCATGGGCGTTCAGGTGCTGGTGCCAGGCCGAGAGCTCGTCAAGCGATCCCGCGCGCAGCGCGAAGTGGTGCACGACACCGACGCCGATCGCGCCTTGCTCCATGTTCGAGTACTCCATGAACGTGACGATCGAGCCCGGCGTGGCCTCGCTGTCGCCGAAGTAGAAGTGGCGCGCGCCCGGGTCGTCCTCGTTGGTCGTGCGCTTGATCAGCGTCAGACCGAGCAGGTCGCGGTAGAAGCTGACCGTGCGCTCGAGGTTCGAGCAGATCGCCGTGACGTGGTGGATGCCGCGGAGTTTGAGCTCGAGCGGTTCAGCGGTGGTGGAGGGGGCTGACGTCTCCTCGGGGGGAGCGGCGGCCGGCTCGGCCACCTGGTCAGTCGTCTCTTGAAGGTCGTCGTTCACGTGCCAGAGCCTAACCGGGCGGGCGCCTGTAGGCACCCGCCCGGGGCTGCAAACGATCGATCAGGCCGCGGCGCGGTAAACGACAGATGCCGCGAGGTCTGGTGCCGGGCGACCGGCGCTGAGCACTGCGGCCATGGCGGAGCGCTGGCGCTCGGTGAGGGACCGGATCGTCTTGGTCTCGTTGAGACCGATCGAGTCCATGAACTTGGCGC
>JAEMSX010000104.1:0-1832 GCA_016462645.1 Thermoleophilaceae bacterium
ATCGTGCTCGCCGGCAAGGACAAGGGCCACATCGGCGAGATCATTCGTGTTGACCACGAGAAGAACAAGGTCTACGTCGAAGGCGCAATGATTCAGAAGGTCAGCAACCGGGTCGCGCAGATGCGCAACGCAAACCAGGGTGCGCAGACAGGCGGTATCATCGAGCGTGAGGGTCCGATCCACGTTTCGAACGTCGCCCTCGTCGACCCGAAGGACAACAAGGCCACCCGTATCCGCGTTGTCCGTGAAGACGGCACCCGTTCCCGCCGCTCAGCCCGCTCCGGTCAGAAGCTTGACTAGGGCTCATTAACCAACTTACGTAACGATTGAACATGCACGCAGACGCAGAAAACACCACAGCAGCAAGCAAGCCCGCACCGCCGGCGCGACTCAAGGTCGAGTACTTCGAGAAGATTCGCCCTGCGCTGAAGGAACAGCTTGAGCTCCCGAACATCATGATGGTCCCGCGGATCGAGAAGATCACGCTGAACATGGGTGTCGGCGAGGCCAAGCAGGACAAGAAGCTGCTCGAGGCGGCCCAGGGTCAGCTGGCGGACATCGCCGGCCAGCACCCGAACGTGCGCCGCGCGCGCAAGTCGATCGCGACCTACAAGCTGCGCGACGGCATGCCCGTCGGCGTCGCCGTCACCCTGCGTGACGCCCGTATGTACGAGTTTCTTGACCGCCTGATCTCCATCGCGATTCCGCGTGTCCGCGACTTCCGCGGCCTCAACCCGAAGTCATTCGACGGGCGCGGCAACTACGCAATGGGCGTCAAGGAACAGATCATCTTCCCGGAGATCGACTACGACGAGATCGACCAGACGCGTGGTCTCGACGTGATCATCACCACTTCCGCGGCCAACGACGAGCAGGCCAAGGCTCTGCTCGACGCGTTCGGCTTCCCGTTCCGCAAGATCGAGCAGTCGCAGCCTGAGGCTGTCGCGGCGTAATCCAAGAAAGACTTTTTCAAATGGCAAAAACTTCACTCAAGGTCAAGCAGTCCCGTCCGCAGAAGTACTCCTCCCGCGAGTACACGCGCTGCAACAAGTGCGGCCGTCCGCGTTCGGTGTACCGCAAGTTCGGCATCTGCCGAATCTGCCTGCGCGAGCTCGCCCACGAGGGCTACATCCCGGGCATGACGAAGAGTTCTTGGTAAAAGGGCCAAGCTGGTAACACGAATATGACTAACGACCCAATCGCAGACTTCCTCACGCGCATCCGCAACGCGCTGCTCGTCGGCCACGACCAGATCACCCTTCCGTCTTCCAAGACGAAGGTCGAGATCGCTCGCGTGCTGAAGGAGCAGGGCTACATCGCCGAGTTCGCAACCGCACCGTCCAAGGAGATCCCTGGTGACGACCTGACCGTGCGCCTGCGCTACGACGACGACCGTCGTCCGGTGCTGTCGGGCCTCAAGCGCATCAGCAAGCCCGGTCGCCGCGTCTTCGTGGCCAAGCAGGACATCCCGCGTGTGCTCGGAGGAATGGGCACCACGATCATGTCGACCAGCGGCGGAATCATGACTGGCCACGAGGCAACCAAGAAGGGCCTCGGCGGCGAGATCTGGGCGGAGGTCTGGTAGCCATGAGTCGTATTGGCGTACAGCCGATTCCGATCCCCGAGGGCGTCGCAATCGAACTCGAGCGGGGCAACGTCTCCGTCAAGGGGCCGAAGGGCGAACTTTCACAGAGCTTCGATCCCGCGATCCTCGTCGAGCTCAACGACAACACTTTGATCGTCACGCGTCCGTCTGACTCCAAGGAGCACAAGTCGGCGCACGGTCTCGTTCGCGCACTGGTGGCCAACATGGTCAACAACTGCGCCAACGG
>JAEMSX010000104.1:1932-3823 GCA_016462645.1 Thermoleophilaceae bacterium
GACGGACTGGACCTCCAGGAGCGCGTCGTCGACATCAACCGCGTGGCCAAGGTGGTCAAGGGTGGTCGTCGTTTCTCGTTCACGGCCCTCGTGGTCGTGGGTGACGAGAAGTCGATCGTCGGCATCGGGTACGGCAAGGCCAACGAAGTGCCGATCGCGATCCAGAAGGGCGTCGAGCAGGCCAAGAAGAACCTCTTCGAGGTTCCGAAGTACAAGTCGACGATCACGCACAAGACGCTCGGTCGCTTCGGCTCGGGCCAGGTCATGTTGAAGCCGGCTTCAACCGGTACCGGAGTCATCGCCGGTGGTGGAGTTCGCGCCGTGCTCGAGCTCGCCGGTGTCCACGACATCCTCGCGAAGTCGCTGGGTTCGCAGAACCCGATCAACCTTGTCAAGGCAACCGTCGACGCGCTGCAGTCACTGCGCCGTCCGGAAGATGTCGCCAAGGCGCGTGGCCTCACGGTTCACGACGTGCTCGGCATCGAGAAGCCGCAGGCCAAGAACATCGAAGATGCTGAGGCTGAGGTCGAGGCAGACCTCGAGGTCGCCGCAGAGGCAATCGAAGTCGCAGTCGTCGCCGAAGAGGCAGCTGTCGCGGATGCAGAAGTGGCTGAAGTAGCCATCGATCTCGCTGACGCCGCCGAGGAGCTGGCCGAGGAGGCCGCAGCCGAGGGCGACATCGAGACCGCCGAAGCCGCCGCCGAGCTCGCAGTGGAGGCCGCTGAGGTCGCCGAAGCCGAGGCCGAGGTCGCAGCTGCGGAGAACGAGATTGCTGAAGAAGCAGCCGAGGTCGCCGAAGTTGCGATCGAAGCCGCCGAAGAGGCCGCAGCAGCAGTGTCAGATGAAGATTCCGCCGAGGAGACGAAGTAGTCGTGGCAGGCACTTTGAAGATCAAGCAGGTCAAGAGCAAGAACGGCGCGAATCACGCACAGCGTGAGACGCTGCGCTCACTGAAACTTGGAAAGATCGACAGCACCAACGAAGTGAAGGACTCGCCGGAGATTCGCGGCATGCTTCACCGTGTGCGCCACCTGATCCAGGTTTCTGAGGATTAGTGGCGGAGGAATAGGAAAATGGCAGACGCAAAGAAGACCGAAGAAGTAATCGGCACACACAATTTGAGCCCCGCCGCCCAGCAGGACCGCCCGCGCAAGCGCGTCGGCCGTGGTCACGGTTCGGGCATGGGCAAGACTTCCGGCCGTGGTCACAAGGGCCAGGGTTCGCGTTCGGGCGGCAAGCCCGGTCCCGCGTACGAAGGTGGTCAGACGCCGATCCACATGCGCATGCGCAAGCTGCGCGGTGCGACGAAGAAGACTTCAATGCCCGTCGAGCCGTTCCGCACGGCGACCCAGCCGGTCAACCTGGACGACCTCGTCCGCGTTTTCAAGGCCGGCGACACCGTGAACGCTGAGACGCTCGCAGCGAACGGTCTGGCAACGCGCAAGAACGTCGCGATCAAGATTCTTGGTCGTGGCGAGATCGACATCAAGCTTGACGTCACGGCCGCGAAGTTCTCGGCCGAGGCGCAGCGCAAGATCGAAGCCGCTGGCGGCACCTGCAAGACAATTGACTAGCCTTGCGCGCGGCGCCCGGGGGAGGGCGCTTCGCTAATGGTTCAAACACTCGCTAACGCATTTCGCACACCGGAGATCCGGAAGAAGATCGGCTTTGTCGCCGCGATGCTTCTGATCTACCGCGTCGGCTCGTATATTCCGTCGCCGGGCGTCGACGTCGACGCACTCAAGGAGTTCCAGAACCAGTTCGACTCCAGCAGCATTCTCGGCTTCCTCAACCTGTTCTCAGGTGGAAGCCTCTCGCGCCTCTCGCTCTTCGCGCTGGGCATCATGCCCTACATCACCGCGTCGATCATCCTGCAGCTGATGACCGTCGT
>JAEMSX010000105.1 GCA_016462645.1 Thermoleophilaceae bacterium
CAGGTCATCAAGGTTGTCCGCGCGGCGACCGGCCTGGGCCTCAAGGAAGCCAAGGCAATCGTCGACGACGCCCCGCAGCCCGTCAAGGAGGGCATCGAGCGTGACGAGGCCGACAAGCTGAAGGCCGAGATCGAAGAGGCCGGCGGTACCGTCGAACTCAAGTAGTACCTCGTAAGACTCGCAGTACCCCGGAAGGCCCCGCAAGCGCGGGGCCTTTCGCATACCTGAGCGCTTTCCCGCCCCAACGTACGACGTGCCGAGGGTGGGCACGTCGTACGTTGGGGCACTTTTTCGCTTACGACCGCTTCGGTCTTTTCGTCGACTTGGTTGCAATTGGTCCAACCAACTGTTATATTGGTCCAACCAATGGCTCTCGCCGAAGCAAAATCCCACTCCTTCGCAGACACGGTGTTCCGCCAGATTGCGTCGAACATCCTTGACGGGACCTATCCCGTCGGCAGCAATCTCGCTCCCGAGCGTCAACTCGCCGAGGACTACGGCGTCAACCGCCACGTGATCCGCGAAGCGACCAAGCGCGCCGAGCAGATCGGCCTCGTCAGGTCGCGACAGGGCGGCGGCACGACGGTCCTCGACTTCGAACACACCGCCGGCCTCGACGCGCTCGCCCTGCTCGCCGAGTACGCCGCCGAAGACCTCGCCGGCGCGCGCCTCTGGCGTGCCGGCTTCGAGATGCGTGCCGCGATCGGTACCGACCTCGCCCGTCTGTGTTCGCTGCGGGCGAGCGATCAGGTCCGCGCTGACCTCGTTGCCATCGCCCACCAACTGAAGGCCGCCCCGCACGACGCCGGCGTCGTCGCCCTGGACCTGCGGTTCTGGGAGCGCATGCTCGACGGTGCCGACAACATCGCCTACCGCCTCGCCTACAACAGCCTCATCCGCAGCGCCCAGCAGGCACCCGAACTTCAGCTCGGCTGGACAATCAAAGAGCTCGAGTCCTCCGACTTCCGTATCCCGATCGCCGACGCGATCGCTGCCGGGGACTCAGCCGCCGCCGAGGCTGCAGCGCGCACGTCGTTGCGCGGAGCGATCGCCGCAATCGATGCGGCGATCGCGAACCTTGAAACCCAGCAGCACCAGACCGCGAAGGAAACCGCCTGACATGGCCCACGCCCACGCACATCCCAACGAGCACGCCACCAGTGTCCCCGCCGACTACGACGAGCGTCTGACCGCCGAGCGCGACGATCTCAAGTCACTGGGGAACTGCTTCAAAGAGTTCATGCGTCACTTCAGCGGTCGGGCGGTCGCGGTCGCGATCGTCGCCGTCCTGGGCGTCCGCATCGCGCTCGGCGAGTTCAGCTATCGCGATCTGATCGTCCCGTTGCTCCTGCTCACCGCGCAGCCGTTCGTCGAGTGGTTCATCCACACCTATCTGTTGCACCTCAAGCCGTTCGAGATCGGCGGCAGGAAGTTCGACCTCTACACCGCCCGGGCGCACCGCCGTCATCACAAGGACCCGGCGATCATCGAGCGCACGTTGCTGCACCCGCAGGAGATCCTCGGCTCGATGTTCCTGATCGCCCTGACCGCGGCACCGATCGCGGCAGGGATCGTCTACCTCGTCTTCGGGGGATCGTTCGTGCCGCTCTACTTCACGTCGCTCTTCTTCAGCTACGTCGGTCTTTACCGCTACGAGTGGAGCCACTTCCTGATCCACACCCCGTACATCCCCAAGACTCGCTTCTTCCGCAGCATCTGGCGCAGCCACCGCCTGCACCACTACAAGCACGAGGACTACTGGATGGGCGTGACCAGCAACTTCGGTGACCGCGTCCTCCACACGTTCCCCGACCAGAAGACGATCGAGAAGTCGCCGACCGCGCGCACGCTCGGCGTGGAAACCGAGGACTACGACCGCGAGGCGAGCGCCTGATCGAAGTTAGACTTCGGGCGTGCTCGACCACCTGAAGATCTTCGTTCGTGATCCGGCTGCAAGTCGCTCGTTCTACGCGGCGGCGCTCGCTCCGCTCGGGTACGCGGTCATGAATGAGCAGGAGGATGGCACCGTCGGCATGGGCGTCGACTTCCCGCATTTCTGGATCGCTCCCGGCGATCGCACGGGGTTCATCCATTTGGCGTTCCGCGCCGCAGGCACCGACGTCGTCGACGCATTCCACGCCGCCGCGATCGCCGCCGGCGCAACTGACAACGGCGCGCCCGGCCCGCGTCCGTATCACCCCGAGTACTACGGCGCCTTCGTGCTCGACCCCGACGGCAACAACGTCGAAGTCGTCAATCACGGCTCGATCGCGCCGCTCTGATCAGGCGCTGACGCCGAACTCCTCCTTGGTCACGGCGATCGCCCTGGCCATTTCTTCGCCGACAGCCTGCACCGCCGAGAGCGGCCGGATCATCACGGCGAACTCCTCGATCAGTCCATCCGCGTTCTCGCGGATGAAGTCGCAGCCATGCACTTCGCGACCGTTGACGGTCGCCTTGAACACCAGGGCGTGGTTGCGACCATCCTCGCTCGCCAGCTCGGTCTCGTAGCGAAAGTCCTGCAAAGTGCGAAGTGCGGCCAGCAGTACCGCGGAGACGTAGTCCTTCCCCTCAAACGGTTTGAAGACGACCGGGCTGCGGAAGATCGCGTCCTCGGCGAGCATCGGGGGGATCGCGTCGAAGTCGCGCGCCTCAACGGCGGTTCGGAACTTGTGCATCGGAAGTGCCTCCCAGCAATATGACGGTTGTCTAATTCTCGGTGATTAATCCCAAATCAGGCTATCCTCAGCACCACTGAGGCGGGCTCGTCATCCCAGTTTCGCCGCCTCAATTGGACACTTCCCGGTTCTCTATTTACAGCTGGGGCCCGCCCTTCCACAGGCAGCGGCCAACCTCAAATTCGCAGGAGCACTCTCTCGCCATGAGCAACTCAACGATTGATTCTTCGGTTGATTCGATCACGCACCCCAAACTGAAGGCGTGGATCGAACAGATCGCCGAGCTGACCAAACCCGACGCGGTCCAGGTTCTTGACGGATCCGCCGAGGAGTACGACGCGCTTTGTCAGATGCTCGTCGACAAGGGTGTCTTCACGAAGCTTTCCGACGCCAAGCGCCCGAACTCCTACGCAGCCTTCTCGGACCCCTCCGACGTGGCGCGAGTCGAGGACCAGACCTACATCTGCTCCGAGAACGAAATCGACGCAGGCCCGACCAACAACTGGATGGCCCCCGACGAGATGCGCGCCACGCTCAACCCGCTCTTCGACGGCGGCATGCGCGGCCGCACGATGTACGTGATCCCCTTCAGCATGGGTCCGGTCGGATCAGACAAGTCGCACATCGGCATCGAGCTCACCGACTCGCCCTACGTGGCGGCCAGCATGCGGATCATGGCCCGCATCGGCAGCAAGGTGCTCGACGAGCTGGGTGACGACGGCGAGTTCGTTCCGGCAGTGCACTCGGTTGGCGCTCCGCTCGCAGAAGGTCAGGAAGACGTCGCATGGCCGTGCAACACGACCAAGTACATCTGCCACTTCCCCGAGACCCGCGAGATCTGGTCATACGGATCGGGCTACGGCGGAAACGCCCTGCTGGGCAAGAAGTGTTTCGCTCTGCGCATCGCCAGCGTGATGGCGCGCGACGAGGGCTGGATGGCCGAGCACATGCTCATCCTCAAGCTCACCTCGCCGACCGGTGACGTCAAGTTCATCACCGGCGCATTCCCGAGCGCCTGCGGCAAGAC
>JAEMSX010000106.1 GCA_016462645.1 Thermoleophilaceae bacterium
TACGACCAGCTCGTCGAGATGGACGACATCAACCCCGAGTTCGAGCGCACCGATGTCGCGATCGTGGTCGGCGCCAACGACGTCACCAACCCGGCCGCCAAGAGCAACCCCGACTCGCCGATCTACGGCATGCCGATCCTCGAGGTCGACCACGCCCGCAACGTGATCGTGCTCAAGCGCGGTATGGCATCCGGTTACGCCGGCATCGAGAACGAGCTCTTCTACCTCGACCAGACGCAGATGCTCTTCGGCGACGCGAAAGCTTCGCTGTCGGAGATCGTCCAGGAGCTGAAGAACATCTCCTAGGGCTGCGTCGACAAGTACGCCTCATTTACTCCACGGTCCCGCCCCCAAAGGCGGGACCGTGGATTTTTTTTGCCTTCGTTGCGGGCCCCGAAGCTGGAGGTCCAGCTCCCGGCGCTGGGATCGGCGACGGAGATACGCCTTGTAGCCGTCAAGTCCGCCGAAGGCGCCCAGCGACGAGTCGACTTCAAGCCAGCTCGGCGCTTCCTCCGGCTGCATGTAGAGGCGGTGGGTCGAGAATCGGTAGTCGAGTCCAGACGGATGGTTGTCGTGGACGTACGCCGTGCACCAGCGAAGATCTTCAGCGGTGAGAAGCCTGCGCGCCCTGTATTCGCCGGCGAAGAGCGATCCGGTGGACCCGTGCCGCTGGTGGTGGTACTGCGTGTAGGCGGCGATGACGCGTCGCGTCAGCGCGGCCATTCCGCCGGGGCGCAACTGGTTGAGCACGTTGTGGAAGTGCGAGGACATGAGGCAGCGAGACCTCAGACGGACGCTGTCGCGCAGATTCACGTACTGACGTCCGCGTGAGTCGAAGTGGGGATTCCGGCTCAGGTGCCGGTTCATCATCTCTTCGAAGACAAACCGATCCTCATCGTCGTGGAACAGCCACAGGCCCGGGCGGGCCCGGTTGTACTGATGAAAGTCGCCGGCGGCGTTCGGCTTTCGCGCTCCCGAGTACGGCATCCCCCAACTCAAACGAGTCCGGCGTTGCGTTACAAGACCGCTTCCAAACTTCTCCGCACCGATTCACATACGAATCGGTGAAATCCTCCGCGGTCCCGCCTTCGAGGGCGGGACCGCGGAGCAAACGGCCCTAACTAGTCATCATCCCCATCGTCATCCCCGCCGCCGTCGTGGTGCTCCTCGGAGCTGTCATCGCCGTTGGAGCTGGAGGAGTCGTCGCCTGAGCTGGAGCTTTCGTCGCTGCCGCTGGAGGACGGCGGCACGTAAGGCGTGCTCGGCACCTGCGTAGCCGAATCCCCACCCGAACTCTTCTTCTTCGCCTTCTTGTCGCTGGTCTTCTTCGTCGACGACGAAGCCCCCGTAGCCCCCTTCTTCACAGCAACAAGCTCATCCCCCGCGCTCGCCGGCACCGTCGAGAGCCCGACGGGCTGACTCACCAGCTGCAGCGCCAGATACCCGAGGCACGCGGCCACCACCAACCCCAGAAGCCCGGCCGATGCGATGCGAAATCCCTGCCTGCTCATGCGCTGTCCTCTCGTGGCGGGGCGGCGCCGAACTCGACTACCGCCAGCGTGCCGCCTCCGTCTGCGTTCTCAAGTTTCACGTCGGCGTGCCAGCGGCGCGCCAGTTCGCGCGCGATCGCGAGGCCGAGGCCGGTGCCGCCGCTCTGAGCCAGCCCAGCCTTTCCTCGATAGAAGCGCTCGAAGACTTCCTCGCCCTCACCGTCAGAAAGCCCCGGGCCGTGGTCGCGAACCGTGATTCGACGCTCTGCCGACCGCAGCTCAACCGCAGTTCCCTCCGGCGAATAGGCGATTGCGTTCTCGATCAGCGCGTCGATCACCCGCTCCAGATCCGCGCGCGAAGCATCGACGCGACCGTCTCCGTCGGTCACCGCGCTGAACTCGTGCCCGCTCGACTCGGCGATCGGCGACCAGCGGCGCCCGGCCGCCTCGGTGAGCTCCGACAACGCCAACGACTCGGCGCGCGCGTCGCGCTCGCCGGTCTGGCTCAGCACAAGCAGCTCCTCGACGGTCCGTGCAAGGCGATCGACCTCATCGATGCCGTGGTCGATCTGTTCGTCAACGCCCGGATCGTTGCTGCGCGCCCGCGCCTCCTCAAGGCGAAGCCGCAGACCGGTCAGGGGCGTGCGCAGCTGGTGAGACGCGTCCGCCACAAAGCGACTCTGCGCCTCCAGCGAACTCGACAACCGGTCCGTCATCTCGTTGAACGTCAGCGCCAGCGACTGCTGCTCGCTGCTCCCCTCGACTGGCGCGCGCGCCTGCAGGTCACCATCGGCAACTGCGCGCGCCGCGCCCTCGAAGCGCCGCAGCGGTCGCGCGACCTGGCGGGCGATGATCGCGCCGGCGACGAGTCCGACCGCAAGGACCGCGAGGCCGACCAGCGCCAGGCCGGCGAGCGTGCGCCGGAAGGCGTCCGACACATCGGCGACGTCCTGCGTGACGCGCACCGCTCCGGTCGTCTTCCCATTGTCAGTGATCGGCACAGCGGTCGCGAGCAACTCGCGGCCGAGCGTCTGGCTCGAGCGCGAGATCTGCGCGGTCCTTCCGTCGAGCGCGGTCTTGATCTCCGGCCGACTGGCGAAGCTCTGGCCGACGTTCTCCTCGCCGGCGCTGTCTGCCAGGACTTCGCCCGTCTCATCAACCACCACGATCCGCCCGCGCGTGTCGAGCGAGGTCACGTCAACCAGGTTCTGCAGACCGGCGGTGTTGTCGTTCTCGAGCGCGGTCTGCGCCAGCACGGCGACGACGTTCGCACCGCTGCGCGCCTGCTGCTTGACCTCGTCGTCGAGCCGCTGCCGCAGGCTGATCGCCAGCGGCACCTCGAGCGCGACAATGGCCAGTACGAGCACGTAGGCCATCGCCACCATCATGCGTGTGCTCAGGCTTCTGACTGGAACTCCTCCGGGGCGGTGAAGCGAAAGCCGACGCCGCGCACGGTGTGCAGGTAGCGCGGCTCAGCCGAGTCGTCGCCGAGCTTCTTGCGCAGCCAGCCGATGTGCACGTCAAGAGTCTTTGTGGATCCGAACCAGTTCTCATCCCAGACCTCTGCCATCAGGTCCTCGCGCGAGACGACAGAACCGGCAGACCGGACAAGCGCCGCCAGCAGGTCGAACTCCTTGCGCGAGAGGTCGAGCGACTCGCCGGCCAGGGTCGCGCGGCGCGAGGCTTCGTCAACCGTCAGGCCGCCGATCACGTGCTGGGCCGGCTGCGACCTGGTCCCGCCGGTGCGCCGGAGCAGCGCGCGGATCCGCGCGATCAGCTCGCCGCTGCTGAACGGCTTGACGACGTAGTCGTCAGCGCCGATCTCCAGCCCGACGATGCGGTCGACCTCGGTGCCGCGCGCGGTCAGCATGATGATCGGCACTTCGCTGAAACCCCGGATCTCGCGGCAGACGTCGCGGCCGTCGCCGTCGGGGAGCATCAGGTCCAGGAGGATCAGCTCCGGGTCGGTGCTGCGGGCCATCGACAGCGCCTCAGCCGCGGTCTTGGCGACCGCGGGTGCGAAGCCCTCGCGCTCCAGGGCGCTGCTGAGCGGCTCAGAGATCGAGGCCTCGTCCTCGACAACGAGGATTCGTGTT
>JAEMSX010000043.1 GCA_016462645.1 Thermoleophilaceae bacterium
CGCCGAGGTCGTCAAGGTGCAGAAGGTCAACGGCGGTGAGCTTGCGGAAGAGCTGGGCGTAGGAGGAGTCGGAGTCTGAGTCGAAGGTGTTGCGAATCTCAGCGAGCAGGCGCGGGACCGAGTAGATCGCGACCGAGTGGCCGGCGCGGAGCGCTTCCTTGCTGACGAGCATCGCGAGCGTGGTCTTGCCGGTTCCGGTGTCGCCGGTGAACCAAAGGCCTTTGCCCGCTGCAAGCTGATCATCGATCGTGCGGATGTACTTGAGCACCGAGCGCGAGACGTCGGGCGGGAAGTTCAGCGTGCGGCCGGAGCTGGCGATGTTGCGACCGTCGTCAGAGATTGCGATCCCGGCGTAGCGGCGCGGAATCGTCGTGATCAGCCCGCGCGTGCGCGCGCGGCGCAGCGTCTCCTCGCGGCACTCGCATGCGACGGCCTCGCCGTCGTCGCCCAGCACCCAGGTGGCGCCGTCGCAGATGGGACACACCCACGCCACGACCTAGAACTCGACTTCTTCGTCGTACCCGTCGCTGACCCGCGCGGCCGGGACGCGGTCGGGGTTTCCGCCACTACCACCGTCGTCGTAGCCCTTGGGCTTGTTCGTGAACTTCGGGTAGTGGTGCAGGAACGTGAGCTCGACATCGCCAACGGGACCGTTGCGGTGCTTGGCGAAGATGATGTCCGCGATCCCCGGGCGCTCGCTGTCCTCGCGCAGGTAGTACTCCTCGCGATAGATGAAGGCGACGACGTCCGCGTCCTGCTCGATCTGGCCCGAGTTGTGAGTGACTATGCCGTCGTTGGCGATCCAGTTTGCCGGCCCAGGCACTGTCAAGTCGTACACCGGTGCGACTCCGGCCTCCTCGATGGACTCCACGGTCGCCCATGTGTTTGTCTCGGCTGCATCAGCCAAGTCGACCGTTCCGCCGTAGCCGACCCGAAGCCCGACACGTGATTCACACGCGACTGCGCTTTCACCTGGGACAAGAGATCCGACCGTCTGCCAGCCGGAGCTGGAAAGCACGGTGTGATCCGGTGTCGCGACGAGTTCCCTGCCGCCATCCAGTCGAACGCGGACGGTGGCTCTCTCGCCGACGCACCAAACGTCGCTGCACCGGGCCTCGATGAATGTGCGAGTCGACTCGTCAAAAGAAACTACTTCAGCAGACTCGCCCTCGAGTGACTGGATCGGAACACGCATTCCATTTGCGAGAAGTACAAGTGTCTCGCCGACCACGCATTCACGAAGGTCAGAAAGCTGCGGCCGCGGCGGCTGGCGACTTTCGACCGCACGCGAGAGCTGCGACACGGCGATCACCGGCACGTCGAGTTCACGCGCGAGGATCTTCAGTCCACGGCTCATCTGCGCGACCTGCTCGACGCGGCTGTCGCGGCCGTCGTTGGCGCGCAGCAGCTGGAGGTAGTCGACGATGATCAGGCCGAGGCCGCTCTTGCCGTCTTGGTTCTCCTGGCCGAGGAACTTGCCGTGGAGGCGGCGGGCCTTGGCACGCAGCTCGATGATGTTGATGTCGGAGGAGTCATCGATCCACAGCGGTGCGCTGTCGAACGACTGCGCGGCCTCGAGCACCTTGGGCCAGTCGGTCTTCTTGATCTGGCCCTTGCGCATCGCGTCACCGCTGATCTTCGCCTGCGAGGCGAGGAAGCGCTGGGACAATTCTGTCTTGGACATTTCCAGCGAGAAGATCGCGACCGGGTAGCCCTTCAGCGCGGCGTTCTCGGCGATGTTGGTGACCAGCGCCGACTTGCCCATCGACGGACGCGCGGCGATGATGATCAGGTTTCCGCCCTGAAGCCCGCCGGTCAACTCGTCAACGTCGCGGAAGCCGGTCGGCGTGCCGGTGACGGCGTTGCCGTGCAGCGACTGCTGCTCGAGCGCGTCGATTTCCTCGTGCAGGATCTCCGACAGCTGCACGAGCTCACCGGACTGGCTGTCCTGGGCGACCTCGAACACGCGCTGCTGGGCGCGCTCGAGCAGTTCGCGCGGGTCGCCCTCGCGGGTGTTGACCGACTCCTGGATCTCCTGAGTTGCGCGGATCAGGCCGCGCAGCAGCGAGTTCTCCTTGACGATCTGCCCGTACTGCTTCGTGTTGCCGAGCGACGGGATGCGCGTGACGAGCGTCTCGACGTAGTCCTTGCCGCCAGCCTCTTCGAGCTTGCCGGTTTCGGCGAGGCGGGCTGAGACTGTGAGGGTGTCGATCGCCTCGGAGTCCGAGTTGAGGTCGATCATCGCCTTGAAGATCACGCGGTTGCGCGGGCGATAGAAGTCCTCGGGGTTGAGGTGGACGTCGACCGTGATCGTGTCGAACCAGCGATCGGCGAGCATGATCGCGCCAAGGACCGAGGCCTCGGCTTCTTCGTCATGGGGTGGCGTCGCAGCGGCCCCAATGAGGCCGTTGCCATTCGCCGGCTGCGTGCCGGGATCAGCCAAGCCGCATCACTGCGGCCACGCCGCTTATTCCTTTGAGGTGACGATCGTCTTCACGTCGGCAGTCACGCCGTCGTGAACGTCAACCGTGATCGTGTAGGTGCCCACTTCGCGGATCGGCTCTGCGATGTGGACGTCCTTGCGTTCGAGGCGCACACCGCGTGCGTCCTTGATCGCTTCGACGATCTCCTTCTGGGTGACCGAACCGAACAGACGACCCTCGGGTCCGGCCTGCTCCTCGATCGTGATCACAGTCTTGCTGAGCAGAGCGGCGATGTCGCCGGCCTTCTCGGCACGCTCGATGGCGGCGTCTTCGGCCTCCTTCATCAAGCGCTGAGCCTGTTCGATCGACTTGCGGTTTGCGGTCGCCGCCAGCTGACGCGGGGCGAGGAAGTTGCGCAGGTAGCCCGGAGCGACGTCTACGACGTCACCCTTCTCGCCGAGGTTCTCGACGTCCTGCAGAAGAATTGCCTGCGCCATCAGCCCTTTGCTCCCGGACGACCTTCAGCGACGTACGGCAGCAGAGCGATCTCGCGAGCGCGCTTGACGGCGCGGGCGATCTGCGTCTGGTGACGACGGCAGCTGCCGGTGTTTCCACGGCCCTTGAGCTTGCCGCGCTCACTGACGAAGCGACGCAGGGTCTCGACGTCCTTGTAGTCGACCTTGTCGATCTTGTTCTGGCACAGCGTGCACGACTTGCGGCGACCGCCGCGGGGATCGCGCTTGTCGCGTCGCGCGGAAGACGACGTCGATGTGCGTGGCTTGGGCTTGGGCATTCTGGTTCTGATCCTTTGGTCTGGCTGAAGATTTGACGCCGGGCGCGGCAGTAGCCTGCGCCCAGCATCAATGAAAAAGTTGGTCTCCCGTAAGAGAAACCAGCGATCTTCAGATCAGGTCTCTAGAACGGAATGTCGTCCTCGGAGGGTGCGCTTGCACCGCCAGAGGCACCTGCGCCAACAGGCTGGAAGTCAGACTGGTCGGCTCCGCCGGAACTGCCGACATTGCCAGAAGACGCATAACCACCCTGGTTCCCACCGGAAGACGCGTCGTCGCGGCCTCCCAGGAACTGGACGGTGTCGGCGATTATATCGATGCCCTGGCGCTTATTGCCTTCTTTGTCCGTCCATTCGCGCCAGTCGAGGCGTCCGTCGATCGCGACGGGGCGTCCCTTGCTGAGGTACTTCGAGGCGTTCTCGCCCTGCGCACCCCAGACCTTGACGTTGAAGTAGTTGGGCTTGTCGACCCACTGACCGGACTCGTTGTCCTTGCGACGACCGTTGACGGCGATGCGGAGATCGCAGACAGTCGTGCCGGACGGGAGAGTGTTTAGGACCGGGTCAGCGGTGAGGTTGCCGGTGACGATGACGCGGTTGATGTTCTGGGCCATGAGATTTTTCCTTTCGTGCTTTCTTGAGGGTGCCGGACCGGTTAGAGCCCGGTCATTTCGTGCAATGACCAGTTGTAGTCGCTATTCGATTGCCCGTGGGGCGATCGACGACAGTATTCACGGAAACACGGCAAACAATTTACGCCGCCGTGTATCGCGTAATCAAAGCGTTGCAAAAGCACCGGACGTAAGCGCCGGCAACTTCATGCAATCAAGGAAGAACTACTCAGCCGGAGCTTCGGCGGGTGCTTCGGCTTCTGCCTCAGCGGGTGCCGCTTCGGCGGGAGCCTCGGCAACAGGCTCGGCTGCGGCTTCCGCGGGGGCCTCGGCCTCGGTCGGAGCGGCCTCGGCGGCAGCTTCAGCAGGTGCCTCGGCGGCAGCTTCGGCGTCTGACGGCGCCTCGTCAAGCTCTGCAGTTGCAGAAGCCTCACGCGGAGGACGCTCGTATCCACGCTCTTCGCGCTTGAACAGCGGCGGGGCCTCGGGCAGGTCGCCTTCGGTCTCGGTCTCGAAGATGCGGAAGCGCAGAACGCCTTCGGTCAGCTTGAAGGCGCGGTCGAGCGTGGCGATTGACGCCGGCTCGGTCTCGAAGCGGAAAAGGGTGTAGTCAGCCTGCTCGTGGTGGTCGATCAGGTAGGGCAGCTGACGCACGCCCCAGGCCTTGGTGGCCTTGACTTCACCGTGCTGCTTGAGCAGGGCGTCGGCGTCGGTGATGATCTTTGTGCGGGTGTCGGTCGGCGCGTCGGCGTCGAGCAGCACGACCAGTTCGTACGAGTTAGGCATCTTTGTGAAGGCTTCTTTGGATAGCGGGGTGTCTTGACTGCATCTGCGCCGCGGGAAAATTAAATCGCGCGCAGGGGGGTAAACGTTAGCCGCTCAAACCCTTAACGAGTGGATGGACGTCATTTTCGACCACTCCAAGGGCGCCGGCGAGCCAACGCCGGCACGTCAGTTCGATCACCGCATTCGTTGGGGCAATGTTGCCCTGGCGCTCGCGGCGCTCGTCGCAATCGTGGCTGCAATCGGGCTGCCGCGCGGCGAGCCGGTCGAAGCCGTGCACCCCGCGGCCACGCCCGTGACCGAACTCGTCACGGAATCCGTGCCGACGGCGCCGACGGCCGAGGGTGACAAGCCGCGCCGTCATCGCGGGCCCAGGAAGCGACAAACGCGAAAGCACAAGCAGAAGCGCCACGCGGATCCATCACCGGCGAAGCGTCCGATCCCGGTCGCTCCCGCACCAGCACCTGACCCCGCGCCGGCACCGCCGGCGCCCGATCCAGCCCCGGCCGCCGAGCGCGAGTTCGGACTTTGAGGAGCACACCTGATGAAAACCGCATTGATCGCCACGCTGTTCGCCTCGCTCATCCTTGCCGCGAGCGCGAGCGCAAACGATTACGTCGTCTATTCCTGCAAAACGCCGAGCGGCACCCCGGCGCCGACCGACGGCTGGAGCCCGACGGGCTCTGCCAACTACCCCTGGTTCGCCGATGATTGTTCGAAGGGCGGAGCGCTTCGAGCGGGGATGGGCGGACCGGCGCAGGTCTCGCCGAGCTCCCGTCTCGGCTGGAGCTTCGACTCCGGCCCCGCGACGATCCGTGGCTACGCGATCGATCGCGGCGGGAGGATCAGCGGTACGGGGTGGGGCGTGTCGATGCACCTGTTCGACGCTGACTTTGAGAACAACCCGTACACCGGCCATGCGATCAACTACTGCGTCGTCTACTACAGCTGCAGCGGGTTCTCCGGACTGCTCACCCGTACCGCGGCCGAAGTTCCCGCGGGCTCGCGTCACTGGTTCCTCACGATGGCCTGCGCGGGCTACGAGGGCGAGGCCTGCGTCCACTCGGAGAGCGAGCCGAACTTCGGTGAGCTCTTTGTGCGCTCGGCAGCATTCACGCTCGACGACAGCGAGCAGCCGAGCGTGTCGGGTGTCGGTGGTTCGCTGCTCGCGGACGGCGCGAGCTTTGGAGCGGTGACGTTCCTGGCGACCGACGAGATCTCCGGGATCGCGCGCGCGACGATCGAAGCCGACGGGGCCGAGCTTGTCTCGGTCGTCCCGAACGCGAACGGCGGGCGCTGCCAGCGCGTCGGTCAGTCGGGGACCGCGCCGGACTATCTCCACGTTCGCCCGTGCCCGAGCCGCCAGCAGGTCGAGCTGACCCTCCCGCGAGACAGCCTGAGCAACGGCGAACACACGATTCGTGTTCGCGTGCACGACGCCGCCGGCAACTCAGTCATCGCGTTCGGCCCGCGCCGCATCCAGGTGACGGGCTCGCGATTGACCGGGCTGGCTGCGGCGCACTTTGCGCTCGACGGACCTACGAGCATCGTCGCCAAGTACGGCCGCAGAGTTCGAATCAGCGGTCGCCTGCTCGCGAACACGGGCGAGCCGATCGCGAACGCTCGGATCGAATCGACCGATGAATCGAGCGCCGCCTCGCGTGCGCGGATCTCACGCGTGGTGCACACAGACCTTGACGGACGATTCGAGATGACGGCCAAGGCGACGGCCAACCGTCGCTGGACTCTGCATCACGTCGACTCAGGGGCGAAGCTCACCGGCAAGCTCAAGGTGCGCTCGCGAATCGCCCTGCGAGCCGTGCGCACGCGAATCCGCCCCCGCGGCCGCATGCGACTGACCGGCCGCATCCCGAGCGAGCGTGCAAGGCATGGCGCGAGCGTCGCGATCAAAGTCAAGAACGGCCGGCGTTGGCGCACGGTCGCGGTGGTGCGTTCAACGCGCACCGGCCGCTTCAAGTTCAACTACCGCTTCACGCGAACAAGCCACGCGAGCCTGCGCTTCCGCGCGGTCGCCCTGAAGTCGAGCGATCTGACGGTGTCGGCGACGCCGTCGAAAGCGTTGAGAATCCGAGTCGGTTAGGCGTCGACGACGCGCATCTCGCGGCGGCGAGAAATGTCGGCGAGCTGATCGTTGATCCAGTCGCCCGGGTTGCGCTCGGTCACGGCGGCCTTCAGGCCCTCGGCTCGCGTGGAGCGTTCGCTCATCGACATCGAGAGCGCGCGGTGGATCGCGTCGGCCTGCTCCTGGATGTCGAAGGGGTTGACCGAGATCGCGAATTCGCCGAGCTCTTCGTGCGCGCCGGTGTTCTCCGAGAGGATCGAGACGCCGTGGCGCTCGTTGATCAGCGGGCCTTCCTTTGCCACCAGGTTCATGCCGTCGAACATCGGGTTGACGATCAAGAGGTCGTAGTGCTTGTACTCGGCGATCGCCTCGTTGACGTCGTCGCGCATGCGCAGGTCGATCGGCATCCAGTCGGGCGTCCCGTGGCGATGATTGACGACCGCGACCAGGGCCTCGATCTTCTCGAGGTACTCCGCGTACTCGGGCACGTCGGTACGTGACGGCATCAGGTGGGCGATGAACGTCACCTTCTCGACGAACTCCGGGTGCTGATCCAGAAACAGATCGAACGCCGTGAATCCGCGCAGGACGTTCTTCGAGAGGTCGGCGCGGTCGACGCGCAGAATCAGGTGGTCGCGGCGGCGGCGCAGGATCTCGCGCTCGAACTCGTGCACGCCGGGCTTCTGCGCGCTGAGCATGAACGCCTCGGCGTCGATCGGCAGCGGGTATGCACGCACCCACGTCTCGTGGCCCTCGAAGACGACTTTGCCGTTGACCTCATCGACCTCGGCCTCGGGCAGCAGTTCGCGGCAGCAGAGCAGGAAGTTGCGCTTGTACGAGTGGGTGTGGAAGCCGACGATGTCGTTGGCGAGCACACCGCGGTAGATCTCGTCCCTGATGCGATTGGGCAGCACACGCCAGGCGTCGGGCTGGGTCCACGGAATGTGGATGAAGTGGTGTAGAAAGACGTCCGGCCGCGCCGCGCGGATCACGCCGGGCATCGTGTAGAGGTGGTAGTCGTGGACCATCACGACCGGTGACTCGGCGCCCTCGATCTCCTGCAGCACGGCGCGCGCGAGGTCCTCGTTGACGACGCGGTAGCCGTAGTCGAATGCGTCGACTTCCTGCTGGCGGATGTCCGGTGCGTTCGAGAGGTCCCAGAGGTAGTGCTGGATGAACCACAGCATCGGGTTCGCGATCACGTTGTAGAAACGGTCGTACTCCTCCTCGCCACTGTGCACGAGTCGCACCCGGTACTCCGTGTCGGCATTGGGCTTCACGGCGAAGGCGCTGTGGTTGTTCTCGGCACTGACCACGGCGTCCTCCTTGGTCATCGCGGAAGCGACCCACAGCGTGTCGCTGCGGTGATTGACCAGTCCCGTCAGCGCGGTGACGAGTCCGCCGGTTCCACGCTTCTCGAAGCGCTGGCCGTTCTCGTCGAGGTCGTAGGTGACGGGGCCACGATTGGAAACCAGCACCAGTGGCGCGTCAGCCAGCGTGTTCCCTGCGCCGTTCTCGGAAGACATTGACCAAGCCTACCCGGGCAGCCAATATTCAGTTTCGTGCCTACGCAGTTCCTGTGGAGCCTTAGTATCGCTGAATGAAAACACCGGAATGTCTCCCGCGCAAGTCGAGCCGCCTCCTTGTCGGACTGCTCACCCTCCTTGCACTCGCCTGCGCTCCGGCGTCGGCCAGCGCCATGACGCTGATCGAAGTTGACTCCTACAAGGGCCCGAGCCCCCTTGGAGCAGAAGCTGGGAAATCCGGATCGCTCGTCTTCTTCGCCACCGGCAGCGCCGGCACGCTGACGATGCAGACCAACCCCGGTCAGACTGCGTACACGGTCCAGGCCAGCAGTGGCGTCTTCGTGGCCGGCCTCTCCAGCTCCGGCGGCGCGCAGCTCGATGACACCGAGCTCGAATGCACGGGCTTCACCACTTCCACGCTCACCTGTCCGATCACCGAGACGCCCGGGAGCGGCGAGTCAGCCGAAGGTCCGCTGAATCTGTGGCTGACCGACGACAACTCGGCGATCAACTGGACGTTGACCTTCCAGGTCCCGGCTTCGTTGCCGTATCCGTCCTGGCCTGCGCCGCTGGTTGAGGTCCGCCCCGCCCTGGGGAACTCGGACTTCTTGAATCGGACCGGTACACACGTGAACTACGTCGGCTCGAGCGCCAACACCAACTACGAGGCTGGATCGGGCTCGGACTTCTTCGACGGCGGGACCGGTGTCGACACAGTCGATCTCGCAAGTGCGGGAACCGGGCAGGTCGTCTCGCTCGACGGATCCGCAAATGACGGCACATGTCCCGCAACTGGATTCTCCCGTTGCACCGGCACCCCGCAGGCCGGAAGCGTCGACGACTGGGCGAACGTCGACGAGGTGACCGGCGGCCCCGGAAACGATTACCTCCTCGGCACCAGCGGTGCGCAGACATTCAACGGCGCCGGCGGATTTGACTTCCTCGACGGTGGCACGGGAGCCGACGTGATGGACATCGGAACTGGTGGCGGCGCGATCGTCTACGACAGCCGATCGGACAATCTCAACATCACGCTGGACGGCGTTGCCAACGATGGCGCCGTGGGCGAGAACGATGACTTCGGCACGGCGACCACGATCATCGGCGGATCGGGCACGGACGTGATCAACGCCAGTGCGAGCGCGTCCGGCGTGCAGCTGGACGGCGGCCCCGGCGGCGACACGATCACCGGCAGTCCCCAAGGAGACGGCCTCACCGGCGGCGAGGGCGCGGACAACATCTCAGCCGGCGCCGGCGACGACACGCTCGTGCCGGGTCCCGGGGCGGACACCTACAACGGTGGTCCGAACACCGACCAGCTCAACTACCAGGACAACTCCGCCGGGGTGACGATGTCGCTGAACGGCCTCGCCGATGACGGCGAGCCGGGATCGAACGAGGCGCTCGGCAGCGACATCGAGAACCTCGCCGGAGGATCGGGCGACGACACGATCGCCGGCAACGCCAACGCGAACGTGATTCTCGCCGGCGACGGGGCAGACACCGTTCGCGCCGGCGCAGGCGCCGACACGATCTTCGACGACACGAATCTGCTTGCGGTTCCGTCGAGTTGCGACTCGATCAATCCCGGCGACGGAAGCGACAGCGTCACCTTCGTCCGGGCACCAGCAAACTGTCGCGACACGATCGACTACTCCGATGCCCTGACCAGCGTCGATGTGACGCTCGATGAAGCATTCACGACCGGAAACGGTGAGTCGCCCGGCAGTGACACGATCTCCCAGGACGGGACGCACGGGCTCGACGTGAAGACCGGGGGCCTCGCCGACACCGTGACGATCAACGATGCGTTCGACCATCGGATCTCGACAGGCCTGCAGGGCGACAGTGTCGTCGGCGGATCCGGCAGCGAATCGATCGACGCCGGCCTCGGCACCGACCAGGTCGACGGCAACGGCGGCACCGACACGCTCGACTACAGCTCGCGCACGGCGCCTGTGTTCGTAACACTCGGCGATGCGATCGCAAACGAGGGCGAAGCCGGCGAGAACGATCTTGCGCTCGACATGGAGAAGATCCTCGGTGGCTCGGGCAACGACAGCCTGACCGGCGACGACGGATCGAACTTCATCAGCCCGGCGGGCGGAAATGACACCGTGAACGGCGCTGGCGGCGATGACTCGCTGGTCGAGTCCTCGGGCGCGAACACGGTCGCTGGTGGCGACGGGAACGACACGTTCACGGCGGACGCCGACCCGACGGGCAGTGACGCGTTTGACGGCGGCGCAGGAAACGATACGGCCGACTACAGCGCGCGAGGCGCGGCCGTCGGGCTGATCGAAGACGGTGCCGCAAACGACGGGTCAGCAGGTGAGGGCGACTCCGTAATCGCGATCGAGACTGCGATCGGCGGAAGCGGGAACGACGGCTTCGGGAGCGGATCGGCCGCAGATGGGCCGGACCAGATCATCGGCGGCGCGGGAACCGACGTGATGTCCTACGCCGCGCGCTCGGCCGCGGTGGCGGTCAATCTCGCTGCGGGCACCGGCGGCGCGGCGGGTGAAGGCGACGTGCTGAGCTCGATCGAGAACGCGAACGGCGGCGCGGGTCCGGACACGGTGATCGGCACCGACGCACCCAACAGCCTCCTCGGCGGACCCGGAGATGACACCATCGACGGTTTGCTGGGCGGGGATTTCATCGCCTGTGACGCGGGCAGCGACACGATCACGTACGCCTCTCGTACCGCTGCGGTGACTGCGTCGCTCAACTCAGCCACGCCTTCCGGCGTTGCCGGCGAGGGCGACAACCTGCTCGAGTGTGAGAACCTGGTCGGCGGCTCGGGCGCGGACAAACTGACAGGCTCGGCCCTGGCCAACATCCTGCTCGGCGGCGCCGGCAAGGACTCGCTCAAAGGCGGCTCCGGCAACGACCAGCTCCGCGGCGGCACCGGCAATGACAAGCTCGACGGAGCGAACGGTGCCGACAAGCTCTTCGGCGACGCGGGCAATGACACGCTCACCGGTGGCAAGCAGAAGGACTCGATCTCCGGCGGCACCGGCAACGACTCGATCTTCGCCCGCGACAAGACCCGGGACTCGCTCGACGGTGGCAAGGGCAAGGACAAGGCCAAGGCCGACAAGAAGGACAAGCGCCGCAGCATTGAGAAAGCCGCGGTGAAGTAGCGGCCGCTAGATCGGCTGGTTGATCTTCACGCCCGCCGGAAGGCGCAGCGTGAAGGTCGTTCCGTCGGGACTCGTCTCGACCGTGAGCGAGCCCTCCATCGCCTGCGCGAGCTCGCGCGCGATCGACAGGCCAAGACCAGTTCCGCCGGTCTTGTTGCCGGTGTGGAAGCGGTCGAAGATGCGCCCGACGTCTTCGGCCGGGATCCCGTTGCCGTTGTCGCTGACCTTCAGCGCCACGCCGGTGTCGTCGGCGATCGCGTCGATCGTCACGTCCGTGCCGGGTGGGTTGTGGTTGAGCGCGTTGTCGACGAGGATGCGCGCGATCTGCGCGACGCGGTCCGGGTCGCAGATCGCCTCGACGTCGCCCGCGACCTCGATGTCGATCTCGCTCTCCTGCTGCTCGGCGCGCAGGTTGAACTCGCGCGCGATCGAGCGGGCGAGTGCGCGCAGGTTCACGTGTTCGGGCTGGATCGCCAGCGATCCGGTGTCGATCTTGGAGAGATCGAGCAGGTCGGTGGCGAGCCTGGTCATGCGCTTGATCTGCGAGTGCATCTGGTCGAGGAACTCGCGCTGGGTCTCGGGATCGAGCTCCTCCTCGCGCATCAGCTCGACGTAGCCTCCGAGCGAGAACAGCGGCGTGCGCAGTTCATGACTGGCGTTCGCGATGAAGGCCTTGCGCGCGCGGTCGGCGCGGCCGAGCCGGTCCTGCATCATGTTGAACGCACGCGTGACCTCGCCGATCTCGTCCTCGGAGTCGACGACGAGCGGTTCGGTGAAATTGCCGTCGGCGACCGAGCGCGCCGCGACCTCGAGCCGGCGCAGGCGCCGTGCCATGTAGCCCGACGCGACGAGGCCGGCGATCAACGCGATGCTCAGAGCGATCACGGCAGAGACGAGCTGACGACGCGCGATCTGCTGGACGGTCGTGGTCACTCCCGAGAGTGACGTCGAGTAGACCGCGACTCCCGCGACCTGCCCATTTGCAGATTTCAACGGGACCGCCGCCTCTGCGTGCGGGCCGGTGCCGAAGTCGAGAATGCCCCAAACCTTCTTCTTGGTCTCGACGGCGCGCTCGGCGATCGGATCCTCGATCAGATCTGAGTCGTTGGTCTGCGTCTCGCCGGTCGGGTCGTAGACGACCGCGAAGCGGTAGGTCGGCCCGATCGGGAACTGCGTCGGCAACGGTTTGAGGATCGCCACGCGCTCACCGACCGATCCGACGATGTTCGGCAGGTATTGCGACCATGCGCCACCAGCGGGCGCCGGGGTCACGAGATTGGGATCGAAGTTGGTGTAGATGTACTCCACCTGTGGTTGCACGCGATTGGCGATCTCGCGCATGTTCTCGACACGGTCGCTGCGCAGGCGTTGCTCAAGCCGCGGAACGACGATCAGGAAGTTGACCGTGACGGCGATCAGCGTCACGAAGAAGAAGAGCAGCGTCAGCTTCTCGCGAATGCCCCATCTGAAGCGTCGATTGTTCACGGCAAGGTTCGCCTCTCCGGCGCGAGCGCGCGGTTAGGAATCGCGGAAGCGATAGCCGACGTTGCGCACCGTGAGGATGTACTCAGGGTTGCTCGCGTCGGGCTCGATCTTCTCGCGCAGGTGGCGGATGTGGACATCTACCGTGCGAATGTCGCGATAAGCGCTGTCTCCCCAGACGCGCTCGAGCAGGGCTTCACGTGTGAGCACACGCCCAGGCTCAGAAGCGAGAGCCATCAGGATCTCGAACTCCATGAAGGTCAATGTGATCGCTTCGCCGTCGACGGTCACGACGCGGCGGCCGGGATCGATCACGACGTTGCCGGCTTCGATCGTGCGGTCACCGGGCTTGGATTCACCGTCGGTGCTCATGCCGGCGCGGCGCAGCGCGGCCTTCACGCGGGAGCGGAACTCGCGCAGGCTGAACGGCTTGGTCATGTAGTCGTCGGCGCCGAGCTCGAGCCCGATCACCTTGTCGACCTCATCTGCGCGCGCGGTCAGCATCACGATCGGCACGTTGCTCTCGGCGCGGATCTCCTTGCAGACCTCGAGACCGTCGAGCTTCGGCATCATGATGTCGAGCACGACCAGATCGAACTTGCCCGCGCGGAACTTCTCGAGCGCTTCTTCTCCGTCGCCGGCGAGGACGACGTTGTAGCCGTCCTTCTTCAGCGGGAACTCGAGCATGCGCTGGATCGGCGCTTCATCGTCGACCAGCAGAATCGTCGCTGCAGCAGGGGTCTCCACGCAGGTGACTCTAGAGGTTCCGTCGCGGGAAAACGTTTGCCGTAACGCCAGATCAACACCAGGTCAACTTAGACTGGGCGCGTGCCCGAGGGACTGCTTGCGCCAAGGCTTTACCGTG